>NZ_LGIR01000013.1:0-395632 GCF_001187875.1 Pseudomonas sp. RIT-PI-a
GCTCCAGCGGGCCCACCACGGTGCTCAGACCGGCCAGCAGGTGCTCCTGTTCGGGGCTGGAATGTCGCCGACTGGCGACCACGGTAAACGCGCTGCCGGGCGCAGGCACACTGCGTACACCGATCGGTTGGGCCGGTTCTCCGCCCGCTGCATGCCAGGCACCCAGCCCGGCACCGCCATAGTAGGCACTGCCCGTTGTCGGCACGGTGACCACGCCGAACACCACCCGACCGTTCTCGATCAACGCGATGTTGACGGTGAATTCTTCGCTGCCGTTGATGAACTCCTTGGTGCCGTCCAGCGGATCGACCAGCCACCAGCGGGTCCAGCGTTCACGCACCGCGAGGGCGATGTCCGCATCTTCTTCGGACAGGATCGGGATATCGGGCGCCAGCGCCGTCAACCCGTCGACGATGATCTGATGCGCCGCCAGATCGGCGGCAGTCACCGGCGACTCGTCGGCCTTGGCCATGACCTGCACATCGGCCCGCCAGAACGGCAGGATTGCCGCGCCGGCCTGATGGGCCAGCGCCACGACTTCGGGCAACAGGCGTTCGACGTCGCTCACAGGCTGAACACCCCGCGCTGGATCAACAGGTCGCGCGCCAGGTACAGGGCGGCCAATGCGCGGCCTTCGGAAAACTGCGGATGCTGGGCCAGACCAGCCAGGTCGCGCAGGTTGACCCGTTCGACGCGCATCGGCTCCGGCTCGTCGCCCTCGAGCCGCTCCTCGTACAGCCCCTGCGCCAGCACGACCTGGATCTTCTGGCTCATGTACCCCGGCGACAGCGACAGTTCGGTGAGGTGCTCCAGTTCACGTGCGCCGAATCCGGCCTCCTCCTTGAGCTCGCGGTCGGCGGCCGCCAACACGTCTTCGCCCGGCTCGATCAAACCCTTGGGCAACGACAATTCATAAGCATCGGTCCCGCCACAATACTCCTCGACCAGCAGGGCATGCTCGGCATCGGCCATCGCCACGATCATCACCGCACCGTAACCATTGCCGCGGCCCACGAGACGCTCGTAGGTGCGCTCCACACCATTGGAGAAGCGCAACTGCACTTCCTCGACACGGAACAGGCGACTGCTGGCAACGATTTCGCGGGCGAGGACTTCGGGTTTCTGGCGCATCGGGCAGCTCCTGGACGTGAACGGGTTACTATACCGTGGCTTGGCCTGCGGCAGGCCACCCTTGATCCCCCACTGCCCGAGAATCTTCGCTATGCCTTGCCTCGCCTGGAGCACCATCGACACCGTCCTGCTGGACATGGACGGCACCCTGCTCGACCTGCATTACGACAATCACTTCTGGCTGGAGCATCTGCCCCAACGCTATGCGCAACTGCACGGGGTCAGTCTGGCGATGGCGCAGTTGGAGCTGCAACCGTTGTTCACCGACAGCGCCGGCAAGCTGAACTGGTACTGCCTGGATTTCTGGACCCGCGAGCTGAACATCCCGGTGCGCGAGCTCAAACGCGAAACCGCCGAGCTGATCGCGCTGCGGGCCGACGCCGACACGTTCCTGGCCGCCATCAAGCAGGCCGGCAAGCGCGTGATCATGATCACCAATGCTCACCGCGACTCGCTGTCGCTGAAACTGGAGCGCATCGAGCTGGCGCCCTATTTCGAGCGGATGATCAGCTCCCACGACTACGGCTACCCCAAGGAAAACGCGCAGTTCTGGGACGCCCTGCAGGCCGACATCGGCTTCGACCCGGCGCGCAGCCTGTTCATCGATGACACCCTGCCCGTGCTGCGCAGCGCCCGGGCCTACGGGATCAAGCACCTGCTGGCGGTCAGCGAGCCCGACAGCCGCAAGGGCGCCAAGGACACCGAGGAGTTCGCCGCGGTGGGTGACTACCGCGAGCTCATCGCGGGTTTGTGACCCGCCCGGCTGGCCAGGGACCTACCGCCAGCGCGTGTCGCTATACTGCGCATCGCCAACCCAGGAGCGAGCATGGACATCAAGCAACTCAAATTCCTCATCGCGTTGGATGAAACCCGGCACTTCGGCCAGGCCGCAGCGCGCTGTCACATCACCCAGCCGACGCTCTCTATGCGTTTGCGCAACCTTGAAGAAGAACTCGACTTGCCGTTGGTGAAACGCGGCCAGCGCTTCGAAGGGTTCACCGCGCCCGGCGAGCGCGTGCTGGCCTGGGCGCGTACCGTCCTGGCCGCCTACGATGGCCTGCAGGCCGAAGCGGCGGCCTGTCGCGGCCACCTAGTCGGGACGCTGCGTCTGGGGGTGGTGCCACTGTCCAGTTTCGACCCGGTGCCGCTGCTGCACACCCTGCACGGCGAGCACCCCAACCTGCGCTTCGAACTCAGCTCGCTGAGCTCCGAGCAGATCCTCGAACAGCTGGCGAGCAACCGCATCGACCTGGGCGTCTCGTTTCTGGAGCGGCTGGACCAGGAGCGCTTCGAATCGCGCGCACTGGGCGAAACGCGCATGGGCTTGCTGTTCGATCAACGTCACTACGATTTCGGCGAGCAGGCCCTGAGTTGGGAAGCCCTGACCGAACTGCCCTTGGGCATGCTCACCACTGGCATGCATTTTCGCCAGTCCATCGACCACAACTTCCACTCGCGCGGACTCGCACCGCAACCGCTGCTGCAGACCGATGCCGTCCATCAATTGATCCAGGCCGTTCATGGTGGCCTGTGCTGCGCGATCATGCCGCTGGCGGGTGGGCTCGAAGGTTTGACCGAGCACCTGCGCCTGCAACCCATCGCCGAGGCCCACACGCTGGCGCCTCTGGGCTTGATCATGCGCCGCGCGGCGCCCCGTTCGGCACTGGCCGAAGCCTGCTTCAAGCTCTACGACGCGCCATGATCAATGCGGTCTATCGTCGCATCGGTAATAGCAATTAGACGCTAGGCAATCCTGCGCCTAGGCTAAAGGCTGAATTCATTGCCGGTCCATTCCCATGAACGCCAAGCACCCGGCCAGCGCGGTGCCCGTTTCTACCTCGGCTGCCCCTCTCGCCAGTCCCACCGCCAGCCAGACCTACAGTTACTGCAGCTTGAGCCTGGACGAACCGGGCAGCACGCCACTGGCCGAAGAAGTGGCGCTGGCGATCGCTTACAACGGCATCAGCCAGGCCGTCATGCTGGTCACCCCCACCGACCTCGAAGACTTCGTCACCGGTTTCAGCATCGGCAGCGGTATCGTGGCTGGCGCCGATGAAATCTACGACATCAAGCTCAGCGGTGCAGGCTCGGCACGTCACGCCGAGGTGCAGATCGCCAATCGTGCCTTCTGGAATCTCAAGACCCAGCGTCGGCAATTGGCCGGCAGCAGCGGCTGCGGGCTGTGTGGCGTAGAAGCCGTCGAACAGGCATTGCCGGACCTGGCGGTATTACCCGGCGCGGCCCTGCCGCCAGCGCAATGGCTCGAAGGCCTGCGCCAGCGCATCGGGGCCTTCCAGCCACTGGGCCAGCGCAGCGGCGCGGTCCCCGCGGCGCTGTTCATGGACGCTACCGGCACCCTGCTGCTGGGCCGCGAAGACATTGGCCGCCACAACGCGCTCGACAAAGTGATCGGCGCCCTGGTGCGGCAGAACATCGACAGCACCGGCGGGCTGGCCATCGTCACCAGCCGCTGCAGTCTGGAACTCATTCAAAAAGTATTGCGCGCCGGCATCCAGACCCTGGTCAGCCTGTCGTCGCCGACCGGCCTGGCCCTGCAATGGGCACGCCGGCACAACCTGAACCTCATCCACCTGCCGCAGCACAGCGCGCCGCGGGTCTATAGCCCTGCGTTGGAGAATCAAGCGTGAGCATTCACAATCAAGCCGACAAGACTCCTGTACCCCGCTACAAGCCCTACAAAGGCGCAGCCGGCGGCTGGGGCGCACTGATCAGCGTGACGCAGTTCTGGCTGAGCAGCGACAACGCCCTGAAGAACATCCGCACCATGCTCAAGACCAACCAGAACGGCGGTTTCGACTGCCCGGGCTGTGCCTGGGGCGACTCGCCGGAAAGCGGCATGGTGAAATTCTGCGAAAACGGCGCCAAGGCCGTGAACTGGGAGGCGACCAAGCGCCGCGTCGACCCGGCCTTCTTCGCCAAGCACAGCGTTACCTCGCTGCTGGAGCAGAGCGACTACTGGCTCGAATACCAGGGCCGCCTGACCGAGCCGATGGTCTATGACGCCGCCAGCGATCGCTACGTCCCGATCGCCTGGGACGACGCCTACGCGCTGGTCGCCAAGCACCTGCTCAATCTGGAAAGCCCTGACCAGGCCGAGTTCTACACCTCGGGCCGGGCCAGCAACGAAGCAGCCTATCTGTACCAGCTGTTCGTGCGCGCCTACGGCACCAACAACTTCCCCGACTGCTCGAACATGTGCCACGAGGCCAGCGGCGTGGCCTTGTCGCAGAGCGTCGGGGTGGGCAAGGGTACGGTGACGTTCGACGACTTCGAGCATGCCGATGCCATCTTCGTCTGGGGCCAGAACCCCGGCACCAACCACCCGCGCATGCTCGAACCGCTGCGTGAAGCGGTCCAGCGCGGTGCGCAGGTGGTCTGCATCAACCCGCTCAAGGAGCGTGGCCTGGAACGCTTCCAGCACCCACAGCACCCGATCGAGATGCTCACCAACGGTGACCGTCCGACCAACACCGCCTACTTCCGTCCGGCCCTGGGCGGCGACATGGCGATGATGCGTGGCATGGCCAAGTTCCTGCTGCAATGGGAGCGCGAAGCTCAGGCCAACAATGCACCGTCGGTGTTCGACCACGACTTCCTCAACGAGCACACCGCCACCGTGCTCGAATACCTGGCGGCGATCGATGAGACGTCGTGGGAGCACATCGTCGAGCAGTCCGGCCTGCCGCTGGCCGATATCGAGCTTGCCGCGCGCATGTACCTCAAGGGCAAGAACGTCATCATGTGCTGGGCCATGGGTATCACCCAGCACCGCCACTCAGTGCCGACCATCCAGGAAATCGCCAACCTGATGCTGTTGCGCGGCAACATCGGTCGTCCAGGCGCAGGTCTGTGCCCGGTTCGTGGCCACAGCAACGTGCAGGGCGACCGCACCATGGGCATCAACGAGCGGCCACCGGCCTTTCTGCTCGATGCCCTGGAGAAGCGCTTCGGTTTCAATGTGCCGCGCACCAACGGCCACAACGTAGTTGAAGCCATCCACGCCATGGCCGAAGGCCGAGCCAAGGTGTTCATCGCGCTGGGCGGCAACTTCGCCCAGGCCACGCCGGACAGCACCCGCACCGCACAGGCGCTGCGCAACTGCGATCTCACCGTGCAGATCAGCACCAAGCTCAACCGCAGTCACCTGATGCATGGCAAGCAGGCACTGATCCTGCCGTGCCTGGGCCGTACCGACATCGACCAGCAGAGCGAGGGCCCGCAAGCGGTAACCGTGGAAGATTCGTTCAGCATGGTGCACGCATCCAATGGCCAGCTGCAGCCGCTGTCCAAGCAGATGCGCTCCGAGCCTGCGATCATTGCCGGCATCGCCGCCGCCACGCTCGGTGCGCAGCCGGTGGACTGGAACTGGCTGATCGCGGACTACGACCGCATCCGCGACCTGATCGCCGACACCCTGCCCGGCTTCAAGGACTTCAACGAACGCCTCAAGCATCCAGGTGGGTTCTATCTGGGCAACAGCGCTGGCGCACGTCGCTGGAACACGCCTACCGGGCGCGCCAACTTCAAGCCCAATCGCCTGCCGCTGGACCTGATCGACGAGCGAGTACGCGCCACTGGCCAGGTGCCGGATCTGATCATGCAGTCGATGCGCTCTCACGATCAGTACAACACCACCATCTACGGCCTGGACGACCGCTACCGCGGCGTACGTGGCCAGCGTGACGTGTTGTTCGCAAATGAGGCCGACATCATTCGCCTGGGCTTCCGCCCGGGTCAGAAAGCCGATCTGGTATCACTCTGGGAAGACGGCCGCGAGCGCCGCGTGAAGGGCTTCACGCTGCTGGCGTTCGACATTCCGGCAGGTCAGGCAGCGGCGTACTACCCCGAGGTCAACCCGCTGGTGCCGCTGGAAAGCGTCGGCGACGGCAGCAGCACGCCAACTTCGAAGTTCGTCGCCATTCGCCTGGAGCAACCCGCCCCAAGCGCCCGCATCGCCTGACGCCCCACGCAACCCCTTGTCGCGGCCCGTGCCGCGACAAGCCCTCACGCCAATACAGGATGCCCAGCACCCAAGGATGCGCGCCAATCAAGGGTGAACGCCCCCAAGGTGCACGCCCCCCTGTAGCAGCGGCGCAAGCCGCGTAGCTCTTGATCTTGATCTTGATCTTGATCGTGCTCTTAACCTTCAACGCCAGCAAAAGACGCCACTCCGGAAGTACGTGCGACCACCCTCCCCGCTCAAAGTTTCCCCATGAAACTTCAGAATCTCAGAACTGCGCACCCATCGTGCTTTCCATCACATCGCGCTTGTCGGACGACCGATCGCATAGCAAAGTCGCGCCGTCATCCCTCTGAGATCTGATCGATGAAATTTCCCTCGATACTTTTGTTGACCCTCGGCCTTATAACAGGCGCTGCCTCTGCTGGCAGCAACACCGAAGCCGGTGTAGGGGGCGCATTGGGTGGGGTACTGGGCGCGGTGGTCGGCCAGCAACTGGGCGGCAGCACCGGCTCGACCATTGGCGCAGGCCTGGGTGGTGCGGCAGGTAGCGCAGCCGGCGCCGCCAAGCGCAGCCGTGGCCGGGCCGCCATCGGTGGCGCCCTGGGTGCTGCAGGCGGCAACGTGGTGGGCCGCAACGTAGGCGGCAGCACAGGCGGCCTGATCGGCGCCGCCACCGGCGGTGGTGCCGGCGGCGCGCTGGGCAACTACATGGGCACCTCGTCCGCCCGCGACGATCGTGACGATCGCCGCTATCGCGGCCACGACAACCGCGGCAAATGGAAACACCGCGACCGCGGCCGCCATGTCGGCCACAACAAGCACTGGCGCGATCGCTGAGTCACGATCATGGTAGAGAGCTTCTCTACGCAAGCGGGCAGATGGCATGGCCACTGCCTGCGACACCTCTCCCGCTTTCCTTGTCTTCAAATGCCTGCACAGTCGCTTTTAGGCCTAGCCTTGCCTATGTGCAGCAATCAAGTTTCTACCAATCGCTTGGCAGCGCCCGCCGTGTATGGAAGATATGGAGGATGATCAATCGATCAGCTTCGATTCGATAGGGAATCACGTATGGCCAGTCGGGCATTATCCACTCACGTGTTCCCTCCACGCGGCCAATGCGACCCAGCGCCGGGGACCTTGATAGGCGATCCACGCCTTCGCGCACCGCTGATACGAATTGACTCGCCGCCAATTCATTGTCCTTGGCTATGAAACTGGCTTCGTGATCGAGGTGTTTGAGGGCTTTGGTCAGCCACTCAATTCGCACCCTTACCCCACTTTTCCCACAGGGCGTTTACCTCTTCGGCACTGGCGGTGTTGCCTGCTTCCAATTCCCGAAGGCTGTCCTTGATCTCTTCTATCTGCCAACTCTCGCGCTCCAGGTATTCGCGCATGGCCTCAAGCACTAAAAAAGATTCGCTATGGCCCGTATCACGCGCGAGGCGCGACAAAGACTCTGCCATATCGTCAGGTATGGGAAATGACATAGGCGACATGCTTGCCTCCATTTGGTCAGTCGACGTCAGCAAGGATACACCGCGTTTTTGCTAGATGGATGGGTATCTTGTCGCCAACGATGTCGTGTTGATCTTGTGAAAATCGAAGACCAAGAAACGAAAAAACCGCCCACAAAGGGGCGGTTTCTTTCGCAAGCTGCTACTTACAACTGCGGACCGGCAGCCTTGATCGAGTCGCTCACGTCGAACTTCTTGAAGTTCTCGATGAACAGCGAAGCCAGGCCTTTGGCGGCTTCGTCGTAGGCGGCTGGGTCAGCCCAGGTGTTGCGTGGGTTGAGCAGGTTGGTGTCGACGCCTGGGACAACCTTTGGCACGTCCAGGTTGACGATGTCCAAGTGCTCGGTCTCGGTGCCGATCAGGGCGCCGCTCTGGATCGCTGCGATCACGCCACGGGTGGTAGGGATGTTGAAGCGCTTGCCAACGCCGTAGCCGCCGCCGGTCCAGCCGGTGTTGACCAGGTAGACCTTGGAGCCGAAGCCACGAATACGCTTGATCAGCAGCTCGGCGTACTCGCCAGCCGGACGCGGGAAGAACGGTGCGCCGAAGCAGGTCGAGAAGGTCGACTTGATGCCGCTGCCCGAACCCATCTCGGTCGAACCAACCAGCGCGGTGTAGCCCGACAGGAAGTGATAGGCCGCCTGCTCTTCGCTGAGGATGGACACGGGCGGCAGTACGCCGGTCAGGTCGCAGGTCAGGAAGATCACGGCATTGGGCTCGCCACCCAGGTTCTTCGGCGCGCGCTTTTCGATCAGCTCACGCGGGTACGCGGCACGGCTGTTCTGGGTCAGGCTGTCATCGGCGTAGTCGGCCTTCTTGTCGGCATCGAGCACGACGTTCTCCAGCACGGCGCCGTGCTGAATGGCTTTCCAGATGACCGGCTCGTTCTTCTCGGACAGGTCGATGCACTTGGCGTAGCAGCCGCCTTCGATGTTGAACACCACGCCCACACCCCAACCGTGCTCGTCGTCACCGATCAGGTAACGGCTTTCGTCGGCCGACAGGGTGGTCTTGCCGGTGCCCGACAGGCCGAAGAACAGGGTGACGTCGCCGTCTTCGCCCATGTTGGCGGCGCAGTGCATCGGCAGCACGTCGGCGGCCGGCAGCAGGAAGTTCTGCACCGAGAACATCGCCTTCTTCATTTCGCCGGCATAGCGCATGCCCGCGATCAGCACCTTGCGGGCCGCGAAGTTGATGATCACGGTACCGTCGGAGTTGGTGCCATCGCGCTCGGGCACGCACTCGAACTCAGGCGCGTTGAGCACCTGCCATTCATCCTTGCCACCGGCGTTGTACTGCTCAGGGTTGATGAACAGGCAACGCCCGAACAGGTTGTGCCAGGCCGTCTGGGTGGTCATCTTGACCGGCAGGTAGTGCGCCGGATCGGAGCCTACATGCACATGGGAAACGAACCGCTCGCGCTCGCCCAGATAGGCTTCGACGCGATCCCACAGGGCATCGAACTTGTCGGCGGGAAATTTGCGGTTGATCGGGCCCCAGGCAATGGCGTCCTGGGTAGTGGGCTCTTCGACGATGAAACGGTCGACTGGCGAACGACCGGTACGATGACCGGTACGCACCACCAGAGCCCCGGTATCGGCAAGCTCGCCTTCACCACGGTTCAGGGCTTCTTTAACCAGATCGTCTACAGTCAGATCGGCGTACACGGCGTTCTTGGCTTGCGTCATGAGGTTCCCCGTCGGCTCTGGGCCGAGTGCTCCAAACGTTTTGTAGTAAGTTTACAACAACCACTACAGCTAAAAAGTGGGCCGGATTATGCCAGAAACGCCCGAAAAGAATAGCGTCCTCCTGTCGGTAACGGCGTTATTCCGGCGTCCGTTTGTTAATTTAGCGAGACTAAATCGCTTCAGTGACGGGTATCTGACGGAGCGTCCACACCGGCGCCACTGAAGAGCTGATCGACGTCGGTGGCGTCAAACAAGTAGCGCTGGTTGCAGAACTGGCAGTCGATTTCCACCGTACCGCCATGCTCCTTGAGCAATTCGCGTGCATCGTCGTGCCCAAGACTGACGAGCGCTCGTGCCGAACGCTCCCTGGAACAGCTGCAGCGAAACCGAATCGGCTGGGTATCGAAAAGCCGCAATGCCTGCTCGTGGTACAGGCGGTACAACACGGTTTCGTTATCCAGGCCCAACAGTTCTTCGGCCTTGAGGGTATCGGCCAGGGTGATGGCGGTCTTCCAGCTCTCGGCGCGGTCGTCCTCGTCCTTGATCACAGCGGCAGGCAATTGCTGCAACAGCAGGCCACGGGCACGCTGGCCATCGGCCTTGAGCCAGAAGCGCGTACCGAGCTGTTCGGAGAGAGCGAAGTAATTGGAGAAACTTGCCGACAGGTCGGCACCTTCCAGATCCACGATGCCTTGGTAGCGCTGACCTTCGGTAGGGTCGATGGTCATCGCCAGGGTACCGGCGGGCATCAATTCGGGCAGGCCATCGGTGTCGTTGATCTGCTCGGCGTGGAAACGCGCCAGGCCGCGGATATCACGCTCGCTGGAGCATTCGATCATCAGCAACGGCACGGGACCTTCGGAGCGGGCCTGCAGAATCAGCAAGCCATCGAACTTGAGCGTCCCTACCAGCAGGGCTGCGGCAGCCATGAATTCGCCCAGCAGCAACTGGACTGGCAGCGGGTAATCGTGCTTGGCCAGGACCTCGGCGTAGCTGCGTTCCAATGCTACCGCCTCACCGCGTACATCGGCGTCGTCGAAAATAAAGCGTTGGGTGAAATCGGCTTCAGGAAGATCGTGCATAAGTCCAGTATCTGAGAATGGTGACAAAATGTGTAGCGGCTTTTATAAAGCCCGCTTCAGAGCGTTCGTTTGATCGCTCACTGCCCTGTGGATGTAGAGGTATCTTATGAACAAAGCCCCACTGTTCCAAGCCAGGTGGAACGTTAGCGGCTTGCTGCTGTGCAATTCAATCCCGATCGTGCTCTTGTGCTTCTGGTTATGGCCCATTGGCCATCATTTGTGTACAGCATTCGACGAATGGCTGTTTCGCCTGCTCAACACGCCCCTGGCCAGCGATGCCGCGTGGCGTTACGTGTGGACCCTGGGCAGCTTGCGACCCTTCGACATCGTGGTCGGTGTGATCATGCTGGCGCTGCTGATCCGCGGCAATTGGGTGTTCAAGGCCGGACAGGTTCGCCAGGCCTTTTTCGGCTTCATGGCCGTGCTGTTGCTCTTAGTGGTGGTGCGCGCGCTGTTTTCCAAGTGGATACACGCAATGGGCTGGGACCACGACAGTCCGAGCATGGTCCTGACCGATCCGGTACTGCTCAGCGACTGGTACCCGAACCTGGAACGCCACTGGGAACTCAAGGATCGCTCCAGCCAAAGCTTTCCGGGCGATCATGCTTCGGTGCTGCTGATCTGGGCGCTGTTCATGAGCGTCTGTACCCGTCGAATCGGCCAGTGGCTGTGGATCTGGGCCTTGGCCCTGGTGTTCATGCTGCCGCGCCTGGTTGCCGGGGCCCACTGGGGGCAGGATGACTACATCGGCGGTGTGCTGATGGCCGTCTGGGCGCTAGGCTGGGGCTACTACACGCCCTTCGCAGCCCATACTTCGCAATGGCTGGTGCGGGTCACCGAGCCAGTGTTCAGCCTGCTGGCGAAGCTGCCGGTGTTGGGACGGTTGAGTATTGTCGCAGGGTGATGCGGTGTCTGTGCTGGCCTCTTCGCGGGCAGAGAGCTCGCCGCCCGCCCCGCTCCCACAGGCCAGTGCAGTTCAAGGAAGGTGTGGGGGCAGAGGGCTCAGCTACCCTCCCCGTCCCTGCAGCACATTGTTGGAGCGGGGCGGGCGGCGAGCTCGCCGCCCGCGAAGAGGCCAGCACTGCGCCCGATCAATCCCCTGAACGAAAACTGAACAACTGCCGACGCTGCTTCTTCGAAGGCTTGCCGTCGGTGGTCACGCCCAGCGCGCCGGCCTTGCGCATGGCCGCAGCGGCTTCGCGCCTGGCCTGGCTCTGCTCGGTTTCGCGGTAGAGCGTCTGCGCTTCGGGCGCACCACGGCGCACAATGGACAGCGCCTCGATGATCACGCTGCGCTCATCGAAACCGGTGCGTATCTGCAACTCATCGCCCACGTGCGGCTCCTTGCCCGGCTTGCAGCGCTCGCCGCGGTAATGCACCTTGCCGCTCTCGATGGCTTCCTTGGCCAGGGCACGGGTCTTGTAGAAGCGCGCAGCCCACAGCCATTTGTCCAGACGGACCTTGTCCTCTTCTTCCTGCTTTTGCTTCTGTGCCACAGGCTCACCTCACGAAATGCCGTCATCGAACTGTACTACCGTGCCTGTCGGATGCAAGCGACGGTCTTTGCGATTACAGTGCACGCACGCTTGCCAAGCGGCGTCGGGCTGGGTTGAATTGATCCGGGCCGCGCCGGTCTGAAGCTTGCGTATACGGGTCCACCCCTACCTCTTGCGGTTTGCCGAATTTGAAAACATTTGATCACCTGACCGTCATCGGTCTGCGCGAGTGGGTGGCGCTGCCCGACCTGGGTGTCGCCGGCCTGCGCGCCAAGATCGACACCGGCGCCAGCACCTCCAGCCTGCACGCCACGGACATCGAACCGTTCACCCGTGCCGGTGAGAAGTGGGTGCGTTTCACCGCCCACCTGGGCACCGTGGTGCAACTGCGCCACAGACGCTGTGAAGCACCGCTGGTGGCCATGAAGACCATCAAGAGCTCCAATGGCCATGCGCAGACGCGCTACGTGATCAAGACCACCCTGGCCCTGGGCGACCGGGTCTGGACGGTCGAATTCACCCTGGCCTGCCGTAAATCCATGCGTTACCGCCTGCTGCTGGGTTCCAAGGCGCTGGTCCATGGCCAACTGGTCGTGAACCCTGGCGTCACCTACGTTCAAGACAAGCCGGTGTTCCCGGCCTCTACTACCTCTGCCACAGGTGTTGCATGAAGATCGCTGTGCTGTCGCGCAATCCGCGTCTGTATTCCACTCGTCGTCTGATCGAAGCCGGCACTGCCCGTGGCCATGAAATGGTCGTGATCGACACACTACGCGCGTACATGAACATCGCCAGTCACAAGCCGCAGATCCACTACCGGGGCAAGCCGCTGCAGGGCTTCGATGCGGTCATTCCGCGCATCGGTGCGTCGGTCACCTTCTATGGCTGTGCGGTGCTGCGTCAGTTCGAAATGATGGACGTCTTTCCGCTGAACGAATCGGTGGCCATCGCCCGCTCGCGCGACAAGCTGCGCTCGCTGCAACTGCTGTCACGACGCGGCATCGGCCTGCCTGTCACCGGCTTCGCCCACTCGCCGGACGACATCCCCGACCTGATCAGCATGGTCAATGGCGCCCCGCTGGTGATCAAGGTGCTCGAAGGCACCCAGGGCATCGGCGTGGTGCTGTGTGAAACCGCCACCGCCGCCGAGTCGGTGATCGAGGCGTTCATGGGCCTCAAGCAGAACATCATGGTTCAGGAGTACATCAAGGAAGCCGGCGGCGCCGACATTCGCTGCTTCGTGGTGGGCGACAAGGTGATAGCGGCCATGAAACGCCAGGCCAAACCCGGTGAGTTTCGCTCCAACCTGCATCGTGGCGGCAGCGCCAGCTTGATCAAGATCACCCCGGAAGAGCGCATGACCGCGATCCGCGCAGCCAAGGTGATGGGGCTCAGCGTCGCCGGCGTGGACATCCTGCGCTCCAACCACGGCCCTTTGGTGATGGAGGTGAACTCATCCCCTGGCCTGGAAGGCATCGAGGTGACTACCGGCAAGGACGTGGCCGGGATGATCATCGAGCACATCGAAAAGAACAGAGGCCCGAACATGACCCGCACCAAGGGCAAGGGCTAGTTCCTAGACAGCATCCCTGGGCAGCATCAGGCCCAGTGGTAGCCGCACCCGCGCCTCCAGCCCGCCCGTCGAGCGATTGCGCAGTTCCACGTTGCCGCCATGCATGGCGGCAATGCGCTTGACGATCGCCAGACCCAACCCGGTGCCCTTGCCACTGCGCGCGCGATCGCCGCGGATGAACGGGTCGAAGATGCCAACCAGTTCCCCCGGATCGATACCGGCGCCACGGTCCAGCACGCTGAGCACCACATAGGGCGCGTTGTCGTCGCCTGAAACGTTGACCGCCACCTCCACACCGCTGCCGGCATGGTAGAGCGCGTTGCCGATCAGGTTGTTCAACAGCCGCTTCATCGATACTCGGCGCAGCGGGAACGGTGGGATCGGTTCCAGGCGAAGCAATACCTGCTCCTGCGCCTGGTTGTAGGGCGCAACGACTTCCTGCACCAGATTCCCCAGATCGACGACCTCGACTTTTTCGTCGCGTCCGTCGCGAATGAAGGCCAGGAACTGATCGAGGATCGCGTCCATGTCCTCGATGTCGCGGACCATGTCAGGGGTGAATTCGTTGTCCGAGGTCATCAGTTCCAGCGACAGCCGCAGCCGGGTCAGCGGCGTGCGCAGGTCGTGGGAGACGCCGGCAAGCATCAGCTCGCGCTCGCGACCGGCCTGTTCGACGTCTTCGGCCATCTGGTTGAACGCCCGGTACACCTCGGTCATCTCACTGGGCGTATCGCTCACCGGCAGGCGCACGCTGCGGCCCTGCCCCAGTTGGCGGGCAGCGAACACCAGGCGCTTGAGCGGCTGGTTGAGCTGACGCACGAAGATCCAGGCCGAAGCGGTCGACAACAGGCCGATCGCCAGAAACCAGCCCAGCACACTCCAGATCTTCTGCCCGCGCAACGGGTGCGGGTACAAAGGCACCTTCAACCAGCCAGCGCCCAGGCTCGGCGCACGCACCCACAACGCGGGCGGGGCATGGACGCGCAAGCGCACTTCGGTGTCCTCCCCCAGCTCGGCCTGCATCTGGCGTTGGTAAATTTCACTGTACGGCCAATGCTGTTCGCCTTCCGGCACACCGCCGCCGACCACGCGAATCAAGCCTGCGGCGTCAGCGATCTGGTCGCGATTGTTCTCGTCCGCCGCCCAGTAGGCACGCAGGGTCAGCGCCACACCGTGACTGTACTGGCGGTCGACCAGCACGTCTTCGTTCATCAACAGGTAGACCAGGGTCAGAGCCTTGGAAAACAGGACGACGACCAGCACCAGCCAGAGGGTTCGGGCGAAGAAACTTTGGGGAAACCAGACAGGGGTCTTCATTGCGCGGCGGTCACATACGTTGCAGGAGCGAGCAGGCTCGCAGACATTCTGAATGACGAATATCCCGAATCAACATGTGATTCAGGATATCGACCCTACAAAAACCCCTGAAGTCTACCGGGCGGCGTTGCCATCGGGTACGAATACATAACCCACGCCCCATACCGTTTGGATGTATCGCGGCTTGGACGGATCGGGTTCGATCATGCGGCGCAGGCGCGAGATCTGCACGTCGATGGAGCGCTCCAGAGCGTCCCATTCACGTCCACGGGCCAGGTTCATCAGCTTGTCGCGGGTCAGTGGCTGACGAGCGTTCATCACCAGGGCCTTGAGCACGGCGAACTCGCCGGTGGTAAGCATGTGCACTTCGTCGCCGCGCTTGAGCTCGCGGGTGGCCAGGGACAGCTCGTAGTCGCCGAAGGACACCGATTCGTCCTCGCTGCCCGGAGCGCCCGGCACCGGTGCCGACTGACGACGCAGCACGGCCTTGACCCGGGCCATCAGCTCGTCGGGGTTGAAGGGCTTGGCCAGGTAGTCGTCCGCGCCCAGTTCCAGACCCTTGATGCGGCTGAGTTCGTCACCCTTGGCGGTCAACATGATGATCGGGACCTGATTGTTGCCGGCGCGCATGCGGCGGCAGGCGGACAGGCCATCTTCGCCGGGCAGCATCAGGTCCAGCACCACCAGATGGAACACTTCACGAGCCAGCAGGCGGTCCATTTGCTCGACATTGGGCACGGCGCGCGCACGGTAGCCTTTGCTGGTGAAGAATCGCTCCAGCAAGCTGCTCAATCCCGGATCGTCGTCAACGATGAGGATCTTTTCACCTTCGGCTGCTTGTGCGGTACTGCTCATGGGTTGCTCCTCTGATCTCGGCGCGCATTATGGCGTAGCTGCCGACGCTCGTGCCGTGTGCATTGTTAGCAGATTTTTCTTTGGCCGCCAGCCACATTCCTTGATCGTCAAGGCTTGGGGTTCGCGCCGAGACGATATCGCTGGGTATACTGCGCGGCTCGTCAGCGGCAACGTTCGCATGAAAGCGTCCGCTGCCACGGTGCCCGAAACGTGCCCATACACCAGGCATATGGGGGACTGCACCTTGTACCTATCATTTTTCAGGTGGTTATCATGATCAGCATAAACAGCCGCATCGCCGAGGAACTCGGCGTCCGCCCTCAACAGGTCGAAGCGGCCGTCGCACTGCTGGATGAAGGTTCGACCGTGCCTTTCATCGCTCGTTACCGCAAGGAGGTGACCGGCAGCCTGGACGACACCCAGCTGCGTCACCTCGAAGAGCGCCTGCGCTACCTGCGCGAACTCGACGAGCGCCGCGCCAGTATCCTGGCCAGCATCGAGGAACAGGGCAAGCTGACGCCCGAGCTGACCCGCGAGATCCAGCAGGCCGACACCAAGACACGCCTGGAAGACCTCTACCTGCCGTACAAGCAGAAGCGCCGCACCAAGGGCCAGATCGCCCTGGAAGCCGGCCTTGGCGAGCTGGCCGACGGCCTGTTCGCCGATCCGACGCTGAACCCGGAAACCGAAGCAGCCCGCTTCGTCGACGGCGATAAAGGTGTGCTCGATGTCAAGGCAGCACTGGAAGGCGCCAAGTACATCCTGATGGAGCGCTTCGCCGAAGACGCCACACTGCTGGCCAAGCTGCGCGGCTTCCTCAAGCAGGAAGCGGTACTCAGCGCCCGAGTGCTGGCAGGCAAGGAAGAAGAAGGCGCCAAGTTCCGCGACTACTTCGAGCACGACGAGCCACTCAAGAGCATGCCCTCGCACCGCGCCCTGGCCATTTTCCGCGGGCGCAACGAAGGCATTCTCGGCTCTTCGCTGAAAGTGGGCGAAGAACTTCCGGGCACCCTGCACCCGTGCGAGATGATGATCGGCGAGCACTTCGGCGTGAAAAATCAGCAGCGCGCCGCCGACAAGTGGCTCGGTGAGGTGGTGCGCTGGACGTGGAAGGTCAAGCTCTACACCCACCTGGAAACCGACCTGCTGAGCGAGCTGCGCGAGAACGCCGAAAGCGAAGCCATCAACGTCTTCGCACACAACCTGCATGACCTGCTGCTGGCCGCCCCGGCGGGCCCGCGCGCCACTCTCGGTCTGGACCCTGGCCTGCGGACCGGCTGCAAGGTGGCGGTGGTGGATGCGACCGGCAAGCTGCTCGATCACGCCACGGTGTACCCGCATGTGCCGCACAACAAATGGGACCAGACCCTGGCCACGCTGGCGGCACTGTGCGCCAAGCATGCCGTGGACCTGATCGCCATCGGCAACGGCACTGCCAGCCGCGAGACCGACAAGCTGGCCGCCGAGCTGATCAAGAAATACCCCGGCCTGAAAATGACCAAGGTCATGGTCTCCGAAGCCGGTGCCTCGGTGTATTCGGCCTCGGAGCTAGCGGCGCGCGAGTTTCCCGACCTGGACGTATCGATCCGCGGTGCGGTGTCCATCGCTCGGCGCCTGCAGGATCCACTGGCCGAACTGGTCAAGATCGATCCGAAATCCATTGGTGTGGGTCAGTACCAGCACGACGTCTCGCAGCTCAAGCTGGCGCGCGGCCTGGATGCCGTGGTGGAAGACTGCGTGAACGCCGTGGGCGTGGACGTCAACACCGCCTCCGTGGCCCTGTTGGCGCGCATCTCCGGGCTCAATGCCACGCTGGCGCAGAACATCGTCGCCCACCGCGATGAGCACGGTGCGTTCCGGACCCGCGCAGCACTGAAGAAAGTCTCGCGCCTGGGCGAAAAAACCTTCGAACAGGCGGCCGGCTTCCTGCGCGTCATGAACGGCGACAATCCGCTGGACGCCTCGGCCGTGCACCCCGAAGCCTATGTGCTGGTACAGCGCATCGCCGCAGGCACCGATCGCGATATCCGTTCGCTGATCGGCGACAGCGGCTTCCTCAAGCGCCTGGACCCGAAAAAATTCACCGATGAAACCTTCGGCTTGCCGACCGTGACCGACATCCTGCAGGAGCTGGACAAGCCGGGCCGCGACCCGCGTCCGGAGTTCAAGACCGCCGAGTTCCAGGACGGTGTGGAAGAGCTCAAGGACCTGCAACTGGGCATGGTGCTCGAAGGCGTGGTGACCAACGTGACCAACTTCGGCGCCTTCGTCGATATCGGCGTGCACCAGGACGGTCTGGTGCACATCTCGGCGCTGTCGGAAAAATTCATCAAGGATCCGCGTGAAGCGGTGAAGGCCGGCGACGTGGTCAAGGTCAAGGTGATGGAAGTGGACATTCCGCGCAAACGCGTGGGGCTGTCGATGCGCATGGGCGACACGCCCGGCGAGAAGATCGACGGTGCACGGGGCAGCCGTCCCGGTGCCGCAGCCCGTCAGCAGGCCGCTCCGGCCCGCGTCAAGGAAGCCGCCGCGTCCGCCAACGGCGCCATGGCGTCGTTGTTCGCCAATGCCAAACAGTTGAAGAAACGCTGATGCAGATCGACGACGATCTGACCCAGAGCGCTTACTTTCGCGAGCTCGGCTGCCAGGTGCGACGCCTGGATGCCGGTGTGGCGGAAGTGGCACTGCCCATGGCCGAGCACCTGCGCAACCGCGGCCAGGTGATGCACGGCGGGGCCATCTTCAGTCTGGTCGACATTGCCATGGGCCTGGCGTGCTCGACCTCCCACGGTTTCGATAATCAAAGCGTCACGCTCGAATGCAAGATCAATTACCTTCGCGCGGTGTCAGAAGGTGAGGTGATCTGCAAGGCCCAGGTATTGCACGCCGGCCGACGCACGATGGTGGTGGAGGCCGAGGTGCTTCAGGGCGAAAAACTGATGGCAAAGGCACAAGGTACTTTCGTGGTTCTCTAGCCCGAAGGGGTCGTTCTGCGGTAATTTCGGCACGGCGCAGGCGGTGTCGATCGCAGTACGGCCTGCACCTTGCCCGATCGAAACCAGGCGACGACGCCGGTTCCTTTTTGTCTTCACCCTTGCAGACCGTCCGCTCCACCCCCATATCGGGGCGACTGACGCGTGAAGGAATCCAACTTGAGCGAATTTCTCAACCGCCGCCTGACTTTGCTCGGCGAGCCTGCCACCCTTTCTCTGCTCGCGCAGTGCCTGCATGGCATCGAGCGTGAGTGCCTGCGCGTCAACCACGAGGGTCGCCTGGCACAGACGCCGCACCCCGAGGCGCTGGGATCGGCGCTGACCAACGAACAGGTCACCACGGACTACTCCGAATCGCTGCTGGAATTCATCACGCCCGCACTCGAGGATCCCGCCCAGACCCTGCACAGCCTGGAGCAGATCCACCGCTTCGTGTACAGCAAGCTGGGCAGCGAGTACCTGTGGAGTCCCTCCATGCCCTGCCCGTTGCCAGCCGAGGAAGATATCCCGCTGGCCTACTACGGCACCTCGAACATCGGCCGCCTCAAGTACGTCTATCGCCAGGGCCTGTCCCTGCGCTACGGCCGCACCATGCAGTGCATTGCCGGCATTCACTACAATTTCTCCCTGCCCGAGCAGCTGTGGCCGGTGCTCAAGCAGGCTGATGGCTATGTCGGCACCGATCGTGATTATCAGTCCTCCGCGTACATCGCGCTGATTCGAAATTTCCGTCGCTACAGCTGGCTGCTGATGTACCTGTTCGGCGCCTCGCCGGCACTGGATGCCGGCTTCCTGCGCGGCCGCGCCCATCAGCTCGAGCAGTTGGATGCACAAACCCTGTACCTGCCCTACGCCACCAGCCTGCGCATGAGCGACCTGGGGTACCAGAGCAATGCCCAGGCCGGCCTGACGCCCTGCTACAACGATCTGGCCAGCTACACCGACAGCCTGCGCAAGGCGGTGGCCACGCCGTATCCGCCGTATGTGCAGGTGGGCACGCACAAGGACGGCGAATGGGTGCAGTTGAACACCAACATCCTGCAGATCGAAAACGAGTACTACTCCAACATTCGTCCCAAGCGGGTGACCTACAGTGGCGAGCGGCCGATCCAGGCATTGATGGCTCGCGGTGTGCAGTACATCGAAGTGCGCTGCCTGGACATCAATCCGTTCCTGCCCACCGGGGTCGACCTGACCGAGTCGCGCTTCCTCGATGCGTTCCTGCTGTTCTGTGCGCTGGAAAGCAGCCCGCAGATCGACAGCAACGAATGCGCGGCCTGTACCGGCAACTTCCTCAGCACGGTCAAGGAAGGTCGTCGGCCGGGCCTGCAGTTGCAGCGCAATGGCGAGGCGGTCGAGCTCAAGGCGTGGGCCGGCGATTTGCTGGAGCGTATCGACGCCGTCGCTGCATTGCTCGATCGCAGTACCGGTACCGATGAGCATGCCCAGGCGATGGCGGCGCAGCGCGCCAAAGTCAGCGATCCGTCGCTGACGCCATCGGCGCAGGTCCTGGCGAAGATGGCCGAGCAGAAACAGAGCTTCGCCGAGTTTTCCTTCAGCCAGAGCCAGGCCCATGCCGAGTACTTCCGGCAACAGCCCCTGAGCAGCCAAGACCAGGCGCACTTCGAACAGCAGGCGCGCGATTCACTGGCCGCCCAGGCGACGCTCGAGGCCGAGGAAGTGGGCGATTTCGATGTGTTCGTCGGTTCCTATCAGGCAAGCATCCTGGCCATCAGCAACTGACAGCGCTCAATACCCTGCGGTATCTCTGCTGCACGGCAGAGCCCGCTCCCACAATGGATATGTGCTTATCTCATGTGGGAGCCGGGCTCTGCCCGCGAAGAAGGCGCCACCGGTCGGTCTGATGCGCCGCTATAGCGCCTTTTCGAAGATCTTCGAATTACGCTGGTAGTTGTACAGCGAGGCGCGTGCCGCCGGCAGGCGTTCGACGCCGCTGGGCACGAAGCCGCGTTCGCGGAACCAGTGCGCCGTGCGGGTGGTGAGCACGAACAATGTGTTCAACCCCAACGCCCGCGCCCGCTCTTCGATACGCTCGAGCAGCTCGTCGCCACGACCGCCATGGCGGTATTCCGGATTCACCGCCAGGCACGCCAGCTCGCCGGTCTGTGAATCGGCGATCGGGTACAGCGCGGCGCAGGCGATGATCATGCCTTCACGCTCGACCACGCTGAATTGGGTGATCTCGCGCTCCAGCACCTCGCGGGAGCGGCGTACCAGGATGCCCTGCTCTTCCAGCGGGCTGATCAAGTCCAGCAAGCCCCCGACGTCTTCGATGTTGGCTTCGCGTACCTGCTCGAACTGCTCCTGCGCCACCAAGGTACCGCCACCATTGCGGGTGAACAGCTCGGTGAGCAATGCGCCATCTTCGGCGTAGCTGACGATGTGCGCGCGGCTGACGCCCCCCTTGCACGCCTGGGCGGCCGCATCGAGCAATTCCCCCTGGTAATCGTTGCCCAGTCGCAACAGGTGCGCCGGCACCTGCTGCGGGCGCAGTTCGCGCACCAGGTGACCGGTTTCATCGAGCAGCCCCGGCTCGGCACCGAACAGCAGCAGCTTGTCGGCCGCCAGGTCGATGGCGGCCCGTGTTGCCACGTCTTCACAGGCAATGTTGAAGATCTCGCCGGTAGGCGAGTAACCCAGCGGCGACAACAGCACGATCGAGCGTTCGTCGAGCAGGCGGTTGATGCCCTTGCGATCGACCCGACGCACCTCACCGGTGTGGTGATAGTCGACACCCTCGACCACGCCGATCGGCCGCGCCGTGACCAGATTGCCGCCGGCCACGCGCAACCGCGAGCCCTGCATCGGCGAGGACGCCATGTCCATGGACAGGCGCGCCTCGATGGCGATCCGCAGATGGCCCACCGCATCGATGACGCACTCGAGCGTGGCCGCATCGGTAACCCTGAGGTTGCGATGATAGTGCGGGCTCAGGCCGCGCGCGGCCAGACGGCTTTCGATCTGCGGGCGCGATCCGTGGACCAGCACCAGGCGCACGCCCATGCTGTGCAACAGCACCAGGTCGTGGACGATATTGCCGAAGTTGGGGTGGGCAACGCCCTCGCCGGGCAGCATCACCACGAAGGTACAGTCACGGTGGGCATTGATGTAGGGAGAAGCGTGGCGAAGCCAATTCACGTAGTCGGGCATAACGGCAGAAGCCTGTAGAAAAGTGGGACGAAAAGCATCACTCGGCGCACAGCGGTATGAGGGTTATCGTCGTGACAGGCTTGGCAACACGCGCGCACTCCTTGCAGGGATGACGGCCCGCAGGCACGCCGATTTAGGCAATCACCGATTCGAGGCAGTAATGCTCGATCAGTTCACGCAATAGACGCACGGTAGGCTGCAAACGTGACATTTCCAGGTATTCGCCGGGCTGGTGCGCACAGGCGATGTTGCCTGGCCCCAGCACCAGGGTTTCGCAGCCCATGCTCTGGAAGTACGGCGCCTCGGTACCGAAGCCCACGGCCGCCGCCGTGTACCCCGTCAGCCGCTCGGCAACCCGCACCAACTCGGTGTCGGCACGCTGCTCGAAGGGTGGCACCTCGGCGAACAGCGGGGCATAGTCGATCTTCACCTGGTGCAACTCGGCCAACGGCGCAAGCTTGCTGCGAATGGCGGTGCGCAGGACCTGTGGGTCCATGCCCGGCAACGGCCGCAGGTCGAACTCCAGCGAGCATTGCCCACAGATGCGGTTGGGGTTGTCGCCGCCATGGATGCAGCCCAGGTTCAGGGTCGGTTGGGGCACGCTGAACTGCGCGTTGTTGTATTCGCGCTGCCATTGCCGACGCAGGTTCATCAGCTCGCCGATTGCGCCGTGCATTGCTTCAAGGGCACTGTGACCAAGGCTTGGGTCCGAGGAATGGCCACTGCGGCCAAGGATGTCGATGCGCTCCATCATCACCCCCTTGTGCAGGCGGATCGGCTTGAGCCCGGTCGGCTCGCCGATGACCGCGGCACGGCCCAGCGGCCGGCCGGCGGCGGCCAGCGCCTTGGCACCGGACATCGAGCTTTCTTCGTCGCAGGTCGCGAGGATGATCAGCGGCTGCTTGAACGGCTGATCGATCAGGCCACGCATCGCCTCGATCGCCAGTGCGAAGAAGCCCTTCATGTCGCAGCTGCCCAGCCCGACCCAGCGTCCATCGACTTCGGTGAGCTTGAGCGGGTCGGTGTTCCACAGCGCCTCGTCGTAAGGCACCGTGTCGCTGTGCCCGGCCAGCACCAGACCGCCAGGGCCGCTGCCGAACGTGGCGATCAGGTTGAACTTGCCGGGCTCGACCTGCTGGATTTCGCAGGCGAAGCCCAGCTCGGTCAGCCAGTTGGCCAGCAGATCGATCACCGGGCCGTTGGACTGATCCAGGCTGGGCTGGGTGCAACTGACCGAAGGCGCCGCGATGAGGGCGGCGAATTGTTCCTGCATGGACGGCAATGGCATGGCGATCCTCCCGAGGCGAGCCCCATCATAGAGCCATCGGGCGCCAAGAATAAACCGCCGCGGCACGACTGCTGTACACTGCACGGCCTTATCTAGTCATCAGCGCGTTGTTGTCCGCCAGCGCTTGGATTGCCCCCTCATGCACAAAGAAACCGAAATCAAACTGCGCGTCAGCCGCGAAACGCTCGCTGCTCTGCGTGAGCATCCCCTGCTGAAAAAGCGCAACAAAAGTGGCTGGGAGCGCCGAGAGCTGTTCAACCAGTACTTCGATACGCCTGCCCGCGAACTGGCAGCGGCCAAGGTCGCCCTGCGCCTGCGCCGCGATGGCGAAGAGGTCATCCAGACCCTCAAGACCCGTGGCAGCAGCGTGGCCGGGCTGTCGCAGCGCAACGAATACGACTGGAACCTGCCCAAGGCCAAGCTCGACCTGAAGAAGCTCGACGGCGAATGCTGGCCCGAGCAACTGGCCGAGCTGGACAAGAAGACCATCAAGCCGGTATTCACCACCGATTTCGTCCGTGAGCGCGCGGAAATCGCCTGGGGCCGCGGCAAGGCCCGGGTGGTGATCGAAGCGGCCCTGGACCTGGGCAAGGTCATCGTCGGCAAGCAGTCCGAAGAGATCTGCGAGCTGGAGCTGGAGCTGCGTGAAGGCGAGCCGGCGGCATTGCTGGAGCTGGCCGCCGAGCTGGCCGAAAAACTGCCCCTGATGCCCTGCGACATCAGCAAGGCCGAGCGCGGCTATCGCCTGAGCGATCCGGACAGCTACGCGCTGAGCCTGCCCGCCCCCGAGCTGGGCGCCGAGACGACGCTCGACGATGCCTTCACCGCCCTGGCCTGGCACCGGTTGGCGAACAGCCAGCGACTGGCCGAGCAGTACCGCTTCAACGGCCACTGGCGCCTGCTGCAGGACTGGGTGCAACAGCTCATCGAGTTGCGCGGGTTGGTCGGCAGCCTGGGCCAGGCCGCACCGCGCGCCAGCAGCAACGAACTGCGCACTGCCCTGGACGCCCTGCTCGAAGACTGGCGCCCGCTGGTGCAGGCCGGGCAGGAAGACGAAGACGTGCGCAAGGCCGCACCCGAGCAGTTCGCCGAAGAGCTGCTGGACGTGCGCTGGGGCCAGTTCTCGCTGAACACCTCGCGCTGGCTGATGGG
The DNA here is from genome assembly GCF_001187875.1 of Pseudomonas sp. RIT-PI-a. NCBI lineage: Bacteria > Pseudomonadati > Pseudomonadota > Gammaproteobacteria > Pseudomonadales > Pseudomonadaceae > Pseudomonas > Pseudomonas sp. RIT-PI-a. The sequence goes on from NZ_LGIR01000013.1 coordinate 24,245, forward strand.
CCGCCTGTGGACGGTCGAGCGCAACAACCGCGGCAACCGTCAGGGCGCCGCCCAGCTGCAAAGCTGGCTGGGCCATCTGCTGGCCGAGGAAGGCGCAGCGCTGCAATTGCCCCGCTACCAGCAGCAACCTGAGGATCTGGCCGAGCAGTTGCCGCGTATCGAGCGGATCCAGAGCTGGCTGCATCTGGCCCGTGGCGTACTGGACGTGCCGGAAGTCGATCGCCTGTTCGGCGAGCTGAACAAGCTGCACGCTCTGGCCAGCCTGGACATCACCGATGAAGTGCTGGATGCGCGGATGCAACAGGCCATCGCCGTGAGTCAGAATCGCGCGTGGAAACTGTTGCTGCGCAAGTAAGCTTTGTGGTGTTTGTTCTGACCTCTTCGCGGCTGCTAGCCGCTCCTGCAGGGTGTTGTGAACCTGTAGGAGCGGCTGATCTCGCTAGTCACCGATCCACCGGCAGGCTGGTGGTCGACTTGATTTCGGACAGCGCCACCGTCGAATTCACCTCCTGAATGCCCGGCACCATCGACAACTTCTCGAAGAAGAAACGCTCGTAGGCCTCGATGTCCGGTGTGACGATGCGCAGCAGGAAATCGACATTGCCCATCAGCACATAGCACTCCAGCACCTCTGGAAAGCCCCTTATGGCCTCCGTGAATTCGGTGAAGTTCGACCGGCCGTGGGCGTTGAGTTTCACCTCGGCGAATATCTGAGTATTCAAGCCGATCTTCTTGCGATCCAGCAGGGTCACCTGCGCCCGGATGACCCCCTCTTCCTTGAGCCGCTGGATGCGCCGCCAGCAAGGCGACTGCGACAACCCCACCTGCTCGGCAATCTGCGCGCTGGACAGCGTGGCGTCCTCTTGCAGCAACGCCAGAATGCGCCGGTCGTAAGCATCCAGCGGGCTGTGCATAATTATTTCTCCATTGTTCGAATTGTAAAATTGTTTGATTCAAGATAGCCCCATAACGAGCAAAGTTGGGCAAGAAATACCGTGTTGGCCATGGGAGACTTTCCCCATTGACCACGGAGATCACCCATGTCTGCCTTTGAATCGCTGACCCCGCTACGCCCGGATGTCTGGGCCGCTGGCAATCTGACCACCACCGTGCAGTTCAACCTGAGTGCAGAGATCGAAGCCGACGTGCTTTGCCGGGTGCTTAACCTGTTTGCCATGCAGTACCTGATTCCCTGTCAGCTCGCGGCCCGCCAGGTGGCGGACAGCCTGGAAATCCAGGTGCAAGTGAGCGAGTTGAGCTGGCATCGCGCACAGGTGATCGCGGAAAAGATGCGCAACCTGATCAGTGTCCTTGATGTGCAACTGGCCGATGCTCAGCATCCGGCCCAGGTGCAATCGTACGCTTGAGTCGGCGACAAATGCGGCAACGGTTGCCATGAGGGCAATTTCCGGCATGGGCGCTAGGCTATGTGGCACGACAGATCGCGCACCGCCAAGGAGGCCCCCGCATGACCCTCGTCGCCACGACCCTGCGGCATCGCCCTGACTGCGACCTGTGCTTGCTTGAGCTGGTCGACGACTTGCTGGCCGACGGCCTTATCGGGCTGGAGCGCGCCCAGGCACTGCGCGACAGCCTCGACTACAAGGAACCGCTTCAGACACACCCCCTGCAACAACTCGCCGACTACCGATTACCCGATCTCCGCCAACCCGGACAATTGCTGACCCTCGAAGCGCTGACCCAATGGCTGGCGCAGCATGCCGACCAACCGTACCTGCGCATCGATCCGTTGTGCATCGACGTACCCACCGTGGTGGCCTTGATGCCCCAGGCCTTTGCTCAGCGCCATGGAATCCTTGCCGTGGCCGTGGACGAGCACAGTGTCACCATCGCCAGCGCGCAACCGTGGCAGCGTCAATGGGAGGCCGACCTGGCCCAGGTGCTCAAGCGCACGATCAGGCGCGTGGTGGCCAATCCCGTCGACATCCAGCGCTTCACCGAACAGTTCTTCCAACTGGCCCGCTCGGTCAGCGGCGCCAAAGTCCAGGGCCAGTCAGGCCATGCGGGCAACCTGGAGCAACTGCTGCAGCTGGGCGACATGGTCGCGCCTGCCGCCAGCGACCAGCACGTGGTCAACATCGTCGACTGGCTGTTCCAATACGCATTCGAGCAACGCGCCAGCGATATCCATATCGAGCCTCGACGAGACTTCGGAGCGTTGCGCTTTCGCATCGACGGCTTGCTGCATTGTGTGTACCGCTTCCCCGAACAGGTCACGCTGGCCATCGTCAGTCGCCTGAAAAGCCTGGGTCGCATGAATGTCGCCGAGAAGCGCAAGCCTCAGGATGGGCGGATCAAAACCCGCCTGCCCGAGGGCCAGGAGATCGAGTTGCGCCTGTCCACCCTGCCCACGGCCTTCGGTGAAAAGCTGGTGATGCGCATCTTCGACCCACAGGTGCTGCTCAAGGATTTCGCCCAGCTCGGCCTTGTAGCCGACGACCTGAGTCGCTGGCGGCAGATGACCACCCAGGCTCATGGCATCGTGCTGGTCACCGGCCCCACCGGCTCGGGCAAGACCACCACGCTGTACACCACCCTCAAGCAGCTGGCGACGCCGCAGATCAACCTGTGCACCATCGAAGACCCGATCGAGATGGTCGAACCGGCTTTCAATCAGTTGCAGGTACACCACAACATCGATCTGGACTTCGCCAGCGGTTTGCGTGCGCTGATGAGGCAGGATCCGGACATCATCATGATCGGCGAGATCCGCGACCTGGAGACGGCCGAGATGGCGATCCAGGCCGCCCTGACCGGCCATCTCGTGGTGTCGACCCTGCACACCAATGATGCCGTGGGCGCGATCACCCGGCTGCTGGAGCTGGGCGTCGCGCATTACCTGATCAAGGCCACGGTGCTGGGCGTCATGGCGCAGCGACTGGTACGCACGCTGTGCGTTGACTGCAAGGCGCCCACGCATATCGATCCGACAAGCTGGCAGGCCCTCATCGGGCCCTGGCGCATGGCTATCCCGGAGGGTGCCCAGCGCGCCGTCGGTTGCCCGCGTTGTCGAGACACGGGTTACTGCGGGCGCGCCGGCGTGTATGAAGTGCTGCTGCTGAGTGATGGTGTGAAAGCCTGCATCGGCGCCAATACCGATTTCACCGCGCTCAGGCGTCAGGCGTGCAAGGAAGGTATGCGCACCCTGCGCCTGGGGGGTGCGCGGCAGATCGCTGCCGGCCTGACCACGCTCGAGGAAGTACTGCGCGTGACCCCGCGCATCGACGCGATGTGAAGCCGCCACTACGGGCCGCTCGACCGCCTCGGGGAACTTGAATGACATTGACCCTATCCAACGAGCAGAACGACAACTGCCCCGGATCACATTCGTACCGGATCACACTGTGGAGTCTCGATCATGCGCCTCAAAACCGCTGTTGCTACCCTCGCGTTGCTGTCCCTGCCCGTCAGCTCGGCCATGGCCGATCCCTTCTGGCGCAACGTGCTCTCCTCTGGCGCCACAACCGGCTCCTCCTACCTGACCTTCAAGGATCACAAGCTGATCATCGCCGCACAGGACGATGCTGGCAGCTTCGTGGCCAGCGAAGGCGGTATCCGCGGCCCGTATCTGGAAGCGGCGATCCAGAAAGTCCGTGCGCAGAACCCTGGTCTGGAAGCGTCCGACATGGACCTGGCCAACGCCATCCTGGCCAAGAACGCCGTCGCCGATAACTGACAGCGCGACCATGAAAAAACCCTCGCACATCGGTGCGAGGTTTTTTTATGCGTGCAGCTTTTCTGCACCGGGTCGAGCGAGGGGCCTTGCGGCCCCTCTATGACGGTCAACGTACCAGATGCAGGAACTGCATGTGCCGTTCGTACTGATCGAGGATGTCGTTGATGATCTGCTCCTTGCTGTAGCCGACCAGATCGTAATCCTGGCTGCCTTCGGACAGATGCACCTCGGCTCGGTAGTAGCGGCGGTTCTTGAGCTCCTGGTTGCCCATCCCGCCACGGGCGAAGGATGGCGTGAAGTAACCGCGCATCTGCACCTGGTAGATGAATGGCCGCTCCTCGCCATGCCCGATTTCGAACGTCACGTTGTCGTGGCTGGTGTCCTCCTGGGTCACGGCATCCAGGCCCTTCTCGGCGAACGAGGCGGTCACTTCGGCCACTGCCGGGCGCACATGGGTGTCCATGAACCGGTACACCTCGTCACGCGAGGGGAAGCTCACGGCCTGGCTCAGGCGCTGTCGCCAGCCGCCGCGCCCAGGCCGCGAGCTGGCAACCGGGGCCAGCGAATACAACTGGGCGATCTTGCGCTGGCCTTCCATGTGGAACGCCTTGTGCAGCCCCCACATCATCGCCAGCAGGATGATCGAGAACGGCAGCGAGGTCAGCACCACCGCCGATTTCAACGAATCGATGCTGCCGGCGAACAGCAGGCCACTGGTGACCAGCGCCGTCATCGCGCCCCAGAATACCCGCAGCCATTTCGGACCGTCTTCGTCCGGGTTGCCACCGCGTGCGGACAACGTCGAGAGCACGACAGTGCCCGAGTCGGCCGAGGTGACGAAGAACACGAAGCTGATGAACACGGTGACCGCGATCACTGTCCGCGCCCAAGGGTAGGTTTCCAGCAGCAGGTAGAGGGTCATCGACGGGTCGGTGATGGCCGACTGGCCGATCGCGGCCATGCCGTGATTGATCACCTGGTCGATCGCGCTGTTGCCGAAGATCGACATCCACGCCAGGGTGAAACCCAATGGAATCAGCAGCACGCCGAAGACGAACTCGCGAATGGTGCGTCCCCGCGAGATGCGCGCGATGAACAGCCCCACGAACGGCGACCAGGCAATCCACCAGGCCCAGTAGAACACCGTCCAGTTGCCCAGCCAGTCACTGGGTTTGTCATAGGCATAGACGTCGAAACTCTTGCTGGGCAGCGCGCCCAGATAGTCGCCGACGTTTTGCACCAGAGTGCTGAGCAGGTGCTGGGTCGGCCCCGCGAACAACACGAACAGGAGCAGCGCACAGGCCAGCAGCATGTTGATGTCGGACATCACCCGCACGCCCTTGTCGACGCCGGAGACCGCCACCAGAATGGCTGCACCCATCATCAAGGTGATCAGAATCACCTGAACCCATTGGGTATGGGCCACACCGAACAGGTAATCCAGGCCCGAATTGAGGTGCAGGACGCCAAAGCCCATGTCGGCACCCAGGCCGAAGATGGTAGCAATGATGCCAAAGCCATCCACGGCGTAGCCGATCGGCCCGTTGATGCGTTTGCCGATCAGCGGGTAGAGCGCCGAGCGCAGCGCCAGCGGCAGGGTGTGACGATAGGCGAAATAAGCCAGCGCCATACCGACGAAGGCAAACACGCCCCAGCCGTGCAACCCCCGGTGCAGGAACAGCAGCTGCATGGCCTGAGGTGCGGCTTCCTGGGTCCCCGCCTCGCCCTGCGGCGGTTGCAGCATGTGGGGGGGGGGGGCGGGCACGCCGAAGAAGAACAGGGGAATGCTGATGCCGGCGGCGAACAGCATGCCGGCCCAGGACAGGGAGCTGAATTCGGGCTCGTCGTGATCGGCCCCCAGCTTGATCTTGCCGTAGCCCGACAGCGCGGTCACCACCACGAACACCAGGTACAGGGTCATGGCCAGCATGTAGTACCAGCCAACGGTGTTGGCCGCCCAGCTCTGCGCGGCCAGCAGCCATTGACCGGCCGCCTGCGGGAAGGAAATGACGACGATGCCGAAAATCAGAATGAAGCTGGCGGCGAAGTAGAACACCGGAGGGTTCATGCGCACGTTGCCGCTAGGTGTCGATGAAGATGCACTCATGCGTTGTGCACTCCACACGTTCGGAAATGGAAGAAACTGGGCGTTTTCAGCAAGGGATGGCCTCCTGTTGAACGCGAATCGCGATCCATGGTTTTATTGAACGAGCGTTCAATTAAAACACGAGTGATGGGTAGATGGCCAATTGATGGGCCAAACGGTCCTGTTGAACAGGCCGCTGGCCATGCGCCGTGTACGCTTACTTCTGGCTGCTGTCGTGTTGCACCAGATTGGCCTGGGTCAGGTTGCTGCCGGCGGGCACGGTGCGCGTGAGCCACACGTTGCCGCCGATGGTCGAGCCCTTGCCGATGGTGATGCGACCCAGAATGGTCGCCCCGGCATAGATGACCACATCGTCCTCGACGATCGGGTGGCGCGGGTGGCCTTTCTGCAATTGTCCGGACTCGTCCGCCGGGAAGCGCTTGGCGCCCAGAGTGACCTGCTGATAGATACGCACCCGTTCACCGATCACGGCGGTTTCGCCGATCACCACGCCTGTGCCATGGTCGATGAAGAAGCTCGGCCCGATCCGCGCGCCGGGGTGGATGTCGATACCGGTCGCCGAATGAGCCAGTTCCGAGCTGATGCGCGCCAGCAACGGCAGGCCGGCCAGATACAGATGGTGAGCCAGACGATGATGAATCACCGCCAGCACGCCGGGGTAGCACAGCAGCACCTCATCGACGCTGCGCGCCGCCGGATCGCCGTGGTAGGCCGCCAGCACATCGGTATCGAGCAACCGCCGCAGGCCCGGCAGGGCGGCGGCGAAATCCTGGATCAACTGCAACGCTTTGGCGTCGACGGCCGGCAGGTCGCAGTCACCATTGCGCGCCGCATAACGCAGCTCCAGGCGAGCCTGGGTCAGCAGTTCGTTGAGCGCAGCGTCCAGGGTGTGGCCGACGTAGAAATCTTCGCTTTCCTCGCGCAGGTCCACCGGCCCCAGGCGCATCGGGAACAACGCACCGCACAACTGTTCGAGCACCTGGGCCATGGCCTCGCGCGAAGGCAGCTCGCGACCGCCCTGCATGCCGCAGCTGCGCCCGTTCTGCCGACGCCAATCGGACCGCGCCTCATGCAACTGGCCGACGATGGACTGTAACTGCCAATGGCCTTTGCGTGCCTGAGGAATGTCGTTCACGGTTATGTCCTGCCCTGTGCGAAAACAGCGATGGCCGCCGATAGGCGCCCACCATACGGGAAAAATCCTGGCACCAAAAAGAACGCTTTGGATCGATCGTGGAGCATCTGAACATAAGCCGGGGTCATACGTTCCGTGGCTACCGTTGGGACTTGTGGGCCAGCGTGGCGGTGCCTATAGTCCTGTTTTCCGATCGCGCCCCTCCTTCATCACGATCATCCATTACAACAAGGATTCGCCATGAATTTTCCCGCATTGCGCAAACACCTGCTGATCGCCGGTCTGGTTCTGGGCAGCTCGCTGCTGGGCCAGGCGGTCGCCGGCGAACAGTTGCAGAAGATCAAGGACGCCGGTGTCATCAACGTCGGCCTGGAGGGTACCTATCCACCGTTCAGCTTCGTCGATGAAAACGGCAAGCTGACCGGTTTCGAAGTGCAGCTTTCCGAGGCGTTGGCCAAGGAGCTGGGCGTCAAGGTCAAACTGCAGGCGACCCCATGGGCCGGCATCCTCGCGGCGCTGGATTCCAAGCGTCTGGACATCGTGGTCAATCAGGTGACCATCTCCGAGGAGCGCAAGAAGAAGTACGACTTCTCCACGCCCTACACCATTTCCGGTATCCAGGCGGTGGTCGCCAAGAAGAACGCCGACAGCATCAAGCAGGCGTCGGACCTGGGGGGCAAGAAAGTCGGCATGGGCCTGGGCACCAACTACGAGCAGTGGCTCAAGGACAACGTGCCGAGCGCCATCGTGAAGACCTATGACGATGACCCCACCAAGTATCAGGACCTGCGCGTCGGCCGCATCGATGCCATCCTGGTGGATCGCCTGGCGGCCTTCGACCTGATCAACAAGACCAACGAGACCCTGGCCCTGGCCGGCGACGCGTTCTCGCGGCAGGAATCGGGGATCGCCGTGCGCAAGGGCGAACCGGAGCTGCTCAAGGCCATCGACGACGCTCTGGAGAAACTGCGCAAGGACGGCACCCTGGCCAAGCTCTCCAAGCAATGGTTCAGCGCTGACGTCACCCAATGATCGAGAGCAGCCTGCAGCTGATGCTCGATTCGGCGCCCTTTCTGCTCAAGGGCGCCTACTACACGATATTTCTCAGCCTGGGCGGCATGTTCTTCGGCTTGCTGCTGGGTTTCGGCCTGGCGCTCATGCGCCTGTCCAGAAGCCGGTTGCTGAGCTGGCCGGCGCGGGTCTACGTGTCGTTCTTCCGCGGCACACCGTTGCTGGTCCAGCTGTTCGTGATCTATTACGGCCTGCCCCAGGTCGGTATCGAGCTGGATCCGCTGTCGGCGGCGCTGATCGGGTTTTCCCTGAACATGGCAGCCTATGCCTGTGAAATCCTGCGCGCAGCGATCGCATCTATCGAGCGCGGCCAGTGGGAAGCGGCCGCCAGCATCGGCATGACCCGCGCGCAGACCCTGCGCCGGGCCATCCTGCCGCAGGCCATGCGCACCGCGCTGCCGCCGCTGGGAAACAGCTTCATCTCGCTGGTCAAGGACACGGCGCTGGCCGCCACCATCCAGGTACCGGAGCTGTTCCGTCAGGCGCAGTTGATCACAGCACGCACGTTCGAGATCTTCACCATGTACCTGGCGGCCGCATTGATCTACTGGCTGTTGGCAAGCATTCTGGCGCACCTGCAGAATCACCTGGAACGGCGGGGCAACCGCCCCGACCCAGAGGCGGGAAGCAATGATCGTGGTAAAGGGCCTGACCAAGCAGTTCAATGGTCACACGGTGCTCAAGGGCATCGATCTGGAGATCGCCGCCGGCGAAGTGGTGGCCATCATCGGCCCCAGCGGTTCGGGCAAGACGACCTTCCTGCGTTGCCTGAACCTGCTGGAAACACCCACCAGCGGCCGCATCCGCGTGGGCGACATCGAAATCGACGGTGCCCGCGTGGCACAGCAGCAAGGCTTGATTCGCGAGCTGCGCCAGCAAGTGGGCTTCGTCTTCCAGAACTTCAACCTGTTCCCCCATCGCACGACATTGGAAAACGTCATCGAAGGGCCGGTGGTGGTCAAGAAAACGGCCATGGCCGAGGCGGTCGAACTGGGCCGCAGCCTGTTGGCGAAGGTGGGTCTGGCCGGCAAGGAGGACGCCTATCCGAGGCGGCTGTCGGGGGGGCAGCAGCAACGCGTGGCGATTGCCCGGGCACTGGCCATGCAGCCGCAGGTGATCCTGTTCGACGAGCCGACTTCGGCGCTCGATCCGGAGCTGGTCGGCGAGGTGCTGGCGACCATCCGAGGCCTGGCGCAGGAACGGCGGACCATGGTCATCGTCACCCACGAGATGCAGTTCGCCCGGGACGTGGCCAACCGCGTGGTGTTCTTCGACCAAGGCGTGATCGTGGAACAGGGCCCGGCCCGTGAGTTGTTCGCCAACCCGCAGCAGGCGCGGACCCGGCAGTTTCTCGATAAATTCCTGCACCCCGAGCGGTAATACCGCTCAGGGTTTGCGGAACACGTAGAACAGGTTCGGTTCGCTGACCATGTACAGGTTGCCATCGTCGTCCATGGCGATGCCTTCGGGTTGCGGCACGCTCTTGCTCAAACCCTGGTGGCCCTTGCGCAGCGACATGGTGCTCAGGGGCCGCCCCTGCACGTCCAGTTCGACCACCAGTAGCGACTCGTCCGAGAGTGCCAGCAGGTGACCACTGCGTTCGTCGTACTGCAGGCTGGAAAGATCGCGCACGAATAGCCCGGCATCGCGCCGACGGTCCTGGGTGACCTGCACGTCCAGCGGCTTGTCACTCACCCCCCGTGGAAAACCCTGCACCTCGTAGATCAGCATGGGGTCGCGCTCGCGCGCCACGAACAGGCGCTTGCCGGCCGAATCGTAGGCCAGCCCTTCGAAACCCTTGTTACTGCGGCCGCCGAAGTTGAGGCTCAACTGCTCGGCGTGCTGCGCATCGAGGACCTGCGTGGTGTCGTCGATGTTGATCTTGATAAGCCGTTGCTGGCGCTCGTCGGTGATCACATAGACACCGGGGCTGATGTACTCGACCGCTTCCGGGTCACCGAATCCGACCAGCTCGATCCGCCGCAGGATTTTGCCCTGCAGCGACAGTTCGATCAGCTCCGAGCGCTGGTTGGTGACGGTGAACAAGGTCTTGCGCGACGGGTCGAAGGTCAGCGCCGAAATGTCGTCGTCCAGACCTTCGATCACCTTCGCTTCGATATCCACCTGATAGCTGTCCAGATCGATCGCACCCGGCAGGGGCCCGCCCAGCCAGCGCTCGACATTGAAACTGGCGCGTTCGAGCCAGCGAAAGTGGTGCAGCGCGGCGAAGGCGCAGATCAGCGTGAGCAGTGCCGCGATCAGCAGCAGGTGTACGGGTCGAACGAAGAAACGCATCGCGTCGGGCTCTTGAATGAAGTGTGCGCATCAAACCATTAAATGATGAAGCCAAGCTTAAGTTTCTACGGATAAACCTGTAGGAAATTTCCGCAACATCACTGTACTGAAAGCGCGCTCGCCGCCTTAGTGCTTGCGCAACACGTAGAACAGATTTGGCTCGCTTACCAGATAGAGGGTGCCCTCGTCATCGATGGTCACCCCTTCAGCACGCGGGATGGTGTCCTTGAGTCCGTTCATGCCGCCCAGCAACGTCATGAAGCTCCATTGCTTGCCCGCTTCGTCATACTCCATCAGCAAGTGCGAGTCGGCCGACAGCAGCAGGCGGTGGCCGGTGCGAGGATCCACTGCCAGCGCCGAGAGGTTGCGCATGTCCAGGTCGGACGCATCCAGGCGTTGTTTCTCGCCGATGGGCTGGCCATCGCTGCCCAGCTTCAGCGAGAACAGCGCCGGTGGTCGCTCCTCACCCAGCAGCAGGCGCTGGTTGCGCGGATCCCAGGCCAGCCCTTCGAAGGCCTTGTTCTGATCCGTCGAAGGGCCGAGGTCGAACGATGCGAAATCGGCGATGTTCAGCTCGCGGGTATCGGCGTCGACCTTGACCACGGTCAACTGGTGCTGGCGCTCGTCGATGATCGCCAGACGCCCGTCGGGCAGCGCCGTGACCGCCTCCGGATTTTTCCAGCCGTTGAGTGGCATCTTGCGCAACACGTCACCCTGCAGGCTCAATTCGGTCAGGTAGGGATTCTTGCCCATGACCGCGAACAGCGTGCGGGTGCCAGAGTGATAGGTGATGTCCGAAGCCTCGTCGCCTTCCATGCCCGGCAAGTGCTTGCCGTCGATCACGGCCTTGTAGTCGGGCAACCAGATGCTGGCCTTGCGCTGCGCGCTGTTCTGCGTCCACTCCTGCACCCACAGCTCGGCCCGGTCGTCCCAGTGCAGGACCACGGCGACGATGTAGCCGCTCAGCAGTACCAGCAGGGTCCACAGGTACCAACGTTTATACAGGGGGCGGGATGAATGCAGCGCGGCGCGGACCATGGAGTACCCTTGCTGGAGATGGATTCATGCGGGCACATCTGGACGATGCACCCACTGGGGTGGGGGCATTATCCAGATCGAATGTCAAAAAAAAGTGAGGCGCGGCGCGACTACTGAACGCGGCTTTCGAAGCGGCTGACACCCGGCAGTTCCAGCACGATATCGGCGCCGACTTCAAGCGGACCGACCCCGGCCGGGGTGCCGGTGAGAATGACGTCGCCGGCCTGCAGCGAGAAACATCCGGCCATGTACTGGATCATCGGCACGATGGGGTTGAGCATCAGGCTGCTGTTGCCGTCCTGGCGCACTTCGCCGTCGATGGTCAGGCGTATCGGGATGTTGGTGAGGTCGGGGAAGCTTGCCGCCGACACGAAGGGTGCGATCACCGCGGCGCCGTCGAACGACTTGGCGATCTCCCACGGCAGGCCTTTCTCGCGCAGGCGTGACTGGACGTCGCGCAGGGTCAGGTCCAGCGCCGGAGCGAAACCGGAGATGGCATCGATGACTTCTTCGACACTGGGCCGGGTGCTCAGGGATTTGCCCAGCAGCACCGCGATCTCGGCCTCGTAGTGCACCGCGCCGCGGTCGGTGGGAATGCTGAAGGTTTCCTGCAACGGCACCACGCAGCTGCTGGGCTTGATGAACAGCAGCGGTTCGGTCGGGATCGGGTTGTCCAGTTCCTTGGCGTGCTCGGCGTAGTTGCGGCCGATGCACACCACCTTGCCCAGCGGGAAGTGGATACGGGTGCCATCGATGTACTGGTGCTGGTAGCTCATTGCTCGAACCTCTGCTCAGATGAACGCATCAAATGGAAAAGATCTTGCCCGGGTTCATGACCCCGTTGGGGTCGAACACGGCCTTCATGGCCTTCATGTACTGGATTTCGACCGGCGAACGGCTGTACTGCAGGTAGTCGCGCTTGACCATGCCCACGCCATGCTCGGCGGAGATGGAGCCGTTGTACTTGCGTACGGTTTCGAACACTTCGGTATTGACCAGCGCGCACTCGGCGAAGAACGCGTCCTTGTCCATGTGTTCGGGCTTGAGGATGTTCAGGTGCAGGTTGCCATCGCCGATGTGGCCGTACCACAGCACGTCGAAGGCCGGGTACCGTTCGCTGACGATGGCGTCGATTTCGCGCAGGAAGGCCGGCACTCTGGAAATGGTTACCGAAATGTCGTTCTTGTACGGCACCCAATGGGAAATGGTTTCGGAAATGTACTCGCGCAGCTTCCACAGGTTGCGCAGCTGCTGCTCGCTCTGGCTCATCACGCCATCCAGCACCCAGCCCTGCTCCACGCAGTGCTCGAAGGTGGCCAGCGCGGTGTCGGCGATGTCATCGGTGGTGGCTTCGAATTCCAGCAGGGCATAGAACGGGCAGGCCGTTTCGAACGGCGCCGGCACGTCGCCGCGGCCCAGCACCTTGGCCAAAGCCTTGTCGGAGAAGAACTCGAACGCCGTGAGGTCGAGCTTGCCCTGGAACGCGTGCAGCACCGGCATGATCGCGTCGAAGTCGGCGGTGCCGAGCACCATCGCGGTGAGGTTCTTCGGCGCGCGGTCCAGACGCATGGTGGCCTCGACGATGAAGCCCAGGGTGCCCTCGGCACCGATGAACAGCTGACGCAGGTCGTAGCCGGTGGCGTTCTTGACCAGGTCCTTGTTCAGCTCCAGCAGATCGCCCTGGCCGGTGACGACCTTGAGGCCCGCCACCCAGTTGCGCGTCATGCCGTAGCGAATGACCTTGATGCCGCCAGCGTTGGTGCCGATGTTGCCACCGATCTGGCTGGACCCCGACGAGGCGAAGTCCACCGGGTAGTACAGGCCATTCTCTTCGGCCAGGTTCTGCAACTGCTTGGTGATGACCCCAGGCTGGCACACCACGGTGCGGTCGGTGGCGTTGAATTCGAGCACCTTGTTCATGTAGTCGAACGACACCACCACTTCGCCGTTGGCCGCCACCGCTGCCGCCGACAGACCGGTGCGGCCGCCGGAGGGCACCAGCGCGACCTGGCGCTGGTTGGCCCAGCGAACGATGGCCTGGACCTGTTCGATGGTCTTGGGAAAGGCGATGGCGCTGGGGGCCGGGGCGTACTGTTTGGTCCAGTCCTTGCCGTAGGTCTCCAGGGAGGCGGCATCGGTGAGGACCTTGCCGGGCTCGAGCAGGGTCTTGAGTTCATCGATCAAGGCGTGGCTGTTCATGGACGCGACTCTGGAAGTGAAGGTTTCACGAATCGAGCAGTTCGCGGCCCGTCAAACCTCGAACCATTCATAGTCACCCTGAGAACGGCTCATGACCCAGGATGGGCGTACGACAGGGAGGCTATGCTAGCATACGCACCCCGCCAATCGAGCTCTGGCCCGGTGCGCGCCGCTTCACTTCCTGCCATTTTTTTCGGGACACAGGTTTACGCAGATGAGCAAGACTTCCCTCGACAAGAGCAAGATCAAGTTCCTTCTTCTCGAAGGCGTCCACCAATCCGCCGTGGACGTCCTCAAGGCTGCCGGCTATACCAGCATCGAGTACCACACCAAGTCGCTGCCCGAAGCCGAACTCAAGGAAAAGATCGCCGACGCGCACTTCATCGGCATTCGCTCACGCACCCAGCTGACCGAAGAGCTGTTCGACTGCGCGAAGAAACTGGTGGCCGTGGGCTGCTTCTGCATCGGCACCAACCAGGTCGACCTGGCCGCTGCCCGCGAACGCGGCATCGCCGTGTTCAACGCGCCGTACTCCAACACCCGCTCCGTGGCCGAGCTGGTACTGGCCGAGGCCATCCTGCTGCTGCGCGGCATCCCCGAGAAGAACGCTTCCTGCCACCGTGGCGGCTGGATCAAGAGCGCGGCGAATTCCTTCGAGATCCGTGGCAAGAAGCTGGGCATCATCGGCTATGGCTCGATCGGTACCCAGCTCTCGGTCCTGGCCGAAGGCCTGGGCATGCAGGTGTACTTCTACGACACCGTGACCAAGCTGCCGCTGGGCAACGCCACTCAGGTCGGCAGCCTGACCGACCTGCTGGGCATGAGCGACATCGTCACCCTGCACGTGCCTGAAACCGCCGCCACCCAGTGGATGATCGGCGAGAAGGAAATCCGCGCCATCAAGAAGGGCGGCATCCTGATCAACGCCGCGCGCGGCACCGTGGTCGAGCTCGACGCACTGGCCGAGGCGATCAAGGACAAGCACCTGATCGGCGCCGCCATCGACGTGTTCCCGGTCGAGCCACGCTCCAACGACGACGTCTTCGAAAGCCCGCTGCGTGGCCTGGACAACGTCATCCTGACCCCGCACATCGGCGGTTCCACGGCCGAAGCACAGGCCAACATCGGTCTGGAAGTGGCCGAGAAACTGGTCAAGTACAGCGACAACGGCACCTCGGTGTCGTCGGTCAACTTCCCCGAAGTGGCCTTGCCGGCGCACCCGGGCAAGCACCGCCTGCTGCACATCCACGAAAACGTGCCGGGCGTGATGATGGAGATCAACAAGGTCTTCGCCGAGAACGCCATCAACATCTCCGGCCAGTTCCTGCAGACCAACGAAAAGGTCGGCTACGTGGTGATCGACGTCGACGCCGAATACTCGGATCTGGCGCAGGAAAAACTGCAACAGGTCACCGGGACCATTCGTTGCCGCGTACTGTTCTGATAGCGGCCGGATTGCGGTGTGCCTGGCACACCGCGTCGTCTGGTTCGCGGCTGCTAGCCGCTCCTACAACCAACCCAGATCTCCTGTAGGAGCGGCTGGTAGCCGCGAACCAGGCGACGCGGTGTATCAGAACGGCTCATTGCCTCGCCGCCGAAACCAGCCCGTCAGCGACAGTCGATTGCGCTGTGCCGGCATCACTTCGTGCGGTACCTCTCCGGAAAGAAACACCACCAGCGTGCCACCGATCGGCTGCACGTCGTACGCCGTGTCGCCTTGCAGGTACATGCGCAATTGCCCTCCATCCGCTTCGCTCCAATCCGCATCGTTCAGGTACAGCACCGCTGAAACCATGCGCCGGTCATCGTCGCGAAAGCGGTCCAGATGACGCAGGTAGACACTGCCCGGCGGGTACAGGGCGAAGTGGCATTCGAAGTCTTCTAGCCCCAGGAACAGACCCCGGTTCAGGGCTTCGCGCAGGCTGTCCATGACCGCCAGGTAGGTGTCGCACGGCAGCGCTTCGCCCGGCTCGATCCACTGGATGCGATCACCACGAATGCCTTCGCGAATCTCCTGGGACGGGCCACGCCCGACCGCCGCTGGCGCCAACTCGCCCTGGGCATGACGGGTACGGCATTCGGCCGCCAGCGCCAGGGTCAACGCCTGGGGCACGAAGAGTTCCTGCTGCGACCAACCCTGCTCGGCCAGGTCGTCGACGATGCGCAGCAGCAGCGGATGGTCAGAAGGTATTTGCATGCCCGGCATAGTATCCATACGCCCGCAAAACCGACAGAGGCTTGCACAGTGTCGATGCATCCAAGCGCGATGCCTGTGTCACTTCTCGACAAAGCCTGGCAATGCCACGGACAATGGCCCCTTGCCGACAGGAGTCCCTATGCGCCGCGTCCTTGTGTTCTTGATGATGTTCAGTACGACGCCTGCCTGGGCCGACGACCACGACTTGCTGTACAAGGCCGCTGGCTGGCCTGAACAAAGAGCGCATTTCAGCGATGCCCTCAAGGCTGCCCAGCAGCGCTACCAGAACAGCCTGCCACCGGCTGTGTTTCAGGCACTGGTGAGCAACAGCGACCAACGCTTCGCGGCCCAGGCCATGGACCAGCGTGCCGAAGCGCGGCTGCGTCAGGGGTTGGCCGATCCCAAGCCTGCCCTCGCCTTCTTCGAATCGCCATTGGGCCGCAAGATCGTCGCCGCCGAACTGCTCGCCACCCGCAGCGACCAACTGGCCAAGAACGCCCAGGGTTTGCCGAAACTGCAGGTCGAGTCCACCCGCGCGCTGTTGATCGGCCACCTGGCCCAGGCCCTACCCGCCCGCCAGGCCGGTGCAGAGGTCAGCCTGGCGATCGCCGGGGTGGCCGCCGACAGCCTCAGTTCGATGATTCCAGGTCTGCTGGGAGGCGGTCAGGCCGCGGGTTTGCTCGATGGCCAGCGTGAGCGGCTGCAGCAGCAGATCGGCATCGATTTGAACAATACGCTGCTGTACGTGTACCGCGATCTGTCTGATCCGGAACTGGAAGAGTTCGTCAATTTCGCCGAGTCTGCAGCCGGGCAGGCTTATTATCAGGCCGCCCTGGAGGCGGTACGGGCAGGATTGGCGGTCGGCCAGGCGCAGGGCCGGCCTGGGGCTTAGCGTGCCCATGCGGGCCTATTCGCGGGCAGAGCTCCCACAGGATCCACTAATGCCTGTGTGGGAGCGGGGCGGGCGGCGAGTCCTCTGCCCGCGAATGGAGCGACGCGGTTACAGATTCTGGTCAAAAAACCCGAAACACTGCGCCCGAATCGGCGGCACCTCATTGACCAGATGATGCTTGCCCCCCGCCACCTGCAACAGCCGCACTTCAGCGAACTTGCCGCGCAGTACCTTGAGGTTATGCCGCCAATCCACGGTGTCATCGTCATCCCCCTGCACGATCGCCACCGTCCGCGGACTGCGCGGCGCGGCTTCGATGTGTTGCACCCACTGAACCAGCGCACCCACCCATGCCGTTGGCAGGCGCCGGGGTTGCAACGGATCGGCCTGCAGAAAAGGCAGAAAATCCACGTCGTTGCTATTGGCGCTGAAACGCCGCGCAATGCCGTTGACGAAAGGCTTGAGCAGGCGATAGCTGAGCTTGGACAGGCCCCACGCCACCGGCCGCACCAGCGGCGCCATCAACAGCACCTGCCCCTGTGCCGGTGACCGTGCCCCGTGGTACAGCAGATGGTCGATGATGATCGCGCCACCGGTGCTCTGGCCCAGCAAATGCCATGGCTGGGGCAACTGCAGCAGGCTCGCTTCGGCGAACAGGCCATTGAGGGTCGCCTGGTAATCGGCGAAGTTGTGGATGCTGGCCCGCTCTCCGCTGGACAGGCCATGACCTGGCAGATCGCAGGAAATGACCGCGAAGCCGCGCTCCAAAGCCCATTGCACGGCGTGCCGGTACAGCCCCATGTGGTCGTAGAAACCGTGCATGACGAACAGCGTGGCAATGGGTTGTTGCGGTATCCAGACCTGAGCGACGAGGTCGAAACCTGCTACCTTGAAGCAGCCCAGCCAGCTTTGCGCGGGAAGGTCGAGCTGGTAGAAGCGTTGATAGCCCTGGGCCTCGGCTGACAGTGGCTGTCGGGCGCTCAGGGGTTGCAGGGAGTTGCGCAGGGAATCGGGTTGGAATGCATGGGGCATGAGTGAGTATTCCAAGGCAATACGTGTGCTGGCTGTGTGGGCCTCTTCGCGGGCAGAGCCCGCTCCCACAATAAGCCCGCGCTGTGTCTGTGGAGTAGTGTTCTATTGTGGGAGCGGGCTCTGCCCGCGAAGAGGCCCTCAAGGGCGCTGACGATCCAGCGCCCTACCCCATCAAACCGACGCCACCGGCCGCTGTGCCTTTGGCTGCTGCCAGGAGTTCGCTGCACTTTCCTCGATGGCTTGCTGGATCGCCTTGCGGCGCCGCTCTTCGGCCTGACGACCGAAGTACCAGACCAGGAATGTCACCAACGACACCGCCAGCAGAATCAGGCTGGCCACCGCGTTGATCTCGGGCTTCACGCCCAGGCGCACCGCCGAGAACACTTCCATCGGCAGCGTCGTGGAGCCCGGTCCGGATACGAAGCTGGCCAGTACCAGGTCATCCAGCGACAGAGCGAACGACATCATCCCACCCGCCGCCAGCGATGGTGCGATCATCGGGATGGTGATCAGAAAGAACACCTTCCACGGCCGTGCGCCCAGGTCCATGGCGGCCTCTTCGATCGACAGGTCCAGTTCACGCAGCCGCGAGGACACCACCACCGCCACGTACGAAGCGCAGAAGGTGGTATGGGCGATCCAGATCGTGGCGATACCGCGCTCCTGCGGCCAGCCGATCACCTGTGCCATGGCCACGAACAGCAGCAGCAACGACAGGCCAGTGATCACCTCGGGCATCACCAGCGGCGCTGTCACCAGGCCGCCGAACATCGTGCGGCCCCTGAAGCGACTGATGCGGGTCAGCACGAACGCCGCCATGGTGCCCAGCGCCACAGCCGTTACCGCCGTGTAGCAGGCGATTTCCAGAGAACGCATGACGGCGCCCATCAGCTGGGCGTTGTCCAGCAGGCCAACGTACCACTGCACCGACCAACCGCCCCATACCGTCACCAGACGCGAGGCGTTGAAGGAGTAGATCACCAGGATCAACATCGGGGCATAGATGAAGATCAGCCCCAGTATCAGGATCAGTTTGGAGAACCCGAAACGCTTCATGCCTTGCCCTCCAGCTCTTTGGCCTGGCTGCGATTGAACAGCACGATGGGCACGATCAGAATCGCCAGCATCAGCACCGCCAGCGCCGAGGCGACGGGCCAGTCGCGGTTGTTGAAGAACTCCTGCCACAACACGCGGCCGATCATCAGGGTTTCCGGACCACCGAGCAGTTCGGGAATCACGAACTCGCCGACCACTGGAATGAACACCAGCATGCAGCCGGCGATGATGCCGTTCTTGGACAGCGGCACGGTGATTTTCCAGAAGCTGTTGAACGTGCTGGAGCCCAGGTCGGAAGCCGCTTCCAGCAGGCTGTTGTCATGCTTCACCAGATTGGCGAACAACGGCAGGATCATGAACGGCAGGTACGCATAGACCACACCGATGTACACCGCCAGGTTGGTATTGAGGATTTGCAAGGGCTGATCGATCGCCCCCAGCCACAACAGAAAGGCGTTGAGCAGACCGTTGTTGCTCAGGATGCCCATCCAGGCATACACGCGAATCAGGATAGCAGTCCAGGTCGGCATCATGATCAGCAGCAACAGCACGGTTTGCAGGTCCTTGCGCGCCTTGCTGATGGCATAGGCCATGGGGTAGCCGACCAACAGGCAGATCAGCGTGCTGAAGAAGGCCATCTTCAGCGAGCCCAGGTAGGCCGAGATGTACAGGTCGTCCTCGGTGAGCAGCGCATAGTTGGCGAAATTCAAGACCAGCTGGAATTTCTGTTCGGCGTAGCTCCAGATTTCGGTGTACGGCGGGATCGCCACGTCGGCTTCGGCGAAGCTGATCTTGAGCACGATGAAGAACGGCAGCATGAAGAACAGGAACAGCCACAGGAACGGTACGCCAATGACCATCTGGCGACCGTCGGGGATGATCCGCTTGAGCTTGCGTTTGATCTTGCGCAGTTTCATGAGCGCAGTACCACGCCGCTGTCGTCTTCCCACCAGACGAACACTTCGTCGTCCCAGGTCGGGCGGGCGCCGCGGCGCTCGGCGTTGGCCACGAACGACTGCACCAGCTTGCCGCACGGCAACTGCACGTGGAACACCGAATGACCGCCCAGGTAGGCGATGTCATGGACCTTGCCGCGCGACCAGTTGTGCTCGGTGGCCGGTTGCTCGGTGGTCACCAGCATCTTTTCCGGACGAATCGCGTAGGTCACGTTCTTGTCTTCGGCAGCGGTACTCACACCATGGCCGACATAGATGCTGCGTTCCAGCTCCGGGCTGCTGATCAACGCGTAGCCTTCCATGTCCTCGACCACCTGGCCTTCGAACAGGTTGACGTTGCCGATGAACTCGCACACCAGGCGGCTGGTGGGAGTTTCGTAGATGTCGATCGGGCTGCCGATCTGGGCGATCCAGCCCAGGTGCATGATGGCGATGCGCTGGGCCATGGTCATGGCCTCTTCCTGGTCGTGGGTCACCATCACACAGGTCACACCGACCCGCTCGATGATCTCCACCAGCTCCAGCTGCATCTGCGAGCGCAGCTTCTTGTCCAGCGCACCCATCGGCTCGTCGAGCAGCAACAGCTTGGGCTTCTTCGCCAGCGAGCGGGCCAGCGCAACGCGCTGACGCTGACCGCCGGACAACTGGTGAGGCTTGCGCTTGCCGTACTGGGTCATCTGCACCAGCTTGAGCATTTCCGCCACGCGTGCGTCGATCTCGGCGGCCGGCAGCTTGTCCTGCTTGAGGCCGAAGGCGATGTTCTGCGCCACCGTCATGTGCGGGAACAACGCATAGGACTGGAACATCATGTTGATCGGCCGCTCGTAGGGCGGCATGTCGGTGATGTCCACGCCATCGAGGAAGATGCGCCCCTCGGTCGGCCGTTCGAAGCCTGCCAGCATGCGCAGCAAGGTGGACTTGCCGGAGCCGGAACCACCCAGCAAGGCAAAGATCTCACCCTGATTGATTTCCAGGGACACGTCGTCCACGGCCACCGTTTCGTCGAATTTCTTCGTGACCTTTTCGATCCGGACCAGCACCTTCTTCGGTTGCTGGCTGCCTTCTAGGGCTTTTTTGTAGGCGCTGGAGGCAACAGCCATTCACGAAACTCCCAAACTTGAGTGAGGGCGGCTCTGGATCCGGCCGCCCCGAGTATTTATTTGCCCGACTTGACTTTGGTCCAGCTGCGGGTCATCAAGCGCTGCACCTTGGGCGGCAGCTCGACGTTGACGTAAAGCTTGTCCTGAATGGCCTGTGGCGGATAGACCGACTCGTCGTTGCGCACATCCTGATCCATGAACTCGCCGGATTTGAGGTTGGGGTTGGCATAGCCGACATAATCGCTGACCTTGGCAATCA
Organism: Pseudomonas sp. RIT-PI-a; assembly: GCF_001187875.1. Taxonomy (NCBI): domain Bacteria; kingdom Pseudomonadati; phylum Pseudomonadota; class Gammaproteobacteria; order Pseudomonadales; family Pseudomonadaceae; genus Pseudomonas; species Pseudomonas sp. RIT-PI-a. The sequence goes on from NZ_LGIR01000013.1 coordinate 45,279, forward strand.
CCTCAGGTTTCAACAGGTAGTCGATGAACGCCAGGCCTTGCTTGGCATCCGGCGCATCGGCGGGGATGGCCAGCATGTCGAACCACAGGTTGCCGCCTTCCTTGGGAATCGAATAGGCCAGTTTGATGCCCTTGCCCGCTTCCTCGGCACGCGACTTGGCCTGGAACACGTCGCCGGAATAGCCCACGGCCACGCAGATGTTGCCGTTGGCCAGGTCGCTGATGTACTTGGAGGAATGGAAGTAGGTCACGTAGGGACGGACCTTGAGCAGCTTCTCCTCGGCTTTCTTGTACAGCTTCTCGTCGGTGGTGTTGGGGTCCAGGCCCATGTAGTTGAGCACGGCTGGAAACATCTCGTCTGGCGAGTCGAGGAAAGCGACGCCGCACTTGGACAGTTTCTTGATGTTTTCAGGCTCGAACACCATGGCCCAGGAATCGATCTTGTCGACACCCAGCACTTCCTTGATCTTGTCCACGTTGTAACCGATGCCGTTGGTACCCCACAGGTAGGGCACGGCGTACTGGTTGCCCGGATCGTTCTTTTCCAGGCGCTTGAGCAGCACCGGATCCAGGTTGGAGTAATTCGTCAGCTGGGTCTTGTCCAGTTTCTGGAAAGCCCCGGCCTTGATCTGTTTGCCCAGGAAATGGTTGGACGGCACCACCACGTCGTAGCCGGTGTGGCCCGCCAGCAACTTGCCTTCCAGGGTTTCGTTGGAGTCGAACACGTCGTAGATCGGCTTGATACCGGTCGCGGCTTCGAAATCCGCCAGGGTGCTTTCGCCGATGTAATCGGACCAGTTGTAGATGTGCACGGTGCCTGCCGCTTGGGCATTGAGCGCCAGGGTCAGACCCGCACCGATCAGCATGGCCTTGCGAAACAAAGAGTGTGACAAGTGCAGGTCCTCTCAATAGTCTGTTTTATATAATAAAACCGGCGCGCAACTTACCGTTCATGTCCTTGCGCCGCAATGATTGATTCCGCGAATCCCAGTCACAGCCTGGCTTCACTGACGCAGGATGAGTGATCAACGCCAGACCTGTGGGAGCTGGCTCTGCCTGCGATGAGGCCATCACTGGCTTACCGCTCCCACAGGGCCGATGCTTACTTGCCCGACTTAATCTTCGTCCAGCTGCGCGTCATGATGCGCTGCGTTGCCGCAGGCAGATCGGCGATGGCGTACAGTTTGGCCTGCACGTCGGCTGGCGGGTAGATACCTGGATCTTCGCTGATGGCTTTATCCACCAATGCCGTTGCAGCCTGGTTACCGTTGGGGAACTGCACGCTGTTGGTGATCTCGGCCATGACTTCCGGCTTCATCAGAAAGGTCATGAACTTGTAGGCGCCCTCGACGTTCTCGGCATCCTTGGGAATGGCGACCATGTCGAAGAAGCTGCCAGCACCTTCCTTGGGAATGTTGTAGCTGACCTTGACCTTGCCGCCGGCCTCTTCGGCGCGCGACTTGGCCTGGTAGATGTCACCCGAGTAACCCACGGCCACGCAGATGTTGCCGTTGGCCAGGTCGGAGATGTACTTGGAGGAGTGGAAGTAGCCGATCGAAGGACGCACCTTGAGGAACAGCGCTTCGGCTTCGGCAAGCTGCTTCTTGTCCTGAGAGTCGGTCGGATAGCCCAGGTAATGCAGGGCGATTGGCAGCATCTCGGTCGGCGAATCGAGGAAGCTGATGCCGCACGACTTCAGCTTGGCCGCGTTTTCCGGCTTGAACAGCAGGTCCCAGCTGTTGGTCGGCGCGTCGGCACCCAGGGCAGCCTTGACCTTGTCGGGATTGAAGCCGATGCCGATCGAGCCCCACATGTACGGGAAGGCATGCTTGTTGTCCGGATCGCTCACCGACACTGCCTTGAGCAGCGATTGGTTGAGGTTCTTCCAGTTCGGCAGCTTGGAGCGGTCCAGTTCCTGGTAAACGCCAGCCTTGATCTGCTTGGCCAGGAAGTTGTTGGAAGGCACGACGATATCGTAGCCGGACTTGCCGGCCAGCAACTTGGCTTCCAGGGTTTCGTTGCTGTCGAATACGTCGTAGACGACCTTGATCCCCGACTCCTCCTCGAACTGCTTGATCGTGTTCGGCGCAATATAGTCCGACCAGTTGTACACGTGCAGAACCTTGTCGTCCGCCTGCGCAGCACTGGCCATCGCCCCCATCAGGGCCGCGGCGAGGAGGGTCTTGCCAAATATCTTCATGCGTTGTGCTCCAATTTTATCGAAATCCGATGTCGAGATTGCTGGGGAAGCTGCCGATGCCCTGTGGGTGCTGGCGCTGTCTGCGAACGGCGTGAATCGGTGTCGCGGCCATTCGCGGGCAGAGCCCGCTCCCACAAAGGGTGTGACCATTCGCGGGCAGAGCCCGCTCCCACAGGGGGTACGAACATTCGCGGGCATAGCCTGTTCCTACAGGGGCAGGCATCAATTCGTCAGCCTCGGCAAGCCTAGCATTTAGCCACCTAGCGCTTCGAGTGTCAGGTCAAGGCAAAGGCGTGCCTTGCTCACCAGCTCGTCGATCTCGGCATGGCTGATGACCAGCGGCGGAGCGATGATCATGGTGTCACCGACGGCGCGCATGATCAGCCCGTTGTCGAAACAGAACTGCCGACAGATCATGCCGGCGCCACGGCCTTCGTGGCGGCTACGGGTAGCCTTGTCCTTGACCAGTTCGATCGCCCCAAGCATGCCCAGGCCGCGCACCTCACCCACCAGCGGGTGGTCTTGCAGCTCCCGCAGACGCTTTTGCAAATACGGTGCCGCCTCGGTGCGAACGTTATCGACGATATGCTCGTCGCGCAGGATGCGCAGGTTTTCCAGCCCCACTGCCGCCGCGACCGGGTGCCCGGAATAGGTGAAGCCATGGTTGAAGTCGCCGCCTTGGTTGATCACCTTGACCACCTCGTCGCGCACGATCACCCCGCCCATGGGGATGTAACCGCTGGTGAGGCCCTTGGCGATGGTCATCAGGTCGGGCGCCAGGTCGTAGTAGTCGCTGCCGAACCAGTGGCCGGTACGGCCAAAGCCACAGATCACTTCATCGGCGACGAACAGGATGTCGTAGCGCGCCAGCACTTCCTTGACCTTCGGCCAGTAGGTGTCGGGCGGAATGATCACCCCGCCGGCGCCCTGGATCGGCTCGGCGATGAACGCCGCGACGTTGTCTTCGCCCACTTCCAGAATCTTCTTTTCCAGCTGCTCGGCGGCCCAGACACCGAACTCGTCGGGGGTCATGTCGCCCCCCTCGTCGAACCAGTACGGCTGGGCGATGTGCACGATACCAGGGATCGGCAGGTCACCTTGCTCGTGCATGCCCGACATACCGCCCAGGCTGGCACCAGCCACCGGGGAGCCGTGGTAGCCATTGACGCGACTGATGATCACCTTCTTCTCGGGTTTGCCCTTGAGCGCCCAGTAATGGCGCACCAGGCGCAGCACGGTGTCGTTGCCTTCGGAGCCTGAACCGGTGAAGAACACATGGTTCATGCCCGCCGGCGCCAGGTCGGCGATGGCCTTGGCCAGCTCCAGCGCAGGCGGGTGAGCGGTCTGGAAGAACAGGTTGTAGTACGGCAGTTCACGCATCTGCGCGCTGGCCGCCTGCACCAGTTCTTCGCGACCGTAGCCGATCGCCACGCACCACAGGCCCGCCATGCCGTCGAGAATCTTGTGCCCTTCGCTGTCCCACAGGTACACGCCATCGGCCTTGGTGATGATCCGCGGACCCTTGTTCTTGAGCTGCGTGTAATCGCTGAAAGGCGCCAGGTGATGGGCGCTGCTCAAGTCCTGCCAATGCTGGGTCTGGGGGTTGTTGTTGCTCATCTGTAGCTCCTTTTTCTCACACCGCGAACAGCAGGAACTCACGTTCCCACGAGCTGATCACGCGCTTGAAGTTCTCGTGTTCGGCGCGCTTGACCGCGACATAGCCGACGACGAATTTCTTGCCCAGGTATTTCTCCACCGTCTTGCAGTTTTCCATGCGCTCCAGCGCATCCTCGATGGTCAACGGCAGACGCAGATTGCGACGTTCATAGCCACGGCCCTGGACCGGGGCGCTCGGGTTCAAGCCCTCGACCATGCCGATGTAGCCGCACAGCAGGCTGGCGGCGATGGCGAGATACGGGTTGGCATCGGCGCCCGGCAGGCGGTTCTCGACTCGCCGGTTCTGCGGGGTCGCATCGGGCACGCGCAGGCCCACGGTGCGGTTTTCCTCACCCCACTCGACGTTGACCGGCGCCGAGGTGTCGGGCAAGAAGCGGCGGAAGGAATTGACGTTGGGCGCGAACAGCGGCAGCAGTTCGGGAATGAATTTCTGCAGGCCGCCGACGTGGTGCAGGAACAGCTGGCTCATGGAGCCGTCTTCGTTGGCGAAGATGTTCTTGCCGGTGGCCGAATCGACGATGCTCTGGTGCAGGTGCATGGCGCTGCCCGGCTCGCCGGTCATGGGCTTGGCCATGAAGGTCGCGGCCACGTTGTGCTTGAGCGCGGCCTCGCGCATGGTGCGCTTGAACACCAGGATCTGGTCGGCCAGGTGCAGGGCATTGCCGTGTCGGAAATTGATCTCCATCTGCGCCGTGCCGTCTTCGTGGATCAGCGTGTCGAGGTCCAGGTTCTGCGCCTCGCACCAGTCGTAGACGTCTTCGAACAACGGATCGAACTCGTTCGCCGCCTCGATGGAAAACGACTGTCGACCGGTTTCGGGACGCCCGGAGCGGCCGATCGGCGGCTGCAGCGGAAAGTCCGGGTCTTCGCAGCGCTTGGTCAGGTAGAACTCCATCTCCGGCGCCACGATCGGCTGCCAGCCCTTGTCCGCGTACAGCTTCAAGACCTTCTTGAGCACGTTGCGCGGCGACAGCTCGATGGGGTTGCCCTGCTTGTCGTAGGTGTCGTGGATGACCTGCGCGGTGGGCTCGATGGCCCAGGGAACGAGAAACACCGCGTTCTCGTCGGGGCGGCAGATCATGTCGATGTCGGCGGGGTCGAGCAACTCGTAGTAGATGTCGTCTTCCACGTAATCGCCGGTCACAGTTTGCAATAAAACACTTTCCGGCAAGCGCATGCCCTTTTCGGCGATGAACTTGTTGGTCGGGGAGATCTTGCCGCGGGTGATCCCGGTGAGGTCGCCGATCAGGCATTCGACTTCGGTGATCTTGTGTTCTTTCAACCAATCGGTGAGCTGGTCGAGGTTGGGACTCATAAATACCTCAGGAGGCCATTAACCCGGCTCGCGGCGAGCCAGGCACTTGTTGACGCATGGGCGTCGTTGGAAAAGCGGTCAAGCGAGGGCACCACGATGCCCGCCCGGCCTTTCGATACCCGGCCGGAACGTGAGGCTCAGGGTAGCGGTTTCGGGGCAAAGGCAGTACATGACGGACAAAAAAACAGAGACGCAACGCCGTGGGCTGTCAATTATTCTGGCCGCTGGCAACCGGCGGCTGCAGCGACTGAAATCAGATAATGGCAGGCGTGCCATGATTCACCCTCGGTCTTATTGAAATGACGGGTTGAAAACGAGCTTAGCCTTGTTCATTTTTTTCCACAACTCTCGACCTGCAAACTTCATCGTGCACTTTTCATGCAGTTGCAAAGTGCCTTAATTGCCTGTCACGCGCGCCCCGATATGCAGCAAAAGAGGCTCAACAGCGCCCTTTCAGGGCAAAACCCGGCTCGCTTGACTTCATGTTGGCTTTCGGATTGACTGAAACCTGCTCAACCCAATGATTGATATTTTTAACAACAAAGGTGTTGCATCATGTCGGTACCCCCGCGTGCCGTTCAGCTCAACGAAGCGAACGCATTCCTTAAGGAACATCCTGAGGTTCTGTACGTCGACCTTCTGATTGCAGATATGAATGGTGTGGTGCGCGGCAAGCGCATCGAACGCACCAGCCTCCACAAGGTTTACGAGAAAGGCATCAATCTGCCCGCCTCGCTGTTTGCTCTGGACATCAACGGCTCCACCGTGGAAAGCACCGGCCTTGGCCTGGACATCGGCGATGCCGATCGGATCTGCTATCCCATCCCCGACACCCTGTGCAACGAGCCTTGGCAGAAGCGCCCTACTGCGCAGTTGCTGATGACCATGCACGAACTCGAAGGCGAACCCTTCTTCGCCGATCCGCGTGAAGTGTTGCGCCAGGTCGTCGAGAAATTCGACGCCATGGGCCTGACCATCTGTGCCGCGTTCGAGCTGGAGTTCTACCTGATCGACCAGGAGAACGTGAACGGTCGCCCGCAACCACCGCGCTCACCCATTTCCGGCAAGCGTCCGCATTCGACCCAGGTGTATCTGATCGACGATCTGGACGAGTACGTGGACTGTCTGCAGGACATTCTGGAAGGGGCGAAGGAACAAGGCATTCCGGCCGACGCCATCGTCAAGGAAAGTGCGCCGGCACAGTTCGAGGTCAATCTGCACCACGTCGCCGATGCGATGAAGGCCTGCGACTATGCGGTGCTGCTCAAGCGCCTGATCAAGAACATCGCCTACGACCATGAGATGGACACCACGTTCATGGCCAAGCCCTACCCGGGCCAGGCAGGCAACGGTTTGCACGTGCACATCTCGATCCTGGACAAGGACGGCAAGAACATTTTCACCAGTGAGGATCCCGAGCAGAACGCCGCATTGCGTCACGCGATCGGCGGTGTGCTCGAGACCCTGCCCGCGTCGATGGCGTTCCTGTGCCCGAACGTCAATTCGTACCGCCGCTTCGGTGCTCAGTTCTATGTGCCCAACTCCCCGTGCTGGGGCCTGGACAATCGTACCGTGGCGCTACGCGTGCCCACCGGGACGCCGGATGCCGTGCGCCTGGAACACCGCGTCGCCGGTGCCGATGCCAACCCGTACCTGCTGATGGCTGCGGTTCTGGCCGGCGTGCACCATGGCCTGACCAACCAGGTCGAACCCAATGAGCCGGTGACGGGCAACTCCTACGAGCAGAACGAGCAGAGCCTGCCGACCAATCTGCGCGATGCCCTGCGCCTGCTGGACGACAGCGAGGTGCTGGCCAAGTACATCGATCCGAAATACATCGATATCTTCGTGGCCTGCAAGGAAAGTGAGCTGGAAGAGTTCGAACACTCCATCTCGGATTTGGAATACAACTGGTACCTGCACACGGTGTAACGGCCGGGTGCCGCGGTATGCCTGCCATGCCGCGGTGTTCACGAACGCATTTGCTGGGCTGCGGTGCAGCAGGTATACCGCGTCGTCCCCGGACGCGGCTTGCGCCGCTGCTACAGAGGTCCCTCGTGTCTTCTGGATTGCGGTGCGGCAGGTGCACCGCATCGCAACCGGACGCGGCTTGCGCCGCTGCTACAGGGGATCACCGTATCTTCTGGATATGCAGTCCCTGTAGCAGCGGCGCGAGCCGCGTCGGCGGTACGTGCGGACTACCTGACGTACCGCGTCCGGTTCAACGCGCCCAGCGCAACTGGGTCGGCAATGGCGATGGGGGCTCAGGCTCCGGTGGATTGCCCGGCAACGCCAATACCCGATTGAGCACTTCGGTTTCCAACGCCGCCAGGCGATGAGAACCGCGAGCCCGCGGCCGCGGCAGCTCGACGGCCAGATCCAGACCGATACGCCCCTCCTCGATCAGAATCACCCGGTCGGCAATCGCCACGGCTTCGGACACATCATGGGTCACCAGCAACACGGTGAAGCCGTGCTTGCGCCACAGGTTCTCGATCAACTGCTGCATCTCGATCCGCGTCAGGGCATCCAGAGCACCCAAGGGTTCATCCAGCAGCAACAGCCGCGGCTTGTGGATCAGCGCCCGCGCCAAGGCCACACGCTGCTTCTGCCCTCCCGACAGCGCCGCCGGCCATTCATTGGCACGTTCGGCCAGCCCCACCGCTTCGAGCGCCTGCAGGGCCTGCTCGCGCCAATTGCCCGACAGCCCCAGGCCAACATTGTCGATGACCCGTTTCCACGGCAACAAGCGAGCTTCCTGAAACATCAGACGGGTATCGTTGCGCGCCTCGCTGAGCGGACCCGAGCCGGCCAGCAGCTGGCCGCTGGTGGGCTGGTCGAGGGCTGCCAGCAGGCGCAGCAAGGTGCTCTTGCCGCAACCGCTGCGACCGACGATGGCCACGAACTGGCCGGCCGGAATGTTCAGGTCGATGTCGCGCAGCACCTCGCGCTCGCCAAAGGTCTTGCGCAACTGCCGGACCGCCAGGGGAATCCCGCGCCGCAGGTTCTGCGGTTGTTCCTTGAGAACGGTCATGCCGCACCTCCCTTGGTTTGATAGGCCGGATGCCAGCGCAACCACACCCGTTCCAGCCCACGCGCCGCCAGATCGGCCAGTTTGCCGAGAATCGCATACAACACGATGGCCAGGACCACGACGTCGGTCTGCAGGAATTCACGCGCGTTCATGGCCAGGTAGCCGATGCCCGAGCTGGCGGAAATGGTTTCCGCCACGATCAGCGTCAGCCACATCAGACCCAGGGCGAAACGCACGCCGACCAGAATGGAAGGCAAGGCTCCGGGCAGGATCACCTGCCAGAACAGACGAAACCCGGACAGGCCATAGCTGCGAGCCATTTCTACCAACGCGGGGTCGGCGTTCTTGATGCCGTGGTAGGTGTTCAGGTAGATCGGGAACAATGTGCCCAAGGCCACCAGAAAGATCTTCGCCGACTCGTCGATACCGAACCACAGGATCACCAGCGGAATGAGCGCTAGGTGCGGCACGTTGCGGATCATCTGCACCGAGGTGTCGAGCAGGCGCTCGCCCCAGCGCGACAGGCCGCTGATCAGCCCCAATACCAGGCCGATACCGCCACCGATGGCAAAGCCGATGCCGGCGCGCCAGCCACTGATGGCCAGATGCGTCCAGATCTCCCCGGACTTGAACAACGCCACACCCGCCTCGAACACTGCGCTGGGCGCCGGTAGGATACGCGTCGACAGCCAGCCGACGCTGACCGCCACCTGCCAGATCAACAGCAGGCCCACTGGCAGCGCCCAGGGCGCCAGCCGGTGGATGATTTTGCTTGATGTACTCATGACAGATTCTCAGCGCTTGGCCGCGGCCTTGGGCAAGATGTCATTGGCCACCATCTCACCGAAGGGGCTGACGTAATTGGCGCCGGTCGGTGTCTCGGGGCGCTGCACGTCCAGGTGCGGGAACAGCAACTCGGCGACGCGGTACGACTCTTCCAGATGCGGGTAGCCGGAGAAGATAAAGGTGTCGATGCCCAGCGCGGCATACTCCTTGACCCGCTCGGCCACGGTCGGACCGTCACCGACCAGCGCGGTACCGGCGCCACCACGAACCAGGCCGACACCGGCCCACAGGTTAGGGCTCACCTCCAGCTTGTCCTTGCTGCCGCCGTGCAACGCAGCCATGCGCTGTTGGCCTACCGAGTCGAAGCGCGCCAGCGAGGCCTGGGCACGGGCAATGGTGTCGTCGTCGACATGGGCGATCAGTCGTTCGGCGGCGTGCCAGGCTTCTTCGTTGGTTTCCCGCACGATCACGTGCAGGCGAATCCCGAACCGTACGGTGCGGCCGAGCTTGGCCGCCTTCTCGCGCACCTGGGCGATCTTCTCGGCCACGGCCGCAGGCGGTTCGCCCCAGGTCAGGTACATCTCCACCTGTTCGGCGGCAAGGTCCTGGGCTGCGTCGGAAGAGCCGCCGAAGTACAGCGGCGGACGTGGCTGCTGCACCGGGGGATAAAGCAGCTTGGCGCCTTTGACGGTGAGGTGCTTGCCATCGTAGTCGACGGTTTCGCCTTCCAGCACACGACGCCAGATGCGGGTGAATTCCACCGATGCTTCATAGCGTTCCTCATGGGTGAGGAACAGCCCGTCGCCGGAAAGCTCATCCGGGTCGCCGCCGGTGACCAGGTTGAACAGTGCGCGGCCATTGGACAGCCGGTCCAGGGTCGCGGCCTGACGCGCCGCCACGGTGGGCGAAATGATGCCCGGACGCAGGGCCACCAGAAACTTCAGGCGCTGGGTGACCGGAATCAATGAGGCCGCCACCAGCCAGGAGTCTTCGCACGAACGCCCGGTCGGAATCAGTACGCCACCGTAACCCAGGCGATCGGCGGCCTGGGCGATCTGTTGCAGATACCCATGGTCGACCGCCCGCGCGCCTTCGGCGGTGCCCAGGTAATGGCCGTCGCCGTGAGTGGGAAGAAACCAGAAAATGTTGAGGCTCATGGAGTTGTCTCCTGACGTGGCTCGAAACCGATGCCGGGGCACCGGTGCAATTGTGCGGTGGCTGAAACGGGGTGATTCACGGCGCCTTGGCTACACTGGCCGGCGGTGTCCAGATCACATCCTGAATGCGCAGCGGCTTGGGGATCAGCTTGAGCTGATGGAAGCTGTCGGCGATCTTCTGCTGCGCGGCAACGGTCTGCGGGTTGAGAAACTGCGCGCCGTAACCCTGGCGCTTCACCGAGGTCAGGGTGATGTCGGCCGGCAGGCCCAGCAGCGGTGCGACCTGGGCGGTCACTTCTTCGGGGTGGGCCTTGGACCATTCACCCACCGCGCGGACTTCTTCGACCAGGGCGGTGATCACCTCCGGGTGCTTCTGGGCATAGGGCTTGGTCGCGAGGTAGAACTGCAGGTTGTCGACGATGCCTTGACCGTCCCGCAGGGTGCGGGCCTGCAACTGCTGCTCCGCGGCCGCCTGGTAGGGGTCCCAGATGACCCACGCATCGACACTGCCGCGCTCGAAGGCGGCACGCGCGTCGGAAGGCGGCAGGTAGACGGTCTGGATGTCGGAATACTTGAGCCCCGCCTCTTCCAGCGCACGCACCAGCAGGTAATGCACGTTGGAACCCTTGTTCAGCGCGACCTTTTTGCCTTTGAGCTCACTGACCGAGCGGATGGTCGAATCCTTGGGCACCAGGATCGCTTCGCTGGTCGGGGCCGGTGGCTCGTAGGCCACGTACAGCAGATCGGCACCGGCTGCCTGGGCGAACACCGGCGGGGTTTCTCCGGTCACGCCGAAATCGATCGAGCCGACGTTGAGGCCTTCGAGCAGTTGCGGCCCGCCGGGAAACTCGGTCCATTTGACGTCCACGCCTTGGGCGGCCAGGCGCTTCTCCAGCGTGCCCTTGGCCTTGAGCAGGACCAGCGTGCCGTATTTCTGATAACCGATGCGCAGGGTTTCAGCCTGGGCCTGGGTAATGGCGCCGAACGACACAGCCGCAGCAAACAGTGCGACCACACCACGACGCAAGAACAGGGTGCGCATGGCACTCTCCTTTTGCAGAGGGAATTGGGTTGCACCTGCTTGCCCGTTGGCGGGCGAGTAAGGTGGGTACGGCAGTTCGAATCAGATGCTCCAGCGGGCACTGCGCAGGCTTTGCGTGAGCAAGGCCGGGTCATGGGTCTGGGGTCGACGCAGCAGGAAGGCGTGGAATTCCTCCAGGGCGCTTTCCAGCCGCTGCTCGAGGGCCGGTGCCAATTGGGCTGCGACACTGCCTTCGCCGTAGGCGATCTGACTGTCGTCGGCAAAGATGCCCTGAAGCATTTCCTGCGCCTTGAGCGAGGCCAGCACGGGCTTGAGCGCGTAGTCCACCGCCAGCATGTGGGCGATGCTGCCGCCGGTGGCGACGGGCAGCACCACCTTGTTGCTCAGGGCGCGCTCGGGGAGCAGGTCCAGCAGCGTCTTCAGCGCACCGGAGAACGAGGCCTTGTACACCGGCGTTGCCACGATGAGGCCGTCGGCCTTGCCGACCAACTCGATGAAATGCAGTACGTGCGGGCTGTCGAAACGGGCGTGCAGCAAGTCTTCGGCCGGGAAGTCCCGTACCTGGAACGTCACCACTTCGACGCCTTTACGCTGCAGCCACTGCTTGCCGCGTTCCAGCAGTACACCGGAGCGCGAGCGCACGCTTGGGCTGCCGCCCAGAGATACGACGAGCATGGGGTAAATCCTTGAATAGCGAAGTCGGAGCGCTTCTGGAGAAGTCGCCGGAATGAAGGGAACAGTAACAGGCAGGATTTATATCTTTAAATCATATTTATTCATTTGGTTATTCGATAAAGACATATCTACATCACTGCGCCCCTGTAGCAGCGGCGCAAGCCGCGTCGGCTGTAAACGTGGTACATCTGACGCACCGCAAAATGCCGGACGCGGCTTGCACCGCTGCTACAGGGCAGGTGCTCAGCGGTTGGGCTGTGGGGTCAGGCGCAGGTATGGCTTCACCGCCTTGTAGCCCTTCGGAAAGCGCTGCTTGATCTCTTCTTCATCCTTGAGCGAAGGCACGATCACCACATCGTCACCGTCCTGCCAGTTGGCCGGAGTCGCCACCTTGTGGTTGTCCGTGAGTTGCAGCGAATCGATCACCCGCAGGATCTCGTGGAAATTGCGCCCGGTACTGGCCGGATAGGTGATGGTCAACCGGACCTTCTTGTTCGGATCGATGACGAACAGCGAGCGCACGGTCAGGGTGTCGTTGGCATTGGGGTGGATGAGGTCGTAAAGCTCGGACACCTTGCGGTCGGCATCGGCCAAGATCGGAAAATTCACCGTAGTACCTTGGGTCTCGTCGATGTCGCCGATCCAGCGCTGGTGGGACTCGACCGGATCCACCGACAAGGCGATGGCCTTGACGTTGCGCTTGGCAAACTCGTCGGCCAACTTGGCGGTAAAGCCCAGCTCGGTGGTGCAGACAGGTGTGAAGTCGGCCGGGTGCGAAAACAGCACGCCCCACTGATCACCCAGCCACTGATGAAAACTGATGCTGCCCTGGCTGGATTCCTGCTGGAAGTCGGGGGCGATGTCGCCGAGTCGAATGGTCATGGTGCTGCTCCTGGACTGTTGTGCGCATGACTGTGCACCGAGCGGACAGGAAACAAAAAGAATGGATGGTGCTGGTGCTAGGCGAATCTGGAATAACGCTGCGCCACAAACGAAAAAGCCCGCACGAGGCGGGCTTTTTCCAACGGCACGTATTACTTGAAAGCGTACGTGTAGTTGAAGATCAGACGGGTCTGATCGGTGTTGGTGCCCACGTCGCTGCGGTAGGTACCGTTACGCAGGGTGGCGCCGAAGTTCTTCAGCAGACCGCTCTGGATCACGTAGTCGACGCGCATGTCGCGTTCCCACTCGGAGTTGTCCGAATCACCGGTACCGGCTGCCTTGATGTCATCGGCATGCAGGTAGGCGATCGAAGCCTTCAGGCCCGGTACGCCGACACGGCTGAAGTCGTAGGAGTACTGGGCGAACGTGGTGTTCTCGCCAGCACGGGTGAACGAGTTGACCATACTGTCGGTGAACAGGTAGACGCTGGAACCGCCGTTGCCTTCGTTGCGACCGTTGCCATCGACCACGCTGCCGTTGTTGATGAACGGCATGCCACCGTCATCGCCCACTTGCTGGTAGCCAGCGAGGAACGCGTGACCAGCGATGCTGTAAGTGAAGATGGCACTCCAGGTCTTGTTGTCGATTTCACCTGGGGTCTTGGCGTAGCCGCTGTTGTTGTTGAAGCGGTAGCCAACGTCACCGTTCTTGCCGTCGGAGCGGCTGTCGAAGTAGCGCAGGTCGGTCTTGAACGACTGATCTTCACCCAGTGGCAACACGTGCACGGCGCCCAGGAAGGTCTGCTTGTAGAAGTCTTCCAGTTGCGCGTGGTAGACCTGCAGAGTCAGGTCCTTGGTGGCTTTCCAGTCCACACCGGCGAACTGGAAGTTGTTGGTGTCTTGAGTGGCACCGCCGACGCCCAGACCCGAGTAGTTACTGGTAGCACGACCCGCGGACTTGTTCAGTCGACCAACGGTGAAGGTGAAGTTGTCCAGGTCCTTGGAGGTCAGGATACCGCCCTGGTAGGTAGCAGGCAGCAGGCGACCATCGTTGGACACCAGGATCGGCAGGTTGGGCTGCAGTGCGCTACCCACCTTGAGTTCGGACTTGGCGAACTTGACCTTGCCGTTCGCGCCCAGACGCGACCAGGTCTTCTCGGCCGAGCCATCGGTGTCGCTCGGGAAGAAGCTGTTGTTGTTCGGGTGGTGACCGCGGCCGCCGTCCAGGTGGATACCGGTCATGGCCTGTACGTCCAGACCGAAGCCGACGGTGCCGGGGGTGTAGCCAGAGATGAAGTTGAAGAGGAAGCCTTGAGCCGATTCTTCCTGATCGTTCGCTGTGCCTTCACGGGTATCGTTGCGGAAGTACATGGTCCGCGAGCTCAGCGTTGCCTTGCTGGCTTCGAGGAAACCCGAGGGTGCCGGATCGGCGGCGTAAACGCTGGTGGAGATGCTGGCGAGCGCGATGGCTACGGCGAGCGACTGCTTGTACATGTGATGCTCCTCTGGTTTCTAATTTTTGTGGTGTCTTTGGTCGGGGTCTGGCGCCCCTTGTCCGCCGATGCGCGATTAGCGCTAAAGCGTGACCAGTTAGTCAATGTTTACAAGCCGATTCGAGACCTTGGTCTAAGCCAAACTCTGGGTGCCGAGATTAACGAAATTTTCACAAAACCAAAAAGAATTGTTTCAAGTTTTTTTAGAATTTAATCGCATAACAGCTACAACCTTCCAAACAAAAAAGTTCAATCCAGTTATCAAACATAAGCTAATTCCCAAACGGTATTTCAAAGCCGTTTCTTATATCGTTTAGATTCCTTCTCGTTCCCTGATTCCAGCTCCTTACTTTGCGCTCGCCAACAGCGGGTGCTGGAAACTCACCGCCCCTGACTCTTGCAAAAGGCAACCACCCATGGCCAAGCAGCGCTTCGCACGAAAACTGTTCACCACTTTGGCCCTGACCGGCCTGGCCATGGGTATCCAGGCCGCGCCGCTGACCGTTGGTTACCAGACCGGCATCGACCCCAGCAAGGTGCCCCAGGCCGATGGCGTCTATGAAAAGGCCATTGGCGAGAAGATCGACTGGCGCCGCTTCAACAGCGGTCCGGAAGTGGTCACGGCCGTCGCCTCCGGCGATGTGCAGATCGGCAACCTGGGGTCGAGTCCGCTGGCGGCTGCGACTTCACGCAAACTCCCCATCGTCGCTTTCATTGTTTCGGCGCAGATCAATTCCGCTGAAGCCTTGGTAGTGCGCAACGGCAGCGGTATCGACAACCCCCAGCAACTGGTGGGCAAAACCATCGCCACGCCCTTCGTTTCCACGTCCCACTACAGCCTGCTCGGCGCGCTGAAGCACTGGGGCCTGGAGGGCAAGGTCAAGGTGGTCAATCTTCAGCCCGCTGAAATCGCCGCCGCCTGGAAGCGTGGCGACATCGATGGCGCTTTCGTCTGGTCGCCGGCGTTGGGCGAGATCCGCAAAAGTGGCAAGACCTTGACCGATGCCGCGCAGGTCGGCCAATGGGGCGCACCGACCTTCGAAGTCTGGGTGGCGCGCAAGGATTACGCCGAGAAGCATCCTGAAGTGATCGCCAAATTCGCCAAGGTCACCCTGGATTCGTTTGCCGACTACGCGAAAAACCAGGCGCAGTGGACCGCCGACTCCGAGCCGGTGCGCAAGATCGCCAAGCTGACAGGCGCCAATGCCGCGGATGTTCCCGACCTGCTCGCCGGCTCCACCTACCCCGACGCCGAGGCCCAGGCTTCGGACGCGCTGCTGGGTGGCGGTACTGCCAAGGCAGTGGCCAAGACGGCCGAGTTCCTCAAGGAACAGGGCAAGCTGGAAGCCGTGCTGCCCGATTACACGCCTTACGTCAGCGCCAAGTTCGTTCAGTGATCCCGCGCACGCCCAACGGAGTACGACCGTGGCCCAATTGATTCTCGACCGTATCGGCGCCCACTACCCGGGCGCTGCGCAGCCGGTGTTGCAGGACATCTCCCTGAGCCTGGGCCCACAGCAACTGTGCGTGGCGCTGGGTCCCTCGGGCAGCGGCAAGACCTCCTTGCTGAACCTGATCGCCGGTTTCGTGCCGCCCAGCAGTGGCCGCATCACCCTGGACGGGGTCGCGGTAAAAGGTCCGGGGGCGGACCGTGGCGTGGTGTTTCAGGATGACGCCCTGCTGCCTTGGCAGGACGTGCTGGCCAATGTCGCCTTCGGTCTGCAACTGGCGGGCATCGCCCGGCCGCAGCGTGAAGCGCGGGCGCGTGAAATGCTCGCGCTGGTCGATCTGGCCGGTTTCGCCGAGCGGCAGGTGTGGCAGCTCTCCGGTGGTCAGCGGCAACGCGTGGGTCTGGCCCGAGCGCTGGCGGCCGATCCGCAGGTGCTGTTGATGGACGAACCCTTTGGCGCATTGGATGCGTTCACGCGGGAGCAGATGCAGGAACTGCTGCTGCAGGTCTGGCAACGGACCGCCAAGCCGGTATTTCTGATCACCCATGACATCGAAGAAGCGGTGTTTCTGGCCACCGACCTGATTCTGCTCGCACCCAATCCGGGGCATGTCGAGGAGCGTCTGAGCCTGGATTTCGGCCAGCGCTACGCCGCAGGCGAGAGCGCCCGGGCGATCAAGTCCGCCCCCCGATTCATCGAGACCCGCGAGCACGTCCTGGCTCAGGTATTTGCACAACGAGAATCTGCACAACGAGAGTTCGCCCAGCGTGTTTCTCCACAGGGCCCCACTGCACGCGAGGCACTGGCATGAGCCACTATCCGACCGAAGCCATCGACCGCACGCGCAAGCCCGCTGCGCGCCGACCCTGGCGTCTGAGTACGCGAGCCATCAGCACACTGACCCTGGCCGGCGTGCTGCTGCTCTGGTGGGCGGTCACCGCCAGCGAATTGATCGAACCGCTGTTCCTGCCATCGCCGGGTGCCGTGCTGGACAAAGCCTGGCTGCTGGCAACCCAAGGCTACATGGACGCAACCTTGTGGCAGCACCTGGGTGCCAGCCTGGGGCGCATCGGCCTGGCCCTGGTCTTTGCCGTTTTGTTCGCCATCCCGGTGGGCATCGCCATCGGCCACAACCGCATTGCCCAAGGCATCCTCGACCCATTGATCGAGTTCTATCGGCCCATTCCACCGCTGGCCTACCTGCCGCTCATTGTGATCTGGTGCGGTATCGGCGAGACCTCGAAGGTGCTGCTGATCTACCTGGCGATCTTCGCTCCGATCGCCATCGCCACGGCCACCGGTGTGCGCAACGTCGATCCGGCCCGGCTGCGCGCTGCGCAGTCGCTGGGTGCCACACGGGCGCAGCTGATTCGTCATGTGATCGTGCCCAGCGCCCTGCCGGAGATCCTCACCGGTATCCGCATCGGCCTGGGCGTCGGTTGGTCGACCCTGGTCGCCGCCGAGTTGATTGCCGCCACCAGCGGCCTGGGTTTCATGGTGCAGTCGGCCGCGCAGTTTCTGGTCACCGATGTGGTGGTACTGGGCATCCTGGTGATCGCGCTGATCGCCTTTGGCCTGGAAATGGGCTTGCGCGCCCTGCAACGACGGCTGGTGCCCTGGCACGGCCAGAGCCACTGAATCACCGATTTCACCAACAGAGCTGACCAACATGACTCTGCACATCACCCCCTTGAGCCCCACCATCGGCGCGGTCATCGCAGGCGTCGACCTGAGTCGCGAGCTGACCCCGGCGCAGCAACGCGAGATCGACGCCGCGCTGCTCGCCCACCAGGTCTTGTTCTGGCGCGACCAGCCACTGACGCCGGCCCAGCAGGCCCGGCTGGCGCACCAGTTCGGTGACCTGCATATCCATCCGATCTACCCCAGCGTGCCGGGGCAACCCGAAGTGCTGGTGCTCGACACCGCCGTGACCGATGTGCGCGACAATGCCATCTGGCACACCGATGTCACCTTTCTCGCGGAACCGGCAATGGGCGCGATACTGACGGCCCAACAGGTACCGCCCTTTGGCGGCGACACCTGCTGGGCCAACGGCATAGCCGCGTTCGAGGCCTTGTCCGCACCGTTGCAGACCTTGCTCGACGGCCTGACCGCCACCCATGATTTCGCCAAGTCGTTTCCGCTCGAACGCTTCGGCAACGATGCCCAGGCCCTGGCACGCTGGGAGCAGACCCGGCAGCAGCATCCACCGCTGTCGCACCCGGTGGTGCGGACCCATCCGGTCAGCGGGCGCAAGGCATTGTTCGTCAATGATGGCTTCACCACCCGTATCAACGAGCTGTCGGCGGCGGAGAGTCGGGCGCTGCTCGACTTGCTGTTCGCCCACGCCACGCGACCGGAGTTCTGTGTGCGCTGGCAATGGCGTCAAGGGGATGTGGCATTCTGGGACAACCGCGTGACCCAGCATTACGCGATCGACGACTACCGACCGCAGCGACGCGTGATGCATCGTGCGACGATATTGGGGGATCGACCGTTCTGAACGGGCGGGGGTGGCAATGGCCGCCCCCGCTGACCATCATTCGCCGATGGCGGCCTTGTAGCCTGCGGCATCGAGCAGCTTGTCCAATTCACCGGCAGTGCTAGGCTTGAGCTTGAAGAACCAAGCGCCGTAGGGTTCGCCGTTGACGCTCTCGGGAGCGTCGGCGAGTGCCTCGTTGATGGCGATCACTTCACCGCCTACCGGCGAGTAGATATCGGACGCCGCTTTCACCGACTCCACCACACCGGCTTGATCACCAGCGGCGAACACCTTGCCGACTTCCGGCAGCTCGATGAACACCACGTCACCCAAGGCTTCCTGGGCGTGGTCGCTGATGCCTACGGTCACCGTGCCATCAGCTTCCAGGCGCGCCCACTCGTGGCTTTCGGCAAAACGGAGTTCAGCAGGGATATCGCTCATATCATTGTCCTCAACAAGGGTCAGCGGCCAGCCCGCCATACGATTCAGATCAGGGTGCTACCATGCCGGACGAAGGTCGGCTTGACCACCCGTACCGGGTACCATTTGCCGCGTATCTCGACTTCCGCACGGTCAGCGGTCGCCATGGGTACACGCGCCAGTGCAATCGACTTGCTCAGCGTAGGTGAGAAACTACCACTGGTGATCTCCCCTTCGCCAACTCCGGCAATCCGCACCACCTGATGCGCGCGCAGCACGCCGCGCTCCTCGAGCACCAAGCCGACCAGTTTCATCGCCGGCCCGACTGACCGCTCGCGCTCCAGCGCCTCACGCCCGATGAAGGCCCGCGAGATCGGTTGCCACGCCACGCTGCCGGCCATGTTCGACGCCAATGGCGAGTTCGCCTCGTCCATGTCCTGGCCATACAGATTCATGCCTGCTTCCAGACGCAGCGTATCGCGCGCACCCAGGCCGATGGGCGAAATGCCGGCGCCGATCAATTCGTTGAAGAAGTCGGCGGCCTGGGCCGCAGGCAAGACGATTTCGATGCCGTCTTCACCCGTATAGCCGGTGCGAGCAATGAACCAGTCGCCCTGGTGGCGCCCTTCGAAGGGCTCTAAGCGCAGCAGCAATTCGCGGCGCTGGCTGCCCAACAGATCGGCGACCTTGCGCCGCGCCTCGGGCCCTTGCACCGCCAGCAGCGCCAACTCAGGACGCTCGCGCCACTGCACATCGAACCCATCGGAGTGAGTGCTCAGCCAAGCCAGGTCCTTGTCGCGGGTGGCGGCATTGACCACCAGGCGATAGCCATCCTCGGTGAGGTAGGCGATCAGATCATCGACCACTCCGCCCTGCTCATTGAGCATGGCGCTGTACAAGGCCTGGCCGATTGCGGTCAGGTTGCCCACATCGTTGCTCAGCAGGTGTTGCAGGAACGCCCGGGCATCCGGCCCGTGGATATCGATCACGGTCACATGCGACACGTCGAAGACGCCGCAGTCGCGACGTACCTGATGATGCTCTTCGACTTGCGAGCCGTAATGCAGAGGCATGTCCCAACCGCCAAAATCGACCAGCTTTGCGCCGAGGGCAAGATGCAGGTCATACAGAGGCGTACGCTGTCCCATGGGTTTCTCCTTCCGGGCGTGGCGAAAGCGCAGGCGGATTGTCCTTGGTGCCTGCGCCGGATGCGGCGCATTGTAGCGACAAGGTCGCGTGATGACATCCGACGCGACAAGGTCGCGGTGGTGATATCCGTAGCGACAAGGTTGCGGTGGTGATACCTGAAGCTTGGATCAGTGAGTTCGACCCAGCTGGCGCGCCGAACGTCGAATCAGCCCGATGACCGGCAGCAAGCCGACCAGCACCAGAGTCAGGGCCGGCAGCGAAGCACGAGCCCACTCGCCTTCGCTGGTCATTTCGAAGACGCGCACCGCGAGCGTATCCCAGCCGAACGGACGCATCAGCAAAGTGGCCGGCATCTCCTTCAACGTGTCGACGAACACCAGCAGCGCTGCGCTGAGCGTGCCAGGCAGCAGCAGTGGCAGGTAGACCTTGAAGAACAGCCGCGCACCGCCCACACCCAAGCTGCGCGATGCTTCGGGCAGGGATGGGCGAATGCGTGCCAGGCTGCTTTCCAGGGGCCCGTAGGCCACCGCGATGAAGCGGACCAGGTAGGCGACCAGCAGCGCCGCCACACTGCCAAGCAGCAACGGCCGACCGGCGCCGCTCAGCCAGGTGGACACTGGCACCACCAGTTCGCGGTCGAGAAAACTGAAAGCCAGCATCAGCGACACCGCCAGCACCGATCCCGGCAGGGCATAGCCCAGGTTCGCGATCGCCACACCGGCGCGAATGCCCGGCGTGGGCGCTTGACGCCGCGCGAACGCCAGCAACAACGCCACCGCGACGGTGATCAGCGCGGCCATGGCGCCCAGGTACAGGGTATGCAGGATCAGCTCACGATAGCGTTCGTCGAGGTCGAAGCGTCCGCGCTGCCAGCACCATGCGACCAACTGCACCATGGGCACGACAAAGGCGCAGGCGAACACCAGCGCGCACCAGCCACTGGCCAGCCATGCCTTGAATCCGCTCAGCCGATACAGCGCCTGCCCGCGCGGGCGCTCGCTGGCCGCATGATCCTGGCCGCGGGCGCGACGCTCGCCATAGAGCACCAGCATCACGGCCAGCAACAACAGGCTGGCCAACTGCGCCGCGCTGGAAAGGCTGAAGAAGCCGTACCAGGTCTTGTAGATGGCGGTGGTGAACGTATCGAAATTGAACACTGCCACGGCGCCGAAATCCGCCAGGGTTTCCATCAATGCCAAGGCCACACCGGCACCGATGGCGGGCCGGGCCACCGGCAGGGCGACCCGCCAGAAGGCCTGCCAGGGTGATTGGCCAAGCATGCGCGCCGCCTCCATCAAACCCTTGCCCTGGGCCAGGAACGCGGTCCGTGCCAGCAGATAGACGTAGGGGTAGAACACCAGCACCAGCACGATGATGACTCCGCCCGTGGAACGCACCCGCGGCAGGCGCAGGCCGTTGCCGAACCACTCGCGCAGCAGGCTCTGCACGGGGCCGGCAAAATCCAGCAGCCCTACGAACACGAAGGCAAGCACATAGGCAGGGATGGCAAACGGCAGCATCAGCGCCCAGTCGAGCCAGCGCCGCCCGGGGAATTCACACAGGCTGGTGAGCCACGCCAGGCTAACGCCGATCACCGTCACACCCGTACCTACGCCCACCACAAGAGTCAGTGTGTTGCCCAGCAGCCGCGGCATCTGCGTGTCCCACAAATGGGACCAGATCTGCAGGTCGATGCTTTGCCAGGACAGCGCCAGCACACTCAGCGGCAAGAGCACGAGCCCGACCACGGCCAAGACCAGCGGATACCAACGGCGTTGGACGGAAGAGGACAATGGAATCACTCGAGGTTTTCAGATTGCGGGCTTTCTCAACGACAGCCACTCCTGTGGAGAGCTTACTGCGCTGTGTCAGCATGTACGGTGGTGCGCCGTTCGCGGGCAGAGACCCGCTCCCACAGAAGAACAGGTGCTTTTGTGCTTTCCGTGTGGGAGCGGGTCTCTGCCCGCGAAGGCGGCACCACCGATATCAGCTCAGTTCCACCCGGCACGGTCCATCAACCGGATCGCCTCGGCCTGACGCTTGCCTGCCACTTCCACGGGGAGGGTGTCGGCCTTGAACTCGCCCCAACTGGCGACTTCCGCAGAGGGAGCCACCGCTGGGTTGGCTGGAAACTCCTGGTTCACCCCGGCGAAGATTGCCTGCGCCTGCGGCCCGGTCATCCACTCGACCAAGGCGATGGCCGCCTGAGGGTGCGGCGCATACTTGTTCAGGCCAATGCCCGACAGGTTCACATGAACACCACGATCGCCCTGGTTCGGCCAGAACAGCTTCACACCCAGGTCCGGTTGCTGCTTGTGCAGGCGGCCATAGTAGTAGCTGTTGACGATACCCACATCGCACTGCCCGGCATCGATGGCCTGCAGCACCGCGATGTCATCGGAGAACACGTCGGTGGACAGGTTGTTCACCCAGCCCTTGAGAATCTGCTCGGTCTTCTCCGCGCCATGGGTCTCGATCAAGGTGGCGGTCAGGGACTGGTTGTACACCTTCTTCGCCGTCCGCAGGCACAGGCGTCCTTCCCATTGCTTGTCGGCCAGCGCCTCGTAGGTGCTCAGCTCCTGCGGTTTGACGCGCTCGCTGGCGTAGGCGATGGTCCGCGCACGCAGGCTCAGGCCGGTCCACTGGTGGGACGCGGCACGGTATTGCGGGGGAATGTTGCCGTCGATGACGGTGGACTGGATGGGCTGCAGGATGCCCATCTGCTCGGCTTGCCACAGGTTGCCGGCATCGACGGTGAGCAGCAGGTCAGCCGTGGCGTTCTGCCCTTCGGCCTTGATGCGCTGCATCAACGGCGCTTCCTTGTCGGTGATGAACTTGACCTTGACCCCAGTTTTCGCGGTGTAGGCGTCGAAAACCGGCTTGATCAGCTCGTCGATGCGCGACGAATAGACGACCACTTCATCGGCAGCGTGGGCGTTACCACCCAGCAGGCAGAGCGCCAGTGCAGCGAGAAGACGTTTGCGCACCATCATGAGGGAAACCTTGCCGTTGGAGTGAGGCCGAAATGGTAGTGAATCACATTTACCTTCTCAACCGAACTCGGGGCCCAGCCGTTACCAAATGTTGCGGGCAGGCGCAGGCATACGGCTGTCTCAGGGGCGCGCCAGCTCGGGTAGATCGCCGGTCAGGCCCAGCGCCTGGCGGACGAACAACCCCTTGGCTTCCGGCACTCGCTCAACCCACTTCAAGCCGGTGTTGCGCAACCAGCGCAGCGGCAGCGGGTCGGCCTGGAACAGGCGTTCGAAGCCTTCCATGGCCGCCATCAGTGCCAGGTTGTGTGGCATGCGTCGGCGCTCGTAGCGCGTCAGCACCGGCAGGCCCGCCAGCCGCTCACCTCGCTGCCAGGCATGGATCAGTTCTTCGGCCAGCACCGCCGCGTCGAGCAGGCCCAGGTTGACCCCCTGCCCGGCCAGCGGATGGATGGTGTGCGCGGCATCGCCGATCAGTGCCAGACCGGTTTCCACGTAGCGCTTGGCATGTCGCTGACGCAACGGGACGCACAAGCGAGGATCGGCAGCGATGACCTCCCCCAGACGTCCCTCGAAGGCTTGGCCCAGCGCTCGGCAGAAAGCCGCGTCGTCCAAGGCCATCAGGCGTTCGGACTGCTCCGGCGTGGTCGACCAGACGATCGAGCACCAATGCTTGCCATCACCGCGTTGCAAGGGCAGAAAGGCCAGCGGGCCCTCGTCGGTGAAGCGTTGCCAGGCCGTATCGCGATGGCCCTCGCTGCACTGCACGCTGGTGACGATGGCGTGGTGCAGGTAGTCCCATTCGCGAGTCTCGCAGCCTGCCAGCCGGCGCACTGCCGAATGCGCGCCATCCGCGGCGATCACCAGCGGGGTGCGTACGGTCTGACCGCCGGCGAGGGTCAACAGACGATCGTCACCCGAATGGCGCAACTGCTCCAGTCGCGCATTGGCCAGCAGCCGGATTCCGCTGTCCTGCAGGCGTTCGAGCAAGGCGTCCTGAACCACGCGGTTCTCGACGATATGCCCCAGAGTGTCGGCATGCACGCTGGCGGCGGAAAAGTTGATCTGCCCGGTGCCGCTGCCGTCCCACACGCTCATGTGTCGATAGGGGTTGGCACGCCGCGCCTGGATACCATCCCAGGCGCCCAGGCGCTGAAGGATGCGCTGGCTGGCCATGGACAGTGCACTGACCCGCGCTTCGAAGGGTGCCAGTGCGTCGAAAGGCTTGCCGGTCAGCGGCCCGCCGTCGATGAGCAGCATGTCCAGGCCGCTGTCGCGCAGGGCGAGCGCCAGGGCGCTACCGACCATGCCAGCGCCGACGATGACCAGGTCGGCGCGCAATTCGTTGGTGTGGGTCACTGTATTCATTGCCCTTTGATGTCCGACCGAGTGCCCAGGCCCATGGCCTGGCGTGCGAACCAGCGCTTGGCCGGCGGCAGCAGATCGAGCCCCAGCAGGCCCAGATTGCGGCCCACCGCGACCCATGGATCGGGTGTCGCGAACAAACGCGTCAGCTGGTCCGAAAAGCCCACGGTCAGGTTCTGATCCAGGCGCTGGCGTTGCTCATAGCCACGCAGCAGCGACAGCTCGCCCACATGGCCAGTGCTGGCGAGCAAGGCATCGGCCAGTGCCTGCACGTCGCGCATCGACAGGTTGAAACCCTGTCCGGCAATGGGGTGCAAGGCATGCGCCGCGTTCCCCAGGACCACCAGATTGGAACGCACCTGCTCCTCGGCCCGTACCAGCGACAACGGATAGACATGTCGGGCGCCCACGCGCTGCAGCGTACCCAGGCGGTAGCCGAACACCCCCTGCAGCTCCTGCAGAAACGCATGATCGGACAACCCCTGCAGGCGGCGGATATCGGCGGGCGTACGGGTCCAGATGAGTGCGCAACGGTTGTCGGGCAACGGCAGCAAGGCCATCGGCCCATCATCGGTGAAGCGCTCGAACGCCTGCCCCTGATGCGGATTGCCGGGGGTGATGTTGGCGATCAGGGCGTCTTGATCGTAGCGCGTGTGCTGCACGGCAATGCCCAACTGTTCGCGCAGCTCGGAACGACCACCGTCGGCCAGCACGGCCAGGTCGCACTGCACCTGAGTGCCGTCGTTCAAGGTCAATGCGTAACCGTCGGCCAAGGCCTGGGTGCCGGTGACTTCCGCCGGACAGCGCCAGCTCACCACCTCTTGGTCAAGCGCCTGCCACAGGCACTGGCCCAGCCAGGCGTTCTCCACCACATAGCCCAAGGCCGGTACGCCTTCGTCATCGGCGCGAAGCCGCGCGGTGCCGAAGCGACCGCGGTCGGACACATGGATCTGACGAATCGCTTCGGCACGCTGGCTGATCGCCGGCCACAAGCCCAGGCGCTCATAGATCTGCCGGGTGCCGTAGGACAACGCTGAAGAGCGCGCATCATAGCTGGGCTGGTAGGCGTCGCCGGGAGCGAAGCGCTCGATCAGGACGATGTTCCAACCGCGAGCCTTGGCACCGGCCTGCAAGGCCAGGGCCAGGCTCGCGCCGACCAGTCCGCCACCGATGATGGCCAGATTGAAGCGGCTCATGCCTCGGCCCGCGCGGTCGCCATCAGCGCCTCGATATCAGCGACCGACTTGGGCACCGCCCCGGTAAGAATCTCGCAGCCTTTCTTGGTCACCACTACATCGTCCTCGATTCGTACGCCAATACCCCGCCACTTCTTCGCAACGCTGAGGTTGTCGGGCGCGATGTAGATGCCGGGCTCGACGGTCAGGGTCATGCCGGGTTCGAGCACCCGCCACTCGCCACCGACCTTGTACTCGCCGACATCATGCACATCCAGGCCCAGCCAGTGGCCAGCGCGGTGCATGTAGAACGCGCGGTGCGCGTCGCGGGCGATCAGCTCGTCGACCTCGCCCTTGAGCAGCCCCAGCCGCACCAGCCCCTGGGTTATGACCTGGACCGTGGCTTCATGGGCCTGGTTCCAGTGCTTGTCGGGACCAATGGCAGCGAAGGCAGCCTGCTGCGCCTCGAGCACCAGCTCGTAGATGGCTTTCTGCTCGGGCGAAAAGCGACCGCTCACCGGGAAGGTACGGGTGATGTCGCTGGCATAGCATTCGATTTCGCAACCGGCGTCGATCAACACCAGGTCGCCGTCGCGCAGCACCGCATCGTTCTGCTGGTAATGCAGGATGCAGGCGTTGCGACCCGCAGCCACGATCGAGCCATAGGCCGGCATCTTCGCCCCGCCCTTGCGAAACTCGTAGTCCAGCTCGGCTTCCAGGCTGTACTCGTGCAGCCCGGCGCGGCAGGCCTGCATGGCGCGGACATGGGCACGCGCAGAAATATCGGCGGCCCGGCGCATGACCTTGATCTCGGCCGCCGACTTGTACAGACGCATGTCGTGCAGCAGGTGGTCCAGCGCTTCGAATTCATTGGGCGGCTGGGCACCCAGGCGCGCCTTGGAGCGGATGCTGTTGATCCAGTCCATCAGATGCCGGTCGAACTCCGGGTGGCTGCCGATCGAGGAGTAGACGCGGTCGCGTCCCTCGATCAGGCCGGGCAGGATGTCGTCGATATCGCTGATGGGAAAGGCGTCATCGGCGCCGAAATCGCGCACCGCCCCCTCCTGCCCGGCCCGCAACCCGTCCCACAGCTCGCGCTCCGGATTGCGCTCGCGGCAGAACAGCACGTACTCGCCATGCTCGCGCCCCGGAATCAAGGCGATCACCGCTTCGGGCTCGGGAAAGCCGCTCAGGTACTGGAAATCGCTGTCCTGGCGGTAGACGTGCTCCACGTCGCGATTGCGGACGGCCACCGCGGCCGCGGGCAGAATGGCGATGCTGTTGGGCACCATCTGCGCCATCAGTGCCTTGCGGCGGCGGGCATATTCCGATTTCGGGATGTGGCTCATGGGCAGGCGCAGGCTCCGGGGTCAGGTCAGTGCAGCGACGGCTTGGCGCTGGCCGCGGTCGGGTGCTTGGCCGACTCGGTGTAGAGCAGCAGCGGCGCGACCCGCAGGTATTCCATGACTTCCATGTAGTCGGTCTCGCCGTCTTCTGACTCTTCCAGCGCGTCCTGCACCTGGGCGATGGCGGCCAGATCCTGCAGCACTTCCATGGCTTCGGTGCTCAACGCCGTGTCGCGTGCGGTCAGACCGAAACCGGCCAGGAAACCCTGGCACCATTCGCCCAGGGCGGCAGCCCGCTCGGGCAACGGCGACTCGTCGCTGGGGACCAGCAGTACCACGGTCATGTCGTCGCTGGTGAGCTCGCCCTTGACCATTTCCTGCAGGCCGATCAAGGCCTGGCGAACATTGTCTTCGGCGGGTGCGCCGAGCAGGTCGGCGGCATCGACCAGCCATGGCTCGACCTCGAAGCCGGCCCCGGCGCAACTGCGCCCCAGCAACAGGCCGTGCAGTTCGGCAGGCGAAACGGTGTGGCCGCTGCTGTTGAGCAGGGTGGCGAAGGCGTGATAGGGGGAATTCTGAATAGGCATGGGCAACTAGGCGCCAGACGGCGCAATGACTAGAATGAAGGCCTTGTATCCTAGCACCGGCAACCGCGCCAGACTATCGACGCGGCCAACTACGTGTTCATCTTCACCGGACCTGCCAGTTCAGCGGCAGGCGACTTTTTCCAACCGTACCTACCGGGACTCCATGGAACACAACGACCTGCAAGCGCTGATGAGCCGACTCGAATCATTGATCGGACGAGTCGAGCAACTTAAACGACAAAACGGACTCCTATTAGCGCAGGAAAAGACCTGGCGCGAGGAACGCGCAAGTCTCATCGAAAAGAATGAAATCGCCCGGCGTAAGGTCGAGTCCATGATTTCGCGCCTCAAGGCCCTGGAGCAAGACTCATGAGTTCAAGCAATAGCGTCACCGTTCAGATCCTGGACAAGGAATACTCGATCATCTGCCCGCCGCAGGAGCGCAGCAATCTGGTCAACGCCGCCCGTTACCTGGATGGCAAGATGCGCGAGATCCGCAGCAGCGGCAAGGTGATCGGTGCCGACCGCATTGCTGTCATGGCCGCGCTGAACATCACTCACGACCTGCTGCACCGCCAGGACACACCGGCGCTCCCGGTCAATGACAACACCCGCGAACAGGTCCGTGATCTGCTCGAACGCGTGGATCTGGTGCTTGCCAACGATCCGGAAACGCCCAAGGGCTGAAATCCGCAAAGCTTTTCTGTATACTGGCGCCACTCCCTGGAGTGCTTGCCAGTCGGTCATGTCCCTGAGCCGATACGCACAACCACGGGGGTTGCACGTGGGGTTGGTGTGCATGTCCGCTCGACGGAAAGCCTTAAAACCTCCTGTGATCTCCACCTTGAACTTTCGGGTTCAAGGGCTACACCGACAGCGGTTCGTCGGGGAGTACCTGAATTTCCAGCCCATGCCAGCTCGACTCGGCGTGGGCTTTTCATTTGTCGCTGGGCAGCACAGCCCCGGTGGCGTCCGTGATCAGGATCGACCGCGCCCATGACCGCCTCCGCGCCGCTGCCTCGTCAACAACCGTCTCGTCAGCAATTGCGCCGCCAACTGCGTGCCGCGCGTCGCGCCCTTACCCCCGCACAACAGCGTCAGGCTGCCCAGGGCCTCTATCGGCAACTGGCTCAGCACCCGTTGTTTCGGCGTGCCCGGCACATTGCGCTGTACCTGCCCAACGACGGCGAGATCGACCCACGGCCCTTGCTGCGCGAGGCCCAGCGGCGCGGCAAGCGGACCTACCTGCCGGTGCTCAGCGATTGGCCGCGCACCAAGATGGTGTTTCAGCAGGTACGCCGAGGCGAAAAGCTTCGTCCCAACCGCTTTGGCATCCCCGAGCCACGTATCCAGCGCGCCCGCCAACGCACCATCTGGGCGCTGGATCTGATCCTGCTGCCGCTGGTGGGGTTCGATGACGAAGGGGGGCGCCTGGGCATGGGCGGCGGCTTCTACGACCGCAGCCTGGCCTATCGCGCTCGGCGCACGGTCTGGCAGGCCCCGGTGCTGCTGGGGCTGGCCCATGAATGCCAGAAGGTGGAGCGCCTGGCGCAGGCCAGTTGGGATGTACCGTTGCAGGGCACGGTCACGGACAGGGCTTGGTATCTGACTTGAAACCTGTTGGAGCGGTCAGTGGCCGCGAAGCCGCGCCGCCGTTACCGCGAGCTCACTACCGAAGTCTGCACCACGGTCAGCTCAACACCCGTATCCGCCTTGCTCGCCCACAGACTCTGCGCGTATCCGGTGGTGACCACACCCAGACCAAACAAGATCACCAATGTCCACAACAAATCCGGCTTACGGCGCATCGACGCTGCCCCCCTACAAGGCAATTCAAGAATCAACGGAACGGTATTCTGGCCTGCCGAACAGCAGCGCCTGGCTTAAATTTGCGCGCATTCTGGGGCAAGCTTCAACGACAAGCAAACTTTGTGCGCAACCAATTGTCGGCTACTTTTCAACCCCCAAAAAGCTGGCCATTTCGTATCACTGAGGAACCCCTGTCATGGCCTACTGGCTGATGAAATCCGAACCTGACGAACTGTGCATCCAGGACTTGGCCACGCTTGGCCAGACGCGCTGGGACGGTGTGCGCAACTACCAGGCGCGCAATTTTCTGCGCACCATGGCGGTGGGCGATGAGTTCTTCTTCTATCACTCCAGCTGCCCCGAACCTGGCATAGCCGGTGTAGGCAAAATCGTGGCCGCCGACTATCCAGACCCCACCGCTCTGGACCCGGACAGCCCCTACTTCGACGCCAAGGCCAGCGCCGAGAAGAACCCTTGGACCTCGGTCGACGTCGCGCACGTCGAGACCTTTGGCAAAGTGCTCGGGCTTGGTTATCTGAAGCAGCAAGCAGGTCTGGCCGAAATGCCCCTGGTGCAAAAAGGCAGTCGCCTTTCGGTGATGCCGGTGACGGCAGAGCAGTGGGCGCTGGTAATGCAGTTGCGCTGAACATTCGAATAGGCCGTGGCCTACTCTGAAATTGATGTCGCTTAAGTGCCGACTGACCGTCTGCGCTGTTACTGCACAATCAAGTTATTGAACAGCAAGTCTTCCACGATGGGCTTGCCCTCTTCGTCGTTCATCACTTGCTGCAATTGTTTGAGGGCTTCCTGGCGCAGCTTTTCCTTGCCCTCGACATTGCTCATCGAGTCGGAAGTCTGTTGCGCGAACAAGGCCACCAGTTGATTGCGCAAGAGCGGATCCTGGCGCTTCACCGCAGCCTCCGCCTCCGCCCCGGTCACCTTCAAGGCGATGTCTGCCTTGTACACGTGCAGCTTGGGGCCGCCATCGAGGGCGTAGTTGCCCACGAACGGTGGGGTCATGCCGATATAGGCCACCTTGGGCGCGGCATTCTCACCTTCTTTGGCCGCCTCATTGGCCATCACGGCGGTTGGCAGGACCAACGCCAGCACTATGGATACCCAGGCTTTCATCTTTCATTTCTCCGCAAGGTCGTGTCCTGGCCGAGGCTGTCATGCCGGCCAGCGCTGTTACCTGTCTGTATCGGCCAGCATGGACAATTCAATAGCTCATACGAATCCGAAGAGCTGAAACGGTTCTTCCACCAAACGAAACCACATGACGAGCAGAACTGAACCGTTTGAGTTCGCATTGCAACATTTTCGCGCACTCCACTGGGCGGTAATCGATTTTGTTTTCGGTAATGAAACTGTAACATTCGAATCCGCAGCAAATAACAATAAATGGAGCTTGTGCATGTTCGCCTTCTTCCGCCCCGCCCCTCATCGCGCCGCCCTGCCCGATGAAAAGATAGACAGCACCTACCGCCGCCTTCGCTGGCAGATCTTCGCCGGGATATTCATCGGTTATGCCGGTTATTACCTGCTGCGCAAGAACTTCTCGCTGGCCATGCCCTATTTGATCGAAGAGCAAGGCTACACCCGTGGCCAGCTGGGTCTGGCGATGTCTGCCATCGCCATTTCCTACGGCCTGTCGAAGTTCCTCATGGGGATCGTCTCCGACCGCTCCAACCCGCGCTACTTCCTGCCGTTCGGTCTGCTGATCTCGGCCGGCGTGATGTTCGTATTCGGCTTCGCACCCTGGGCAACGTCCAGCGTCACCATGATGTTCATATTGCTGTTCATCAACGGTTGGGCCCAGGGCATGGGCTGGCCGCCCAGTGGGCGAACCATGGTGCACTGGTGGTCGCAGAAGGAGCGTGGCGGCGTGGTGTCGGTGTGGAACGTGGCGCACAACGTCGGCGGTGGCCTGATCGGCCCGCTGTTCCTGCTCGGCATGGGCCTGTTCAACGATTGGCATGCGGCATTCTACGTGCCTGCCGCGGTGGCGTTGCTGGTGGCCCTGTTCGCCTTCGCGACCATGCGCGACACGCCGCAATCGGTAGGCCTGCCGCCGATCGAGCAGTACAAGAACGATTACCCGGAAGGCTACGATGCCAGCCACGAAGAAGAATTCACCGCCAAGGAAATCTTCGTCAAGTACGTGCTGCGCAACAAGATGCTGTGGTACATCGCCCTGGCCAACGTGTTCGTCTACCTGCTGCGCTATGGCGTACTGGACTGGGCGCCGACCTACCTCAAGGAAGCCAAGCACTTCACCGTAGACACCACCTCATGGGCGTACTTCTTCTATGAGTGGGCCGGCATTCCCGGCACGTTGCTGTGCGGCTGGATGTCGGACAAGATCTTCCGCGGCAATCGCGGGCTGACCGGCGTGGTGTTCATGGCCCTGGTGACCGTTGCCACTCTGGTGTACTGGCTCAACCCACCAGGCAACCCGACCGTGGACATGATTGCGCTGTTCTCGATCGGCTTCCTGATCTACGGCCCGGTGATGCTGATCGGCCTGCAGGCCCTGGAATTGGCACCGAAGAAAGCGGCAGGTACCGCCGCCGGCTTCACCGGGCTGTTCGGCTACCTGGGTGGCTCGGTCGCCGCCAGCGCCGCGATGGGCTACACCGTGGATCACTTCGGCTGGGACGGTGGTTTCGTCCTGCTGATCGGCGCCTGCCTGCTGGCAATCGTCTTCCTGATCCCCACGCTCTGGCACAAGCAGGTGGCCAGCGCCGAGCGCCATGCCTGATTGACCCAGGCTACGCCGTCAGGGCAGGAATTGCTGCGAAGCCTGAGTGCAGCTGCCCTGATGGCAACGCTTGAGCCTGGCTTCCAGGTTCTTGTCCGGCATTGCGTGATTGCGCAGGGCACTGACGGTCTGCTCGACGTAATCACGAGTGCTGCCGAAGCGCCCACTGGCACTGTCCAGAATCTGTGTCAGCAGGTTGTCGGGCAGGTTGCCGGCATAGCTGGGCAAATGCCGCTCCAGCACGAAACCCAACGCCTGTACTTTGGTGCCGTCTTCCAGACGGCAGTTGAGCCAGTGCGGGCGGTAGGAGGGATAGGGCATTTCACGCTGCCAAAGCGCCAAAAGCGAGTCTTCGAGATTTTCCTGCGGCAGGCGGTAGGCGAACCCGGCGCAGGAGCCGCCACGGTCAAGACCGAACACCAGGCCCGGCCGCTCGGGCGTGCCTCGGTGCTCGTGGGACCACAGGTACAGACCCCGGTGATAGCCATGGACTCGAGCGCGGCGCCGCTCTGCAGCGCTGCACTCAGGCCGCCAGATGAGCGAGCCGTAGGCGAACAGCCAGACCGGACCGCCACGATGACGTCGCATCGTCGTATTCAGTGAGTGAAGAAGTTGCTCGTGGGTCAGTTGCGGCCCGAGATCGAGCGACGGTGGATAGACCACATTCAAGTGCGCAGTTTCGAGTACCGACATAAGCAGTCGCCTGTTATCCCCGTAAGATTGCAATGAACGCTTACTCTAACGCATTGCAACTGTCGCGCCCCTACCGTATGGCAGATTGGTCAATAAATACAAGCGCTTATAATCAACTTCAAATGGATTGGTTATAAGCACCAAAGCGGTACAGGCACAAAACTCCGTGCACGATTACACGGCGTCGTATTCGACGCCGGCCATGCAGTGAAGAAGTTCAAGCCACGAAATGAAGCAGTGGCGAAGAAACTAGAGTGGGCGCGGCGCGTAGGCGAAGACATCCGCACGCATCTGGTGCGCATCCATGCCGGCTTCGACCAGGGCATCGAGCGTGGCATAGATCATCGCCGGTGAGCCGCTGCCATAGACATGCACCCCGCCGAGGTCGGCGATGTCTTCGCAGACCGCTTCGTGCAGCATGCCGCAGCGCCCTTC
This sequence comes from Pseudomonas sp. RIT-PI-a, assembly GCF_001187875.1. Classification (NCBI taxonomy): domain Bacteria; kingdom Pseudomonadati; phylum Pseudomonadota; class Gammaproteobacteria; order Pseudomonadales; family Pseudomonadaceae; genus Pseudomonas; species Pseudomonas sp. RIT-PI-a. Next base: position 78,201 of record NZ_LGIR01000013.1, read on the forward strand.
CCAACCGCACAGGTCGCTCACCACCTTGTTCAGGAACAGGTTGGGCAACTGCTTCCATTGCTCCCAATGTTCCAGCGCGTAGAAATCCTCGGGGCGACGCACACCCCAGTACAGATGCACCGGATGCTTGAAGCCCTGGGAACGGCAGTGCTCGATCAGGCTGTTCATTTGCGCCATGCCAGTCCCCGCGGCAATCAGCACCAACGGCCCGTCGGGCAACTCGGACAGGTGCGTATCGCCGTAGGGCATGTGCACACGGGCCATGCCATTGCGCTGCAACTGCTCGATCAGGCTCTGTGCGCTGGCCTCGCGCACCAGTACGTGCAACTCCAGATCGCGCCCGCTATGGGGTGCAGACGCCAGGGAAAAGGCTGACTTTTCGCCGTTGTCGCGCTCGATCATCAGGTATTGCCCGGCGTGGTAGCGCGGCGGCTTGCCAGCCGGCGCGCGCAAGCGCACACGCCAGACGTCGCCGCCGATATCGACGCAATCGACCAGTTGGCAGGCGAGACTGCGCACCGGCAGCTCGCCTTTGGCCAGCACACCGTCCCAGAGGATCACGCAGTCCTCCAAAGGCTCTGCGATGCAGGTGTGAAACTCGCCGTGATCGATCACGACGCCTTCCTCACGAACGCTGCCTTCCACCAGCACCGCGCTGCACACATGGCAATTGCCGTTGCGGCAGCTCTGCGGGCACTCGTAGCCCAAGCGCTGCGCGGCAGCCAGAATCCGCTCGCCAGGCAGGGTTTCCAGCACCACGCCCGAAGGTTGCAAGGTCACACGCATCAATCTATTCCCAACTGATTCCAGAGTTCATCGATGCGTCGGGTCACGGCCTCGTCCTTGACGATGACCCGCCCCCATTCGCGCGTCGTCTCGCCTGGCCATTTATGCGTGGCATCCAGGCCCATCTTCGAGCCCAGACCCGACACCGGCGATGCGAAGTCCAGGTAGTCGATCGGGGTGTTGTCGATCATCACGGTGTCGCGCTTGGGGTCCATGCGCGTGGTGATGGCCCAGATCACGTCGTTCCAGTCCCGGGCATTGATGTCGTCGTCGGTGACGATGACGAACTTGGTGTACATGAACTGGCGCAGGAACGACCATACCCCGAGCATGACCCGCTTGGCGTGCCCCGGATACTGCTTCTTCATGGTCACCACCGCCATGCGGTACGAGCAGCCTTCGGGCGGCAGGTAGAAGTCGGTGATTTCCGGGAACTGCTTCTGCAGGATCGGCACGAACACTTCGTTCAAAGCCACGCCCAGAATGGCGGGCTCGTCCGGCGGTCGGCCGGTGTAGGTGCTGTGGTAGATCGGCTTGATCCGATGGGTGATGCGCTGCACCGTGAAGACCGGAAACTTGTCGACTTCGTTGTAGTAGCCGGTGTGATCGCCGTACGGTCCTTCATCGGCCATTTCGCCCGGATGAATCACCCCTTCCAGGATGATCTCGGCGGTGGCCGGCACCTGCAGGTCGTTGCCGCGGCACTTCACCAACTCGGTGCGGTTACCGCGCAGCAGTCCGGCGAAGGCGTATTCGGACAGGCTGTCGGGGACCGGCGTGACCGCACCGAGGATGGTCGCAGGGTCGGCGCCCAGGGCCACGGCCACGGGGAAAGGTTGACCCGGATGCTTGTCGCACCACTCACGGTAATCCAGAGCGCCGCCGCGATGGCTCAGCCAGCGCATGATGACCTTGTTGCGGCCGATCACCTGCTGACGATAGATACCCAGGTTCTGACGCTCCTTGTTCGGCCCCCTGGTGACCGTCAGGCCCCAGGTGATCAACGGCGCGACGTCTCCGGGCCAGCAATGCTGCACGGGCAGCAGGCCAAGGTCGACGTCGTCACCTTCCAGAACGATCTCCTGGCAGGGCGCGTCCTTGATCACCTTGGGCGCCATGGCGATGATCTTCTTGAAGATCGGCAGCTTGGACCAGGCATCGCGCAGACCCTTGGGCGGCTCGGGCTCCTTGAGGAACGCCAGCAGCTTGCCGATCTCGCGCAGCTCGCTCACCGATTCGGCGCCCATGCCCATGGCCACCCGCTCGGGCGTGCCGAACAGGTTGCCCAGCACCGGGATATCGAAGCCGGTGGGCTTTTCGAAAAGCAACGCCGGCCCTTTTGCGCGCAGGGTGCGGTCGCACACCTCGGTCATTTCGAGCACCGGCGAGATGGGCACCTGAATGCGTTTCAACTCTCCGCGCTGCTCAAGCTGCTGCACGAAATCCCGAAGATCCTTGAATTTCATCGACCATGCCAGTTAGAAAATAAGCGTACATCCTACCTGCTCTGACGGGCAAACAGCAGCCCGTCAGTGCCTGGCATCGCTCAGTTGTGGCTCGTGCCCAGCAACACGGGCGCAAACAGTGGGCTGAGCCGCGCGCCGCCTGCGTCGGACAAGTGATCTTCGTCCTTGTACTGCGAAGCTCCGTTGACCTCTATGCTGCAGACACCATCGGTACACATCATCGGCGTAGGATCAATGACGTGGACACCCGGATCAGCCTTGCTCAGGGACGCGAACAAGTCGCCGAGGAAGCGCTGCCGCGCCAGATGCTCCTGGAGCGGACGCCCCAGGCCATCGGCCGAACGCCCTATTCGCGCCAGACTGGTCAGTCGATCGATGATGCCCTTGCGCTGCAGCGGCACTTCCTTGAACAACCAGACCTGCACCCCTGCCTCTCGCAAGGCAGCCACACGTGCCTTGATGGCGGCGGCCATGCGTTGCTCGGCCTGGGCGGTATCGTCGTGGGCATTGAGCAGGACCTTTTTGTCGCCGTCCTCGCGCCCGTAGACGTACAGGCTCCAGTTGGACGCCAGCACGACGTCCTTGATACCGAGGCTGAGCACCTTGTCCATGGTTTGCTGGTTGAAGTCCTTGCAGCGCTGACGCGGCTCGTCACTCAGAATCGGTGGGCAGGCGCTCATGCTGAACAGCCACACCGACCGTCCTTCAGCCCAGGCATTGCGCTCGATGGCCGGCATCAATGCGGCGGCGTGGCTGTCACCCCAGAACGCCTGGGTCGGCGGCTTGGCTTGCTCTCCGCCAACCAGGCACGCCTTGTCTATCGACTTGTCCTGCGTCACCACCATGCATTTCATCTGCCCGGCTCGCCATTCGCGGGTCTGCGCGTACTCCAGGGCCTTGCCGCTCAGACGCCCCGGCACGCCATCGGCGGAGCGAATCGCCGAACCGATCGTAACCAGTACGACGATGGCCGCCAAGCCGCCCGCCAATATGGATGTGCGCCCTGCCAGCAGACGTTTTTCTCGAAACGGTAATTCGACATACCGCAGGCTCAGCCAGGCCAGACCCAGTGCCAGGGCCATCCAGCCCAGTGCCTCGAACGGCTGGATCCCGTCGATGGAAACGGCATTGGCATACACATAGACCGGCCAGTGCCACAGATACAGCGAATAGGAGAGCAACCCCACCCAGACCAGCGGCCGCAGGCTCAGCAGCCGTGCCGCCGGGCCCGGACCCTGCGCCCCGGACCAGATCAGGGCAGTGGTACCCAGAACCGGCAGCAGGGCCGCCCAACCGGGAAACACCGTAGACCGATCGAACGTGAACACGGCAAGCAGGACCGCCACCATCCCGGCGAGCCCGACCAGCTGGTAGACCCAAGGCCGCACAGCCCGCTTGGGCACAGGCATTACCGCGAGCATGGCGCCACAGAGCAGCTCCCAGGCACGGGTGGGCAGCGAGAAGAAGGTGAATGCCGGCTTGTGCTCGATGAAGGCGATGTTCAGGCCGAATGAAACCAGCAACAAGCCCAGCAAGATCCAGCGCCATTGCCTGAAAAAGCGGATCATCACCACCATGATCAGCGGAAAGAAGATGTAGTACTGCTCTTCGACCGCCAGTGACCAGGTATGCAGCAGAGGCTTGAGATCCGAGGCGGGCTCGAAGTAGCCGTGCTCGCGCATGAACAGGATGTTGGAGATGAACAGCGACTGATACCGCACGGTTCGGCCAAGCTCGGAGAAATCCTTCGCCGTCAGCAACAGCCAACCCATCGCCAGGGTCGCCAGAATGACCACGCTCAAGGCTGGAATGATGCGGCGCGCGCGGCGTGCCCAGAAGTCGACGAAACTGAAGCGCCCTGCGCTGATTTCGCGGAACAGAATCGAGGTGATCAGAAACCCCGAGATGACGAAGAACACATCCACGCCGACGAAACCGCCGCTGAATGCATCGAATCCAAAATGAAACAGTACGACGGGGATAACCGCCAGCGCCCGTAGTCCGTCGATATCACGGCGATTGCCAAACGTGTGCATGAAAAAACCTTACCTGGTCTCGAGACAGAGTTCCTTGGAGGCGCGAAGTTATCAGCCGCGCAAACTTCAATCCAGATGCAAACAATGCGGGACAAAAAAAAAGCGCCCTCGCGGGCGCTCTTCTCCAACAGCAGACGTTACTTGCGTTTCATCGACAGGAAGAACTCGTCGTTGGTCTTGGTCTGCTTGAGCTTGTCGATCAGGAACTCGATGGCTGCCACTTCGTCCATAGGGTGCAGCAGCTTGCGCAGGATCCACATGCGCTGCAGTTCGTCGTCGGCGGTCAGCAGCTCTTCGCGACGGGTACCGGAACGGTTGATGTTGATGGCCGGGAAGACGCGCTTTTCGGCGATCTTGCGGTCCAGGGGCAGTTCCATGTTGCCGGTACCCTTGAACTCTTCGTAGATCACTTCATCCATCTTCGAGCCGGTTTCGACCAGCGCGGTGGCGATGATGGTCAGCGAACCGCCTTCCTCGATGTTACGCGCAGCACCGAAGAAACGCTTCGGCTTCTCCAGGGCGTGGGCGTCGACACCACCGGTCAGGACCTTGCCGGAGCTCGGGATCACGGTGTTGTAGGCACGCGCCAGACGGGTGATCGAGTCGAGCAGGATGACCACGTCCTTCTTGTGCTCGACCAGGCGCTTGGCCTTCTCGATCACCATCTCGGCCACTTGCACGTGGCGGGTTGGCGGCTCGTCGAAGGTCGAGGCGACCACTTCGCCGCGCACGGTGCGCTGCATCTCGGTCACTTCTTCCGGACGCTCGTCGATCAGCAGGACGATCAGGTGGCATTCGGGGTTGTTGCGCGTGATGTTCGACGCGATGTTCTGCAACATGATGGTCTTGCCCGCTTTCGGCGGAGCGACGATCAGGCCGCGCTGGCCCTTGCCGATCGGGGCGCACAGGTCGATGACACGACCGGTGAGGTCTTCGGTGGAACCGTTGCCGGCTTCCATCTTCATGCGCACCGTGGGGAACAGCGGCGTGAGGTTTTCGAAGAGAATCTTGTTTTTCGCGTTTTCCGGACGGTCGAAGTTGATGGTATCGACTTTCAACAGGGCGAAATAACGCTCGCCTTCCTTCGGCGGGCGGATCTTGCCGACGATGGTGTCGCCGGTACGCAGGTTGAAGCGGCGGATCTGGCTAGGCGACACATAGATGTCGTCTGGGCCGGCCAGGTACGAGGCGTCAGCCGAACGCAGGAAGCCGAAGCCGTCCTGGAGAATCTCCAGCACGCCATCACCGGAGATTTCCTCACCGCTTTTGGCGTGCTTCTTCAACAGGGAGAAAATCACGTCCTGCTTGCGCGAACGGGCCATATTTTCTATGCCCATCTGTTCGGCCATTTCGAGCAGATCGGTGATCGGCTTTTGCTTGAGTTCAGTCAGGTTCATAAGGGAATGACGTAATCGTGTATGGAGGGGAGAAATTAAGCTTTGGGCTTAATGAGGCCGCGCCGCAGAGAAGGCGACAGGATCGCGTACTGATTCGAGTAGGAGTGCGTCGGCGACGGCTTGCAGGGGGCAGAGGAGAAACCAATGCGAGGCCGAATGTAACACCTGGATTTGCAGGCGTCCAGTATCACGGCCAGAAAAAGGCCCCGACGAATGCGGGGCCTTTCGGGTGTCAGATGTTGGCGTCCAGGAAGGCTGCCAGCTGCGACTTGGACAGTGCGCCGACCTTGGTCGCCTCGACGTTGCCGTTCTTGAACAGCATCAGTGTCGGGATGCCACGCACGCCGTGCTTGGCTGGGGTTTCCTGATTCTCGTCGATGTTGAGCTTGGCGACGGTCAGCTTGCCCTTGTAGGTTTCGGCGATCTCGTCGAGTACCGGGGCGATCATCTTGCACGGGCCACACCACTCGGCCCAGTAGTCGACGAGTACAGCACCGTCAGCCTTCAGTACATCTGCTTCGAAGCTGGCGTCGCTGACGTGCTTGATAAGGTCGCTGCTCATGGAGTGTCTCCGTGGTCATATTCGGAAAGAAAAACGTGGCCCATCATAGCGGCACAGCGCCGCCACAGGAAGCCGATGATCATTGATCATCACTATGAACATCGGTGATACAGCCAATGGAACCCCACCTGACGCACCAGGAATGACCGCAGGTGCGGTGCAGCACGCTCCGCAACGGTGCGCGCCGTGCCCCCGGATGGGCAGTCTCCACACGCCAATACCCATGGCAAGCCAGCGCAATCCGCGCCCTGCCCCATTCTGGCACGCGCTGTGCTACCACCCCTGGCAACCTCGACTCGATCGCAATCGGAGTACTGCCATGATTTCGCGCTGCAGACTGCTGTTCACTGCCCTGGCCGCCAGCTTCATGCTCGCTCAGGCCGTTCACGCCGACGGCCTGAGCGACATCACCGAACGCGGCACCTTGCGTGTCGCCGTACCGCAGGACTTCCCACCGTTCGGCTCGGTCGGCCCCGACATGCAACCGCGTGGCCTGGACATCGACACCGCCAAGCTGATCGCCGATCAACTGAAGGTGAAGCTGCAGCTGACCCCGGTGAACTCCACCAACCGCATTCCCTACCTCACCACCGGCAAGGTCGATCTGGTGATCTCGAGCCTGGGCAAGAACGCCGAGCGTGAACAGGTCATCGATTTCTCCAGTGCCTACGCGCCCTTCTACCTGGCCGTGTTCGGCCCGCCGGAAGCACCGGTGGCCACTCTGGATGACCTCAAGGGCAAGACCATCAGCGTGACCCGCGGCGCCATCGAAGACATCGAGCTGAGCAAGGTCGCCCCCGAAGGCCTCACCATCAAGCGCTTCGAGGACAACAACTCGACCATCGCCGCCTACCTCGCCGGCCAGACCGACCTGATCGCCAGTGGCAACGTGGTGATGGTGGCCATCTCGGAAAAGAACCCCAAGCGGATTCCGGCCCTGAAGATCAAGCTCAAGGACTCGCCCGTGTACGTGGGCATCAACAAGCAACAGCCGGAGCTCCTGGCCAAGGTCAACGAGATCATCGCCGCAGGCAAGAAAGACGGCAGCCTGGAAAAGAATGCGCAGACCTGGCTGAAGCAGCCGCTGCCCGCCGATCTCTGATTGTCGAGCGTACGCAATGGCCTATCAGTTCGCTTTCGCCCCGGTGCTCGCCCAGGCCGACCTGCTGCTCAAGGGTGCACTGTTCACCCTTGAGCTGACCGCCATCGGCGCGCTGCTCGGGGTGGCCGTGGGCATCGTCGGCGGCGCCGTGCGGGCCTGGCAGATCAAGCCGTTCGCCGGCCTGTTCGGGGTCTACGTGGAGTTGATCCGCAACACGCCCTTCCTGGTGCAGCTGTTCTTCATCTTCTTCGGCCTGCCCAGCCTGGGTGTGCAGATCAGCGAGTGGCAGGCCGCGGTGCTGGCCATGGTGGTCAATCTGGGGGCCTACTCCACCGAGATCATCCGTGCCGGTATCCAGGCCATACCCAAGGGCCAGCTCGAAGCGTCGGCGGCCCTGGCCATGAGCCGGTTCGAAGCCTTCCGCTACGTAGTCCTGCAGCCCGCGCTGGCCAAGGTCTGGCCGGCGCTGAGCAGCCAGATCATCATCGTCATGCTGGGCTCGGCGGTGTGTTCGCAGATCGCCACGCAGGAGCTGAGCTTCTACGCCAACTTCATCCAGTCACGTAATTTCCGCGCCTTCGAAACGTATCTGCTGACCACCCTGGTGTACCTGGTCATGTCGATCCTGATCCGCATGCTGCTGAACTGGTTGGGTCGGCGTTTCATCATGAGGAACAGTTGATGGATTTCACCCTGTGGGACATCGTGCGCAATCTGCTCACCGGCCTGCAATGGACCCTGGCCCTGAGCCTGGTGGCGTTCATCGGCGGCGGGCTGATCGGCTTGCTGGTGATGACCCTGCGCATCTCCCCCATGCATCCGCTGCGCACCGTAGCGCGCTGCTACATCGAAGTGTTTCAGGGCACGCCGCTGCTGATGCAGCTGTTTCTGGTGTTCTTCGGCGTGGCGCTGATGGGCGTGGACATTTCGCCCTGGGTGGCCGCAGCCCTGGCCCTGACGCTGTTCACCAGTGCCTATCTGGCCGAGATCTGGCGCGGTTGCGTGGAGTCCATCGGCAACGGCCAGTGGGAAGCCTCGGCCAGCCTGGCGCTGACCCGGACCGAGCAACTGCGCTACGTGATCCTGCCCCAGGCCTTGCGCATCGCCGTGGCGCCGACCGTGGGCTTCTCGGTGCAGGTGGTCAAGGGCACTGCGGTGACCTCGATCATCGGCTTCACCGAGCTGACCAAGACCGGCAGCATGCTGGCCAACGCCACCTTCGAACCCTTCATGGTCTACGGCTTCGTCGCCCTGGGCTACTTCGCCCTGTGCTACCCGCTGTCGCTCAGTGCCCGTTATCTGGAAAGGAGGCTGCATGCCGCTGCTTAGGATTTCCGCCCTGCACAAGTACTACGGCGATCATCATGTGCTCAAGGGCATCGACCTGAGTGTGGACGAAGGTCAGGTGGTCGCGATCATCGGCCGCAGTGGTTCGGGCAAGAGCACCTTGCTGCGCACCCTGAACGGCCTGGAATCGATCAATGACGGCGTCATCGAAGTCGATGGTGAATACCTGGATGCCGCGCGCGCCGATTTGCGCAGTCTGCGCCAGAAGGTCGGCATGGTGTTCCAGCAGTTCAACCTGTTCCCGCACCTGAGCGTGGGCGAGAACGTCATGCTCGCCCCGCAGGTGGTGCAGAAGGTGCCCAAGACCCGCGCCCGCGAACTGGCCCGCGAGATGCTCGAACGCGTCGGTCTGGGCGAGAAGTTCGATGCGTTCCCCGATCGGCTCTCCGGTGGCCAGCAGCAACGGGTGGCGATCGCCCGGGCCCTGGCCATGTCGCCCAAGGTGCTGCTGTGCGACGAAATCACCTCGGCGCTGGATCCGGAACTGGTCAACGAAGTGCTCAGCGTGGTGCGCAAGCTGGCCGAGGATGGCATGACGCTGATCATGGTCACCCACGAAATGCGCTTCGCCCGCGAAGTCGGTGACAAGCTGGTGTTCATGCACCACGGCAAGGTGCACGAAGTGGGCGACCCCAAGGACTTGTTCGCCAATCCGCGTACACCCGAGCTGGCGCAGTTCATCGGCATGCAGCCGGCCTGAAGGCCATTGGGGCTCGCCAGAGCTCGAGCCTGGGGGCAAAGATCAGGATGGCGCGTTGGCGCCGTCGCCTGATCGTGGCACGATGCGGGGGTTAACGACCGAGATCCTTTGACCATGCCGCAGACCAAAGCCAAGAACCTGTCCCTGATCGCCGCCATCGACCTGGGCTCGAACAGCTTTCATATGGTGGTGGCCAAGGCCCACGTCAATGAAATCCGCATCCTCGAACGTCAGGGGGAAAAGGTCCAGCTTGCCGCCGGCATCGACGAGGAGCGCAAGCTCAGCGAAGAGTCGATGCAACGCGGCCTGGACTGCCTCAAGCGCTTCGCCCAGCTGATCAACGGCCTGCCCCTGGGCGCCGTGCGCATCGTGGGCACCAACGCCCTGCGCGAAGCCCGCAACCGCAATGAATTCATCGTCCGCGCCGAGCAGATCCTGGGCCATCCGGTGGAAGTCATCTCCGGCCGCGAAGAAGCTCGCCTCATCTATCTGGGCGTTTCCCATACCCTGGCCGACACTCCGGGCAAGCGCCTGGTTGCCGACATCGGCGGCGGCAGCACCGAGTTCATCATCGGCCAGCGGTTCGAACCTCTGTTGCGCGAAAGCCTGCAGATGGGCTGCGTGAGCTACACCCAGCGCTACTTTCGCGACGGCAAGATCACACCTGCCCGCTATGCTCAGGCCTACACGGCGGCGCGTCTGGAGATCATGAGCATCGAAAACGCTCTGCATCGGCTCAGTTGGGACGAGGCCATCGGCTCCTCCGGCACCATCCGCGCCATCGGCCTGGCACTGAAGGCCGGCGGTCAGGGCAGCGGCGAGGTCAACGCCGACGGGCTGGCCTGGCTCAAGCGCAAGCTGTTCAAGCTGGGCGATGTCGACAAGATCGATTTCGACGGCATCAAGCCGGATCGGCGGACCATCTTCCCGGCGGGTCTGGCGATTCTCGAGGCGATCTTCGATGCCCTCGCCCTGCAGCGCATGGACCACTGCGATGGCGCCCTGCGTGAAGGCGTGCTGTACGACCTGCTGGGTCGTCACCACCACGAGGACGTGCGCGAGCGCACCCTGAGTTCGCTGATGACCCGCTATCACGTCGACGTCGAGCAGGCCGAGCGCGTGGAGCGCAAGGCCCTGCATGCCTTCGACCAGGTGGCAGCGGACTGGGGGCTGGAAGATGGGGTCTGGCGCGAACTGCTGGGCTGGGCGGCGAAGGTCCACGAGATTGGCCTGGACATCGCCCACTACCATTACCACAAGCACGGCGCCTACCTGATCGAACACTCGGATCTGGCCGGCTTCTCGCGTGAAGACCAGCAGATGCTCGCGCTGCTGGTGCGTGGCCACCGACGCAACATCCCCAAGGACAAGTTCGCCGAGTTCGGTGATGACGGGGAGCAGTTGATCCGCCTGTGCGTGCTGCTGCGCTTCGCCATCCTGTTCCACCACATTCGCGGCACGCAGACGATGCCGGCGGTTTCCCTGCATGCCAAGGCCAAGAGCCTGGACGTGGTGTTCCCCGATGGCTGGCTGGAAAACAACCAACTGACCCAGGCCGATTTCGCCCAGGAAGCCGAATGGCTGACCCGCGTGGGCTTTACCCTGACCGTTCGCTGAAGACCGCACAGGCCCTTTCGCGGGCAGAGACCCGCTCCCACATTGGAATGCGATCCCTGTGGGAGGTGGGTTTTACCCTGACCGTTCGCTGAAGACCGCACAGGCCCTTTCGCGGGCAGAGACCCGCTCCCACATTGGAATGCGATCCCTGTGGGAGGTGGGCTTTACCCTGACCGTTCGCTGAAGACCGCACAGGCCCTTTCGCGGGCAGAGACCCGCTCCTACATTGGAATGCGATCCCTGTGGGAGGTGGGCTTTACCCTGACCGTTCGCTGAAGACCGCACAGGCCCTTTCGCGGGCAGAAACCCGCTCCCACATTGGAATGCGATCCCTGTGGGAGCGGGTCTCTGCCCGCGAAGGGCGCGCCGCCGATCGTGATGTCTGCTAGCGCACCGGCAGGATCGGGTTGCTCAGCCGTTCCAGCAGGGTGTCCTGTGCACTGCGGGCATTCTGGTTGCCGGTCGGCGTGTTGCGCACGTAGCGCCCGTCGGCCTGCAGGATCCAGGAATGGGTGTTGTCGGTCAGGTAGCTCTCCAGCTCCTTCTTGACCCGCATGATCAGCTTCTTGCCTTCGACCGGGAAACAGGTCTCCACACGCTTGTCGAGGTTGCGCTCCATCCAGTCGGCGCTGGACAGGAACATTTGCTCCTCGCCACCGTTGAGGAAGTAGAACACCCGCGTGTGCTCCAGGAAGCGCCCGATGATCGAGCGCACATGGATATTGTGCGACACCCCGGGAATGCCCGGCCGCAGGCAGCACATGCCGCGCACCACCAGATCGATGCGCACGCCGGACTGGCTGGCCTTGTACAACGCGCGGATGATCTTCGGATCGGTCAGCGAGTTGAACTTGGCGATGATGTGCGCCGGCTTGCCATCAAGCGCGTACTGAGTTTCGCGCGCAATCATGTCGAGCATGCCCTTCTTCAGCGTGAAGGGTGCATGCAGCAGCTTTTTCATGCGCAGCGTCTTGCCCATGCCGATCAACTGACTGAACAGTTTGCCGACGTCTTCGCACAGCGCATCGTCCGAGGTCAGCAGGCTGTAGTCGGTGTACAGCTTGGCGTTGCCGGCATGGTAGTTGCCGGTACCCAGATGCGCATAACGCACGATCTCACCGCCTTCGCGGCGCAGGATGAGCATCATCTTGGCGTGGGTCTTGAACCCCACCACGCCATAGATGACCACCGCGCCGGCGGCCTGCAGGCGGCTGGCCAGCTGCAGGTTGGATTCTTCGTCGAAGCGCGCGCGCAATTCGACGACTGCGGTCACTTCCTTGCCGTTGCGCGCGGCATCCACCAGCGCATCGACGATCTCGGAGTTGGCACCGCTGCGATACAGCGTCTGCCGCACGGCCAGCACATGGGGATCCTTGGCGGCCTGGCGCAGCAGATCGACCACTGGCGTGAACGACTCGAAAGGGTGCAGCAGGAGGATGTCCTGCTTGCTGACCACACTGAAGATGTTCTCGCTGTTCTGCAGCAGTTTTGGGATCTGCGGCGTGAACGGCAGGTATTGCAGTTCTGGGTGGCTGTCCAGACCGGTGATGCTGAACAGACGCGTCAGGTTGACCGGGCCGTTGACCTGATAGAGCTCGGTCTCGGACAGGTTGAACTGCTTGAGCAGGTAGTCGGACAGATGCTTGGGGCAGGTGTCGGCCACTTCCAGGCGCACCGCATCACCGTAGCGCCGCGAGAACAACTCGCCGCGCAGGGCACGCGCCAGGTCTTCGACGTCTTCGGTGTCCACGGACAGGTCGGCGTTACGGGTCAGGCGGAACTGGTAGCAGCCCTTCACCTTCATGCCCTGGAACAGGTCATCGGCGTGGGCATGGATCATCGAGGACAGGAAGACGAAATTGTCGCCTGGACCACCGACGTCCTCGGGCACCTTGATCACCCGTGGCAACAAGCGCGGCGCCGGTATGATCGCCAGACCCGAGTCACGGCCGAAGGCGTCGATGCCTTCGAGCTCGACGATGAAGTTCAGGCTCTTGTTCACCAGCAGCGGGAACGGGTGTGTGGGGTCCAGCCCGATCGGCGTGATGATCGGGGCGATTTCGTCACGGAAATAACGACGCACCCAGGTCTTGAGCTTGGTCGTCCAGTGCCGGCGGCGAATGAAGCGAACCTGGTGCTTCTCCAGCTCCGGCAACAGGATGTCGTTGAGGATCGCGTACTGGCGATCGACGTGCCCATGCACCAGCTCGCTGATTCGCGCCAGCGCCTGATGAGGCTGCAGACCATCGGCCCCGGCCTGTTCACGGGCGAAGGTGATCTGCTTCTTCAGGCCCGCCACACGGATCTCGAAGAACTCGTCGAGGTTGCTGGAGAAGATCAGCAGAAACTTGAGCCGCTCGAGCAACGGATAGGATTCATCCAGTGCCTGCTCCAGCACGCGGATGTTGAACTGCAACTGCGACAGCTCGCGGTGGATGTACAGGCTGCTGTCGTCCAGCCCCGGCACGACGATGTGCGGCGCCGGCGCGAGGGCCTCGCTCGGGTGCGCGGGTTCGACGATGGCTTCTATGACCAACGGCGCTTCTACCGGGGTTTCGACCACCGGCTGGTCTTGAGTGAGAGCGACTTGCGTCTGGGCTTCGTTGTTCATCTGGCGTTCCCGGGGGCGTAACTGCCCTCTGCAATTGAGCGGCACGGATCGCGTAATGCGTCAGGATGCCATTGGCGCCTGCACGCTTGGAAGGGGGGCGCGACAGTTATAAGCATCGATTATGACGTTCGCATGACAGGCCTGGCCGCATACACATGCTGTCTACGATCTCAGGTTGACAAGCATTGTTCACGACAAGACACATTTGGACACTTTCATGTATGCCCATGAAGGGTTAGGCTGCGCATTCACTTCGCCAGCATCGATAAAATGCTCCAACAATTCCTGAACGATTTTGGCTACTTCGCCCTGTTCCTCGGCACGTTCTTCGAAGGCGAGACCATTCTGGTCCTGGCCGGATTCCTGGCGTTCCGTGGCTACATGGATATCAACATGGTTGTGGTGGTGGCCTTCTTCGGCAGCTACGCAGGCGACCAGCTCTGGTATTTCATGGGCCGCAAGCATGGCCGCAAGCTGTTGGCGCGCAAACCTCGCTGGCAGTTGCTGGGTGACCGCGCGCTGGAGCATATCCGCCGGCATCCGGACATCTGGGTCCTGAGCTTCCGCTTCGTCTATGGTCTGCGCACCGTTATGCCGGTGGCCATCGGCCTGTCGGGCTATCCCCCGCGACGCTATTTGCTGCTCAATGGCATTGGCGCGGCGGTGTGGGCCACCGCACTGGGATTGGCGGCCTATCATTTCGGCTCGTTCCTGGAACACATGCTGGGCAACGTGAAGAAATACGAGCTGTGGGTGCTGGGTGCGCTGGTACTGATCGGCGCCTTGCTGTGGATACGCCGCCGCATCAAAGCGGCCCGCATCGCCCGCCAGGCTCGCCTGCAACCCCCTGCAGTCACGCCTGCGCCCAGCGACGAACAGCCCTGATCGCCGACTCGAACTGAACACGCGACGCCGATCGGGATCCATGCTACTGAAACAGCGGACAGAATCGGAGTTCGACATGACCAAGAAAATCGCGGTGATCCTTTCCGGCTGTGGCGTCTATGACGGCAGCGAAATTCAGGAAAGCGTGATCACCCTGCTGCGTTTGGACCAGCGTGGCTGCGAAGTGCAGTGCTTCGCTCCCGACGTTGCCCAGAAGCACGTGATCAACCACCTCAGTGGCGAGGAAATGCCCGAATCACGCAACGTGCTGGTGGAATCGGCGCGGATCGCCCGTGGCGAGGTGAAGGACATCGCCCTGGCCAACGCCGACGATTTCGATGCCTTGATCGTCCCCGGCGGTTTCGGCGCAGCAAAGAACCTGTCTTCCTTCGCCAGCGACGGCGCCGCCTGTTCGGTGAACCTGCAGGTGCAGGCACTGGCCGAAGCCTTCGCCGAAGCACGCAAGCCGGTTGGCCTGATCTGCATCTCGCCGGCACTGGCCGCCAAGATCTACGGACCCGGCGTGACCTGCACCATCGGCACCGATGCCGATACCGCGCAGGCCATCGAGAAGATGGGCGGCACTCACCAGGAATGCGAAGTGACCGAGATCGTCGAGGACAGCGCGCGCAAGCTGGTCAGCACGCCCGCCTACATGAGCGCAAAGACCATCAGCGAAGCCGCTGCCGGTATCAATAAACTGGTGGATCGGGTGATCGAGCTGACCCAGGCCTGAGTGCTGCTGTGCAGGCAGGTCTAGGGAACGGGGTCCGCCTGGTAGTGATCGGCCATGAAATCGACAAAGGCGCGGACCTTGGCTGGCAGATGCGCGGCGCTAGGGTAGAGCGCGTAGTAGCTACGCGCTCCCAGCGTCACCTCTGGTAATACCCGCACCAGGCGCCCGGCGCGCAGATCGCGCGCCACGGTTGCCAGGGTGAAGGCGGCAATCCCCAAGCCCGCGACAGCGGCCGTGTGCAACGCGGCAATGCTGTCGCTGCGCAGTTGCCGTCCGGCGTCCACACTTTGCACCGTCTGCTCACCCATGTGCAGTTGCCAGTGTGCTTCATCGGCATAGGCCAACAAACTGTGCGCCAGCAGATCGTCCACGCCTCGAGGCAATCCACGGCGATACAGGTAGGCCGGCGAGGCGACCAGCACCATGGGTGACACGGTCAGCAAGCGCGCGACCATGGTGCTGTCGGACAACGGCGGGCCACTGATGCGCAGGGCAACGTCGAAACCGTCGGCCACCAGATCCACCAAGGGATCCGAGCACGACATGTCCAGCTGGATATCCGGGAAGCGCTCCTGAAAAGCCGGCAACCAGAACGGCAGTTCCAGTGTTCCCAACACGAGCGGAACGCTGATACGCAAGCGACCGGAGGGCTGCTTGTGTACGCGCGCTTCCTCGGCTGCGGCATCGACCCGCTGCAGGATATCGACACAGGCCGTGTAGTAGCGTTTGCCCGCATCCGTAAGGCTCAGCTGCCGTGACGTCCGGTTGAGCAGCCGCGCACCCAGCTCGCTCTCCAACTGCTGCAATTGCCGGGATACCGTCGAATGAGTGGTCTCCAGGCGCTCTGCTGCGCCGGTGAAACTGCGTGTTTCCACCAGGCAACGGAAGATGCGCATTGCGAGCAGTTGATTCATTCAGGGCTCAACGTACAGGTAACGCCTGGATCTGCGCGGTGCTCAGCACATCGCCGAAGGTGTCTTCGATTTCCGCCAGCGCGGCTGCGTGCAGTGCCTTGTCATCAACGCTCTGGCCGTTGAAGCGGGTAATGCTGCGGGTCGCCGACGCATCGGACGCTACCACCACGTTATAGCCCAGCGGCACCGCGTCGCGGGCAGCGCCTGCCACACATGCATGAGTCATCAGGCCAGCGACCAGGACAGTATCGATGCCACGAGCCTTGAGCTGAGTGTCCAGATCGGTACTGGCGAAAACGCTGACCGTATTCTTGCGCAACACCTGATCAGTGGCACGGGGCTGCAGGCGTGGGTGAAACTTCACTGTTTCACCACCCTCGGCGAACAGTGCCGACCCCGCAGGTGCAACGTGTTGCACGTGGAACACCGGGATCTTGTGGCGATCGGCGTAGCCAATCAATTCCTGGGTATTGGCCAGAGCGGTGGGACCGTCGGGAATCGGCATCTTGCCGGTGAAGTACTCGTTCTGGAAATCGATTACCAGCAGCGCCGTCTTGCCGGCAGGAAGGTGCTGCACGGGCGCCGCACCGAACATTGCCCGAATGGTCGGTTGGTTAGGAGTCTCGGTGCTTGCGCCAGCAGAGCCGACGCCTGCGGCAAGCAGACCGGCACACAGCAAACGGCGGGGGAAAGCGAACATGGGCGGTATCCTGTCAGAAGTGAGCGCCCAGTCTAGGGTTGGCACTGCCCTGCTCCCAGACTGAAACCGCAACACGATCTGTGCAGCCACCGCACAGATCGGGTTCAGGCAGGCACTCGGCGCAAGGTCGCGAGCAACGTCGCAGCGGCCACGAACAGTCCCGCGAAGGTACGGTTCATGCGCCGCTGCTGACGGGGCGTGCGCAACAGGCGCAAGACCTTGGCCGCAAGCCCCGTGTAGCCGGCCATGACGATCAGGTCCACGGTTATCATGGTCGCTGCAATGGTCAGGTATTGGGCCAGCAGTGGCGCGTGTGGATTGATGAACTGTGGTAGTACCGCAAGCATGAACACCAGTGCCTTGGGGTTGCCGACGTTCACCAGAAAGCCTCGAAGAACCAGACTGGACGCTTTGCCTGTCGGCTTTTGCTGGGTTTCTTCACTGATGTCGGCGGGCAGCGCACGCCACTGCTTGACGGCCAGATAGAGCAGATACAGCACACCAAACCACTTGATGGCCTGGAACGCCGTGGCGGACGCTGCCAGCACGGCCCCGACGCCCGCGGCGATGATCACGATCTGCAGGAGCAGCCCCAACTGCAGGCCAATTGCATTCCAGTAACCGCGCAGGAAACCGTGCTGCAGGCCGCTGGACATTGACGCAATGGCCCCGGCACCCGGTGAAAGGCTGATGATCCAGCACGCAGCAAAAAAGGCCAACCAGGTTTCCAGCAACATACGGACCTCGACGCTTGAATAGGGACAGCCTAAGGTAAAGCGGCGCAGCGAATTTGGCTATGGGCCTGTGACGGCGGCCCGGCATCGCGCCGCAGCGTCAGCCCAATGCCTCGAGTTGTGCCTGCATGTCTTCGAGCAGCTCCAGCGCTTCCATCCACTGCTCCTCCAGCTCGCTCTCGCGAACCTTGAGCTTGGCCTGCTGGGCAAGCTGATCGCGCAATTCATCCTTGCGCGCGGCCTCGTAGAGCGCGCTGTCGGATAAGGCCGCTTCTATCTTCGCCAGCTTCTCGTGCACCTCACCCAGATCGCGCTCCAGCTTGTCGGCCTGGCGCTTGTGCGGAGCCAACTGCTGACGCAAGGCAGCGGCAGCCTGGCGCTGGGCTTTCTTGTCGGTCTTGTCGGGATTGACCGGGGTGTTGCTGACCGGGGCATGGCGTTGACGATAATCCACCAGCCAGCGCGCGTAGTCGTCCAGATCGCCATCGAAGGGCTCGACCTTGCCATCGGCCACCAGCAGGAAGTCGTCCGTGGTGCTCTTGAGCAAGTGCCGGTCGTGGGACACCACCAGTACCGCGCCACTGAATTCCTGCAGGGCCATGGTCAGGGCCAGGCGCATCTCCAGGTCCAGGTGGTTGGTCGGTTCATCGAGCAGCAACAGGTTGGGCCGCTCCCAGGCGATCAAGGCCAGCGCCAGGCGCGCTTTTTCACCGCCGGAGAAATTCAGCACCGGCTCGTCGATGCGCGCACCGCGGAAATCGAAGCCGCCGAGGAAATCGCGCAGCACCTGTTCCCGCTCGGTAGGCGCCAGGCGTTGCAGATGCAGCAACGGGCTGGCCTTGCTGTCCAGAGAATCAAGCTGGTGCTGGGCGAAATAGCCCACCACCAGATTCTCGCCACGCATCAGGCGCCCGCCGATGGGCGTCAGCTCACCGGCGAGGTTCTTGATCAGGGTCGACTTGCCGGCGCCGTTGGGGCCCAGCAAACCAATGCGCGCACCGGGCGCCAACTGCAGCTTGACCTTCTCCAGCACAGCCTTGTCGCCATAGCCGAGGCGACCTTCGGAGAGGTCGAGCAACGGGCTGGAAATCTTCACCGACTCGCGGAAGACGAAATCGAAGGGCGAGTCGACGTGCGCCGCCGACAGCTCCTCCATGCGCTCCAGGGCCTTGATCCGGCTCTGAGCCTGGCGCGCCTTGGTGGCCTGAGCCTTGAAACGGGCGATGTACTTCTCCATGTGCGCCCGCTGCGCCTGCTGCTTCTCGTAGGCTTGCTGCTGCTGCGCTAGGCGTTCGGCGCGAGCGCGTTCGAAGGCGCTGTAGCCGCCGCGATACAGGGTCAGCTTCTGTTGTTCGACGTGCGCTACGTGATCGACCACTTCGTCAAGGAAGTCGCGGTCGTGGGAGATCAGCAGCAAGGTGCCGGGATAGCCTTTCAGCCAGTCTTCGAGCCACAGGATGGCGTCGAGGTCCAGGTGGTTGGTCGGCTCATCAAGCAGCAGCAGGTCGGAGGGACACATCAAGGCCTGCGCCAGGCTCAGACGCATCCGCCAGCCACCGGAAAAATCCCCGACCTGACGATCCATCTGCTCGTTGCTGAAGCCCAGCCCGGCCAGCAACTTGCGGGCGCGAGCGTCGGCGGTATAGCCATCGGCGCTGTCGAGCTCGGCATGCAAACGAGCCTGGGCGGCGCCATCCTGCCGGGCTTCGGCGTCGGCCAGGGCATGCTGCACTTCGCGCAGACGTACATCGCCGTCGAGCACGTAGTCGACCGCAATGCGTTCGAGGGTATCGACTTCCTGGCGCATGTGGGCGATGCGCCAGTCGGCGGGCAGGTAGCAATCGCCCGAGTCGGGCGCAAGCTCGCCGCGCAACAGGGCGAACAGGCTGGATTTGCCGGCACCGTTGGCACCGATGAGACCGGCTTTCTGACCGGCGTGCAGAGTCAGCTCGGCATCTTCTAGCAGACGCTGCGGGCCACGCTGTAAAGTGAGGTTCTGAAGTCGGATCATAATGGCGGCGAAGTCTACCAGCTTCCTTGCCCACTGGCGCGAGTAGCACGATGCACGATGAATTGTGGGAGTTTGCCTTGAAGCTCTATGCCCGACCGGGCATCGAGGCCGCCTGCCTGCAGTTGCAGGCAGAAGGCGCCAATGTGTGCCTGCTGCTGTGCGGCGCCTGGCTGGGTGCCAGAGGCGTGGCCTGTTCGCATGAGCGTGTGATGCTGCTGCAGGCGATCGCCACGCCCTGGCACGATGAGGTCGTGCGACCACTGCGCGAGCTTCGCCAGCAGTGGCGCGCAAAGGCCATGCATGATCCCGAGCTGATGCCGCTGCGTGAATCGATCAAGGCGCTGGAACTCAATGCCGAGCGCCAGTTGCTGCAGCGCCTGCACCGCCAAGCCGCTCCGTGGCTCCTTGCCGCGGAACAGTCCAACATGACTTGGCTGCCCGCCCTGCTACCGGCGCCGGCTGCAGGCGTCAGCGATGCATTGCGGACACTGAGCGTGGCAGCCCGCGAGACTCAGGCCTCGCTGGACGACGCGCCACCTTTGTCTGGCTGACCAGCCACGCCTTGGGTATCTGACTCGGTCGCGCTCGTATGAACGGCTGCCGCCAGCGACTTGGCGGCGGCAGGCTTCCTTGCAGGCCGGGCGGCAGGCTTGGCAGGCGCCTTCGCTTCGGGCTTGACCGCTGCGCCTGGCGCGGCGAGGGCCTTGCGCGTGGTGCTGCGCGAAACAGCAGGTTTGCTTGCAGTGGCGGCGGCAGCGGCTCGGGTGGTCTTGCTCGCTGCCGGCTTGGCTGCGGCACGCGCGGTCGAAGCTGTCGGACTGGTTTTGGCTGGGGTACGAGCAGCAGGCTTGGTCGCCGAGCTGGCAGGCTGAGTGACGGATGCCGTGGTCACCTTGGGCTTGGCCGAACGGGTTTCGATGGCCTTGCTGGCCGCTTCGCGGACACGACCCACGCCGGCTGCCAGCTTCAGGCTCTCCTGGGCATCGCGCTTGAGCTCGACGATGTAGGCGCGGGTTTCGGCCTGGCGTTCCTTGAGATCGTCGAGCAGCTCCTCGAGTTCGCTCACCGAATCATGCGCCTTGGCCTGTTTCTTTTTTTTGCCGGCGGCAGCGGCGTCCTGCACTTTGGTGCGCGACTTGTGCAGTTTTTCCTGAGCCTTGCCGCGTTGCTTCTCGAGCTTGGCGAGCAGTTTTTCAGCATCGGCCAAGGCTTGGGAACATGCACTTTCAAGGTGCTCGAGCAAACTACCGGACAGCTGTTGCAGCAAATGCAGCGGGGTGTTTACAGGCTTCTTGTTAGCCGACATAGGTTACCTCCGGGCCGATGGGTTGAGGCTCATACTAGACCTGAGACCGTAGAGCCGCCAGAACATGTTGACCCTACCTGCCAGCCCCCGTTGCGCACTCGGTGGCATAATCGCTCGATGCTCGGTCTGTCTTGTTCTGGAGAACCCCCATGTTGTCTCGCCTGCTGCTGTCGTTGTCCCTGGTGCCGTTGTCGCTGGTGTGGTCGCAAGCGCACGCTGCGCAGGGTACACCGGATGATGGCCACGACCTGGCCTATAGTGTGGGTGCCAGCTTGGGCGAACGCCTGCGTCAGGACGCCCCCGGCCTTCAACTGGACGCCTTGGTCAAGGGCTTGCAGCAAGCCTACCGGCAGGAGCCGCTGGCCTTGAGCGATGAGCGCATGGGCCAGCTACTGGCTCAATACCAGGCGCAGGCGGACAAGGCTGACACCGGCCCGGACACGGAAAAGGCGCAGGCGGCCGAGCGTCGCTTCATGGCCGGCGAGCGGGCCAAGGCTGGTGTGCGGGAGATCTCGGACGGGGTGCTGATAACCGTACTCGAACCTGGGGCAGGCAGCCCTGCCACGGCCGATGAGCGCGTGCAGGTTCAATACATGGGGAGGTTGCCTGACGGCAGCGTGTTCGACCAAAGCAAACAGCCGCAGTGGTTTCGCTTGAACAGCGTCATCGAAGGCTGGCGTACGGCACTGCAACAGATGCCTACGGGTGCGAAATGGCGCGTGGTGATTGCCTCGGCCCACGCCTATGGTGCGGAAGGCGCAGGAGATCTGATCCCCCCCTACACGCCACTCACCTTTGATATCCAACTGTTGGCCACGGCCCCATAGGGCCGTACCTGGGACGAATCACGCCTGAGCGACGGATTCCTCCTTGTGGGCGTTGTGCAGCACTTCGATCAGGCAATCCTCGAGCTCGAAGCGCTCGTGCAGCAAGCCTCCCAGTTCCTTGAGCTTTTCCAGGATGACGGCGGCATCGGAGCAGTCGCCCTTGTCGCAGTAGTCGTTGAAGTCGAGGGCTTTCTGGGTGATCTCGTCGATGCGTGGCCAGATCGTATCGGCCAGCTCCAGACCACGCTTGTCGTTGAATGCCTTGGCTTCGTCGGTCAGTTGCTCGTAGATCTCGAAATGGCCTGCCGAGGTGTAGTCGACCAGCAAACCGCAGAAATCCTGAAGCCTTTTGCGATCCTCGACCAGCGCCTGAGGTGTGTCGCCCAGTGCATCGAAAGCCTTGATCAGCTCGTTGCGTTCCTGCAGCCAGCGATCGATCAGCAGGTGAACTCCGCCCCAGCGTTCCTGGGCATTCTTGCAGCTTTCCAACATGATGAGTGCTTCCCTTGTGGGTCATGCCCGGCGTCGCACTCCTGTATCACAGGAAGCAGGGCTCGGACCGATTCGCCGTCTGTGATGGCGAATGTCGATGTACGTGCAGGGGGAGATTATGCCCGTGCGCCAGTGGCATCAAGGTACGCATCGGATAAAGTTCATACAAGTGTTTAATCGTGGCAATACCGGAACGAATGCCGGATTTGCGGGCCTCGCCCCTATTCCACGATCAAGTGGTGGAACAGGAGCGCATCAGCCTGAGCACTCAGGCCGAAACGGGCTTCAGAGCGGGCGAACCGTGGTCGGCAGCGGCGCGGCCAACAGGCGCTCGTCGAGCAGCCCGAGACCTTCCTGGAACAGCAGGTTGCTGCGTTCGGTATCGCCGAGCTGGGCCAGCAGGCGCGCCAGCTCCGCACAGGTTTCCGGGCTACGCTGCAGGCGCAGGCTGCTTTCCAGGTAATCGCGTGCCTTGCCCCACAGGCGGTTCTGCAGGCAGAGGCGGCCGAGTGTCAGCAACAGCCCGGCGTCATCGGTGTGTTGCTTGAGCCAACCTTCGGCGGTCTGCAACTGGCGCGCCGGATCGTTGCCGATGACCAGGCCGTACAGGCGAGCCAGGTGCGTGTCGTATTGACGCTTCTGCGCGGTACGCAGGACCTCTTCGGCCTGGGTCTGCGCACCTACCTGCCGCAACTGCTCGGCATAGGCAAGGACCAATGCAGGCTCCTGACGCTGCGCCGAACTCAGTGCCTGCCATGCGCGCTCGAGTGCAGCAAGGCCCGCTTCGCCCTGACCTTGATCCGGTGCCGATACATGCGCGGCCACGCTGAGGTTCTCGCCCCAGGCACGCCGTTCCAGTTCGGCCAGCTCGGCCGCTGGCAAGGCTTTGTCCTTGCGCAGTTGTGGCAGTAGCTTCACCACGGCAGCCCAGTCTCCACGTTGCTGATGCACGCGTTGCAATTGACGCAACACCTGCACATTGCGCGGATGACGCTCGTGCATGGCCTGCAGGGTTTGCAGGGAGCCGTCGCTGTCGCCGCGATCGCTCTGCAGTTGGGCATGGCTCAAGGCAATCGCCAATTCGGCTTGTGGCTGACGTGCCAGGGCCTGTTCGAGCAGGCTGTCGCTGTCTTCGTAGCGGCCCAGCTCGTTGGCTGCGCGGGCTGCGCCCAGGTAATACAGCAGGGGCTGACGTTCGTGTTCGGCGGCGTGCTGCAGGTGCTTCTGAGCGCTGGCCCAGCGTCCTTCGGCCAGGTCCAACTGGCCCTTTTCGATAGCAGCCTGCACGCGGCGACTGCGGTTGCGGCCCGACCATGGATTGACCACGCGGCCGGATGTAACCACCACGCTGATCAGCAGATAGATGATGAATACCAGCAGCACCAGCACCAGCAAGGCCAGCAACGTGGTCCACAGGCCGGATTCGTAGCGCATCACATGGGGGTAGTCGATCAGCACGTAGCCTGGGTGCTTGGCCACGGCCAAGCCGAGCCCGACCATGGCGGCGATCACCAGAAACAGGATCACGTAGAACCGTTTCATGGCTGGCTCTCCGCAGCGCCTGGCGTGGCTTCGGTCGATTTCTGCAGGCCTTCGACCGGCGTATGGCGGCGTTGCAGGTAGGCCTGGATGGCATTGAGGCTGGCATCCAGATCAGGTGTGGTGACCGACACCGGCTGGCTCTTGAGTGCGGTCAGCTGTTCGATCATGGCTTGGGTGTGGCCGTTTTCGCGGTTGAACCCTGCGATGAGAATGCTGCGTGCGTCATCCAGCGCTTGCGTATAGACCTTGCCCTGACCGTTGAGCGCGGCCCATTGTGCCTGTTCCAGTGCAAGGCTCAGAGCCAGGCGAACCTGGTTCAGGCTTTGCCCGGCCAGCAACGGACGGATGCTGTCATCGGGGTTGAAGTCGACGCGGAAGAACCCGGAAATCTTGTTCCACCACTGACGCCAGCGGGTCTCGCCTTCAGGCGAAGTGCCTTGCGCGGCGTCGGCGGCTGCCTGAAATTCCGGGGCCAGGGCCGTCAACTGCGTTGCCTGCTCGCGCAGTGCGCTCAACTGCAGGAACAAGCCGGTGCGGTCGGGCTGGGTTGTGCCTTGCAGCGACGCCAGGCTACGGGTCAATTGTTCGCGGGCGGCGAAGGCTTGTGGGTCATCCTGCTCGCGCAGGATTTCGTCGGCGCCCTGCACCAGTGCCTTGGCGCTGGTGACATCCTGCAGCGCAGACAGACGCAGGCTGGCCAGGCGCAGCAGATGCTCGGCCTCGGCCAGGCGCCAGTCCTTGCGGCTGGCACCCAGCACGGTTTCCAGGCGTTGGCTCAGACGCTGCTGGTCGCCCTGCAACTGCGCGACCAGACGGCGGCGATCTTCCAGTTCGTTGGCATCGGGCAACTGCGCCAGGTCGGCGCTGAGTTGCCGTTCGTTGTGCTCCAGGGTCAGCGTCTGCGTGGCGAGCCCTTCGATCACTCGCGACTGCTGCTGATGACCGGCGGTGAGCGTGCGCACCTGCCACACGCCCCAACCCGCGGCAGCGAGGCCAGCGGCGGCCAGCAGCAGCGCGATGATCGCCAAGCCATTGCCATTGGCCGAGCGCTGAGGCGGCACGGCGGCTGGCTGTTCGAAAGGCGCCTTCGGGGCGCTCTGCGTCTCGTCTTTGGGCAAGGCTGTTTCGCTCACGTGTCCATCCTTTGCATAGGGGCGCGCTCGCCTGGCTGGCGGTCGCGCCTTACGATCTGGGTGCGGTCTGCGTGTGCAGCGCCGCCAGCAACGCCGAAGTGCTGGCACCTCGGCAATCCACAACATTCAAAGCGCCAGCGTCACGCGCCAGCGCCGCCACTCGCGGGCTGGGCACGAACAGTGGCAGGGCGCGGATCGCCGGCCACTGCTCACCTGCCAACTGGTGCAAGTGTTGAAAACCCTGCCCACTGCTGACCACCACGGCGTTCAAGCGTTCCGATTCGATACGGGTCGCCAGCGTACCCGGCGGGTAGACCGGAATGCTGCGTCGATACAGTTGCAGATACTCCACCGCTGCGCCTTGGTCGCGCAAGTGTTCGGCCAGCGCCTCGCGTCCACCCTCGCCACGAATGATCAGCACACGTGGATGAGGGCTGATCAAGGCGGTGCGCAATTGGGCCAGATTCAGCAGGGCTTCGCTATCGTCTCCTGTTTCAGGATACGTCACGTGCAGCCCGCGCTCTTCGAGAATGGCTGCCGTGCCCGCGCCGACGCTGAACCAGGCAGTCTGGCCAAGGCTGGCAGGTGCTTGCTGCAGTGCCAGGCGCGCGGCGGGTTTACTGACCACGATCACTGCGTCGTATTGACCAAGGTTGGCCAGCATTTGCCGCTGGCTATCACTCGACGGCAGAGGCTCGATTGCCAGGAGCGGCAAGCTTGCTGCGAACACACCCTCTTCGCGCAGCGCCTGAGTTTGCTGCGCGCACTCGTCGGTGGGCCGCGTCAGCAACACTCGCCAAGGGGTCAAGGATGACCCGCCTCGCCGTACACCGCACGTAGGATGTCGTCGGCGCCCTGCGCCAGCAACGCCTCGGCCACCTGTACACCCAGCTGTTGCGCATCGGCCAGTGGTGCCCGTGCCTGGGCATGCAGCAACCGCTGCCCGGCTGGATCGCCCACCAGGCCGCGAAGCCAGATCTGTTCGCCTTCGAGCACCGCATAGCAGGCGATGGGCACCTGGCAGCCACCGTTGAGGTGCTTGTTCAGGGCACGCTCGGCGCTGACGCGGAATTCGGTATCGCGATGATGCAACGGCCCCAGCAGCGCATGGATCTCGCTGTCGTCCGTCCTGCATTCGATACCGACCGCGCCCTGGCCGCCTGCAGGCAGGCTATCCTCGACGCTGATGCTGGTGGTGATGCGATTTTCGAAGCCTAAGCGGATCAGGCCGGCGGCGGCGAGGATGATCGCATCGTATTCACCGGCATCGAGTTTGACCAACCGGGTGTTGACGTTGCCCCGCAGGAAGCGGATCTGCAAGTCGGGGCGGCGCGCCAGCAGTTGGGTTTGACGACGCAGGCTGGAAGTGCCGACGACACTGCCGGGCGGCAACGCTTCCAGGCTGTCCCAGGCATTGGAAACGAAGGCATCGCGAGGGTCTTCCCGTTCGCAGATGCAGTACAGACCCAGCCCTTTGGGAAAGTCCATCGGCACGTCTTTCATCGAATGCACAGCGATGTCTGCCGTGCCTTCAAGCAAGGCGGTTTCCAGTTCTTTGACGAACAGCCCCTTGCCGCCGATCTTCGACAATGGCGAATCGAGCAGCTTGTCGCCGCGACTGACCATCGGGACCAGACTGACCTGAAGACCGGGATGGGCCTGCTCCAGTCGAGCCTTGACGTACTCGGCCTGCCATAGGGCAAGGGCACTTTTACGGGTGGCGATGCGGATTTCGCGAATGGGCATGAATCGATCCGTATGAAGATTAGCGGACGATGATACCAGCTGTGCGGCAGGCCGCGCCCAGTCAGCCAGACTGGGCGCGGCCACTGGAGCCCTAGAGGTGCTGCATCATCTTGCGCACACCGGCGACATGGCGTCTGCTGACGATCAGCGCGTCACCGTTGAGGCCTTTCAGGTAGAGCTGAAAGTGGCCCAACGGTGTGCGTTGCAGGCGCTCGATGCGCTCGCGGGCCACCAAAGCATTGCGGTGAATGCGCACGAAACGATCGCCGAACTCGTCTTCCAGTGCCTTGAGCGGCTCGTCGAGCAGCACTTCGCCGCCCTCGTGGCGCAGGGTCACGTACTTGTGGTCGGCGATGAAGTAGATCACCTGGTCCAGTGGAATCAGCTCGATGCCTTTACGGGTTCGCGCACTGATGTGGCTGCGCGGACCGGTACCGGCCTCGGCAGCAGGACGAGTCAGTGCAGCCAACTGCACACGGTTGGGCTTTTCAGCCTTTTTCAGTGCTTCGAGCAAGTGTTCGGAGCGCACCGGCTTGACCAGATAACCCACGGCGCTGACCTGGAATGCGTCCAGGGCGAACTCGTCATGGGCGGTGCAGAACACCACCGCTGGAGGCGTGTCGCGCTCGCACAGCTTGGCGGCGACTTGCAGCCCGTCCAGGCCCGGCATGCGAATGTCGAGCAAGACCACATCGGGCTTCTGCGCCTCGATCATGCTCAGGGCTTCTTCACCATTGCTGGCACCGGGTTCGAGCACATGATAGCCCTCGAGCTCGCCAACCAATCGGCTCAGGCGCTCGCGGGCAAGGGGTTCGTCATCAACGATCAGGACATTCATATAGCGCTGGATTCCTGCGTGAGTCTCGCACATGGATAACGTAGACAAGTGAAGTGACGACCGTCACGGCGATTCACGCTAAGACTTGCGCGCGGACCGAAAAGTGCCGCAAGTCGAGCGCCAATGTTCGCCAGTGCCTGCTGGGTTCCGCCCGAGGCGTGCCCCGCGGCGGCTTCTTGGTAGGGATTGCTGATGGTCAATATGAACTCTCCCCCTTTATAGTCGGCCTCCACGCTGACCACCCCACCCGAAATCAAAGGGGCGATGCCATGTACCAGCGCATTTTCCAACAATGGTTGCAAGGTTAGTTGAGGGATCGGCAGATCATCCGGGATTGTTTCGATCCTCCAGTGCAACTGTAGACGCTCACCGAGACGATATTGCTCAATCGATAAATAACGTTTGGCCAATTCAACTTCGTCCCGCCACATGACCAGGCTGTTGGGCTGGGCGAGACTGGCGCGGAACAGGTCGGACAGGTTGAGCACCGCCTGCTCGGCCTTCACCGGATCGCTGACCACCAGGCTGGCGATGCTGTTCAGGCTGTTGAACAGGAAGTGCGGACGAATGCGCGCCTGCAAGGCCTGGATGCGCGACTGCAGTTCAGCCTGCTGCTGGCGCCGCCACTGGCTCTGCAAGTAGAAGTAACGCAGCAGCAGTGCCGACATGATCAGCCCGATGAGGGCATGACGCAGGTATCGGTTGACCTCCACGGTCGGCGTGTCGAGCCCGCCCAACTGGAAATAGTCGATCACCGCTGTGCCTGTCAGGGTCAGCCCCACCACCAATGCGCAGCACAGGCTACCTGCCATGCCTGGGCGCAGCCGCGCCAGCCAGGGGCGCAGGGTACAGAGCAGGCCCGCCGAGAGCAGGACGATCCACTGCACGAACAGCGACGTCAGCGCCAGGCGCACCCAGTTGAAGCCCGGATTCATGGGCTCGGCCAGCACCAGCACGAACACCAGCAACTGCGCTAGTACGATCAGCATCAGCAAGGCCTGGGGCAGGCAGAGCTCGGGCAGGAAAAAGTCCGGCTCGGGAGGGTTCGACGGCTTGCTGAACATGTACGGTTCCTGGCTGCTGTGGTGTGTTGCGGGCCTCTTCGCGGGCAGAGGGCTCGCCGCCCGCCCCGCTCCCACAGGTCAACGTGATCACTTGTGGGAGCGAGGGCTGCCCGCGAAGGGGTGAATGCAGACAATAGACATCTGCACTATGCCGCCAACAGACCCAGGCCGCATTTGTTATTATCGCGGCAATTTCCCGTTCACGCCTTGCACGAGCCTATTCATGAGCACTGACAAGACCAACCAGTCCTGGGGCGGCCGCTTCAGTGAACCCGTCGACGCCTTCGTCGCCCGCTTCACCGCATCGGTCGACTTCGACCAGCGCCTCTACCGCCATGACATCATGGGCTCGATCGCCCACGCCACCATGCTGGCCAAGGTCGGCGTGCTCACTGACGCGGAGCGCGACACCATCGTCGACGGCCTGCGCACCATCGAGCAGGAAATCGAGGCTGGCCAGTTCGACTGGCGCGTGGACCTCGAAGACGTGCACATGAACATCGAGGCGCGCCTGACCGATCGCATCGGCGTGACCGGCAAGAAACTGCACACCGGGCGCAGCCGCAACGACCAGGTCGCCACCGACATTCGCCTGTGGCTGCGTGACGAAATCGACCTGATCCTGGGCGAAACCCCCCGCCTGCAGCAAGGCCTGCTGCAGCAGGCCGAGCGCGAAGCCGACACCATCATGCCGGGCTTCACCCACCTGCAGACGGCCCAGCCGGTGACCTTCGGGCATCACCTGCTGGCCTGGTTCGAAATGCTCAGCCGCGACCATGAGCGCCTGGTCGACTGCCGCAAGCGCACCAACCGCATGCCCCTGGGCAGCGCTGCGCTAGCCGGCACCACCTACCCGATCGACCGCGAACTGACTTGCCAGTTGCTGGGCTTCGAAGGCGTCGGTGGCAACTCGCTGGACGGCGTGTCGGACCGTGATTTCGCCATCGAATTCTGCGCTGCGGCGAGCATCGCCATGATGCACCTGTCGCGGTTTTCCGAAGAGCTGGTGCTGTGGACCAGCGCGCAGTTCCAGTTCATCGACCTGCCCGACCGTTTCTGCACCGGCAGCTCGATCATGCCGCAGAAGAAGAACCCCGATGTGCCGGAACTGGTGCGTGGCAAGAGTGGCCGGGTGTTCGGTTCGTTGATGGGCCTGCTGACCTTGATGAAGGGTCAGCCGTTGGCCTACAACAAGGACAATCAGGAAGACAAGGAGCCCTTGTTCGACGCCGCCGATACCCTGCGCGACTCACTGCGGGCCTTTGCCGACATGATCCCGGCAATCAAGCCCAAGCACGCCATGATGCGCGAAGCCGCGCTGCGTGGCTTCTCCACGGCCACCGATCTGGCCGATTACCTGGTGCGCCGTGGCCTGCCGTTCCGCGATTGCCACGAGATCGTCGGGCATGCGGTGAAGCATGGTGTGGACACCGGCAAGGACCTGGCGGAAATGAGCCTGGAAGAGTTGCGCCAGTTCAGCGATCAGATCGAAGCGGATGTGTTCGAGGTATTGACCTTGGAAGGCTCGGTCAACGCCCGCGATCACATCGGCGGCACCGCGCCGGCTCAGGTACGTGCAGCCGTCGCTCGTGGCCGGGAATTGCTGGCGGCTCGCTAAGTGCGCCTGGCAGGTCCGGCCTCTTCGCGGGCAGAGGGCTCGCCGCCCGCCCCGCTCCCGCAGTAGGTGTTGAACATCCTGTGGGAGCGGGTCTCTGCCCGCGAAGGGCGCCCCACAGAATCCGACATTGACCCCATCGAGAACATGCCATGAGCGACAACCTGATAGACGAAGACGAAGCGTTCGCCGAGGCCACCCTCACCCAGGCCATCGAGAACCAGATCGAAAGCGACAACCCGCCGGCTGCCAAGGCCACGTTCAACAAGCTGACGCTGGTCGGTTACGAGCGCGAGGACATCCTCAACATGATGGCTCATGTGTTGGCGATCGAGATCGACGCCATCCTGGAGCAGGACCGGCCCTTCGACACCGCCTGGTACGAAGCCGCCCTGCGCGCCCTGCCCGAGCTGCCACCGGAAAAAGTCTGACGCCGCACAGGCGCGTTCGCCCAGGGCTGACTACACTGGAAAAACCCCGCTGCCACCGCATCAGGGGTACAGCGCACAGCGCCATTCGGCGCTGTCGTTCATTCCATAAGAAAGTCGGGAGCGCCTATGTCGTCCTATACCCCGGAACTGGTTGCCGAGCTGGAAATCCTTGCCCTGTTCAACCTCGGCAACACCATGGAAGGTCTGAAAATCCACCACACCGCGTCGCCCGCGGCCATTGCTGCCGCCACTCGCCTGCATGACAAGGAACTGATCACCAAGCCTGACGGCGGCTACCTGACCAGCCTGGGCCATGAAGCGGCCGAGCACGCGCAGTCGTTGCTGACCATCCTGACGGTGGCCGAACCTGCCTGAGCGGCAGAGGCTTTATCGATCGTCCGCAGGCGCCGCCAGCGCCTGCAACCGGCGCTGCTCGGCAGCCGCGATGATTTCGCGCCGAGTGTCGTCATCGGCCGAGCGCCAGGCCCTGATGTCCTCGACGTGGCGGAAACACCCCTGACAGACCCGCTCTTCGTCCAGTCGGCACAAGCTCACGCAGGGTGACTGTACCGAGGGGCTGACATTGCTGTAGAGAGGCTTAGGCGCGCGTGCAGGCTGGCTCACAATCATCAGATCTCTTCGAAGTCCAGCTCGACGCCGGCTTGCTCCTTGACGGCCCGGGCCAATACTTCGCCCAGCAGCTCCTCGGATTTCTCGCAGCTCCACTGGCCCGACTCTTCGTCGTAGTCGAAGTGATAGCCACCGGAGCGTGCGGCCAGCCACAGCTGGCGCAGGGGCTCCTGGCGGCTGATGATCAGCTGGCTGCCGTTGTCGAACTTGATGGTCATCATGCCGGCGGAAATCTCGATGTCGTCGGCGTGGTCTTCGAGCAACTCCTCCAGCGCCTGCTGGGTGGCATCGACCAGGTCGTGGAAACGGGCTTCGGTCAAACTCATTGCAGGAACCTCGGAAAGTGTCTGTGCGCGCTACGGGCGGCAAGATACGAGCAGCCAGCGGTTTATGCAAAGCATAATGCACCCGTCTGGATCGATGGCACTGCTGGCAGGCCACCTGCATAGCCACCATGCCGGGCGCTGGGTATACTCGGGCGCAATTACTGCTTATACAAAGGATTTCGCCATGAAGCGCCTGATCTCTTCCCTGGCCGCGCTCGTCGCCGTTGCCTGCCTGGTGTCCGCCTGCGGTCAAAAGGGCCCGCTGTACTTGCCCGATGACAGCAAATCCCCCGAAGACCAAGCCAAGTCGTCGCAACCGCACAAGCATTACTAAGGGAACACCATGGACGCTTTTCAACGCCGCGACGGTGAACTGTTCGCCGAAGGCGTAGCGCTGTCTGCCGTGGCCCAGCGCTTCGGCACGCCGACGTACGTCTACTCGCGCGCCCACATCGAGGCGCAGTACAACGCCTACGCCGATGCCCTGCAGGGCACCTCCTCGCTGGTCTGCTTCGCCGTGAAGGCCAACTCCAACCTGGCCGTGCTCAATGTCCTGGCGCGTCTGGGCGCCGGTTTCGACATCGTTTCGGGCGGCGAACTGGAGCGCGTGCTGGCCGCTGGCGGGCGCGCCGATCGCGTGGTGTTTTCCGGCGTCGGCAAGACCCGCGCCGACATGCGCCGCGCCCTGGAAGTGGGCGTGCATTGCTTCAACGTCGAATCCACTGACGAACTGGAGCGCCTGCAGGAAGTGGCCGCCGAGCTGGGCGTGCGGGCTCCAGTGTCGCTGCGGGTCAATCCGGATGTCGACGCGGGCACCCATCCGTACATTTCCACCGGTCTGAAAGAGAACAAGTTCGGCATCGACATCGCGGCTGCCGAAGACGTCTATGTGCGTGCCGCGCAACTGCCCAACCTCGACGTGGTGGGCGTGGACTGCCACATCGGCTCGCAGCTGACCACCCTGGCGCCGTTTCTCGACGCACTGGACCGTCTGCTCGATCTGGTCGATCGCCTGGGCGATTGCGGCATTTACCTGCGCCACATCGACCTGGGCGGTGGCCTGGGCGTGCGCTACAGCGAAGAACAGCCGCCACTGGTGGCCGACTACATCAAGGCCGTGCGCGAGCGCCTGGACGGCCGCGAGCTGACCCTGGTGTTCGAGCCGGGACGTTTCATCGTGGCCAATGCCGGGGTGCTGTTGACCCAGATCGAATACCTCAAGCACACCGAGCACAAGGATTTCGCCATCGTCGATGCGGCCATGAACGACCTGATCCGCCCGGCCCTGTACCAGGCGTGGATGAACGTCACCCCGGTCAAGCCGCGTGAAGGTCAGGCGCGCGCCTACGACATCGTCGGGCCGATCTGCGAAACCGGTGACTTCCTGGCCAAGGACCGTGAACTGGTGCTGGCCGAAGGCGACTTGCTGGCAGTGCATTCGGCCGGCGCGTACGGTTTCGTCATGAGCTCGAACTACAACACGCGCGGTCGTTGTGCCGAGGTGCTGGTCGATGGCGACCAGGCGTTCGAAGTCCGCCGCCGCGAAACCGTGGCTGAGCTTTTCGCCGGCGAAAGCCTGTTGCCGGAGTAATCCCATGCTACTGCGTTTTACCAAGATGCATGGCCTGGGCAACGACTTCATGGTGCTGGACCTGGTCAGCCAGCATGCCCACATCCTGCCCAAGCATGCCAAGCAATGGGGCGATCGCCATACCGGCATCGGCTTCGATCAACTGCTGCTGGTCGAAGCACCGAGCAATCCGGACGTCGACTTCCGCTACCGCATCTTCAATTCCGACGGCTCCGAAGTGGAACAGTGCGGCAACGGCGCGCGCTGCTTCGCCCGCTTCGTGCTGGACAAGCGCCTGACGGCCAAGAAGACCATCCGCGTGGAAACCAAGGGCGGCATCATCACCCTGGACGTTCGCAGCGATGGCCAGATCAGTGTCGACATGGGTCCGCCGCGCATGCTGCCGGCCGATATCCCGTTCCAGGCTGACGTCCAGGCGCACAGCTATGCGCTGTCGGTCGATGGCCAGAGCGTCGAGATCGCGGCGCTGTCCATGGGCAACCCCCATGCGGTGCTGCGCGTGGACGACATCAACAACGCACCGGTGCATACGCTGGGGCCGAAGATCGAACATCATCCGCGCTTTCCGGCACGGGTGAACGTGGGCTTTCTGCACGTCGTCGATCGCACCCGCGCCCAGCTCCGTGTCTGGGAGCGTGGCGCCGGTGAAACCCAGGCCTGTGGTACCGGCGCGTGCGCCGCTGCAGTCGCGGCCATCAGCCAGGGCTGGATGGACTCCCCGCTGCTGCTCGATCTGCCGGGCGGCCGCCTGTCCATCGAATGGGCCGGACCAGGCCATTCGGTGATCATGACCGGCCCTGCGGTGCGGGTCTTCGAAGGACAAGTGCGTTTATGAGCGAGTACAGCCAATGACCGATCAGCCTCAAGTACCCGCGCCTGCGGAGCTCCTGGAGGCTTCGGCCGTGGCCGAGTTTCTCGCCGCCAACCCGGCCTTCTTCGAGCAGCATGAAGAACTGCTGACCCAACTGCGCCTGCCCCACCAACGCGGTGACACGGTGTCGCTGGTGGAGCGGCAGATGACCCTGCTGCGCGAGCGCAACGGCGAGATGCGCCAGCGTCTTTCGCACCTGATGGAAGTTGCCCGCGACAATGACCGCCTGTTCGAGAAGACTCGACGACTGATTCTGGCCATGCTCGATGCCACGTCCCTGGATGAGTTGGTGATCAGCGTCGAGGACAGCCTGCGCGAAGATTTCCAGGTGCCGTTCGTCAGCCTCATCCTGTTCAACGACATCCCTGCCCCGGTGGGTCGCAGCGTGACCAGCGGCGAAGCCCAGCAAGCCATCGGCGGCCTGTTGTCGGAGGGCAAGTCGCTCAGTGGCGCATTGCGCGAACACGAACTGGCGTTCCTGTTCGGCAGCGATCAGGCCTCGCAGGTCGGCTCGACCGCGCTGGTGCCGTTGCTGCACCAGGGCCTGCACGGCGTGCTGGCCATCGGCAGCCGCGACCCTGCGCATTACAAAAGCTCGGTGGGCACGCTGTTCCTCAGCCACATCGGCGAAGTGCTCAGCCGGGTATTGCCGCGTTACACCGGCGCCTTGCGCTCGGTGCGCTGAAGTGCGTGAACAGCTGGACGCCTACTGCACGCACCTGCGCAGTGAGCGCCAGGTGTCGGTGCACACCCTGGATGCCTATCGACGCGACCTGACGAAAGTCGTCGAGTTCTGCGAGAAGGAAGGCCTGGCCAGTTGGCAGGTATTGGACATCCAGCAGTTACGGCGCCTGATCGCGCGCCAGCATCAGCAGGGACAGTCGTCGCGCAGCCTGGCACGGCTGCTTTCGGCAGTGCGCGGCCTGTACCGCTACCTCAATCGCGAAGGCCTGTGCAGCCATGATCCGGCCAATGGCCTGGCCCCGCCCAAAGGCGAGCGGCGCCTGCCCAAGACGCTGGACACCGATCGGGCCCTGCAGCTGCTCGAAGGAGCGGTGGAAGATGACTTCCTGGCTCACCGCGATCAGGCCATTCTCGAACTGTTCTATTCCTCGGGCCTGCGGTTGTCGGAGCTGACCAGTCTCGACTTGGGCCAGCTCGACCTCGCCGATGGGCTGGTGCAAGTGCATGGCAAGGGCAGCAAGACCCGCGTGCTGCCTGTAGGGCGCAAAGCGCGCGCGGCCCTGGAGCAGTGGCTGTCCATGCGCCCGATGAGCAATCCGATCGACGACGCGGTGTTCGTCAGTCAGCAGGGCCGACGTCTCGGACCGCGCGCCATCCAGGTGCGGGTCAAGGCCGCCGGCGAGCGCGAGCTGGGGCAGAACCTGCACCCGCACATGTTGCGTCACTCGTTCGCCAGCCACTTGCTGGAGTCTTCCCAGGACCTGCGCGCCGTGCAGGAAATGCTCGGCCACGCCGACATCGCCACCACGCAGATCTATACCCACCTGGACTTTCAGCACCTGGCCAGTGTCTATGACAGTGCCCATCCACGGGCCAAACGCAAAGGCGGCGACTCATGAGCATCAAGCTGATCACCTTCGACCTCGACGACACCCTATGGGACACCGCCCCGGTGATCGTCAGCGCCGAGGCCATCCTGCGTGACTGGCTCGCCGATCAGGCGCCGAAGCTGGGACCGGTGCCGGTGGAACACCTGTTCAAGATCCGCCAACGCCTGGTCGACGCCGATCCTTCGCTCAAGCATCGCATCAGTGCGCTGCGCCGCCGCGTACTGCTGCACGCCATGCAGGAAGCCGGCTACCCGGAAGACGAAGCCGAGCCGTTGGCCGACAAGGCCTTCGAGGTATTCCTGCATGCCCGGCATCAGGTGGAGATCTTCCCGGAGGCCCAGCCGACCCTGGAAATCCTCTGTCAGCGCTACACCCTGGGCGTGGTCACCAATGGCAACGCCGATGTGCGCCGGCTGGGCCTGGCCGACTTCTTCACCTTCGCGCTGTGCGCTGAAGACTTGGGTGTGGGCAAGCCGGATTCACGGCCGTTTCTGGAGGCCATGCGCCTGGGCGGTGCAAGCGCTCATGAATCGGTGCACATCGGCGATCATCCGGGTGATGATATCGCTGGCGCGCAGAAGGCAGGCATGAAGGCCATCTGGTACAACCCGCAGGGCAAGCCATGGACCGCCGAAGGCAAACCCGACGCCGAAGTGGCCAGCCTGGTCGAACTGCCCGCGTTGCTAACCCAGCTAGCCTAGTCACCGCTGTGGGAGCGGGGCGGGCGGCGAGCCCTCTGTCCGCGAAGAGGCCTGAACTGACCACCCCACGCCCACAAAAAAGCCCGCAGCGACCGCGGGCTTTTTCGTCAGCGCGCCAAGCGCAACAGACCGTCAGATAGGACGGCTGCCGTACTTGTTGTCGGGCTTCTTGGGTGGATCGGCCACCACATTGGGCTCGACTTCCTGCACCTTGCCGCCGCGCGAAAGAAATTCTTCCATCGCCCGCGCCAGCGCATCGCGCTCTTTGTTCTTGGCTTCGATACTCGGCAGTTCATCCACCGACACCGCGGCCTTGGCCTTGCCTTTGGCTGCAGGTGCGGGCGTGTCGCCACCTTCGTCGTCCGCCACGTCTTCGGCAGCGGCTTCGAGGGTTTCCTCGGTATCGTCTTCTTCGCCTACTTCGAGGTCGTCGTTTTCCAGATCATCGTCGCTCATGTTCTACCTCATGACTTGCGAAAGCAGATTATTTATAGCCCAGCTTTACCTTATGTCGACGGCTGCCGGAAAAAATTCACATCCACTGATAACCAGCGGTCAAGCGTCCTCGCCATACAGCGTGGCAAGGACCCGACGCGCGCCGCCATGATCGCGATGCTCGCCCAAATAAATACCTTGCCAGGTACCTGTCGCCAGCCTTCCCGAGGTGACCGGAACGGTCACCTGGCAGCCCAGCAAGCTGGCCTTGAAGTGCGCAGGCAGGTCATCGGGGCCTTCGTCGTTGTGTTCGAAACCGTCCGAGCCCTGTGGCACCAGACGGTTGAAGAAGCGCTCGAAGTCCCGGCGAACGGCCGGATCGGCGTTTTCGTTGACGGTCAACGACGCCGAGGTGTGTTGCAGCCACAAGTGCAGCAGGCCCGTGCGGCATTCGCGCAGGCGCGGCAGTTGTGCAAGCAACTCGTCAGTCACCAGATGAAACCCGCGAGGCCTGGCTCGCAAGGTGATGAGGGTCTGCTGCCACATACCGTTCTCGTCCGTTCGGGGCGCATTCTAGCGCGCTCTGGGAAAAAGCAAAGAGCCTGTTCGTGACTGTTTTGCAGTGAGCCGCCGTCCTCGATCGCTACGGCAAAGGGCCGCCCCCGCGGCAAACCCGCAGGGACTGAAGCAGATGACAAATCGCAGGCAAAAAAATGCCCGGCAAGCCGGGCATTTTTTTCCGAACGGTTACAAGTTGTAGCCGCGTTCGTTGTGTTGCGCGAGGTCAAGGCCCACGGCCTCTTCTTCCTCGTTGACTCGCAGACCCATCACTGCATCCAGAACCTTGAGGATGACGTAGGTGACGATCGCGGTGTAGACCACGGTGAAACCGACACCCTTGAGCTGGATCCAGACCTGCGCGCCGATGTCTTCGACGGTGCCGAAACCACCCAGTGCGGGAGCGGCGAACACGCCGGTCAGGATGGCACCGACGATGCCACCGATACCGTGTACACCGAAGGCGTCCAGGGAGTCGTCGTAGCCCATCTTGCGCTTGAGCGTGGTGGCGCAGAGGAAGCAGATGACACCTGCCGCCAGACCGATCACCAGGGCGCCCATCGGGCCAACGGTGCCGGCAGCCGGGGTGATGGCAACCAGGCCAGCGACCACGCCCGAAGCGATACCCAGCGCGCTTGGCTTGCCGTGGGTCAGCCACTCGGCGAACATCCAGCCCAGTGCAGCGGCGGCGGTTGCGATCTGGGTCACCAGCATCGCCATGCCGGCGGTGCCGTTGGCGGCAGCGGCGGAACCGGCGTTGAAGCCGAACCAGCCGACCCACAGCATGGCTGCGCCGATCAGGGTGTAGCCCAGGTTATGCGGCGCCATCGGCGTGGTTGGGTAGCCCTTGCGCTTGCCCAGCACGATGCAGGCAACCAGACCCGCCACACCGGCGTTGATGTGCACCACGGTGCCGCCGGCGAAGTCCAGCACGCCCCAATCCCACATCAGGCCGCCGTTGCCGGACCAGACCATGTGCGCGATCGGTGCATAGACCAGGGTGAACCAGATGGCCATGAAGATCAGCATCGCGGAGAACTTCATGCGCTCGGCGAAGGCACCGACGATCAGCGCCGGGGTGATGATGGCGAAGGTCATCTGGAAGGTGATGAACACCGCTTCGGGGAACAGCGCCGCCGGGCCGGTGATGCTGCTCGGGGTGACGCCGCTGAGGAACGCCTTGGACAGGCCGCCGACGAAGGAATTGAAGTTG
Source organism: Pseudomonas sp. RIT-PI-a (assembly GCF_001187875.1). Lineage (NCBI taxonomy): Bacteria > Pseudomonadati > Pseudomonadota > Gammaproteobacteria > Pseudomonadales > Pseudomonadaceae > Pseudomonas > Pseudomonas sp. RIT-PI-a. The sequence continues at coordinate 116,698 of NZ_LGIR01000013.1, forward strand.
ACGACGCCTTGTTCCATGCCAGTCGTGTCGAAGGCCAGGCTGTAGCCGTAGACCATCCACAGAATGCTGATCAGGCCGGTGATGGCAAAACACTGCATCATCACCGAGAGCACGTTCTTGGAGCGCACCATGCCGCCGTAGAACAACGCCAGGCCAGGAATGGTCATGAACAGCACGAGGGCGGTCGAGGTCAACATCCAGGCGGTATCGCCGGAGTTGAGAACGGGGGCTGCCGCCTCGTCCGCCAAGGCAAGGCCAGGCATTGCGAGGGACAACAGGGCTCCTAGCCCTGCGAATTGACGCAGAGTCATATTGTTTACTCCTGGGGCGTTGGGTTGTGTCGGCTTTTTTTTAGATTGCGTCGGTATCGGTTTCGCCGGTACGGATGCGAATCGCCTGTTCCAGATTGACCACGAAAATCTTGCCGTCGCCGATCTTGCCGGTGTTGGCGGCCTTGGTGATGGCTTCGATGACGCGATCCAGATCCTTGTCGTCGATGGCAACGTCGATCTTGACCTTGGGCAGGAAGTCGACCACGTACTCCGCGCCGCGATACAGCTCGGTGTGGCCTTTCTGCCGACCGAAACCCTTGACTTCGGTTACGGTGATGCCCTGCACGCCGATTTCCGACAACGACTCGCGGACGTCGTCCAGCTTGAATGGCTTAATGATGGCAGTGACTAGCTTCATGAAACTCTCTCCCGAATTGGTGGACTTGCCCCAGGAAAACAAACCCGGATCAAGTCTAAGCGCAGTGCCTGGCTTTGTAACGCATCGTCGACCCCGCAGCCCCGGACCGACACCAGATAAACTGCTCCTGACGAAACACATCCTGCGAAGCTCAGCACTGCTCTCGTCACGGCGAGTCCATCAGTGCCTGGGTCACTTGGCTCTAAGCAGAAAGCTTGCCATGTCGCGCAAACCGCGTGATTTCGCCGCCCTGCCCGGCTTTTGTGCGACTGCGCGAGCAGGTCGCGCCAGCAGGTGCACAACAAGGGTGCAGCCATGGGCACGCTCGTGCTCGAAAACCGTGCGCAGCCGGCCTGCTTTTCAGCATGGGGCTGCGTGATACACTGCAACCCACTCTGCCTCAGGATATTTTCCATGCTTGCGCCCAAAGCTTTTCTCGACGCCCTGAGCGACCACGCATCCCGCCTGTTCAGCGGCGATACCGCGCAGCCGCGCGCCGAACTCGAAAGCCAGTTCAAGGCCTTGCTGCAGTCCGGTTTCAGCAAGCTGGACCTGGTCAGTCGCGAAGAATTCGATAGCCAGATGGTCGTCCTGGCGCGTACCCGTGCGCGGTTGGAGAGCCTGGAAGCCAAAGTAGCCGAGATGGAAGCCAAGGCCGCGCCCAAGGCCGACTGACATCAAGGTGCAGCACGTCGCTGGGGCGACTGCACCGCTTTGCGTCACTCCCAGGCATTGCCATTGAACATGCCATTGAACAGCAGGGACGTGCTTCGATGAACCGCAACGAGCTGCGCAAGGCCGATATCAACCTGATGGTGGTGTTCGAAGCGCTCATGCTCGAGCGCAACGTCACCCGCGTCGCGGAAAAGCTGTTCCTCGGCCAACCCACCGTCAGCTCGGCGCTGAACCGGCTGCGCGCCCTGTTCAACGACCCTTTGTTCATCCGCATCGGCCATCGCATGGAGCCCACCGCCCGTGCCGAGGAAATCATCCGGCACCTCTCGCCCGCGCTGGACGCCATGTCCGTCGCGCTGAGCCTGACTCACGATTTCGACCCGACCGTGAGCACCATGACCTTCCGCATCGGGCTCTCCGACGACGTCGAGTTCGGCCTGCTGCCGCAGGTGCTGCGCGCCTTGCGCACCGAGGCGCCAAAAGTGGTGATCGTGGTGCAGCATGTGGATTACTGGCGCATCCCCGACCTGCTCGCGTCCGGCGACATCACCGTGGGCATCAGCCAGACCCGCGGCCTGCCGGCCAACGCCAAGCGCAAACTGCTGCGCCGCATGCGCCCGCGCGTGCTGCGCGCCGACAAGTCCGCCACACCGCTGACCCTGGACGAATACTGCTCGCGCCCCCACGTGCTGGTGTCGCCCACCGCGCACACCAGCGGCATTGCCGACGAGTGGCTGCAGGAAATCGGTCGCACACGCCAGGTGGTACTGTCGGTGCCCCAATTCAGCTCCCTCCCCGCGCTGCTCGCCGGCACCGACCTGCTCGCCGGCCTGCCCGACTACGCCGCAACCGCCATGGCCGCCCATGGCAATCTGTTCGACGAACCGCTGCCGTTCGATGCGCCCACCCTGGACCTGTCGATGGTGTGGTTGAGCATCACCGATACCGATCCGGCGGAGCGGTGGTTGCGGTCGCGGTTGGAGGCGTTCATGGGGGATCGGGGTGGGGTGGTGTAGGGTCGCAACAGCGCATCACTCATCACACAAATCCGCCACCAATGCCGGGTTTGTCGTTTAAAGGCAACATCTGGACATGGTGAACTGCCTACTGCTTTCATCCTTCCGTCCGTAGCACCGTGAATCACTTCCCCACTGGCATACCCGCCCTCATCCACTACCCTCGCACCACCACCGCAGGAAGCGGTTCATCTTTCAACGCATGGAGCACGCATGTCTCTCGCTATCGTTCACAGCCGGGCTCAGGTGGGTGTGGGTGCGCCTGCGGTCACGGTCGAGGCGCATCTGGCCAATGGGCTGCCGGCGCTGACCCTGGTGGGGTTGCCGGAGGCATCGGTCAAGGAGAGCAAGGATCGGGTGCGCAGCGCGATCCTCAATTCGGGGCTTGAGTTTCCGGCGCGGCGGATCACGTTGAACCTGGCGCCGGCGGATCTTCCGAAAGACGGCGGGCGGTTCGATCTGGCCATTGCGCTGGGCATCCTGGCGGGCAGTGGGCAGATTCCGGCGATAACGCTGGATCACGTGGAATGCCTGGGCGAGCTCGCGCTTTCGGGTGCCGTGCGGCCTGTGCAGGGGGTGTTGCCCGCTGCCCTTGCCGCTCGCGACGCGGGACGCACGCTGATCGTGCCCAGGGATAACGCCGAAGAGGCGGCGCTGGCCTCGAACCTGACGGTGATCGCTGCGGACGATTTGATGCAGTTGGTCAGTCACTTCAACGGGCGCAACCCGATCAGCCCCTTCAATGCCAATGGGCTGCTGCTGGTGAGCAAGCCTTATCCGGACTTGAGCGAAGTACAGGGTCAGGTCGCGGCCAAGCGGGCGTTGCTGGTGGCCGCCGCTGGCGCGCACAACCTGTTGTTCAGTGGCCCACCGGGAACGGGCAAGACCTTGCTCGCCAGTCGATTGCCCGGATTGCTGCCGCCGCTGGACGAGCGCGAAGCGCTGGAGGTGGCGGCCATTCAGTCGGTAGCCAGCCATGTGCCGCTGAAGAATTGGCCGCAGCGGCCCTTTCGGCATCCCCATCATTCTGCATCGGGTGCGGCGCTGGTGGGCGGTGGCAGTCGGCCACAGCCAGGGGAAATCACCCTGGCGCACCATGGCGTGCTGTTTCTCGATGAATTGCCGGAGTTCGACAGGAAGGTGCTGGAGGTCTTGCGCGAACCCTTGGAGAGCGGCAGATGGTATTCTCACACTTTGCCAAACGTCACAGGAAACTCGGAATGCCTACTGCCTACGCCTATATCCGCTACTCGTCCAAAGCCCAAGGCGAAGCCGGTAGAGACTCCGTAGACCGTCAAATGGCGTCAATTCAAGCCATCACAAAGCAACAAGGTATTGAGTTGCCGCCTGAAAATATCTACTCGGATACAGGCATATCTGCACACGATGGAAGCAACAAACGAAAAGGAAAACTAAAAGAACTCATTGATATGATAAGCGACATGCATATCAAAGAGGTCGACTATATATTCGTTGAAAGTATCGACCGGCTTAGTCGTCAAAGACTTCTACAAGCAAAAGAACTGGTCAATGGCATCCTTGAAAAAGGCGTTATTTTAATAACCACCATTGATGGTCAACGATATGAAAAACCAAACGAAACAAACCGTATTGATGACTTACAACAAGACATTCTTTTAAGTGTCATCGCAAAGCGAGCATACGAAGAAAGCAAGACGAAATCAGTTCGTAGAAAGTCCGCATGGAATAGAGCCAAGAAGTTAGCCGAAGAAGAGAAGGTCATTTTCAACGCCCATAACCCACCGTATGGCATTCGATACAACAAAGAGCTTAATAGCTTTGAAATCGAGGAAGAAGAAGCTCAGGAAATAAGAGATTTCTTTGAGAGTTTGAAATATGTTGGCGTGTCGCTATCTATTAAAAAGCTCAATGCTTATTCAAAACGAAAATGGTCAAATAGAAATATAAAGCATTTAATAGATACGAAATACGTCCTCGGTGCCTACATGGCTCAACGAAGAGACGAAAACAAAAAGAAAGTATTTGAGCGATACATTGAAAACTATTACCCACAAATCGTTTCATACGAGCTATTTAATGAAGCAATAGCCGCAATGAAAAATAGAGCACATAGAAAAAACTACGGCAACCAAAGTGTGGGTAGCTTGAATATTTTCCGTCATAGCATCAAGTGTGATTGCTGTGAAGCATCTATGCTTTTTGAAAAACAAACAAATCCCAAAGGCGTCGTTTATCCGTATTTTCAATGCTACACACGCAAAGAATTAAAAAATGGATGCGACCAACCACGATTTCGTTTTGACTTGGCGTTTGGATTATTTCTTGAACTCATATATCAGTCAACAACAAATGAAGATTTCGACGTTCACCCATGGCAGAACGAAGACCCAAACCCTGAACGTCAATATGAATGGATAACTCGTGAAAGCGGGATGACTTATCGTCTCCCAACAAAAGAAGATATTGATGAAGAGGAACGGGCAGAGAATTTTAGAGAATTATTAATCAAGCTCCTGTCAAACAGAGAGAGCCAAACCAAAGACAACAAGAAAATTGTGGAACTGAACAACCTTTTGCTTGAACAAAAAAGTTATAGAGACAACCTAATGAAATCTTTTGCTGGTTTCACCAGCGGCGTTATCCCAAAAGAATTCTTAGATGTAGTGAGCAAAACAGAAGCAAATATCAACGATATTGAACAAAACCTTGCAGAACTACAAACGCAAATAAATATCAAGAAAACCACTATAAACATTTATTCGGAAAACGACATAATTGATTTGTATAAAACAGAAGATGGCCGCTTAAAAATAAATCAATTCTTTATTGCTAACGATATCACTTTCAAATTCAACTTCGAAAAAACATCAAGAACTTTGTTCGCTAAGATTTTCCAGAATGGTTTTGAAATTGACCGCATAGCCAAACAGTTCAGACTACACAACCCCCTTAAAGAGTTTGGCATCAACAATCTCAACGAATACTTTAATTGACGTCATCATAGTCAAGGTAGGCTGCCTAATCAGGTGGCCTTTTTTATGTCTGCTATACGTTACTATACGCTGCTACACACAACTAGCACGCCACCTACTCACTCTTGAACACTATACAAACTTGAAAACATTTTAATATATGGTAACTTGATATTAGTAGTTTGAATTCTTTATATGCGAGCAATGTAAATGTATAGCAAATTCACTTCGTTCTTTGCTTACATTTACGCTCGATTTTTCGCACTACGTTTGAAAAATTAAAATCAAAAACAAATAAACAACCATGAGGAATGTATGAATGACAATAAAAAACCAAGACAATTAAATGTGAGAATTTCCGAAAGTGATTACGTAAAAATTGAACACCAAAGAGGCTTGATAAATAAAAGCCAGTCCGGCTTTATTTCTCATATTGTCAATAATGGCATAAGTGAAATTATTGAAGTCACCCATCCTGAGCTTAGACAAGATATTGATAAGATTGAAAAGTTGCTGGGCGGATATGGGAACAACCTAAATCAAATTGCCAAAAGTCTAAACGCAATAGAAGAACCACCCTTTGATATTCTGCAACAAATAAGTGCTCTCGATAAAAACATAACCATACTTACTAAAAAGTTGGATAAGCTAAAAAAGGAGAAGTTAATCATTGTAGGTAAGTCATGATACGTGAAAAGCTAAGCACTCAAAAATCTAAATCAGCGGTTTACAAAACAGCCAAATACTTCAATAAAGAAGATGGTTGCATCTTATTCGAGTCGAACATCTACACGCCTTTGAATGCTTCAAGGAAAGATATTGCGAAATCAATATCGCAATCAATAGAAAGCGATGTTACTGACAAAAAGAAAGGCAGGAAGCACTCAGTTAGAACCCAACACGATGTTGTTAGCTTTCATACAAATGACAACATCACACCAGAGCAAGCCCGAGATATTGCAAAAGAGCTTTATGAGGCTACGCATAAGCTTTCAAACAGAAAGTATGCGTTAGGTGTTCACATTGATACCGACGAGGTTCATGTTCACATTGTATGGTCGATAAAAGATTTTGATGGTAATTGCTATAACGTTGGCAACGACTATCGCAAGATAGAAAGAGAATGTGACAAGTTAGAAAACAAATATGGACTAATTAAACCAGATAACAGGATTGCAACAGACATTGACAGATTGGAAAAGCATCCAGACTTAAAAGGTAAAAGTGAATCCGTTAAGAAAAGAGCAATTGCCAATGCAATCAATAAAAAGTATTCCAAGAAGCTTCCTTCGTCCAATGAACGCATGCTTGATGTTCGAGGCATAATTTCCAACAAGCAGCAGATGAAAGACGTTTTAAACGTTTATCTTGCTAGTTCCTCAACCCCTTCCGACTTTATCAACCAGATAGCTGCGAATGGTTTTAATATCATTCACAATGGTAAATCATCTTTCTCCATTCAACATGAAGACCAGACATTCAAAGCATCCGAGCTTGGTTTGTCTTACAAAACACTTAAAGCGAAACTAGGTGATGACACTGGATTTGAGCAGACTTTGAAAAATAAGCACAACGTTAAAAAATACGAAGATTGCTCTATTGCTTCCAATGAAGCAGAACCCGACTACATGAAAAAGATTAAACCGAACTCAGTGCTTGCCACTAAGTTCAAGTTTATTCAGCATAACGACAAGGTTGAATATTTCTATAATTCAGCCAGCAGCAAGAAATCATTCGAGTATTTTAAAGACCCGTCAAAAGTTTCATTTCATGATTTATCAAGACAGTCAGCAAAGGCTGGTATTCAAAGGCTTGTTGCTGACGCCAAACCACCACAATCATTCACAGTGAACGGCCCTAATTTCTTTAAGAAAAATATATGGCTTGAATTTCAATTGATGGGTTTGGAAAACAAAGGGTTCAAGTTAGAAGGTTACAAACCTACCCCAGCAGATTTAGACGAATTGAAGAAAATTCAAGAGCACTACGCTTCGATGAATAAGAAGCCAGAACCTAAACCACAACCAGCACCAGCACCAGCACCAGAAGCCCCTACGGTGGCCGTAGAGCCACCTAAGCCAGTTGAGCCTGTCATTGCTCCACCTGTTCAAACCACACCAGCGAAGCCAGTAGAACCAACAAAGCAGGGTGAACAAGGACAGGTTGCACCTACCAATGACGATTTGATAGATGAGTTGATGAGAGAGTTTGAAACACCCAACCATATACCAGTCACACAAGCTCCTACGGAAGCCATAGAACCATCAACATCAGTCCAGCCTGTCGTAGATGAGCTTTACACACTGATGCAACCAGAGCCGCTTCCAGAACCTGAAAGCGATAAGGTTGAAGGTGACTATTCAACATATTCTAATGATGAACTCGTGGAAGCATTTGAAGGTATACAGAAAAAGCTTGAAAAAACACTATTTACTGGAAACAGTAAAAGCGACATTGCGGGCCATAGATACATGGACAAACAAAATCTTATCTATGAGAGAACTGGCGAAGTGAAACGCCAATATGATTTAAGGCAGGACTTTTATAAGGTGTTTGATGAAATTAAGGAAAGAGACCCAGCGGCAGCAAAACAGCTTGAACAAGCTTTTAAAGCACAGATGGCAAATAAAAGGGCGGTTAAGTTTGATTTAAAGCCGCAGTTAAATAAATAGCCCTATCAGGGCTTTATTTGTCTTGGTTTTGAAAGTTTCTAATCCCCACTTGTAGCGTTACATCTTTGTTGAACCCGTTAACCTTGCTTACATTCAAGTATTCTTTCATGCAGTCATTTAAAAAGCGAGACAAAGGGAACTTGTGTTCTTTTGCTACCACTTTGAATTGATTGAGTGTTTCAGCATTCAGTACAATTGTACAAGGCTTTAAGCTTGATTTTGTTTTTTTCATGACATCCTCTTTTTTATTTATATATATTAATTGGAGCATAAATAAAAACAAAGTCAAATAAATACATATTTTTCATGACAAATTCTGGCACAAAAAAAACCAGCATTCGCTGGCTGATAGGCTATCCGACCGATTACATCTTCAAGCAGTTATCCCAACACTCATAAGGAACCTTACTTTGGTCTACCAGTGCTTTGAACTCGCCGTCTACGGTATCATAAAATAAGTCACACTCACTATTGTTGTGTATGCTTCTAATGTTTTCATACATACCATCGAGGCCCAATTTTCTAATGAATTTTAAAACTTCTTTTTTTCCGCTAGCCACTCTTATTAATTTCATATTTATTATTCTCCCATGCCCTAGCTACAATATAACATGGCATTCTAGTAAATCAATAGATAAGTATGTATTTATTAGATGGCAGCAGCATCAAGCGATGAAGCATCGACAACCTTGCAAGTGGATTTAATATCAATTACTTCGTTCGTTTCCAAGTCAATTATGTATTTACCTATTAGGCTTTTGCCAAATACATCACCCAGCAAATCATTTTTCATAATTTGAACTTCATTAAAGACCCTCCTTATTTTGAGCTTTCCATTAACAAACATAGAGAAGCCTACAAAGTCGTTTCTTTCAACAAACATGAACGCCTTATCAAGAGCTTCATTTTTGCCCTTCAAGAACGATTTTCTTTTCAGTTCTCGCCATAATGAAAGCGTGTTTTTAACACCGAACATTGCATATCTACGAACAGACCACAAAGCTTGAACAGCCCTTACTTTTTTATGATTTGAAATTTCTAACTTGTCAATATTTAGCACGCCGCCTTTCAATTCAAAGTCCATGTTGAATGACTTAGTTAGATACTTCATCACGTATGATGTTGCCTTGCTTTTTGTTGTGTCAATTTCTTCAATTCTTACGGCGTTTTCCGAGTGTCTAAAATGCTTGTTAATCAAGATTACCAGCTCGTCATAATATTTCTTATTAACATACATTAAAGCATGCTTATGGAAGCACTGGTCTTTGTGAGGCTCGACAGCCCAGAAACCATTCATCTCAATCTTATGTCTATGAATGTCTTTTCTAAAAGCGTTCCACAAGCCTTTCAAGTAATCATTACTATCTTTTGGGGTTGTACCATCCCAAGAACTAACACCTTTTGACGGCATTGGGTGAAATCTTGCCGGAGCGGTGAAAGTGATAAAAAGAGGCTTGTAGTCAAGTCGCTTGGCGTAGCTGTCCAACGATGAAACTTGAATATATATCTCAGCAAATCTTTGTTTTTCAGTGCTCACTACTTTTGATAGTGGGATTTTCTTATGGTCTGCGTAAACAACGTATTTGCTCAATATGTATTCATATTGTTTTTGCTCTGCGGTTTCTCTATCTCGAACAACTTCATCACTACAAATCTCAAATGCTCGGCCTGAACCAATCAACCCTGAATGCAGCTTTAAAAGTTCGTTTCTTTGTTTTTGTATTCTTTTTATTTGTGATTTAAGTTTTTTTTCATCAGCAATATTGATGAGCTTGTCTTTTATAGCTGACCCTTTGATGTCCTTTATTTTGATACCATAACCGATATCCCAATCATTCTTTATGTGTGAAAAAACACTATCGCCGGAGTCATCGTTTTTAAGATTTCTCTGTTTTATTATTAGTTGTTCTTGAATTCTCGTGAAAACAAACGTGATATTTTTGACGATTTCGTTCAAATCGCCAGCTAGAATGTATTTATGTTGTATCTTCCAACATTTATATTCTTCGCAAGTGGCAACCCAAGTGAATTTATCTTTGAGGCTTCTTATTTCTTTGGCTATGTTTTCACGCTTTCTTTTTGATGAGTTGTTTAACTTATTTTCAAGACATTCCTTTGCATTCATCTTTTTTTCGATGGCTCGCTCAAAAACATACTGCCTTTCACATTCTGCAAGGAAGAATTCAGGAGTAAGATTTTTTAGAGTTATGCGTTGTGGAATAAATATCATGCAAGCTTTTATTGTTCATTACTAATACAAATAGCATGCCGTGCGTGATTGTCAAATAAATACATAGTTTTTGCCATCAACATTCAAAGTAGTTGATTTTTTTAAAAAACAAAAACGTCCAAAAAAACCTATAAAATCAACTTGCGACACTTATTTAAGAGTTATCCAAGAAAGTCAAAATCAAAAGCATCTGGGTATTGCGAACCAAGTTCGCATATCAAAATCAAAAAGCATCTTGGGCAGGAGAATTTCCAAAAATCAAAACTTATGGAATAGCCATTTCTAGGTGATTTACTATCTTATGCGTATGTTAATACGGAGAATTAAAAGACGCCATTTTTTACCTATTTCTGTTAACGCACCAAAAAAGTGCATTGAGTTTTTTATAGGTTTTCAGGTCATTTATTGAGTTTCCATTTTCATGGATAGTCGTTTTTTGGCTTAAACTCAATGAAAAACGCTGTCAATAGCAAAGCAAAAATAAATTTAAGGTCGAACCTTATTAGTCAAATAGTGTTAGACCTTAATCAACGGAATCATTCTGCTCATTTTTCAAACTTGAACAAGTTCAAGCTCTCAAAATGACCTTGCTTACCTATACTTATGATTTGCACCGCTTTCAGCGATTAACAGTCCAACGATACGAGCCGCCCAAGTAATCACCAGAAGACCAACGACTATAAAGAACAAAGTCCACATTCCTTTGAAAGCACTGGCTAACAATGCAAATGGCACTACTGCTCCCCCAAGCAATACCATGCCGAGAATCGCCCAAAAACCACCCCACAGGAACCACGTAGTTAAAAGGCTGATGAGAAAACTCAGAAGACCGAAAACATATGAGAATATGTATATAGTTGTACCAGTAAAAACCCTAAGCCTTTTGAATATTGAAAGCGGCAACAGCACAACCAAAATCAACCCTATGCATATCCATCCTATTGATATTAACGGCGGAATTATTTGTTCGTAAGCTCTGGTTATACCTGCAAAAAATAAGAACGGTAATGCCAGCAGTCCTAGAAAAATGGCAATCCCGAAAGCAATGCTCCCAACCTTTGATAGAAATTCCATACAACCTCCTGTTGGCAAAGTGCCATTCTCAGGCCAATCGGCAGAAAAAATCCATTACAAAAAGAATGTGTGGAGTAACCCCCTACCATTCGAGAGCGGCGAGATCGTGATTGCGCGGGCGCGGGACAAGATTCGTTTTCCTGCGCGGTTCCAATTGGTGGCGGCGATGAATCCGTGCCCCTGCGGGTATCTGGGTGACCCCAGCGGTAAATGCCAATGCGGCAGCGATCAGATCCAGCGGTACCGCAACAAGCTGTCCGGGCCGTTGCTGGATCGGATCGATCTGCATCTCACGGTGGCGCGGGAGGCGACGGCCCTGAGTCATGAGCCACAGGCGGGTGAAAACACAGCCAGTGCCGCCACCAAGGTGGCCGAGGCGCGTGAGTTGCAGAATCGGCGTCAGGGTTGTGCCAACGCGTTTCTCGATCTGCCGGGGTTACGCGAGCATTGCAGGTTGTCGTCCGAGGACGAGCGCTGGTTGGAAACCGCGTGTGAGCGGTTGACGCTGTCGCTGCGCGCAGCGCATCGATTGTTGAAGGTGGCCCGCACCTTGGCGGATCTCGAGCAGGCGAAAGATATCGAGCGGGCGCATGTTGCGGAAGCGTTGCAGTATCGGCCTTCGGCGCAGTGAGCCGTGGCGGGAGATATGCAGTGGAGCCAGAAGCATGATTGCGTTTCAGCAGGCCAATCGGGGATACCTCCGACGCGGCTTGCACCGCTGCTACAGGGGATCGGGCATTCATGCATTACCGCGTCGGCGGTGGGTGCGGTGTATCTGTCGGTTACAGAACGACGCGCAGGACCTGGCCGGCGTGGTAGAGGGAGAAGCCGGTTTCGTAGACGCCGGTACGCAAACCAGGCGCCGACACCGGTTTATTCGCGCAGAACGGCAGTGGCAGTTTGTCGGCCTGCCCATGCAACAAGAACTGCGCCAAGGCTTTGCCCACGACGGTGCCGGTGGTGTTGCCGCGGCCGTTGTAGCCGGTCACCGACACCAGCCCTGGAGCGGGTTCGAACAGGCGCATCAGGTGGTCGGGGGTGAAGTCGATGCAGCCGGTCCAGTGCATTTCCCAGTCGACCTTGCCCAGTTGCGGGAAGTAATGGGTCTGGATACGGTCGGCCCAGCGGCGGATGAACCAGGCGGGTTTGTTGTCCACCCGGCCCATGCTGCCGAGCAACAGACGGCCGTCGTCGTCGCGGCGGATGCTGCTCAGCACCAGGCGGGTATCCCAGGAGCCTTGCCCATGTTTGAGCACGGCATCGGCGGCTGTCGAATGCAGGGGCTTGGAAGCGACCTGATAGTAGTAGCCGCGGAAGAATTGGCCGCGCAGGTTGCACCAGTCGCCCTCGGTGTAGGCACCGGTGGAAATCAGCACTTTGTCGGCGTTGACTTCGCCCTTGGCGGTCTTCACCAGCCAGCCCCCGGTTTGTTGTTCCAGACCCAGTACCGGCGAGTGCTGGAACACCTGCCCTCCCAGACGCTGAACCGCCGCGCCCAGGCCACGGGTGTAGGCCATGGGATTGATGGTGCCGGCGCGGCGGTCGAGCAGGGCCGCTTCGATCTTTTCGGTGCCGCAGTAGTCGACGCATTGCGCCCCGGTGAGCAGCTCCACGTCAGCGCCCCGCCGCTGCCATTGCTCGCAGCGCGATTTCAGGTCAGCCACGCCATTGGCGTTGTGGGCCATGTGCAAGGTGCCGTCGTTGTGGGCCTGGCAGTCGATGCCATAGCGTTCGATCAGCGCGAAGACTTCGGCCGGTGCACCGCCGAGCACGGTGTTGAGGCGACCACCCACGGCACTGCCCAAGGTCTGCTCGACTTCGTCGGGCGGAATCCAGGTGCCGGCGTTGACCAACCCGACATTGCGCCCCGAGCCGCCCGTGCCGATTTCACTGGCATCGAGCAGCACCACGCGCTTGCCCTGCTCCAGTAATTCGATGGCCGCGCACAACCCGGTGATACCGCCGCCGATCACGCAGACATCCGCCTTTACCACACTGGCCAGAGCCGCCGTGTGAGGGGGCCTGGCGGTGATGTGTTCCCAAAGACATTGTTGCCGTAGTTCGCTCATGACTCATTCCAAGCCAGGGAAATCGGGTTCGGACCGCGCCGCCGTCATCGCGGGCAGAGCCCGCTCCCACAGGGATATCCATTGCAGCAAAGATCCCTGTGGGAGTGGGTTCCACCCGCGGTAGCGCCAGCCCCGCCACCACATCACTCAACCATCAATCAAACACGATGCCCTGGGCCAGCGGCAGCTCGCGCGAGTAGTTGACGGTGTTGGTCTGGCGGCGCATGTAGGCCTTCCAGGCATCGGAGCCGGATTCACGGCCGCCACCGGTTTCCTTCTCGCCACCGAAAGCGCCGCCGATTTCCGCGCCACTGGTGCCGATGTTGACGTTGGCGATGCCACAGTCGCTGCCGGCCGCGCTCTGGAAACGCTCGGCTTCGCGCAGGTCGGTGGTGAAGATGCACGAGGACAGGCCCTGTGGCACTTCGTTGTTCAGGCGCAGGGCCTCGTCGAAGTCTTCGTAGCTCAAGACATACAGGATCGGCGCGAAGGTTTCGTGGCGCACTACGTCCGACTGCCCCGGCATTTCGACGATGGCCGGGGCCACGTAGTAGGCGTTCGGGTATTGATCGGCCAACTGACGCTCGCCACCGAACACTTCGCCACCCTCGTCACGTGCCTTGGCCAGGGCACCCTGCATGGCGTCGAAGGATGGCTTGTCGATCAGCGGGCCGACCAGGTTGTCCTTGCGCGGATCGCCGATACGCACCTTGGCGTAAGCCGCCTTGACCCGAGCGAGCACTTCGTCCTTGATCGAGCTGTGCACGATCACCCGGCGCAATGTGGTGCAGCGCTGGCCTGCGGTGCCCACGGCACTGAACAGGATGCCGCGCACGGCCAGGTCGAGGTCGGCGCTGGGGGCCAGAATCATGGCGTTGTTGCCGCCCAGTTCGAGGATGCTGCGGCCGAAGCGCGCGGCGACCCGTGGTCCGACTTCGCGGCCCATGCGGGTGCTGCCGGTGGCACTGACCAAAGCGACGCGCGGGTCGTCGACCAGAGCTTCGCCGGCTTCGCGATCACCGATGATCAGTTGAGCCAGGCCCTTGGGTGCATCGCCGAACTGCTCCAGGGCCTTGTCGAACAGTGCCTGGCAGGCCAGCGCGGTCAGCGGGGTCTTTTCCGACGGTTTCCAGATCACCGAATCACCGGCCACCAGGGCCAGGGCGGTGTTCCACGCCCACACCGCCACCGGGAAGTTGAACGCGCTGATGACGCCCACCACACCCAGCGGCTGCCAGGTTTCACGCATGTGGTGGCCAGGGCGCTCGGAGGCGATGGTCAGACCGTACAGTTGACGAGACAGGCCGACGGCGAAATCGCAGATGTCGATCATTTCCTGCACTTCACCCAGGCCTTCCTGAGTGATCTTGCCGGCTTCGATCGACACCAGCTCGCCGAGCTGGGCCTTGTGGGCGCGCAGGACTTCACCGAAAAGTCGGACCAGCTCGCCGCGACGCGGTGCCGGCACGGTGCGCCAGGCCAGGAACGCCTCGTGCCCCAGAGCGATCTTGTCGACGACCTGCGCCTTGGATTCCAGGCTCACCGAGGCGATCTGGCTGCCATCGATCGGGGTATGCACGGGATGGTTGCCATCCTTGAATGCACTCGCCGCAACACCCAGGCTTTCGAGCAGGCCATCGACCATTGTTTTCTCCTCACAAGGCTTTAACGATAAGAACGAATTGAGATCAGTATTAATCCGCGGGCCAGACCACCACAACGGAGCAATATTCCATATATCATTCCCTCACCTCATGACCTTGCGCCGATGCCTCCATGTCAAAACGCCTTGTTCCTTCGATGACGGCCTTGCAGTGTTTCGAAGCGGCCGCCCGCCACTTGAGCTTCACCCGCGCCGCGGAAGAACTGCACCTGACCCAGAGTGCGGTCAGCAAGCAGGTCGCACAGCTCGAAGACATGTTGCGCCATCACCTGTTCCTGCGCATTCGCCGACGTCTGCAACTGACCCCGGCGGGCTCGCTGTATCTGGCCGAGGTGAACAAGATCCTCACCCAGGTGGACATTTCCAGCCGCTACATCCTGTCCTACGGCGATGAAACCGAAGTGCTGACCGTGGCCACCCAGCCCAGCTTCGGTGTGGGTTGGCTGATCCCCAAGCTCAAGGGTTTCGGCAAGGCGCACCCCAATATCCATCTGGACATCCGCAACGAGCTGGAGCCGTTCGCGTTGCTGCAGGCCAAGGCGGACGTGGGTTTCTTCTTCGGCCAGGGCACCTGGCCCGGGGCGACCTGCATCGAGCTGTTCGACGATCAGGTGGTACCGGTGTGTGCGCCCGACCTGCTGGAACAGCCGTTGAGCAACGCCGAGCAACTGGCCGAGCAGGTGCTGATGCAATGCACGTCGCGGCCCGAAGCGTGGCACGAGTGGTTTCTGGAGCAGGGCCTGAGCGCCCAGAACAGTTATCACGGTCCCCGTTTCGATACCTTCTACATGTGCCTGAGCGCAGCGCTTGCCGGCTGTGGCGTGGCGCTGGTGCCGCGTTATCTGGTGGAGAACCACCTGGCCAACGGCGATCTGGTCATGCCCTGGCCGCACACCATGAGCAGCCAGGGCGCGCATTTCGTGGCGTTTGCCGAGCATGCGGCGGAAGTCCCGAAAGTGCGTGCGCTGGTCGACTGGATCCTCGAGCAGGTCCCGTCCTGACAACCCAGGCGGATCAGAGGCAATGCCGACTTGCAGGAATGACCCCCGCACTTTTTTTCGCTTGATCGTTCAGGTCATTCCCCGCTTTCATACTCCCAGCCCTTTGCGCCTGGAGTCCGCCATGCCCTTCGTCAGTCCCGACCAGACCCGTGTCGCGTTTTCCCGCGCCATGTCCGAGATGTACAAGAAAGAAGTGCCGTTGTACGGCGACTTGATGAGCCTGGTCGGCGAGGTCAATCGTCAGTGCCTCGAGCAACAGCCGGAGCTGGGCCGATCCCTGGCCCGTACCGGCGAGATCGAGCGCCTGGATGCCGAGCGCCATGGCGCGATTCGGGTCGGCACCGCTGCGGAACTGGCGACCATCGCCCGCCTGTTCGCGGTCATGGGCATGCAGCCGGTGGGTTACTACGACCTGACGTCGGCGGGGGTACCGGTGCACTCGACGGCCTTTCGGGCGGTCCACGAACAGTCACTGCAAGTGAGCCCCTTTCGCGTGTTCACCTCGCTGCTGCGCCTGGAGCTGATCGAAGACGCGGCGCTACGCGAACAGGCCCGGCAACTGTTGGAACAGCGGCAGATCTTCACCGAGCCGTGCCTAGCGTTGATCGAGCGCTTCGAGCGCGATGGCGGCCTCGATCAGGCCAGCTCCGACGCCTTCGTCGAGCAGGCCCTGGAAACCTTCCGCTGGCACCACGACGCCACGGTGACCGCAGCCCAGTATCAAAGCCTGCACGACGCCCATCGCCTGATCGCTGACGTGGTGGCCTTCAAGGGGCCGCACATCAATCACCTGACGCCGCGCACGCTGGACATCGACACGGTGCAGGCGCTGATGCCCGCTCGCGGGATCACGCCCAAGGCCGTGATCGAAGGGCCGCCACCACGTCGTCATGCCATTCTGCTGCGTCAGACCAGCTTCAAGGCGCTGCAGGAAAAAGTCGCGTTCACCGACCCAACGGCTGGCGCCGAAGGCAGCCACACCGCGCGCTTCGGCGAGATCGAGCAACGCGGCGCGGCACTGACGCCCAAGGGACGCGAACTGTACGACCGCCTGCTGAACGCTTCGCGCACCGCACTGGCCGGGTTTCCCAGCGAGACCAACGCCTCGGAATACATGCGCCTTCTGGGTGAGCAGTTCGGTGAGTTTCCCGATGACCTGACGCAGATGCGCGAGCAGGACCTGGCGTTCTTCCGCTACTTCGCCAGCGGCCAGCCGAGTGGGGGCGAAACCACACTGCAGGGACTGCTGGACAATGGTGCCATCCGCTGCGAACCGTTGGTGTACGAAGACTTCCTGCCGGTCAGCGCCGCTGGCATCTTTCAGTCCAACCTGGGCGACGATGCCCAGGCCGAATACGGTTTGGGATCGAGCCAGGAGGCGTTTCATCAGGCCTTGGGCCGCACGGTGCTCGATGAGCTCGCGCTATACGCTCAGACCCAGCAGCGCTCGCTGGACGAATGCGCCCAAGCATTGGGCCTCCCTTCGCTAGGCTGATCCCGCCCCTAACGGGCGCCGCCCACCCGGAAGCGATTCACTTCCTGACGCAGTTCCGCCGCTAGCCCTTCGAGCTCGCGAGCGGTCTGCGCCAGGTTGGAGACCACCTCGCGCTGCTCGCCATTGGTCATGGCAATGCTCTGCAGGTTGCTGCTGAGCATGGTGGCCGTGCTGCTCTGCTCCTGGGTCGCGGTGCTGATCGCATCGAACTGATGCCCCGCCGACCGACTCTGCTCATCGATCTGGGCGAGCGCCTGGGCGACCTTGGCGTTGCGGGTCAGGCCTTCGCGCATCAGCACGTTGCCCTGGTCCATGGTGCTGATGGCGTTGGCGGTTTCCTTCTGAATGCTGCCGATCATGCCGGAGATTTCGTCGGTGGCCTGGCGCGTGCGCGAGGCCAGGCTGCGCACCTCGTCGGCGACCACGGCGAAGCCACGGCCCTGCTCACCGGCACGGGCGGCTTCGATGGCAGCGTTGAGGGCCAGCAGGTTGGTCTGCTCGGCGATCGAGGTGATCACCCCGACGATGCCGCCGATTTCCTGCGAGCGCTGCCCCAGGGTGTTGATGACCCCAGCGGTGCTGTTCAGGGCGCCGGCAATCTGTTCCAGCGAATTGGATGCCTCGTCCATCGAGGCGCGGCCGATGCGGGTCTGCTGGGCGTTGTCTTGGGCCAGACGCTGGGTGTGGCCCATGTTGTCGGCGATGTCCAGGGACGTCGCACTGAATTCCTCGACCGCGCCGGCCATGCTGGAAATCTCGCCGGACTGGTGCTCCATGCCTTCATAGGCGCCCGCCGACAGGCTCGACAACGTTTGCGCGCGACCGCTGACTTCATGGGCGGCGTTGCGGATGTGCACCACCATGTTCGACAGGGCTTCACCCATGTGGTTGAAACTGCTGGCCAACTGGCCGATCTCGTCGTGGCTGGACACCTTCAGACGGGCATCCAGATCGCCCGCACCCAGCGCTTCGGCCTGGCGCACCAGTTCACCCAGCGGCCGCAGCTTGCTGCGCAATAGCCAGATCGCTGCACCCACCGCGATCAGCATCGCCAGCAGGCTGCCGATCGCCAGTTGAGTGCCGACGTTCCAGGTCACGGCATTGATTTCGGCCTTGGGCATGCTCGCCACCACACTCCAGGGTCCCCCGGTAAACGTCACCGCTTCGGAGAAGATGTCCTGCTTGCCGTCGTTCCACAGCCGACCCTTGCCATCCAGAAGCGCCAGATCGGCCAGGGTCTTGGCCGCGGCGTCCGGGTCGTTGACGTTGGCCGGCGGCACCAACCAGCGGTTCTGCTCGTCGAGCAGGGCCAGGGAGCCGGTCTCGCCGATACGGAAGCGTTGCAGGTTGGCGAACTGAGTGTTCTGCGCGTCGGTGTAGTCGAAGCCGACGAAGAGCACCGCAATCACTTGGCCCGAGCCATCACGCACGGGGGTGTATTGAGTCATGTAGGAGCGTTCGAACAGAACCGCGCGACCGATGTAGTTCTGGCCGTCGAGCAAGCGCTTGTAGGCAGGATGGGCGTGGTCGAGCACGGTGCCGATGGCGCGGCTGCCGTCCTGCTTGGTCAGCGAGGTGCTGATACGCACGAATTCGCTGCCGCTGCGCACGAAGACCGTGGCAACGCCGGCGGTGAGCTGTTTGAAGTCGTCGACTTCCGTGAAATCGTTGTTCAGCGTCTGGCTGCCCAGGCGCAGGCTTGGCGTCTGCTGGTTGCCCACGGTGACCTGCGTGCTCGGGTCCACGCTCAGTCCCCCGGCGAAGCGCTTCTCGAAGAGCCCGCTCAAGCGCTGAGTGCTGTCGCGCAAGGTGCTGTGAAACGTGCTGAGCTGGTCGGCCAGCAACCTCGCCTCGCTGGCCATGTGCTGCTCGCGGATGGCCAGGTTGGCGATGTCCAATGAGCGCAAGGCGAAGGCCGTGCTACCGGTGATGACGATCGCGAGAATCACGGCCAGGGCGATGCCCAGTTGCGTGGCGATACGAGCGCGAGGTTGCGACATGTGAAGCTCCTGAGAATCGTGTGCGTGGCAGCAGTGCCAGGGATGGTCCAGACCTGTCGAGCACTCGCCATCCTTGATCTTATTGGTACTGCTACATCGGCGATCCGAACGAATACTTGAGCACAATACTGCGGCATGACCGGCACAGGTACATTTGCGTTGCGCTGCCACAAGGCCGAGAATCCACCGTCCCATCCCCCCGCTGACCGAGCTTCATCATGCATGCCTCCATCCGTATCGAACTTCGAGCCCTGCTTCGGTTGGCGGGGCCGCTGATCGCCTCGCAACTGGCCCACATGCTGATGGTCCTGACCGATACTTTGATGATGGCACGCCTGAGCCCCGAGGCGTTGGCCGGCGGCGGCCTGGGGGCGGCCAGCTATTCCTTCGTGTCGATCTTCTGCATTGGCGTGATCGCTGCGGTCGGTACGCTGGTGTCGATCCGCAAGGGTGCCGACGACCAGCAAGGTGTGGCCCGCCTGACTCAGGCCGGGCTCTGGCTGGCCTGGGGCATGGCGGCCGTGGCGGCCGTGCTGCTGTGGAACCTGGGGCCGGTGCTGTCCATGCTCGGGCAGACCCCGGCCAACGTCGCCTTCGCTACCCAGTTCCTCCTGCTGCTGCCGTTCGCCTTGCCGGGCAACCTGAGCTTCATGGCGCTGCGCGGCTTTACCGCCGCGCTGGGTCGCGCCACGCCGGTGATGGTCATCAGCATCATCGCCACCGTGGCCAACTACCTGCTCAACCACGCGTTCATCGAAGGCATGTTCGGCTTGCCCAAGCTCGGTCTGGTGGGGATCGGTATGGTCACGGCAATCACCAGCACGCTGATGGCGATTGCCCTGGCCCTGTACATTCGCTTTCACCGTGCCTATGCGCCCTACCCGCTGCTCAAGGGGCTGGCCCGGCCAAACCTGAACGCCCTGCGCGAGTTGTGGCGGCTGGGCCTGCCGATCGGCGGCACCTATGCCGTGGAGGTCGGCCTGTTCGCCTTCGCCGCGCTGTGCATCGGCACCATGGGCACCACGCCGCTGGCTGCGCACCAGATCGCCCTGCAGATCATTTCGGTGGCCTTCATGGTGCCGGCGGGCATGTCCTATGCGGTGACCATGCGCATCGGCCAGCACTACGGCGCCGGGCACCTGCTGGCCGCGCGCCTGGCCGGGCGGGTCGGTATCAGCCTCGGCGCCGTGGTGATGCTGGGCTTCGCCCTGCTGTTCTGGCTCGCGCCGGGGCCTTTGGTCGGGGTGTTTCTGGACCGCTCCGATCCGGCCTTCCACGGTGTCATCGAGCTGGCCATCAGTCTGCTGGCCGTGGCGGCCTGGTTCGAGATGTTCGATGGCATCCAGACCATCGCCATGGGGGCCATTCGTGGCCTCAAGGACGCCAAGACCACCTTTCTGGTCGGGCTGTTCTGCTACTGGGCGATCGGTGCGCCCGCGGCCTGGAGCCTGGCGTTCCATTTCCAGCTCGGCGCGGTGGGCGTCTGGTGGGGGTTGGCGCTGGGTCTGCTGTGTTCGGCCGTTACCCTGACCCTGGCGTTCGAGTGGCGCATGCGTCGATTGCGCCGGCTGGCCACGCCTACGGCGCTGGCGACCTGACGGCCTGAGCCTGGCCGAAACGCAGGAATGCCTGCAGCTGCTCCAGGGGCAAGGGCTGACTGATCAGATAGCCCTGCACTTGGTCGCAGCCGAAATCGCGCAGCAACGCCAACTGCTCGGGCGTCTCGACGCCCTCGGCCACGACGTTCAGGTCCAGGTTGTGCGCCAGGTTGATCATGGCGTGCACCAGCTTGCTGTTTTCAGGACGTTGCTCCATACCGCTGACGAAGCTCTTGTCGATCTTGAGCAAGGCGATCGGCAGGCTGCTGAGGTGGACGAACGAAGAGAAGCCGGTGCCGAAATCGTCGAGGGAAAAGCGCACGCCCAGACGGCCCAACGCGTCCATGGTCTGCTTGACCAGATCGTTGCGGCGCATGACCGCGGTTTCGGTGAGTTCGAACTCCAGCCAGCCGGCATCGATGCCGCGCTCGGCGATCAACCGTCCCAGGGTGCTGAGCAACTGGCTGTCCTGAAACTGCCGGAACGACAGGTTGATCGCCATGTGCAAGGGTTCGAAGCCGCTTTCGCGCAAGGTCTGCATGTCGCGCAAGGCCCGTGCGATGACCCAGTAGCCCATCGGCACGATCAACCCGCTCTGCTCGGCCAGCGGCACGAACTCGCCGGGTGCGAGCACGCCACGTTCGCGATGCCGCCAGCGCACCAGGGCCTCGAGACCGACGATGGTATTGCCGCTCAGGTCCAGCCGTGGCTGGTAGTGCAGTTCCAGCTCGTCACGCCGCAGGGCGCGGCGCAGCTCGCTTTCGAGGTCGGCCAGGCTGCGCGCATGGCGGTTGATGCGTTCGTTGAACAGATGGTAGCTGCAGCCCTGGGTGCTTTTGGCCTGCTGCATGGCGATGTGCGCGTGCCACATCAGCGGGTCGGCACCGGCGCCGGCGCGGGCATGGGCGATGCCCAGGCTGCAGCCGATCAGCAGGCTCTCGCCATCGACGTAATAGGGTTCGGCCATGGCCTCGATGATGTTGGCCGCCAGGCGCTCGGCCCGTGATGGGTCGCGGCGGGTGTCGAGCAACAGGGCGAACTCGTCGCTGCCCAGGCGGGCCACCTGATCGCCCGCTTCCAGCTGCTTCTTCAGGCGTGCCACCACCTGCAGGATCAGCCGATCGCCGGCCTGGTGTCCCAGCGCATCGTTGGCATGGCGGAAGTTGTCCATGTCCAGGTGGCCCAGGGCAACGCCACGGCCTTCCTGTTCGGCCAGGCGGGCGGTGAGCAGAGTCTGGAAACCGGGACGGTTGGCGATGCCGGTCAAGGGATCCTGTTCGGCCAGGCGTTGCAGGGTGTCCTGCAGCACGCCGCGCTCGCGCGCATGGCGCAGGCAGCGGCGCAACGTATCGCTGTTGAGCTCGCCCAGCACCAGCCAGTCGCTGGCGCCGGGCGGCGGTTGCGCAGGCTCCTCGGTGAGCAGCAGCACCACCGGCAGCGCGCAGCGCCCGGGTGCCGGCAGCCGCTCGGGGGTCGCCAGCAAAAGGGTGCCGGGCTGATTGTCGAACTGCCCGGCCACCGTGTCCCAGGATGACGCTTCGATCAACGTGGCCACATCGCCCAGGGGCGCCAGGCACTCGCGCAACGACGTGGCCCAGGTGCGATCCTGGGCCAGCAGCAACAGCCGCGCGGGTTCGACAGGCGTAGACAAACGAGCTCCTTGGGACAGTTTCACAGTCATTCGATAGCGCTTAAAAACGGCCTCGGCAACAGCTCGGGCCAGACCCAATCCAAAGTACGTGTCAACGTGTAACCACATCCTGCTGCAAAGTCGACAAACCGGCAAATTTTAATGGATCTGCGGTCGCGGCACAGTTGCACCAGCGGTGCTAAAATGCGCGGCCATTTCGTCAGTGACTCCCGTCATGTCCCGACTCAATCCCCGGCAGCAAGAAGCCGTGAACTACGTCGGCGGCCCTCTTTTGGTGCTCGCCGGTGCAGGTTCCGGCAAGACCAGCGTGATTACCCGCAAGATCGCCCACCTGATCCAGAACTGCGGCATTCGTGCCCAGTACATCGTCGCCATGACCTTCACCAACAAGGCTGCGCGCGAGATGAAGGAGCGCGTCGGCACCCTGCTGCGCAGCGGCGAAGGGCGGGGTCTGACCGTGTCGACCTTCCACAACCTGGGCCTCAACGTCATCCGCAAGGAACACGCGCGGCTGGGCTTCAAGCCGGGCTTCTCGATCTTCGACGAAGCCGACGTGAAAGCGTTGATGACCGACATCATGCAAAAAGAGTACTCGGGCGAGGACGGCGTCGACGAGATCAAGAACATGATCGGCGCCTGGAAGAACGACCTGATACTGCCGCCCCAGGCCCTGGAGCAGGCTCGCAACCCCAAGGAACAGACCGCAGCCATCGTCTACAGCCATTACCAGCGCACCTTGCGCGCGTTCAACGCGGTGGACTTCGACGACCTCATCCTGCTGCCGGTGAAGCTGTTCCAGGAACATCCGGACATCCTCGAGAAGTGGCAGAACAAGGTTCGCTATCTGCTGGTGGACGAGTACCAGGACACCAACGCCAGCCAGTACCTGCTGGTGAAGCTGCTGATCGGTACGCGCAACCAGTTCACCGTGGTCGGCGACGATGACCAGTCCATCTATGCCTGGCGTGGCGCGCGCCCGGAAAACCTGATGCTGCTCAAGGACGACTACCCGTCGCTGAAAGTGGTCATGCTGGAGCAGAACTACCGCTCCACCAGCCGCATCCTGCGCTGCGCCAACGTACTCATTTCGAACAACCCGCACGCCTTCGAGAAGCAGCTGTGGAGCGAGATGGGGCACGGCGATGAAATCCGCGTGATCCGCTGCCGCAACGAGGATGCCGAAGCCGAGCGCGTGGCCGTCGAGATTCTCAGCCTGCACCTGCGCACCGACCGGCCCTACAGCGATTTCGCCATCCTCTATCGGGGCAACTACCAGGCCAAGCTCATCGAGCTGAAGTTGCAGCACCACCAGATCCCCTATCGGCTCAGTGGCGGCAACAGCTTCTTCGGGCGCCAGGAAGTGAAGGACCTGATGGCCTACTTCCGCCTCATCGTGAACCCGGACGACGACAACGCCTTCCTGCGCGTGATCAACGTGCCACGCCGGGAAATCGGTTCCACGACCCTGGAAAAGCTCGGCAACTATGCCACCGAGCGCAAGATCTCGATGTACGCGGCCACCGACGAGATCGGCCTGGGCGAGCATCTGGACGCGCGCTTCACCGATCGCCTGAGCCGCTTCAAGCGCTATATGGACAAGGTCCGCGAGCAGTGCGCCGGTGAAGACCCGATCGGGGCGCTGCGCAGCATGGTCATGGACATCGACTACGAGCAGTGGCTGCGCACCAACAGTTCCAGTGAAAAGGCCGCCGACTACCGCATGAGCAACGTGTGGTTTCTGGTCGAGGCCTTGAAGAACACCCTGGAAAAGGACGAAGACGGCGCCATGACGGTCGAGGAAGCGATCGGCAAGCTGGTGCTGCGCGACATGCTCGAACGGCAGCAGGAAGAAGAGGACGGCGCCGAGGGCGTGCAGATGATGACCCTGCATGCGTCCAAGGGCCTGGAATTTCCCTACGT
This sequence comes from Pseudomonas sp. RIT-PI-a, assembly GCF_001187875.1. Classification (NCBI taxonomy): domain Bacteria; kingdom Pseudomonadati; phylum Pseudomonadota; class Gammaproteobacteria; order Pseudomonadales; family Pseudomonadaceae; genus Pseudomonas; species Pseudomonas sp. RIT-PI-a. The sequence continues at coordinate 141,406 of NZ_LGIR01000013.1, forward strand.
GTTCATCATGGGCATGGAAGAGGAAATCCTGCCGCATCGCTCCAGCATCGAGGCTGACACCATCGAGGAAGAACGCCGCCTGGCTTACGTGGGCATCACGCGCGCGCGGCAGACCTTGGCCTTTACCTTCGCCGCCAAGCGCAAGCAGTACGGCGAGATCATCGATTGCGCACCCAGCCGCTTTCTCGATGAACTGCCGCCCGACGACCTGGCCTGGGAAGGTAACGACGACACGCCCACGGAAGTCAAAGCCGTGCGCGGCAATACCGCATTGGCCGATATCCGCGCCATGCTCAAACGCTGAATTCAACCCTGCCCGGGCCACAGCCGGCCTGCGCACATTGGTACATCGAGGAACCACCGTGGAAGCTCTGCACAAAAAGATTCGCGAAGAAGGCATCGTGCTTTCCGATCAGGTATTGAAGGTCGATGCCTTTCTCAACCACCAGATCGATCCGCTCTTGATGCAGCAGATCGGCGACGAATTCGCCCGCCGGTTCGCCGATGCCGGGATCACCAAGATCGTCACCATCGAGGCTTCGGGCATCGCCCCGGCGGTGATGGCCGGGCTGCGCCTGGGCGTGCCGGTGATCTTCGCGCGCAAGCACCAGTCGCTGACGCTGACGGAAAACCTGCTGGTGGCCTCGGTGTATTCCTTCACCAAGCAGACGGAAAGCACGGTGGCCATTTCGCCGCGTCATTTGAACAGCAACGATACCGTGCTGGTGATCGACGATTTCCTGGCCAACGGCAAAGCGTCGCAGGCGCTGATTTCGATCATCAACCAGGCCGGCGCCAAACTGGCCGGACTGGGTATCGTCATCGAGAAGTCCTTCCAGGGCGGCCGCGCCGAACTCGATGCGCAAGGCTATCGCGTGGAATCCCTGGCCCGGGTACAGTCGCTGGCCAATGGCGTCGTGACCTTCGTGGAGTGACCTGACCCACCGCGGCGCCTAGCGCGCCGGGTTTTCGGTCTCCTGCAGGGCGGCCAGTACCAGGCGCTGGTAGAGTTCCTCGCGCAACCCCTGTGGCTGGTCCAGGCCCATGCGCTGCAGGTGCAGAGGGTAGCCGCTGGCCTCGGGTGCCTCCAGCGCCGCCTTGCCCAGCTCGAGCATCTCGCTGAGCTTGAACTTGCTTTTGAGCCAGTTCAGCGCGCGCAGCAAGTCCTTTTCCTCATCGGTGAAATCGCACCCCAGCGGATACTCCGGGAACAGCGACGCGTGTCGATTGCGGATTGCCTCCAGACGCTCGCTGGTGTTGTTGGCAAAGCGCGGATCGAGCACGAAATCCTTGCTCAACTTGCCGGCGCGCTGGGCCTCGTCGATCAGGCTGGGCTGGAAGCGCGAATCGCTGATGTTGATCATCGCCTCGATCACCTCGGCATCGGTACGCCCGCGCAACTGGGCAATGCCGTACTCGGTCACGACGATGTCGCGCAGGTGCCGTGGAATCGTGCAATGGCCATAGTCCCACAGCACGTTGGAGCTGATGACACCTGCCGATTCCCGCCAACTGCGCAGGATCAGCACCGAACGTGCGCCCTCCAGGGCGTGCCCCTGAACGACGAAATTGTACTGCCCGCCAACGCCGCTGATGACCCGCCCGTCTTCGAGCTGGTCCGACACGGCCGCGCCCATCACCGTCGCCGTGAACACGGTATTGATGAACCGCGCATCGCGTCGTTGCAGACGTTTGAGCTGCTCGTCGCCATACAGCTCGTTGATGTAGCTGATCGCGGTCATGTCGAAGCGGGCCAAGCTTGCCGCCGGCATCTGCCGAAGGCGCTCGTAGAAACTGTTCGGCCCGAGAAAGAAACCGCCGTGTACCACCACCCCGTCCCGGTCCTCATCGGCGTGCAGCACACCGGCGTTTGCCGCAGCCTGGCGTGCCACGTCCGGGTAGACCTTGCGGCGTATCACCCCCGCTTCGGCGAGGGCCAGCAGGCCGTTGACGAACATCTCGCTGCAGCCATACAGGCCGGTAGCGAAGGGCTCGACGCCGCCTTCGGCCTGGATCAACGCCTGCCAGGGCGACAGGTCGAGTTCATCGAGCAACGCCCGGTAGCCGGCATTGTCGGCCTGACGCGCGAGCAGGGCGGCGCTCAGCGCATCACCCATCGCCCCGATACCGATCTGCAGCGTGCCACCGTCGCGCACCAGTGTGCTGGCATGCAGACCGATGAAATGATCCTGCACACCGACCGGCATGTTCGGCGTGGAAAACAGCGTCGACTGCTCGGCACCGTCGATCAGCAGATCGAACGCCTCGCTGTCGATCTCAGCACTGCCGGGCATGAACGGCAGGGCCTCGTGGATCTGGCCCAGAATCAGAATGGTTTCGCCGGCCGCACGACGCCTTTCGATCATCGGCAGCAGGTCCAGGGTGATGTCCGGATTGCAGCTCAGGCTCAGACGTTCGGCATTTTCGGGGTGCTGGCTGACCAGTTGCGCCACCAGATTCAGCCCCTTGGCATTGATGTCGCGCGCGGCGTGGCTGTAATTGCTGCTGATGTAGCTTTGCTGCGCCGTCGTGCTGCCCAGCAGGCTGCCCGGCTGCATGAAGAACTGTTGCACGCTGACGTTGGAGGGCAGCTCGTCACGGCGTAGGTCGGCGAGAAAGTCGAACTCGGGGTAATCGCCGAACACGCGCTCGACGAAGGGTTCGAGCAAGCGCTTCTGCAGGCCGTTGCCCAGGGGCGGGCGGCCCAGCACCAGTGCGGTATAGATCGTCAGACGCCGCTCGGGCAGGCCCTTGATGCGGGCATACAGCGCGTTGACGAAGCGGTTGGGCTTGCCCAGGCCCAGCGGCATACCCATGTGGATATGCGTGGGCAAACGCTGCAGCACCTGGTCCACGGCCACTTCGATGGAACACCGATGCACCATGCTTTGGCCTCCTGACCTGTTATTTGCAGGTTGGACCGCTATCCTATTGGGATTGTTGCACAGCTGCCGCTGCCACCGGCCGTTGAGCGAACCGACCACACCCTCCAGGACATGCCCGTGACGCTTGAACTTCGTCTTGCCACTCCCGACGATTCCGTGAGCATCTCCCGCCTGCTGATTGCCAACTCAGCCGCCAACGGTGGCACCCTGTATGGCGACTGGTCTGCAGCCGTGGTGCGCACATGGGTCGAAACGGATACGCCGATCATAGTCGCTATCGACGGCGAGCAGGTCAAAGGCGTGCTGTTCAGTGCCGAAAACGCTGACGACGCCGCACCACCCGTCAAGGCCATGTTCGCCGCCTGTCCGGCCATCGATGATGCCTACGCCTACGGCCCCATCTGCGTGGATGCTTCCATGCGCGGCCAAGGCCTGCCCAAGGCGCTCTACACAAAGCTGTGTCATTACATGGGGGAGCGCCGTGGATTGCTGTTCATCAACCGCAGCAATGTTGGCTCGCTGAAGGCCCATCAAAAACTGGGCATGGACGTCATCGCCGATTTCAAACTCGGTGATCAAGCGTTCGATGTGCTGCAAACACCTGCGAGTTGACGCTCGGAGCAGACCAGAAACTGATCAGCGCGACCGGCCGACTCAGAAATTCGCCGGCGTGGCGGCGCTGATCAAGCGGGCGGGCGTATCGAACGGGTTGCGGAAGCGATGCGGTTTGCTGCTTTCGAAGTAGTAGCTGTCGCCCTCTTCGAGCACGTAGGTGTCCTGACCGACCACCAGCTCCAGGCGCCCTTCCACCAGGATGCCGGTCTCCTCGCCCTCGTGCATGAGCATTTCCATACCGGTGTCAGCACCCGGCGGATAGACCTCGCTGAGAAAGGCGATGGCCCGGCTGGGGTGGGCCTTGCCGACCAGCTTCATGGTCACCGCGCCGTCGGAGATATCGATCAGCTCGTTGGCCTTGTAGACCACTTGGGTTGGCCGCTCGGCCTGCAGTTCTTCGGAAAAGAACTCCACCATGGACATTGGAATCCCGCCCAGCACCTTGCGCAGCGAGCTGATCGAGGGACTCACGCTGTTCTTCTCGATCATGGAAATGGTGCTGTTGGTGACGCCCGCTCGTTTGGCGAGTTCACGCTGGGACAAACCCTTGAGTTTGCGAATGGCTTGCAGTCGTTCGCCGACGTCCAATGCGAAAGCCTCCTGGAATGCTGAGCAGTTCATGATGGCCGGTATCATGGCAACAGCGTTCGGGATTTACAACACATTGGCGGGCGATGGGTCGGCCCGGGCGCATGGCGCGCCCAGACGCTGGGCTAAACGTACTGCAAGGGCACGCGGCGCAGGTTGCAGAAGATCTGGTAGGCAATGGTGCCAGCGGCGTGGGCGACGTCACTGGCCAGCACCTGCTTGCCCCACAGCTCGACCGTACTGCCGACGCCCGCCTGGGGCACATCGGTCAGGTCGACGTTGAGCATGTCCATCGATACCCGCCCCGCCAGCACGGTACGCACGCCATCGACCAGCACTGGCGTGCCATTGGGCGCCAGGCGCGGGTAACCATCGGCATAACCCATGGCCACCACGCCGATCCGGCTCGGCCGCTGGGTGACAAAGCGCGCGCCGTAGCCCACGGCCTCCCCCGCAGGCAGCTCACGCACGCTGATGACCTTGGACTGCAGCGTCATCACCGGCTGCAACTGGGCACTGGCAGAGGTCGCGGTTTCGAACGGTGTAGCCCCGTAAAGCATGATGCCGGGGCGCACCCAGTCACTGGGAATCTGCGGCCAGCCGAGCACTGCCGGGGAGTTGCGCAGGCTGATCTCGGCGCTCAGCCCCTGCCGCGCCGTGTCGAACACGGCCAGTTGCTCGGTACTGCTGGGGCAGTCCAGCTCATCGGCGCGGGCGAAATGGCTCATCAGCACGATCTTGGCCACCTTGCCGCTGGCCAGCAGGCGCTGATAGGCGGCCTGGTAATCCTTGGGATGCAGGCCGACACGGTGCATGCCCGAGTCGAGTTTCAACCAGACCTGCAACGGCTGGCTCAAGCGTGCCTGCTCGATGGCTTCCAGTTGCCACAACGAATGCACCACGCACCACAGCCCATGCTCGATGATCAATGGCAGTTCGCTGGCTTCGAAAAATCCTTCGAGCAGCAATACCGGCGCGGTGATACCCGCCGCACGCAACTGCAGGGCTTCCTCGATGCAGGCCACGGCAAACCCGTCCGCCTCGCCTTCCAGCGCCTGGGCACAACGCACCGCGCCATGCCCGTAGGCATCGGCCTTGACCACAGCCAACGCCTTCGCCCCACTCATCTGGCGTGCCAGTCGATAGTTGTGGCGCAGGGCGGAGAGGTCGATCAGGGCGCGGGCTGGACGCATGGCGGGCTTCTTTTGCAAGGTTTGAAGGGTGAAAAGTTGCAAGGACCGCCGCGCAGGGCGGCGATCCTGGACCAACAGTTACGAATGCGCCGGCGCCGACTGACCCTGACGAACCGTTTCGTGTGGCTGTCCGTAGCGCGATATGTCCAGGCCGGCGGCGCTGATCTGCGGCTTTTTACGCGCGATCAGGTCGGCAAGCAAGCGTCCCGACCCACATGCCATGGTCCAGCCCAGCGTGCCGTGACCGGTGTTGAGGAACAGATTCTTGAATGGCGTGGCACCCACGATCGGCGTGCCGTCCGGGGTGGTCGGCCGCAGCCCGGTCCAGAAGCTGGCCTGAGTCAGATCACCGCCCTGCGGGTAGAGATCATTGACGATCATTTCCAGCGTTTCGCGACGACGTGGATTCAGGCTCAGATCGAAACCGGCGATCTCGGCCATCCCGCCGACGCGAATGCGGTTGTCGAACCGGGTGATCGCCACCTTGTAGCTCTCGTCGAGAATGGTCGAGGTCGGCGCCATGGCCGCATCGGTGATCGGCACGGTCAGCGAGTAGCCCTTGAGCGGGTACACCGGTGCCCGGATGCCCAGCGGCTTGAGCAACTGCGGCGAATAGCTGCCCAGTGCCAGCACGTAGCGGTCGGCAGTTTCCAGCTTGCCGTCGATCCAGACGCCGTTGATGCGGTCGCCGGCGAAGTCCAGGCGCTCGATGGCCTGACCGAAGCGGAACTGTACACCCAGATCCCTGGCCATCTGCGCCAGGCGGGTGGTGAACATCTGGCAGTCGCCGGTCTGGTCGTTGGGCAGCCGCAGGGCGCCGGCCAGAATGCCGGTGACCGACGCCAGGGCCGGCTCGACGCGGGCGATGCCTTCGCGATCGAGCAGCTCGTAGGGCACGCCGGACTGCTCCAGCACGGCGATGTCCTTGGCGGCGTTGTCCAGTTGCGCCTGGGTGCGGAACAGCTGGGTGGTGCCCAGGGTCCGGCCTTCGTAGGCGATGCCGGTCTCGGCGCGCAGCTCGTCGAGGCAGTCGCGGCTGTACTCGGACAGGCGCACCATGCGCTCCTTGTTCACCGCATAACGGCTGGCGGTGCAATTGCGCAGCATCTGCGCCATCCACAGGTACTGATCGACATCGCCGGTCAGCTTGATCGCCAGCGGTGAGTGACGCTCCAGCAGCCATTTGATGGCCTTGAGCGGCACGCCCGGCGCCGCCCAGGGCGACGCATAACCCGGCGAAACCTGCCCGGCATTGGCGAAGCTGGTTTCCATGGCGACGGCCGGCTGGCGATCGACCACGGTCACTTCCATGCCTTGCCGGGCCAGATAATAGGCACTGACGGTGCCGATCACACCACTACCGAGTACCAGAACGCGCATGTGTGTCGCCCTCATCGCGGAAATCCGCTGACGTAAGATGTTAGGTCCGAAGATGTGGGCAGTATAAAAAGGTCGAGCCAGTGCTTTTCACTGTATGCAAGGCTATATTTGGCGAGAATTCTCGGCCATTGACGCTTTAACGGAGGGGCATCGCCTGTGCGTACCCAGCACCAGAGCAAACGCGAACTCGACAAGATCGACCGCAATATCCTGCGCATCCTGCAGGCTGACGGGCGCATGTCGTTCACCGAACTGGGCGAGAAGGTCGGCCTGTCCACCACACCCTGCACCGAACGAGTCCGCCGTCTGGAGCGCGAAGGCATCATCATGGGGTATTACGCCCGGCTCAATCCGCAGCATTTGCGCGGAAGCCTGCTGGTGTTCGTCGAGATCAGCCTGGACTACAAGTCGGGCGACACCTTCGAGGAATTTCGCCGCGCGGTGCTCAAACTGCCCCACGTGCTGGAGTGCCATCTGGTGTCGGGTGACTTCGACTATCTGGTCAAGGCACGCATTTCCGAAATGGCCTCCTACCGCAAGCTGCTGGGCGACATCCTCTTGAAACTGCCCCATGTGCGCGAATCCAAGAGCTACATCGTCATGGAAGAAGTGAAGGAGAGCTTGAACCTGCCGGTGCCGGACTGACCCGGCAATGCTTCAGACCAGCACCTGGCGAGTGCTGGCGATCAGCTTGTGCACCTGATGCTCCACGGCGGGGTCGATCATCTCCACCGGGCGTCGCCCATTGGGGCATGGCAGCGTGGGCGTGGTTCCGAACAGCCGGCAGATCAGCGGGCGCTCTTCATACACCGTGCAACCCTGTGGCCCCAGGTGCACGCAGTCGAACCGGGCCAGCGCGGCCTCCTGTTCGGCAGCCGTCTTGCGCGGCAGGCGCGCCATTTCCTCGGATGAGGTGGTCACCGGCCCGCAGCAGTCATGGCATCCCGGCACGCATTCGAACGAAGGAATCTGCTCGCGCAGGAAACGAAGCTTGTGGCTGTTGCAGCTCATGACGGTCACCGCGTGGACGAGGCGCCATTGTGCCGCGCGGTTGCCGCCATGGGAAACCCCGGCTTATGCTGCGTCGAATTTTCCGTACACCCCTTTCAAACCATTGCTACCAGGACCACTCACATGAACGCTCGCGCCGAGCACGCCGCCTCGTACTACGCCGCCAGTCTGCATCGGCAGCCGGTATACCCGCCCTTGCAGGGCGAGATCAGCGTCGATGTGTGCGTGGTAGGCGGTGGCTTCTCCGGGCTGAACACCGCGATCGAACTGGCGCAGCGGGGGTTCAGCGTGGCCCTGCTCGAAGCCCACCAGATTGGCTGGGGTGCCAGCGGGCGCAACGGTGGGCAACTGATTCGCGGCGTCGGCCACGATCTGGAACAGTTTCGCAAGATCATTGGCGACGACGGTGTGCGCGACCTGACCTTGATGGGGTTGGAAGCGGTCGAGATCGTCCGCCAGCGGGTCGACCGCCATGGTATCGAGTGCGACCTGACCTGGGGCTACTGCGATCTGGCCAACAAGCCAGCTCAGCTGCAGGGGTTCGTCGAAGACGCAGAAGCCCTGCGCAGCCTGGGCTACGCTCACGAGTTGCAAATCGTCGAGGCGCAGGACATGCACAGCGTGGTCGGCTCGGATCGCTACCACGGCGGCCTGGTCGACATGGGCTCCGGCCACCTGCATCCGTTGAACCTGGCTCTGGGCGAAGCCGAAGTGGCGCGGCAGCTAGGTGTACAGCTCTTCGAACAGTCGCGGGTGACGCGTATCGAGTATGGCCCGCAAGTGCGTGTGCACACCGCTCAAGGCCAGGCGCGGGCACGCTTCCTGGTGCTGGGCTGCAACGCCTACCTGAGCGACCTCAACCCGCAGCTGAGCGGCAAGGTGCTGCCGGCCGGCAGCTACATCATCGCCACCGAGCCTCTGGATGCCGAACAGGCACGGCAGCTGCTGCCCCGCAACATGGCGGTGTGCGACCAGCGGGTGACGGTGGACTACTATCGACTGTCCGCCGATCGGCGCCTGCTGTTCGGCGGCGCCTGTCACTACTCGGGGCGCGATCCCAAGGACATCGCCGAATACATGCGGCCCAAGATGCTCGATGTGTTCCCGCAACTGGCCAATGTGCGCATCGACTATCAATGGGGCGGCATGATCGGCATCGGCGCCAACCGTCTGCCGCAGATCGGCAGGCTCAAGGAGCAGCCCAACGTGTTCTATGCCCAGGCCTATTCCGGGCACGGGCTGAACGTCACGCACCTGGCGGGCAAACTGCTCGGCGAAGCCATCAGTGGCCAGGCCAGCCGCGGCTTCGACCTGTTCGCCAAAGTGCCGCACATGACCTTTCCCGGCGGCCGCTACCTGCGCTCGCCCCTGCTGGCGCTGGGCATGCTCTGGCACCGGTTCAAGGAGCTGGGCTAGACCGCTTCGCTACGAACGCCAGAACGGCTTCAGGCCTTCGCGGCGGGCCTGCTGCGCATCCAGGCCGATATCGCGCAACTGATCCTCGTCCAGTTCGAGCAGGGCCGGACGCGTGCGCAAGTGATGCAGCATCAGCGCCCAACGCCCCAGGCCTGCTGGTGCGCACGGCGTGCGCGTGCGCAGCTTCGGCTCTTCCAGCAATTCTTCGGTGCGCAGCAGCAGACGTACATCGCTCAAGCCGTTCATGGCCTTTCTCCTTGAAGTGTTTGGACAGCAAGGCCATGGTGCCGCAGCTGACACCGCTTAATACAGATTCAAAAAGCGTTTATGTTTTTAATACAGAAGGCTGACCTGAACGTCTGAATGCTGTATTTTCCACGCATCTGTATGGTCATCAGCTCGAGCACATCCATGACGCTGTACATGAACCTCGCCCAGCTGCTCAGCCAGCGCATCGAACAAGGCCTCTACCGCCCTGGCGATCGCCTGCCGTCAGTGCGCGCCCTGAGCATCGAGCACGGCGTCAGCCTGAGCACCGTGCAGCAAGCCTATCGCCAGCTCGAAGACCACGGCTTGGCCGCGCCCCGGCCCAAATCCGGCTATTTCGTGCCCACCGCCCGCGAACTGCCGGCACTGCCCGCCGTGGGCCGCCCCATGCAGCGCCCCGTGGACATCTCGCAGTGGGACCAGGTCGTCGAACTGATGCGTGCCGCGCCGCGCGATGACGTGGTGCAACTGGGCCGGGGCATGCCCGACGTCAGCAGCCCGACCCTGCGGCCGTTGCTGCGCGAGCTGGCCCGCCTGAGTCGGCACCAGGCGATGCCGGGCCTGTACTACGACTCTCTGTATGGAACCCAAGCCCTGCGCGAACAGATCGCCCGGCTTCTGGTGGATGCCGGCTGCCGATTGGGCATTGGTGAACTGGTCGTCACCACCGGCTGCCATGAAGCGCTGTCGGCCAGCATCCGCGCCATCTGCGAGCCCGGCGATATCGTCGCCGTGGACTCCCCCAGCTTCTTCGGCGCCATGCAGACCCTCAAGGGCCTGGGCATGAAGGCCCTGGAAATCCCGACCGACCCGCTCACCGGCATCAGCCTGCAAGCACTGGAGCTGGCGTTGGAACAGTGGCCGATCAAGGCCATACAGTTGACGCCCAATTGCAACAACCCGTTGGGCTACGTGATGCCCGAAGCTCGCAAGCGTGCCCTGCTGACTCTCGCGCAACGCTTTGACGTGGCCATCATCGAGGACGATGTGTATGGCGACCTGGCCTTCAGCTATCCCCGTCCGCGCACCATCAAGTCGTTCGACGAAGACGGTCGCGTGCTGTTGTGCAGTTCGTTCTCCAAGACCCTGGCCCCCGGCCTGCGCATCGGCTTCGTCGCCCCCGGCCGCTACCTGGAGCGGGTGCTGCACATGAAGTACATCGGCACCGGTTCGACCTCGACGCAGCCGCAGCTGGCGATCGCCGAGTTCATCAAGGGTGGTCATTACGAACCGCACCTGCGCCGCATGCGCACCCAGTACCAGCGCAGCCGCGACCTGATGATCGACTGGGTCACCCGCTACTTTCCCGTCGGTACCCGCTGCAGCCGTCCCCAGGGTGGCTTCATGCTGTGGGTCGAACTGCCCGAGGGCTTCGATACCCTCAAGCTCAACCGCCTGCTGCTCGACCGGGGCGTACAGATCGCCGTGGGCAGTATCTTTTCGGCGTCGGGCAAGTACCGTAACTGCCTGCGCATGAACTTCGCCAGCAAGCCTTCGCCCGACATCGAGGCCGCCGTACGTACCGTGGGTACCTGCGCTCGGCAGCTGCTTGCGGATAATCCGCACTCCGATGCCGACCTTTGAGCCCATGCCAAGGTCGAACGGCACGCCCGCCCTCCCTGCAAGGATGATCGCTTTGCCCTGCCCCAGGCTGTTACCGCTGCTGTTGACCCTGATCCTCGCCCTGCAAGGCTGTGCCAGCGTGAATGCGCCGCGTGAATACAGCGAAATGCTCCCGGCCGAACAATCGGCCTTCGGCAGGTCGGTGCAGGCCCAGGTGCAGGCCCATCATGGCCAGTCGGGCTTCCGACTGCTGTCGAGCAGTGACGAGGCCTTTCGCGCACGTGCCGAGCTGATCCGCAATGCCCAGGTCAGCCTCGACCTGCAGTACTACATTGTCCACGACGGTTTCAGCACCCGCGCCCTGGTCGACGAACTGCTCAAGGCCGCCGACCGCGGCGTGCGCGTACGCATCCTGCTGGACGACACCACCAGTGATGGCCTGGACAAGACCATCGCCACCCTCGCCGCGCATCACAACATCCAGATCCGCCTGTTCAACCCCACCCACCTGGGTCGCTCGACCGGCGCCACGCGCGCGGTGGGCCGCCTGCTGCAACTGTCTCGGCAGCACCGGCGCATGCACAACAAGCTGTGGCTGGCCGACAACAGCGTGGCTATCGTCGGCGGACGCAATCTGGGCGACGAATACTTCGACGCCGAGCCGGACATGAACTTCACAGACATCGACCTGCTGGGCTTCGGGCCGGTCGCCCAGCAACTGGGCTACAGCTTCGATCAGTACTGGAACAGTGCGCTGAGCCAGCCGATTGCCAATTTTCTGTTCACGGTGCCGACGGCCAAACACCTGGCCGCGTCGCGGGTGCGCCTGGAAAAGTCCCTAACCACCTCGCGAAGCCAGCATCACGCCCTCTATGAACGCTTGATGACCTACCAGAGCGCGCCACAGCTGGACGTCTGGCGGCGCCAGTTGATCTGGGCCTGGGGCCAGGCACTGTGGGATGCACCCACCAAGGTGCTGGCCCGAGGCGAGCCCGACCCCCACCTGCTGCTGACCACGCAGCTTGCCCCGGAGCTGACCCAGGTCAAGCATGAACTGATGCTGATCTCCGCCTACTTCGTGCCGGGCAAAGCCGGCCGCGACTATCTCACCGGACGCGCCGATGCCGGTGTCGACGTCAGCCTGCTGACCAATTCCCTGGAAGCGACCGACGTACCTGCGGTACACGGCGGCTACGTGCCCTACCGCAAGAACTTGCTCGAGCACGGAGTGAAGCTGTTCGAGCTGCGTCGCCAGCCGGGTGACGATGCGGGTGGCACATTGAGCTTCAGTGGCAGTTCCGATTCCAGCCTGCACAGCAAGGCGATGATCTTCGACGAGCGCAAGTCCTTCATCGGCTCGTTCAATTTCGACCCGCGTTCGGTGCTGTGGAACACCGAGGTCGGCGTGCTGGTGGACAGCCCGGAACTGGCGGCGCAGATGCGCCACCTGGCCCGTGAGGGCATGTCGCCTGCACGCAGCTACCAGGTGCGCCTGGAAAATGGCCAGGTGGTGTGGGACACCGAGGACCACCAGCAGATGCACACCCTGTACCGAGAACCGGGTGACTGGTGGCGGCGGCTGAATGCGTGGGCCAGTGAAGTGATCGGGCTGGAGAAGATGCTTTGATCCACCAGCCCGACCGGCAGTGAGTCAGAGCTTGATCCAGGTGGCCTTCAGTTCGGTGTATTTGTCGAACGCATGCAGCGACTTGTCACGACCATTGCCCGACTGCTTGAACCCACCGAACGGCGCAGTCATGTCGCCACCGTCGTACTGGTTGACCCACACGCTGCCGGCGCGCAGCGCCTTGGCCGTCAGGTGCGCCTTGGAGATGTCCGCGGTCCATACCGCTGCGGCAAGGCCGTAGGCGCTGTCATTGGCGATGCTGACCGCCTCTTCGGCAGTGTCGAAGGTAAGCACCGACAGCACCGGCCCGAAAATCTCTTCCTGGGCGATCTTCATGGCATTGGTCACGCCATCGAAGATGGTCGGTTCGACGTAAGTGCCGCCCGTTTCCTCAAGGATGCGCTTGCCACCCACCAGCAAGGTGGCACCGCCTTCCTGACCGGCGCTGATGTAGGACAGCACCGTGTTCATCTGCTGGGTGTCCACCAAAGCACCGACATTGGTCGCCGGGTCCAAAGGGTTGCCTGGCTTCCAGGCCTTGAGTGCCTCGACCACCATGGGCAGGAAGCGCTCCTTGACCGAACGCTCCACCAGCAGGCGCGAGCCAGCCGTGCAGACTTCGCCCTGATTGAAGGCAATGGCGCTGGCTGCCGAATCGGCCGCCGCCTGCAGATCAGGTGCATCGGCGAACACGATGTTGGGGCTCTTGCCGCCCGCCTCCAGCCAGACGCGCTTCATGTTCGACTCGCCAGCGTAGATCATCAGTTGCTTGGCGATCCTGGTGGAACCGGTGAAGACCACGGTGTCCACGTCCATGTGCAGGGCCAGTGCCTTGCCGACCGTGTGGCCATGGCCCGGCAGCACATTGAGCACGCCCTTGGGAATGCCCGCCTCGATCGCCAACTGTGCGATGCGGATGGCGGTCAATGGGGATTTCTCCGACGGCTTGAGGATCACCGAGTTGCCCGTGGCCAGGGCCGGCCCCAGCTTCCAGCAGGCCATCATCAGAGGGAAATTCCACGGCACCACTGCGGCCACCACGCCGACGGCTTCACGCGTGACCAGCCCCAATTGGTTGTGCGGGGTCGGAGCGACCTCGTCGTAGACCTTGTCGATGGCTTCGCCGCTCCAGGCCAGGGCATTGGCCGAACCGGGTACGTCGATGTTCAGCGAATCACTGATCGGCTTGCCCATGTCCAGCGTTTCCAGAAGCGCCAGCTCCTCGGCATGCTCGCGCAACAACCCGGCGAAACGAATCAGGGTGGCCTTGCGCTTGGCCGGCGCGGCCTTGGCCCAGACGCCTTCGTTGAACGTGGCGCGGGCATTCTCGACCGCGCGCTGGGCGTCGTCAGCGTCGCAGCTGGCCACCTGGGCCAGCAGTCTACCGTCGACGGGGCTTACGCATTCGAAGGTCTGGCCCGACACGGCGTCGGTGTATTCGCCGTTGATGAACGCGCGCCCTTCGATCTTCAGCTGCTGGGCACGTTGTTCCCAGTCAGCGCGAGTCAGAGTGGTCATACGGATCTCCTGTGATTGAATGCAAAGCCCGGCCGTGCAAGGCTGAGCGGGGTGACATCGAACCACCCTAAACCACCGGTGCGACGCTTTTCAATATATTTGACACCCAGCGCACACAGGCCCACGGATGTGCGTTTTATCCAACAAGCGAGGGGTTTCCTGCATGAACATCACCAGCATCGTCGACTTCGCCCAACACAGCGTCACCCCGGAACGCTACCGCCCGGCGCCTGAAAAAATCCTCGGCGGCGACCCCGAACAGACACTGTTCAACCACTACCAGAGCCCCTGCGGACAAATGAACGCGGGGGTCTGGGAAGGCCAGGTGGGGCAATGGACGGTCAACTACACCGAGCACGAATATTGCGAAATCGTGCAGGGCGTTTCCGTGCTGCGTGACGACCAGGGCAACGGCAAGACATTGCGCGCCGGCGACCGCTTCGTGATCCCTGCAGGCTTCACTGGCACCTGGGAAGTGCTGGAGGCGTGCCGCAAGATCTATGTGGTGTTCGAATCCAAATAAGCACCGCGCCCCATGCCTAGATCCAGGAGCTACAACCGTTGATGACACGACGTTATTTCGCTATCGGCTCCGCCCTGCTGGCTACCGGTGCGGCTTTCTATCGTTTCGCCCAGGCTGACGAAAAACGCCCCACGACCGGCGGCAACTACACGCCCCAGGTGCATTACGCACCGCCCACAGGCTTCATGAACGACCCCAATGGCCTGGTGTTTTTCGACGGCGAATATCACCTTTACTATCAACACAACCCGTCGGCGGCGACGATGGGCAACGTGCACTGGGGACACGCTGTCAGCCCTGATCTTCTCAATTGGCAGACCTTGCCCACCGCCTTGTTCAACACCCCGGCCGGTCAGGCGTTCAGCGGCAGCGCGGTGGTTGACCAGCACAACCTGAGCGGACTGTTCCAGGCACAACCAGACGCCGGGGAACAAGCGGGCGGCATCGTCGCCATCTATACGCGCGCTTCGGCAACCCTGCAGACCCAGGAAATCGCCGCCAGCAGCGACCGCGGGCGCAGCTTTGTCGAGTACGCTCACAACCCGGTGCTGGACATCGGTTCCAGCCAGTTCCGCGACCCCAAGGTCTTCTGGCACGCGCCGGAACAGTGCTGGATCATGGTGGTGGTCGAGGCACGCTCGCATCGGGTGCTGTTCTACGGCTCGGTCGATCTGAAATCCTGGGACAAGCGCGGTGAATTCGCAGACAGCGGCCTGCTGGGCATCGACTACGAGTGCCCGGACCTGATCCGTGTACCCGTCGAAAACGGCGGCGAGCGTTGGGTCCTGATCCTTTCGATCAACCCCGGTGGCCCCCTGGGCGGCAGTACGGTGCAGTATTTCATCGGCGACTTCGACGGCCGGCAGTTCACCGCCGAGGACCGCGTCACGCGGCTGATGGACTTCGGCAAGGACTTCTACGCCTTTCAAAGCTTCTCCAACCACTCCGGGGCACCGGTGGGCCTGGCCTGGCTCAGCAACTGGCAGTACGCCAACGAGGTGCCTGCCTCACCGTCCAGAGGCATGATGACACTGCCACGCACCCTGGGATTGCGGCGCGTGGGCAAGGACTGGCGGCTGGTGCAGCAGTTCGTCGACCTCGCTCCCTTGGCGGGCAAGGTCCTGATCGACGACACCCGGCCATGGGGCAGCGCAACGCTGGCCACTGCCGCGTTGCCCGCTGGCGAGGCGATCGAGGTGCGTCTGGAAGTTGAATTGCAGCCAGGTGCCTTGGTGATGGTCCGTCTGTCCAATCAGGCTGGAGAAACCCTTGAGGCCGGATTCGACGCGGGCCCTTTCGGCGGCTTGTTCATCGACCGACACGGTGCGTCAGGCTTTGAGCAGCGCTATTTCGTCGACCGGTTTTCGTATGCCTTCCAACCTGATACCCGCACCATGGACATGCACCTGGTGATCGATCGTTCCTGCCTGGAGTTGCTCGGTGCCGCAGGCAGCGCGGCAGGGACTGCGCTGTACTACACGAAATCGCCATTGGAGCGCATCAGCGTTGTTGCACAAGGAGGAAACGCTCGCCTGAGCAAGGTTTTCGTCACCACCCTGAACCCCATCACCAACGCCCAAGCTCAGCATCGCTAGATCGAAAGCCTGGGCCTGCGCAAAACCGGGCACAAAAAAAGGCCCGCATCTTTCGATGCGGGCCTTTTTCTGGTCGCCAAAATCAATTACTTGATTTTGCCTTCCTTGTACATCACGTGCTTGCGAACAACCGGATCAAATTTCTTGATCTCGATCTTGTCCGGGGTAGTACGCTTGTTCTTGTCGGTAGTGTAGAAGTGACCAGTACCGGCGCTCGAGATCAAACGAATCAATTCACGCATGATAAAGCTCCCTTAGATCTTGCCAGCTTTGCGAATTTCGGCCAGCACGACAGTGATGCCGCGCTTGTCGATGATACGCATGCCCTTGGCGGATACGCGCAGGCGAACAAAACGTTTCTCTTCTTCAACCCAGAAGCGGTGATGCTGCAGGTTCGGCAGGAAACGACGACGGGTTTTGTTGTTTGCGTGGGAAATGTTATTCCCAGTCACCGGACCCTTACCGGTAACTTGACAGACTCTCGACATGCCTCAGCCCTCTAAAACCACATGCCCAACCCGGCATGGGTTGGCCGCTTATCTTTCAGTCATTTGGCGCACGGCGCCGCGTTTCTTCAGGGTCTTACCCGCCTCACCGTGAAGGCAGAGGAACAGGGCCCTAGAAAAGAGCGCTGCTTTATACCAGAAAGCCTGCGGCGCAACAACTCCAGATGCACAATCGATGTACCGCGCTGCGCGGGCATCGGCCCATGTTCAGCGCTGGCGGGCGTGCAGCGGCATGACCACTCGTCGCGCAGAAAAACGATTTAGGGATAGTCAACGCCGCTCGACATCTCTAGGGTAGGACTTTTCTCCAGACTGCATAGGCAGATGGGCCCTCGACACGCCAAGGAACACACCATGCGTCTTGCGACTTTGCCGTTCTTGCTTGCTCCCCTGTTTGCCTCCGCACTGGTGCATGCCGCACCGCTGACGGTTTGTACCGAAGCCAGCCCCGAGGGCTTCGACGTGGTGCAGTACAACTCGCTGACCACCACAAACGCGTCAGCCGACGTGTTGATGAACCGCCTGGTAGAGTTCGACGCCAAGGCCGGCAAGGTCATTCCCAGCCTGGCGGACAGCTGGACCGTGTCGGCCGATGGCCTGATCTACACGTTCAAGCTGCACCCAGGGGTCAAATTCCACGACACCGCCTACTTCAAGCCAGACCGTGAGCTGAACGCGCAGGACGTGCTGTTCAGTTTCCAGCGCATGCTCGACCCGGCCAATCCCTGGCACAAAGTGGCGCAAAGCGGCTTTCCGCACGCCCAGTCGATGCAACTGCCCGGCCTGATCAAGAAAGTCGAGGCACCTGATCCACTGACCGTACGGTTCACCCTGGATCATCCCGATGCAACGTTCCTGGCGACCCTGAGCATGGGCTTCGCCTCGATCTATTCGGCGCAATACGCCGATCAATTGATGAAAGCCGGCACTCCGGAAAAACTCAACAGCCAGCCGATCGGCAGCGGGCCCTTCGTATTCGTGCGCTTCGAAAAGGACGCCGTGGTGCGCTACAAGGCCAACCCGGACTACTTTGCCGGCAAGCCTGCCGTCGACCCTTTGCTGTTCGCCATCACCCCGGACGCCAACGTGCGCCTGCAGAAGCTGCGCCGCAACGAGTGCCAGCTGACCCTGTCGCCCAAGCCCCTGGACATCGCTGCGGCCGCCGACGACAAGAGCCTGAAAGTGATCAAGACCGAGGCTTTCATGACCGCGTTCGTGGCCATCAACAGCCAGCACCCGCCTTTGGACAAGCCTGAAGTGCGCCAGGCCATCAACCTGGCCTTCGACAAGGACAGCTACCTCAAGGCCGTCTTCGAAGGCACTGCCGAGGCTGCCAACGGCCCCTACCCGCCCAATACCTGGAGCTATGCACGGGACTTGCCCGGCTACAAGCAGGATGCGGCCAAGGCGCGCGAGTTGCTCGCCAAGGCGGGCTTGAAGGACGGCTTCAACACCACGATCTGGACCCGCCCTTCGGGCAGCCTGCTCAACCCCAATCCCAGCCTGGGCGCGCAGCTGTTGCAGGCCGACCTGGCCAAGGTCGGCATCAAGGCAGAGATCCGCGTGATCGAATGGGGCGAGTTGATTCGCCGTGCCAAGGCCGGCGAGCATGACCTGCTGTTCATGGGCTGGGCCGGCGACAACGGCGATCCGGACAACTTCCTCACCCCGCAGTTTTCCTGCGCAGCCGTGCAGTCGGGCACCAACTTCGCACGCTATTGCGACAAGGGCTTGGACAAGCTGATCAGCGACGGCAAGGCAGTGACCGATCAGGCCCAGCGCAGCAAGCTGTACCAGCAGGCCCAGGCTCTGATCCAGAAGCAGGCGCTGTGGCTGCCGCTGGCCCACCCCACCGCAGCCGTGCTGGCGCGCGAAGGGGTCGAGGGCTACACCGTCAGCCCGTTCGGTCGGCAGGATTTCTCCAGGGTGTCAGTGGAGAAATAGGCTGCCACTACCGGCCTCTTCGCGGGTAGAACCCGCTCCCACAGTGGATTTTCGTATCACCACAGATCCCTGTAGGAGCGGCCGGTGCATGCACAGCCTAATCTCGCCCCTTACATCCACCCATGCTCGACCATCGACAACGGCTCGCCTTCGCCGATGATGATGTGGTCGAGCACCCGCACATCCACCAGCGCCAACGACTCCTTGAGGCGCTGGGTCAGCGAGCGATCGGCCTGGCTCGGGGTCGGGTTTCCGGAAGGGTGATTGTGCGCCAGGATCAGCGCTGCCGCATTTGTGGCGATGGCCCGCTTGACCACTTCACGCGGATACACCGCCGCGCTGTCGATGGTGCCGCGAAACAGTACTTCGAAACCCAGCGGCTGATGCTTGGTGTCCAGAAACAGGCAGCCGAACACTTCCTGGCGCTCATGGCGCAGCTTGGCCTTGAGGTAATGGCGCACCGACGATGGATCTTCCATGGCCGGCCCACGGTTCAGCCGCTCGGCCATGTAGCGGCGGTTCATCTCGATGGAGGCCTGCAACTGGGCGTACTTGGCAGGGCCCATGCCGAAGTGCTGGCTGAAGGTTTTCTGGTCGGCTTCGAGCAAGGCGCGCAGACCGCCGAAGCGGATCAGCAGGTTGCGTGCAACGTCCACGGCGCTGTGTCCAGCCACGCCGGTGCGCAGGAATATCGCCAACAACTCGCCATCGGAAAGACTGCCCGGACCATGCGCCAGCAGGCGCTCTCGCGGACGCTCGGCCTCGGGCCAATCGCGAATACTCATCCCCACTCCCTGTCTGTGTGCCTCGCTGTTCCATAGCGAGCGCTGTGCTATCTTAGCGCAACTTTTTGCACGGCGACCCGGCCCCGGAAGGCGGTTTCTCCGTGGTGTTATTACCAGATATAAAGGCAGGCCTATGCAGCGGCTGTATCGAAAACGCATCATTCTGGGCGTCGGCGGCGGCATTGCCGCCTACAAGAGCGCCGAGCTGGTACGTAGGCTTCTGGAGCAGGGCGCCGAAGTGCGCGTGGTAATGACCAAGGGCGGCAGCGAGTTCATCACGCCTCTGACCCTGCAGGCGCTGTCCGGCCACCCGGTGCATCTGGACCTGCTCGACCCGGCGGCCGAAGCTGCCATGGGCCACATCGATCTGGCCAAATGGGCCGACCTGGTCCTCATCGCCCCGGCCACCGCCGACCTGATGGCACGCCTGGCCCAGGGCCTGGCCAACGACCTGCTGACCACCCTGGTACTGGCCACCGACGCCACCGTGGCCATCGCCCCGGCCATGAACCAGGCCATGTGGCGCGACCCGGCCACACAGGACAACCTGCACCTGCTGCGCAGCCGCGGCCTCAAGGTCTTCGGCCCGGCCGCTGGCAGCCAGGCCTGCGGCGACATCGGCCTGGGCCGCATGCTTGAAGCCACCGAACTGGCGCTGTGCGCGGCCGAATGTTTCGAGCATCTGGCACTGACCGGCAAGCACGTGTTGATCACTGCCGGGCCGACCCAGGAAAACATCGACCCGGTGCGCTACATCACCAACCACAGCTCCGGCAAGATGGGCTTTGCCCTGGCCGAAGCGGCCGTCGAGGCCGGCGCCCGCGTTACCTTGATCTGCGGCCCGGTGCACTTGCCCACGCCCGACCGCGTCACCCGCATCGACGTGGTCAGCGCGCGCGACATGCTCGCCGCCTGCGAGGCTGGCATGCCCTGCGACGTGTTCATCGCGTCCGCCGCCGTGGCCGACTATCGTCCCGAAGTGGTGGCTGCGCAGAAGCTCAAGAAAGACCCCAGCAGTGGTGACGGCCTGCTGTTGCAGATGGTGCGCAATCCGGACATCCTGGCAACCATCGCCGGTCGCGCCGATCGCCCATTCAGCGTCGGCTTCGCGGCCGAGACCGAGCACCTGCTCGACTACGCCGCGCGCAAGCTCAAGGACAAGAACCTGGACTTGATCGTGGCCAACGACGTCGCCAACCCCAGCATCGGTTTCAACAGTGAAGAAAATGCCTGCAGCGTGATCGACCGCCAGTTGCAGACCACTGCTTTCGCCCAGACCAGCAAGGGCAAGATCGCCCGCCAGCTGGTTTCCTTCATCGCCAAGCGCCTCGATCAGGTTTAACGACATCCATGCACGCCCTACAAGCCAAGATCCTTGACCCACGTCTGGGTCAGGACTTTCCACTGCCTCACTACGCCACACCCGGTTCCGCAGGCCTGGACCTGCGCGCCATGCTGCAGCAAGACACCCTGCTGGCACCTGGACAGACCCTGCTGATCCCTACCGGCCTTTCGATCTATATCGGTGATCCGGGCCTGGCAGCGATGATCCTGCCGCGCTCGGGCCTGGGCCACAAGCACGGTATCGTGCTCGGCAACCTGGTCGGCCTGATCGACTCCGATTACCAGGGCGAACTGATGGTCTCGTGCTGGAACCGTGGCGACAGCGAGTTCACCCTGACGGTGGGCGAGCGCATCGCTCAACTGGTGCTGGTTCCTGTGGTGCAGGCTCACTTCGAACTGGTCGAAAGCTTCGACGAAAGCCAGCGCGGGACCGGCGGTTTCGGTCACTCCGGCACGCAGTAAACGGCCATGCAGACCCAGCGGCCGTGGCGATGCCCGTCCGCCTCAAAGCGTTCAATGCGGAGATGACAGGTGAAAGGATTTCCTCGCAATGCCAAGACGGCCGAGCACGGCCAGGCTTCGAACGCGCGGACCACCGCCGGTAACCAGGCACTGCTGATCGCCGTCGTCGGCGTGCTCGTCGCCTTGCTGCTGATCTGGTTTCTGGTCGTCGCGCCGCTCACCGGCCGTGCCTTCCAGAACGCCGAGGCGACCGCCGCCGCGCCTTTCACCGCAGGTCTGGACACCGTGATCGCGCGCCAAGCCGGCGTAACGGCTACCTTGGCTCACTCACCGGCACTGACGGCTGCGCTGGCGAGCCAGGACTCTTCGCTCATCGCTCAAGCCGTTGGCGCCGTGCCCTTGATCGATGGCCTGCAGGGCGTGCGCCTGAATCTGCCGGGGCAGACCAAAGTCGATCAGCAGGGTGCTGCGCCGATCAATTTTGCCGTACTGGACATGATCAGCCGCGCCGAACGCGGTACTGCCACTGCGCCCGAGGCCTACAAGGTCAACGGGCGCTGGTGGATCTACAACGTCGCCACCGTCCAGCAAAGCTCGACATCCCCAGTGCTGGGTACGCTGGTACTGGCCTTCGAGATGCAGCCCCTGACTCAGGCCCTGGCACTGCCCGACGCCGAATTCGGCCAACTGCGCCTGCAGCAGAGCGTGCTGGGCAGCCCGCCACAGGTGCTGGTCGAGCAAGGCAGCAATGCGTCGGCCATGCGCTATCCGTATCCGACCGCCAACCCCAACTGGCGCCTGGAATTCAGTCCTGGGCCGCTGTTCCAGCCACCGTTTGCCTGGAGTGCACTGGGTCTGATGATGCTTGCCGCGGCGATCGCCATCGGCTGCGCCGCGCTGGCGGTACGTCTGGCACAACGCCAACTGTATGCACGCATCGAGGCCGACGCGCGGCAGCTCGAGCAGTTGCTCGAGGAGTTGTCCGGCGGCAAGGCGGTCAAGGCGTTCGGCCTGAGCCTGGCGCCCCTCAACGGCCTCGCACAGGGCCTGGCGCGCCTGTCCCTGCGCGAGGGCGCCGCGCGTCCGGCCGACAGCAGCACGGCCGCGCCTGCGCCCGTGCCGGTCGTGGACGACTGGACCAATCCGATCTTCCAGGACATCGACATGCTCGAGCTCGACGCCACCGACCCTGTCGTCGAAGCGAGCGACATGCCGCCGGCGCTGCCCCACGGCATCTTTCGCGCCTATGACATTCGCGGCATCGTCGGCAGCACCTTGAATGCCGACACCGCCTATTGGGTGGGCCGTGCCGTCGGCGCGCAAAGCCTGGCCATGGGCGAGGCCAACGTCAACGTCGGCCGCGACGGGCGCCTGTCCGGCCCCGAGCTGGTGCAGCCATTGATCCAGGGTCTGGTCGGCGCCGGTTGTCACGTCAGCGACGTGGGCCTGGTGCCGACACCTGCGCTGTACTATGCCAACCACGTGCTCAGCGGCCGCTCCGGTGTGATGCTGACCGGCAGCCACAACCCGCCGGACTACAACGGCTTCAAGGTGGTGATCGCCGGCGACACGCTGGCCAACGAACAGATCCTGGCCCTGCACCAGCGCCTGCTGCACAACGACCTCAGCCAAGGCCAGGGCAGCGTCGAGAAGGTCGAGATCCTGGAGCGCTATGTGGCGCAGATCCGCGATGACATCGTTCTCACCCGCCGACTCAAAGTCGTGGTCGACTGCGGCAACGGCGCCGGTGCCGTGGTAGCGCCGCAGCTGATAGAGACTCTGGGATGCGAAGTCATCCCGTTGTTCTGCGAGGTCGACGGGCATTTCCCCCATCATCATCCGGACCCGAGCAAGGCCGCCAACCTGCAGGCGTTGATCGCCAAGGTCAGCGAAACGGGCGCCGACCTGGGCCTGGCCTTCGATGGCGACGCGGACCGTGTGGGCGTGGTCACCAACACCGGCCGCATCATCCATCCCGATCGCCTGCTGATGCTGTTCGCGCGCGACGTGCTGTCGCGCAACCCCGGCGCCGACGTGATCTACGACGTCAAATGCACGCGTCGCCTGGGCCCGCTGATCAAGGAACACGGCGGCCGCCCGGTGATGTGGAAGACCGGGCATTCCCTGATCAAGAAAGAAATGAAGCGCACCGGCGCGCTGGTGGCCGGGGAAATGAGCGGGCACATCTTCTTCAAGGAACGCTGGTTCGGCTTCGACGACGGCATCTACAGCGCTGCGCGACTGCTGGAAATCCTCAGCCGCGAACACCTCAGCGCCGAAGACGTCTTCGCCGCATTCGCCGACGACGTGTCGACGCCCGAGCTGAACATTGCAGTGACCGAAGACAGCAAATTCGGCATCATCGACGCCCTGCACCACGGCGCTCAGTGGGGGGATGCCCAGCTCACCCTCATCGACGGCGTGCGCGTGGACTACCCTAGAGGCTGGGGCCTGGTCCGCGCCTCCAACACCACCCCCGTGCTGGTGACGCGTTTCGAGGCAGAAGACGCCGAGGAACTCGAACGAATCCAGGGCGTCTTCCGTACCCAGTTGTTGAAAGTCGCACCCGATCTGCACCTACCGTTCTGACCACTTGTTTCACTGGAGCCCCGCATGACCCTCGAACGTGATGCCGCCACCAACGTCGCCAAGGTATTGTCCGAAGCGCTGCCCTATATCCGCCGCTTCGTCGGCAAGACCCTGGTGATCAAGTACGGCGGCAACGCGATGGAGAGCGAGGAGCTCAAGACCGGTTTCGCCCGCGATATCGTGCTGATGAAGGCTGTCGGCATCAACCCGGTGGTAGTGCACGGCGGCGGGCCGCAGATCGGCGACCTGCTCAAGCGCCTGTCCATCGAGAGCCATTTCGTCGACGGCATGCGCGTCACTGACGCCCAGACCATGGACGTCGTGGAGATGGTGCTCGGTGGCCAGGTGAACAAGGACATCGTCAACCTGATCAATCGCCACGGCGGCAGCGCCATCGGCCTGACCGGCAAGGACGCCGAGCTGATCCGCGCACGCAAGCTGACGGTGACCCGTCAGACCCCTGAAATGACCAAGCCGGAGATCATCGACATCGGTCACGTCGGGGAAGTCAGCGGGGTCAATACCGATCTGTTGAACATGCTGGTCAATGGTGACTTCATCCCGGTGATCGCGCCCATCGGCGTGGGTCCGGATGGCGAGTCCTACAACATCAACGCCGACCTGGTGGCGGGCAAGGTGGCCGAGGCGCTCAAGGCCGAGAAGCTGATGCTGCTGACCAACATTGCGGGCTTGATGGACAAGGAAGGCAACGTGCTGACCGGCCTGACCACCGAGCAGGTATCCGGCCTGATCGCCGACGGCACCATCTACGGCGGCATGCTGCCCAAGATCCGTTGCGCGCTGGAAGCGGTCCAGGGTGGCGTGACCACTTCGCACATCATCGACGGCCGCGTCCCCAATGCCGTGCTCTTGGAAATCTTCACCGACAGCGGCGTCGGCACCCTGATCAGCAACAAGAAGATCGGTTGACCTGACCGCGCGCGGTGCATCAAAAGCACCGCGACGACCGCCGACGCGGTTACAGCGGGGATTCGAGAAGCTTGACCAACCGGGTTCGCTGCTGGGCGAACCCGGCGTCCGCTTCGCTGCGTGTCTGCTGCAGTTTGGCGATTCGCGCTTGGGCGTCGATGATCTGAGCCTGCACGTCACGCAACTGGTCGAGCATCGATGTCGACACTTCCTGACCCGCCCGCTCCTGCGCCGCCGCCTGCCCCTGCAGCGTGGTCTGCTGACCCTGCAAGGTCTGCACGTTCGCCGTGGCCACGGCAATCAGGGCATCGATCTCAGCCCTGCGACGAGCACTGGCCTTGTCCAGCTCTTCCAGCGATGGATAGCGGTCGAGCAACTGCGCATCGGCTTGCGACTGCACTTGGGCTTGTTGCTTGAGGCGTATTTCTTCGGCCGTCGGCGCAGGCGGCACGGTCTGTACCACCCGACCGCTCTGGTTGAGTACCTGATAACCCTTGCCCACGTACTCCGGCGGTACGCCCTGGCGATCCAGCACCGTCACGCCGCGGCTATCGACATAGCGATAGAGCAGCATGACCGGTGCCTGCGCGGCCACGGCCAAGACCGGGAGCAGGCCGAACGCTGCGACCACCACCGCCCGCCATCGCACGTGACTAGATACCGTACTGCGCACGATAGGCTTCGACCGCCGGCAGATGCTGCTTGAGCTGCGCGTCGTCGGCGAGGAATTCCAGCACTTGATTCAGCGAAACGATGCTGACCACGGGCACGCCGAAGTCACGTTCCACTTCCTGAATGGCCGACAGCTCGCCATTGCCACGCTCCTGGCGATTGAGGGCAATCATTACCCCTGCCGCGGTCGCGTTCTGCTGCTGGATGATCTGCATGACTTCACGGATGGCCGTACCGGCAGTGATCACGTCGTCGATGATCAGCACGTTGCCGGCCAGGGGCGAACCGACCAGGCTGCCACCTTCGCCATGCGCCTTGGCTTCCTTGCGATTGAAGCACCAGGGCACGTCCAGCTGATGCCTTTCGGCCAGTTGCACCGAAGTGGCAGCGGCCAGGGGAATACCCTTGTAGGCGGGCCCGAACAGGACGTCGAAAGCGATGCCGCTGTCGACGATGGCTGCGGCATAATAGCGCGCCAGTTCGGCCAGCGCGGCACCGGTGTTGAACAGGCCGGCATTGAAGAAATAGGGACTGGTACGCCCTGATTTCAGGGTGAATTCGCCGAAACGCAGAACGCCTCGATCAATTGCAAAACGAATGAAGTCGCGCTGATAGGCCTGCATCGAAAAAGTCCCGGATACCACGGATTTAGCTAATTAGGTAGAGCTCGGGTATCATACACGCACAAGATTTTTGGGGCCATGTATGCGGATCATCAGTGTGAACGTCAATGGTATTCAGGCGGCAGTCGAGCGCGGGTTGCTCAGTTGGCTGCAGGCCCAGAATGCCGACGTCATCTGCTTGCAGGACACCCGTGCTTCCGCCTTTGAACTGGATGACGCCGCCTTCCAACTGGACGGCTACTTCCTTTATGCGTGCGATGCAGAAGTTCCAGCCCAGGGCGGTGTGGCGCTGTACTCGCGGTTGCAACCCAAGGCGGTCATCAGTGGGCTGGGCTTCGAGACAGCCGACCGCTACGGGCGTTATCTGCAGGCAGATTTCGATAAACTCAGTATTGCCACCTTGCTGCTGCCTTCGGGCATGAACGGCGATGAAGACTTGAACCAGAAGTTCAAGCTCATGGACGACTTCGGCAAGTACCTGGACAAGCAACGGCGCAAGCGTCGCGAATACATCTACTGTGGTTCGCTGTATGTTGCACAGCAGAAACTCGACATCAAGAACTGGCGCGACAGTCAGCAGTCGCCCGGCTTCCTGGCGCCCGAGCGGGCCTGGATGGACGAAATCGTCGGCAACATGGGTTACGTCGATGCGTTGCGCGAAGTCAGTCGCGAAGGCGACCAGTACAGCTGGTGGCCCGACAACGAACAGGCCGAGATGCTCAACCTGGGCTGGCGCTTCGACTACCAGCTGCTGACCCCAGGCCTGCGACGCTTCGTGCGCAGCGCGCGCCTGCCGCGCCAGCCCCGCTTTTCCCAGCACGCGCCACTCATCGTGGACTACGACTGGACCCTGACGATCTGATCGCCAGGCACAAAAAAGCCGACCTTGCGAGGTCGGCTTTTTTGTGGGCTTCTTGCAGAGCTTGGACACTGTGGGAGCGGGGCGGGCGGCGAGCCCTCTGCCCGCGAAGGCCGCGCTGCGGTGAATCAGACAGACCGCATGCAACGCCGACGCGGCTCGCGCCGCTGCTACAAAAGCACCGCAATCCCCTGTGGGAGCGGGGCGGGCGGCGAGCCCTCTGCCCGCGAATGCAGGCCCCTGCGGTTGGTCTGATGCACCGCAGTGTCTGCATTCGCGGGCAGAGCCCGCTCCCACACAAAGCCAGTCCTACTGAAAGCCAGCCTTACAGGGAATTCGCATTCGCGGAGGCTTGCGTCACTCGGCCAGGGCAGCTTTCTGCAGGGCGAAGATCTCTTCCATGCCCTGCTGGGCCAGTGCCAGCATGGCGTTGAGGTCGGCCGGCTGGAACGGCGCGCCTTCGGCGGTGCCCTGCACTTCGATGAAGCCACCGGTGCTGGTCATCACCACGTTGAGGTCGGTCTCGGCAGCGGAGTCTTCCAGATAGTCGAGGTCCAGGACCGGTTCGCCCTGGTACATGCCCACCGACACGGCAGCAATCATCTGCTTGAGCGGATCGCCGCCCTTCAGGCCGCCGCGCTTCTTGACCATCTTCAAGGCATCGACCAACGCCACCATGGCACCGGTGATGGACGCGGTCCGCGTGCCACCGTCGGCCTGGATGACATCGCAGTCGACGTACAGCGTGATGTCGCCCAGCTTGCTCATGTCCAGCGCCGCACGCAGCGAGCGGCCGATCAGGCGCTGGATTTCCAGAGTACGGCCGCCTTGCTTGCCACGGCTGGCTTCACGCTGGTTACGGTCGCCGGTGGCGCGCGGCAGCATGCCGTATTCGGCGGTCAACCAACCCTGGCCCTGCCCCTTGAGGAAGCGCGGCACGCCGTTTTCGACGCTGACGGTGCAGATCACCTTGGTGTCGCCGAACTCTACCAAGACAGACCCTT
Source organism: Pseudomonas sp. RIT-PI-a (assembly GCF_001187875.1). Taxonomy (NCBI): domain Bacteria; kingdom Pseudomonadati; phylum Pseudomonadota; class Gammaproteobacteria; order Pseudomonadales; family Pseudomonadaceae; genus Pseudomonas; species Pseudomonas sp. RIT-PI-a. The sequence goes on from NZ_LGIR01000013.1 coordinate 169,305, forward strand.
CGGCGTGCTTGGTGTAGTTGCGAGTGATGCGGATCGAGCGGAGCTGATCGGCGGCGCGACCACTTGGACGTTTCATCGGGATACCTGTACTGGACTCAAATCTGGCGGGCATTATAGGGCGTCCGACCATGAATTGCCCGTCCCGCCCCCGCAGATCGCGCCAGCATTGGGAGCCGGCGCCAGGTTGCGCTACAATCCCGCGCCTCGATTCATCGTCCATCGTCTGCGAGGTTTCTCCCCCATGGTGCACAGCATGACCGCCTTCGCGCGTTGCGAACGAGCCGCGGCCCAAGGCACCCTGAGCTGGGAGCTGCGCTCGGTCAACCATCGCTATCTGGAACCGCATCTGCGCCTGCCCGAGGCCCTGCGCGACCTCGAAGGTTCGGTGCGCGAAGCTCTGCGCCAGGGCCTGTCGCGCGGCAAGGTCGAATGCACCCTGCGCTACACCGAGGACACCAGCGGCCAGCCCTTGCAGGTCGATCGCGAACGCGCCACGCAATTGATAGCCGCCGCCGAGACCGTTGCCGCCCTGATCAAGCAGCCTGCCGCGCTCAACCCGCTGGAAGTGCTGGCCTGGCCCGGCGTGCTGGTGGCCGACGCCAGCGATCCCCAGGCCCTGAGCACGGCGGCCAACGAGTTGTTCGCACAGGCATTGGCCGAGCTCAAGGCCGGCCGCGTACGCGAAGGCGCCGAACTGGCCCGGCTGATCAATGACCGGCTCGATGCCATGAGCAGCGAGGTCGCCACCTTGCGCAGCCTGGTGCCGCAGATGCTCAGCGCGCAACGGCAGAAGATCCTCGACCGCTGCGCCGACTTGCAGGCCGAGCTCGACCCGCAGCGACTGGAGCAGGAAATGGTCCTGCTGGCACAGAAAAGCGACGTGGCCGAAGAACTTGATCGCCTGACCACCCACGTCACCGAAGTGCGGCGCGTGCTCAAGGCCGGCGGCGCCGCCGGCCGACGCCTGGATTTCCTCATGCAGGAACTCAACCGCGAAGCCAACACCCTGGGCTCCAAAGCCTTCGACCCACGCAGTACGCAGGCTGCCGTCAACCTCAAGGTGTTGATCGAGCAGATGCGTGAACAAGTGCAGAACATTGAGTAAGGCCACCCTTTCATGACCCACAGCACCGGCACCCTTTACATCGTTTCGGCTCCCTCGGGCGCGGGCAAGACCAGCCTGGTCAAGGCCCTGATCGACGCCCAGCCATCCATTCGCGTCTCGGTCTCGCACACCACCCGCGCCATGCGTCCGGGCGAGGTCTGTGGCGTGAACTATCATTTCGTCGACCGCGAAACCTTCATCGACATGATCGGCCACGGCGACTTCCTGGAGCAGGCCGAAGTGTTCGGCAACCTCTATGGCACGTCCCAGAGCCACCTGCAGCAGACCCTCGACGAAGGTCACGACCTGATTCTGGAAATCGATTGGCAGGGTGCCGAGCAAGTGCGTCGGCTGATGCCCTCGGCACGCTCGATCTTCATCCTGCCGCCGTCGCAACTGGCGCTGCGCCAGCGTCTGACCAACCGCGGTACCGACAGCGACGAGATCATCGAGACGCGCATGCGCGAAGCGGTCAGCGAGATGAGCCACTATGTCGAATACGACTACCTGATCATCAACGACGACTTTGCCTCGGCCCTGGAAGACCTCAAAGCGGTGTTTCGCGCCAACCGCCTGCAGCAGCAGGCACAGCAGCAAAAGCACGGCGCTTTGCTGGCCGAACTGCTCGCCTGAAAACAAAGCTTCCCTAAACGCTGGTGATTTTTTAAACTATCGAGTCCGCTCGCCCATCCGGGCTGCGCGCATAATCGCATTTGCTACGAGGAAGACCATGGCCCGCGTAACCGTTGAAGACTGCCTAGAACACGTGGATAACCGTTTCGAGCTGGTCATGCTCTCCACCAAACGCGCTCGCCAGCTGGCGACCGGCGGCAAAGAGCCGAAAGTGGCGTGGGAAAATGACAAGCCTACCGTGGTAGCCCTGCGTGAAATCGCCGAAGGCCTGATCGACTATGCTGCTATCGCTGAAGCTGAAATCGTTGAAGACGAACCCCTCTTCGCAGCGTTCGAAGACGAGGCCAACGAGGCCGTCTAAGTCCATGCCTGGTCGACGCTGTACGGCGCGAGGTTCTATCCCACATCGGCAGGAGGTCTCCCCTTGCCGAGCATAGACGCCCTCGCCGATCGCTTGTCGACCTACCTCGGCAAAGAACAGGTCAACCTGGTCCGCCGAGCGTACTTCTACGCCGAACAAGCCCACGACGGCCAACGCCGTCGCAGCGGCGAAGCCTACGTCACGCACCCGCTGGCGGTGGCAGGCATTCTCGCCGACATGCACATGGACCATCAGAGCCTGATGGCGGCCATGCTGCACGACGTGATCGAAGACACCGGTATCGCCAAGGAAGCACTCAGTGCCCAGTTCGGCGAAACCGTGGCCGATCTGGTCGACGGGGTTAGCAAGCTGACCCAGATGAACTTCGAGACCAAGGCCGAGGCTCAGGCGGAAAACTTCCAGAAGATGGCCATGGCCATGGCCCGGGACATCCGCGTGATCCTGGTCAAGCTGGCCGACCGCCTGCACAACATGCGCACCCTCGAAGTGCTGTCCGGCGAGAAGCGTCGGCGCATCGCCAAGGAAACCCTGGAAATCTACGCACCCATCGCCAACCGGCTGGGCATGCACAACGTGCGCGTCGAATTCGAGGACCTGGGCTTCAAGGCCATGTACCCGATGCGCTCGGCGCGCATCTACCAGGCGGTCAAGCGCGCCCGCGGCAACCGCAAGGAGCTGGTCAACAAGATCGAAAATTCCCTGGCCCATTGCCTCTCGGTGGATGGCATCGAGGGCGATGTCAGCGGTCGCCAGAAACACATCTATGGCATCTACAAGAAGATGCGCGGCAAGCGCCGTGCCTTCAACGAGATCATGGACGTGTACGCCTTCCGCATCGTGGTCGACAAGGTCGACACCTGCTACCGCGTGCTGGGCGCCGTGCACAACCTGTACAAGCCCCTGCCAGGCCGCTTCAAGGACTACATCGCGATCCCCAAGGCCAACGGCTACCAGTCGCTGCACACCACCTTGTTCGGCATGCACGGCGTACCGATCGAAATCCAGATCCGCACCCGTGAAATGGAAGAGATGGCCAACAACGGCATCGCCGCCCACTGGCTGTACAAGTCCAGCGACGACGAACAACCCAAGGGCACCCACGCCCGTGCCCGTCAGTGGGTCAAGGGTGTGCTGGAAATGCAGCAACGTGCCGGCAACTCGCTGGAATTCATCGAGAGCGTGAAGATCGACCTGTTTCCGGACGAGGTCTACGTGTTCACGCCCAAGGGCCGCATCATGGAGCTGCCCAAGGGTTCCACGGCGGTGGACTTTGCCTATGCGGTGCATACCGACGTGGGCAACAGCTGCATCGCCTGCCGCATCAACCGACGCCTGGCGCCGCTGTCCGAGCCGCTGCAGAGCGGTTCGACGGTGGAAATCGTCAGTGCACCCGGCGCACGCCCCAACCCGGCCTGGCTCAACTTCGTGGTCACCGGCAAGGCCCGCACCCATATTCGCCATGCCCTGAAGCTGCAACGCCGCTCGGAATCGGTGAACCTGGGCGAACGTCTGCTGAACAAGGTGCTCAACGGTTTCGACAGTGCGCTGGACAAGATTCCTGCCGAGCGCGTTCAAGCCATGCTGGCCGAGTACCGCCTGGAGCTGATCGAAGACCTGCTCGAAGACATCGGCCTGGGCAACCGCATGGCCTATGTCGTGGCGCGACGCCTGCTGGCGACCGATGGCGGCGAGCAGTTGCCCAGCCCCGAAGGGCCGCTGGCCATTCGCGGTACCGAGGGCCTGGTGCTCAGCTATGCCAAATGCTGCACGCCCATCCCCGGCGATCCGATCGTGGGTCACCTGTCGGCGGGCAAGGGCATGGTGGTTCACCTGGAAAACTGCCGCAACATCAGCGAAATCCGCCACAACCCGGAAAAATGCATCCAATTGGGCTGGGCCAAGGACGTCACCGGCGAGTTCAATGTCGAGTTGCGCGTGGAACTCGAGCACCAGCGCGGCCTGATCGCGTTGCTGGCCAGCAGCGTCAACGCCGCCGACGGCAACATCGAGAAGATCAGCATGGACGAACGCGATGGCCGCATTAGCGTGGTCCAGCTGGTAGTCAGCGTGCACGATCGCGTCCACCTGGCCCGCGTCATCAAGAAACTGCGCGCCCTGGCTGGCGTCACCCGCCTCACGCGCGTGCGTGCCTGAGGCGCGGAACCTTCATTTCAAGGAGCTGTTCATGACCAAGACCGTAATCACCAGCGACAAGGCCCCGGCTGCCATCGGTACCTATTCCCAGGCCATCAAGGCTGGCAATACCGTCTACATGTCCGGCCAGATTCCACTGGACCCTGCCACCATGGAGCTGGTCGAAGGCTTCGAGGCTCAGACCGTGCAGGTGTTCGAGAACCTCAAGTCAGTGGCAGAGGCTGCTGGCGGTTCGTTCAAGGACATCGTCAAGCTCAACATCTTCCTGACCGATCTGAGCCATTTCGCCACCGTCAACGAAGTGATGGGCCGCTACTTCCAGCAGCCTTACCCTGCCCGCGCCGCCATTGGCGTTGCTGCCCTGCCCAAGGGCGCGCAGGTTGAAATGGACGCTATCCTGGTCATCGAATAAGCCGCCCCGCGCGCTGCGGCAATCGTCTGCAGCGCCATTCGCCAGCAAGGACTTCCTTCATGCGTCACGCGCTCGCCCTATCTCTGGCCGCCCTGCTTCTGGGCGGCTGCGCCAGCCACGAAAACGTCGACCCCAACGGCGTCTGGATCAATCAGAAAGCCATCGATGCCGCCGCCAAGGGCGCAAGCCTGCGCCAGGCGCTGTTGGCCAACGGCCCGACACTGGAATGGTCGATCGACACCGTGGCCGGTCAGGCTCGTTTCAGCAATGGCTTCGAAGAGGGCGAAGGCAAGCTGGTGCCCCAGGCCGATGGCCAATTCAAGGTGGACTTCTACGGCAACGGTGAAGACACCCTGAAAATCGACGGCGCTACCCTGCAACAAGCAGCAAGCGATAACACCCCGGTGCAAACGTTCAGCAAGTCGGCCGCCCCGGCGCGTGCGGACACGCCAGTGGGCGCGACCTTCGAGCAGGCGCTGTACACCGCCTACATGGGCGGCGACTGGAAAGTCGTCGAGGGCCCAGGCCAGGGCGGCGTGGCTCATTTCCTGCCCGACGGACGCATCGATGGCCTGGCGGGCCTGGATCGCTACGCATTATGCCTGGCGGGTGACTGCGCGGCCATGAGCGGCGAGTTCGACAGCATGTGGCTGGAACAGCAACAGCGCGGCAATGCCTTTATTTTCCGTCGCAACGGCAATCAGCTGGAAATCCTGCAGGCGCTCAACCAGGCCCAGGACGATGAAATGCCCAACCTGGTGCCCGGCACCCGGCGCTGGTTGCTCAGCAAGTAGCACCGGGACGAGGCGAGGTTACCGGCTCAGCAAGGCCGCATACCCTTCCCGATAGGTGGGGTACTGCGGCGTCCAGCCCAAGGCGCGTGCACGCGCATTGCTGCAGCGCTTGGAACCAGTGCGGCGGATGCTCTGGGTCTGCGAGCGCTGGGTGACGCCCAGGTACGTGCGCAGCCAATCCACTACCTCGTGCAATGGGGCCGGGGCATCGTCGACGCCTATGTAGCAGTCATCCAGCCCGACGCCACGAGCATCCGCTTCGATCAGAAACGCCAAAAGCCCTGCGGCATCGTCGGCATGAATGCGGTTGCCGTACAGCGGCGGCTGCGACGCGACCTGATAACCCTCGCGTACCTGCCCGGCCAGACGCTCGCGACCGGGCCCATAGATGCCGGTCAGGCGCACGACGGTCGCCGGTTCAGGCGCGCTCAACGCCAGTTGCTCGGCTTCGAGCATCAGGCGCCCGGAAAACCCGCTGGGCGTTACCGGCGAGGTCTCATCGACCCAATCCCCTTCAGTCTGTCCATACACGCTACTGCTGGACACGAAGAACAGACGCCTGGGCGTCTGCCGGTGCTCTGCCAGCCAGCTCAGTACATGGCGCAAGCCGTCGACATAGGCGGCTTGATAGCCCGGCTCGTCGTGTTGCGTGGCGGCCACGCAATACAGCAGGTAATCCAGGGGCTCGCGTGGCCAGGCCTCGGGGCACTGCGCCTGGTGCAGGTCGGCAGCGACGCCGAGTACACCGTCAGGCAACTGCTCGATGTGCCGACGCAGACCGTGCACGCGCCAGTTCGACGCCAGCAGGCGGCGGGCGACGCGGCTGCCGATATCGCCGCAACCGGCGATCAATACAGTGGGTGAAGTCATGCGCAAGGCTCCTGAAAGTCAGGCACCGAGCCTACCCTTAGCCGAGGTTTTGCGGCCAGCGGTATTAAATAAGTTACATTATTACTTTTGCTAACAAGAATTACTTGCAATAATACCGCCCCAATCTGTTCTCGGTCTTTCGCGAGGCCTTGAAGAACGTGCACCCTTTTCTTTCTCTTCTCAGGTCCGGCCAGCATGATTCGCAAACACCCTTCCGCTTCGCCAAGCCAGCCACGCGCGTGGAGTGCCATTGCAGCGTTGCTGCTGGGCCTGGCCATCGCTCCGTTGACATTCGCCGACGCCACTGCGCCGAGCAATGCACCTGCCAGTACCGCGACTGCAGCGCCCGCGCAAGCCGCACCGGCATCCCAGCCCGCCGCCACACCTGCACCGAGCGCCGAGCAACCCGCGCCGGCAGAGCAGGCGCTGGTCGAAGACACCACCCTGGGCATGGGTCACGACCTGTCGCCGTGGGGCATGTACCAGAACGCGGACATCGTGGTGAAGGCCGTGATGATCGGTCTGGCCATTGCCTCGATCATCACCTGGACCATCTGGATCGCCAAGGGCTTCGAGCTGCTGGGCGCCAAGCGTCGCCTCAAGGGTGAAATCGCCGCGCTGAAGAAAGCCGCCACCCTCAAGCAGGCGAGCGAAACCGCTTCGCGCAAAGGCACCCTGGCCAACCTGCTGGTCCACGATGCCCTCGAAGAGATGCACCTGTCGGCCAACGCGCGCGAACGTGAAGGCATCAAGGAGCGGGTCAGCTTCCGTCTCGAGCGTCTGGTCGCCGCCTGCGGTCGCAACATGAGCATGGGCACCGGCGTGCTGGCCACCATCGGTTCCACGGCGCCCTTCGTCGGCCTGTTCGGCACCGTGTGGGGCATCATGAACAGCTTCATCGGCATCGCCAAGACCCAGACCACCAACCTCGCCGTGGTCGCACCCGGTATTGCCGAAGCCCTGCTCGCCACCGCACTGGGCCTGGTCGCGGCCATCCCGGCAGTGGTCATCTACAACGTCTTCGCCCGCTCCATCGCCGGCTACAAGGCGCAGGTCTCGGACGCTTCGGCACAGGTGCTGCTGCTGGTCAGCCGTGACCTCGATCACCAGCCAGGCGAGCGCGCAGCTCAGCCGCAGATGGTCAAGGTGGGCTGACCTATGGGCCTGCACCTGAACGAAGGCGGCGACGACCTCGCCGAGAACCATGAAATCAACGTGACGCCCTTCATCGACGTCATGCTGGTGCTGCTGATCATCTTCATGGTCGCAGCCCCCCTGGCGACGGTGGACATCAAGGTCGACTTGCCCGCTTCGACCGCCAAGCCGGCGCCGCGGCCTGAAAAGCCGGTGTTCCTCAGCGTCAAGGCCGACCAGAACCTGTACGTGGGTGACGACAAGGTCGAGCGCACGCAGCTGGGCCAGATCCTCGATGCCAAGACTCGCGGCAACAAGGACACGACCATCTTCTTCCAGGCCGACAAGGGCGTGGATTACGGCGACCTGATGGAAGTGATGAACACCCTGCGCGGCGCGGGCTACCTGAAGGTAGGCCTGGTCGGCCTCGAGACGGCAGCCAAGCAATGATCACGACGCGCCAGAAAACGACGCGTTATGTTGCCAGCCTGGCGGTCGTCCTCGGCGTGCACGCGGCGGCCATCGTGGTTGCCCTGAACTGGCCCGCGCCGCAGCCCATCGAGCTGCCACCGCAGGCCATGATGGTGGAGATGGCGCCGCTGCCCGAACCTGCGCCCCCCCCGCCGCCGCAGGTCGTCACGCCGCCGCCACCGCCCGAGCCGGTGGTCGAGGATCCATTGCCCAAGCTGGCGGAAGCGCCCAAGCCGACGATCTCGGTGCCCAAGCCAACGCCGCCCAAGCCCAAGCCCAAACCGCAGCCGCCCAAGGTCGAGAAGAAGCCCGAGCCGCCCAAGGAGCAACCACCGGCCGAGCAGACCGTGGACAGCCGTCCGGCGCCGCCACAACCGGCCAAGCCGGCAGCGCCCGCCCCCAGTGTGCCGTCCAACAGCAACGCACTGCCCAGCTGGCAGGGCGATCTGCTGCGCCACTTGGCCAAGTACAAGAAGTACCCTGAAGATGCGCGCCGTCGTGGCATGACCGGGGTCAACCGCTTGCGCTTCGTGGTCGACGCCGAAGGCCGGGTACTGTCGTACTCCCTGGCTGGAGGTTCAGGCAGCGCGGCACTGGACCGCGCGACCATGGAGATGATCCGTCGAGCGCAACCGTTGCCCAAGCCACCGGCCGAGATTCTGGTCAATGGCAGCCTGGAAGTGGTCGCGCCCTTCGTTTACTCGCTGGACAAACGCTGATTCGCATAATTTGATGCGTTTCAGCGCCGTTGATAACGTGCGTCTATCGGTTGCAGCCGCTATGCTGGGCTCGCAACTTCATGGACGCACGTTATGACCCTCACAGAATTGCGCTACATCGTTACCCTGGCTCAGGAGCAACACTTCGGCCACGCGGCTGAGCGCTGCCATGTCAGCCAGCCCACTCTCTCGGTCGGCGTCAAGAAGCTCGAGGACGAGCTCGGCGTGCTGATCTTCGAGCGCAGCAAGAGCGCCGTGCGCCTGACCCCGGTCGGCGAAGGCATCGTGGCTCAGGCACAGAAGGTGCTCGAACAGGCCCAGGGTATCCGCGAACTGGCTCAGGCCGGCAAGAACCAGCTCACCGCCCCGCTCAAGGTCGGCGCCATCTATACCGTCGGCCCGTACCTGTTCCCACACCTCATCCCGCAACTGCACCGCGTGGCGCCGCAGATGCCGCTGTACATCGAGGAAAACTTCACTCACATCCTGCGCGACAAGCTGCGCAATGGTGAGCTGGACGCGGTGATCATCGCCCTGCCGTTCAACGAAGCCGATGTACTGACCCTGCCGCTCTATGACGAGCCGTTCTACGTGCTGATGCCGGCGGACCACCCCTGGACGCGCAAGGAAACCATCGATTCGGGCCTGCTCAACGACAAGAGCCTGCTGCTGCTGGGTGAAGGTCACTGTTTCCGTGATCAGGTTCTGGAAGCCTGCCCGACCCTGACCAAGGGCTCGGAAGGCGCCAAGCACACCACCGTCGAGTCCAGCTCGCTGGAAACCATTCGGCACATGGTTGCGTCCGGCCTGGGTGTTTCGATCCTGCCGTTGTCGGCCGTCGACAGCCATCACTACGCGCCTGGCGTCATCGAAGTCCGGCCACTGACCCCACCGACCCCGTTCCGCACCGTAGCGATCGCCTGGCGCGCCAGCTTTCCCCGGCCCAAGGCCATCGAGATCCTCGCCGATTCGATCCGTCTGTGTTCGGTGGCCAAGCCGGTGGGCCGCGACGCGCCATGACCGAGCTGGCTCAGGTATCGGTCACTGCGCTCAAGGGCGTGGGCGAGGCGATGGCGGAAAAACTCGCCAAGGTGGGTCTCGAAAACCTCCAGGATGTGTTGTTCCACTTGCCCCTGCGCTATCAGGACCGCACCCGGGTAGTCCCGATCGGGGCGTTGCGCCCTGGCCAGGATGCGGTCATCGAGGGGGTGGTCAGCGGTGCCGACGTCTCAATGGGCAAGCGCCGCAGCCTGTTGGTGCGCCTGGGCGATGGCAGTGGCTCGCTGAGCCTGCGTTTCTATCATTTCAGCAATGCCCAGAAGGAAGCGCTCAAGCGCGGCACGCCTGTGCGCTGCTATGGCGAAGCACGGCCGGGCGCCTCGGGACTTGAGATCTACCACCCCGAATACCGCGTCCTGACCGGGGAGCAAGACATCCCGGTCGAGCAGAACCTGACGCCGATCTACCCGACCACCGAAGGCCTGACCCAACAGCGTTTGCGTCAGTTGTCGCAGCAGGCCCTCGACCTGCTGGGGCCGCGCAGCCTGCCCGACTGGTTGCCGCTGGAGCTGGCGCGCGAGCACCAACTGGCCCCTCTGGATGAAGCGATCCGCTACCTGCACCGCCCGCCGCCGGACGCCGACCTCGAAGAGCTTGCGGTGGGTCATCACTGGGCTCAGCACCGCCTGGCTTTCGAAGAGCTGCTGACCCATCAGCTGTCCCAGCAGCGCCTGCGTGAAAGCCTGCGCGCCCAACGCGCGCCTGCCCTGCCGCTGGCCCGGGACCTGCCGGTGCGCTACCTGGACAACCTGGGGTTTGCGCCTACCGGTGCACAACGTCGGGTGGGTGCGGAAATCGCCTACGACCTGAGCCAGCCCGAGCCGATGCTACGTCTGGTGCAGGGCGACGTCGGTGCCGGCAAGACCGTGGTGGCGGCCCTGGCCGCCTTGCAGGCACTGGAGGCGGGTTATCAGGTGGCGCTGATGGCGCCGACCGAGATTCTCGCCGAGCAGCACTTCATCACCTTCCAGCGCTGGCTCGAACCGCTGGGCATCGAAGTGGCCTGGCTGGCCGGCAAGCTCAAGGGCAAGGCACGGGTCGGCGCACTCGAGCGTATCGCCGGTGGCGCGCCGATGGTGGTGGGTACCCACGCCCTGTTTCAGGCCGAGGTGCAGTTCGCCCGCTTGGCTCTGGTGATCATCGATGAGCAACACCGCTTCGGCGTACAGCAACGCCTGGCGTTGCGGCAGAAAGGCGTGGGCGGAACGATGTGCCCGCACCAGTTGATCATGACCGCTACGCCGATCCCGCGGACGTTGGCGATGAGTGCCTACGCCGACCTCGACACATCCGTACTCGACGAGCTGCCGCCCGGACGTACGCCGGTCAACACCGTGCTGGTGGCCGACAGCCGTCGCCCCGAGGTGGTGGAGCGGGTACGCGCCGCCTGCGCCGAAGGCCGCCAGGCCTATTGGGTCTGCACCCTGATCGAGGAGTCCGAAGAGCTCACCTGCCAGGCCGCGCAAAGTACTTTCGAAGAGCTTACCCTGGCCTTGGGTGAGCTGCGGGTCGGGTTGATTCACGGGCGCATGAAGCCTGCCGAAAAGGCCGAGGTCATGGCCTGGTTCAAGGCCGGCGATCTGCAACTGCTGGTGGCCACCACCGTGATCGAAGTCGGGGTGGATGTGCCCAATTCCAGCCTGATGATCATCGAGAACCCGGAACGCCTGGGGCTCGCCCAGCTCCATCAGCTGCGCGGACGCGTCGGTCGTGGCAGCGCCGCCAGCCACTGCGTATTGCTCTACCACCCGCCCTTGTCGCAGATCGGTCGGGAACGGCTGGGTATCATGCGCGAAACCAACGACGGCTTCGTGATTGCCGAAAAGGACCTGCAGCTGCGCGGTCCCGGCGAGATGCTGGGCACCCGGCAAACGGGCCTGCTGCAGTTCAAGGTCGCCGACCTGATGCGCGACGCCGACTTGCTGCCGGCAGTGCGCGAAGCGGCCCAGGTGCTCATCGAACGCTGGCCCGGCCATGTCACGCCGCTGCTCGAGCGCTGGCTGCGGCATGGGCAGCAATACGGTCAAGTCTGAAGCGCTCCAGAAACTTGTGTGATACAGGTCTCGGTTTCCCGGGCAAGCTGAGTATACTGAGGCGAATGTAGGACAATGGATGCAGACCATGAATGAACTTGCGCTGGAAGCCGTCACTTCGCCCGTCCCCTCCGTGATCCAGAAGATGCTCAACGATTCGGGCATCGCCTGGACGGCGGTGGATGCACGACAGGTGACCGCCGCCGATGCCGGCCGCACGATCCAGGCGGTTCTGCTGGCCGATGAGGTCGGGGCACTCATGGTGTTGTTTCCCCAGAGTCAGCTGCTGGACCTGAATCGCTTGACCGAGCTGACCGGGCGCAAGCTCACGGCCGTGTCCGAGGAGCGCCTGACCGCTATGCTGGGCAAGCACCAGCTGGCCTTGCTGCCGGGCCTGCCGATCCTGACCAGTTCGCCGTGCCTGTACGACGAGCGCTTGATGCTCGAACCCACGTTGCTGGTCAGCTCCGGCGAACCCGGCGGGTGGCTCGAACTGAGCGGCGATGATTTCCGCAAGATGCTGACCAAAGCCAGTTCCGGCTCTTTTGGCCAACCCTTGGCCAATGTCCGCCCCAACCTGGATCGTCCCGATGACGACGGCAAGGAAATCACCCGCGCGGTGCAGAATTTCACCGCACGGCGTATCCAACAGCGTCTGGAATCGACCATCGAGATTCCTCCCCTGGCAACCACGGCACAGAAGATCATCAAGCTGCGGGTTGACCCCAATGCCACCATCGACGACATCACCGGTGTGGTTGAAACCGATCCAGCGCTGGCCGCGCAGGTGGTCAGCTGGGCCGCGTCACCTTATTACGCCTCACCGGGCAAGATTCGTTCGGTGGAGGACGCCATCGTTCGCGTGCTGGGTTTCGATCTGGTAATCAATCTGGCGCTGGGTCTGGCCTTGGGCAAGACCTTGAACATGCCCAAGGATCATCCGCGTCAGGCCACGCCACACTGGCATCAGTCCATTTATGTGGCTGCAGTGATCGAAGGCCTGACCCGTGCCATGCCTCGGGCCAGCCGCCCGGAAGCAGGCCTCACCTACCTGGCCGGCTTGCTGCACAACTTCGGCTATCTGCTACTCGCTCACCTGTTTCCGCCGCACTTCCAGCTGATCTGTCGTCATCTCGAAGTCAATCCGCACCTGCAGCATGATTTCATCGAGCAGCATCTGCTGGGCGTGACGCGAGAGCAGATGGGCGCCTGGCTGATGCGCTACTGGGAAATGCCGGAAGAACTGAGCACCGCGCTACGGTTCCAGCACGACCCCAGCTACACCGGCGAGCACGCCGCCTACGCCAATCTGGTGTGCCTGGCCATTCGCCTGTTGCGCAGCCGCGGCATCGGCAGCGGGGATCAGTACATTCCGGATGCCTTGTTCGAGCGCCTGGAACTGAGCCGAGACAAGGCCGAAGCGGTAGTCAGTAAAGTGCTGGAAGCCGAGGCACTGCTGCGCGAGCTGGCCCACCAGTTCGACTGACAGGTGCGCGGTGACCTCAGCGCTTTCTGGGCTTGAGGTATTTCATCGCGCCCTGGAACCACACGACCAGCGCCGGATTGCCCTTGATCTGGATGTGCTTGTCCTGAATGCCCTGCATGAACGCCAGTTGCTTGTTGCTGGCCTGCAGAGTGTCGTAGCCGTACTTGGCGTCTTTGAAGGCAATCGCGAAGGCCGGCTGTTCCACGCTGCCGCTGCGGCTGCTCACCCGTTGATCGCGGACGATGAAGTGCCGCGCGATCTTGCCGTCCAGTGTCTGTAACTGAAACACCAGGTCCTTGTCCTTGAGCTGCTGGGCGAAGGCTGGGTTGTTGCGGCTGGCGCGGGCCATCATCAGGCCCATGGCCCAAAGCAGGAAGCGGAATTTCATGGCGAAGTCTCGGCGCGGGGAAGTGGCGGCGAGTGTACCGGCAATGGCTCGGTCAAGGCAGTCCGGCTAAGGCGGGGCAGGCTATCTGGCCGTTATGGCGGCAGGTATGTCGCAGGCACCCGGCGGACCGGGTGCCATGGCGGGCGGCGCTCAGCAGCGCGGTGCCAGGTGGATCAGTTCACACTGTCCTTGAGAAACTTCCCAGGCTTGAAGGCGACGGTATTGCTGGCCTTGATCTTCACCGGCTCGCCGGTCTGCGGATTCTTGCCGGTGCGGGCGCCGCGGTGGCGTTGGATGAAGGTGCCGAAGCCCACCAGAGTGACACTGTCCTTGCGGTGCAGTGCGCCGGTGATTTCTTCGAGTACGGCATTCAAGACGCGGTTGGCCTGTTCCTTGGTCAAGTCCGCTTTTTCAGCAATGGCATCTACGAGCTCTGGTTTACGCATGGTGAAGCCTCTTATGGCGGTTTTTTTTTTTTTTGGCGACTGCCTGGTGGGCGGCAACGCCCAACTCGCCGCAGGCTCTACGCTGCGGCAGACGGAGTGAGAATGGCACGCTGCACGAGGGCGCGCCAGTGTCTGCCACGGGTTTGTTACGGCAAAGTGCGGGTTATTCCGACAGAACGGCGCCTATCGGCAATGCGGCACCCGAATGCGGGTCACCATCAACCGATTTCGATCATTTCGAAATCCATTTTGCCCACGCCGCAGTCGGGGCACAGCCAGTCTTCGGGCACGTCTTGCCAAAGGGTACCGGCAGCGATGCCATCCTCGGGCCAGCCGTCGGCTTCGTTATAGATCAAGCCACAGACGATACATTGCCACTTCTTCATCATGTTCCCTCGGTATTCAGGCGATCTGGCGGGCGCTCGATGGTAAGACGTTGTCGCCCGGCTCTCGCGGTTTGTACTGATCAACGTCGCGCGATGCAAGCTTCATCAGGCTGGGGCGGCCAATCGGCACCGGCAAACATGATAAAGTCGACGTCTTTCCAGCCGACCCGATTCACTACCGTGCCCCATTCAGGATTCCCCTCCCCCGATTGGCAATGCCTGGCCGACGCCGACCCGCTGGTACGCGACTGGCTGTTCGATCCAGGCTCCCTGACCCGCCGTTTGATTCAGCTCAGCGATGACCATTTCGGCGTCCGCGTGCTGCTGCAGGACTGGCAACCGCTGCGTGATGAAGAATGCCTGGCGCTGGCTGTGGCGCGAGGCAGCCAGGGGTGGGTGCGCGAGGTCTGTCTGCTCGGCCATGGCGAGCCCTGGGTGTTCGCCCGCAGCGTGGCGGCGCGCAGCAGCCTGCAGGCCAGCGACCTGGACCTGCAGGCGTTGGGCAACCGTTCGCTGGGCGAGCTGCTGTTCTGCGACCCGGCCTTCGTTCGTGGTCCCATTCAGACCTGCCGCTACCCGGCCCGGTGGCTGCCCGCCCAGCAGGCCAGCGAGGGGCTGTGGGCCAGACGCTCGCGTTTCGACCGGGGGTCGCTGGCGGTGCTGGTCGCCGAAGTCTTCCTGCCGCCTGTGTGGCAAGCCGTTCGTAACCCAGTGGAGCACCGTTGATGTACCAGAGCCTGCTCAAGTCGCTGAACCGGCTGAACCCGCGCGCCTGGGATTTCATTCAGCTCACGCGCATGGACAAGCCCATCGGCGTCTACCTGTTGCTGTGGCCGACCCTGTGGGCCCTGTGGATCGCCGGTGAAGGCAGGCCTTCGCTAGCCAATCTGGTCATCTTCGTCGCCGGTGTGGTGCTGATGCGCGCGGCTGGTTGCGTGATCAACGACTTCGCCGACCGCAAGGTCGATGGCCACGTCAAGCGGACCGAAGCGCGGCCCTTGGTCAGCGGCAAGATCAACAGCAAGGAAGCGCTGGTGTTCTTCGCCGTGCTGGTCGGCATCAGTTTCGTGCTGGTGCTGTGCACCAATGCCCAGACCATCGGCCTGTCGGTAGGCGGCTTGATATTGGCGGCAAGCTATCCGTTCATGAAACGCTACACCTACTACCCGCAGGTGGTGCTGGGCATGGCGTTCTCGTGGGGCATGCCGATGGCATTCACCGCTGAAACCGGCGAGTTGCCAGCGGCCGCCTGGCTGCTGTGGATCGCCAACCTGCTGTGGACGGTGGCCTATGACACCTACTATGCCATGACCGACCGCGATGACGACCTGCGCATCGGGGTGAAGTCCACCGCCATCCTGTTCGGCGCCGCCGATCGCCTGATCATTGTCATCCTGCAGGGGCTGGCCTTGGCCTGCCTGCTGCTGGCCGGCGCACGGTTCGGCCTCGGCGGCTGGTTCCACGCGGGCCTGGCGGTGGCCGCGCTGTGTTTCGCCTGGCAGTGGTGGCATACCCGCGAGCGCGAGCGCATGGCCTGCTTCAGGGCGTTCCTGCACAACCATTGGGTAGGGTTGGCGATCTTCCTGGGCATTGTGCTCGACTACGCCCTGCGCTGACGCCCTCCCTGGCCGTCGTGCCGGATCGAGGTGTGCAGTTCAGTCTTCGACGGGACGGGCGACCTGCCAGGCGTTATCTTTCTTGCCGTCACCGCTGGTGTCGCCAGGCTTCTTGTCAGCCTTGTAGGTGTACAGCGGGCTGCCCATGTAGGCCCACTGCAGGCTGCCGTCGTCGCGGCTGATCACGGTCCAGTCGCCGTCGTCGGCGGCACCCTTGTCGGCCATCAGCGGCGGCCAGTTCTTCGCGCAGTCGGCGTTGCACGTCGACTTGCCGTCTTCGTCTTCGGCATAGGTGTAAAGCGTCATGCCGCGGCCGTCGACGAACGCCTTGCCCGGCTCCAGGCGCGGGTGGTCGGCGGCCATGGCCAGGCCGGACAGCGTCAGCGCCAGGGCGCCACACAGGGCCGTCCAGGCCGAAGTCGTACGAGTCTTCATGGGTGCCTCTCGTCATCAATGAACAGGGATTTACAGCTTAGTACAGTCTGAATAACTTGATACGCTCGAGCAGCTGTCACACGACTGCAATAATTGCGTTATCTAATGCGGCGCATGACAGGGTAATGACAAGAGGTTTGCACAATGGCTGGCAGGAGCATTCTCATCGTCGACGATGAGGCACCGATCCGCGAAATGATCGCCGTAGCCCTGGAAATGGCAGGCTACGACAGCTTCGAGGCGGAGAACGCGCAGCAGGCCCATGCGATCATCGTCGACCGCAAACCCGATCTCATCCTGCTCGACTGGATGCTGCCCGGCACCTCGGGCATCGAACTGGCACGCCGCCTCAAGCGCGACGAGCTGACCGGCGATATCCCGATCATCATGCTCACCGCCAAGGGTGAGGAAGACAACAAGATCCAGGGACTGGAAGTCGGTGCCGACGACTACATCACCAAGCCGTTCTCGCCACGCGAACTGGTGGCCCGGCTCAAGGCCGTGCTGCGTCGCGCCGGCCCCAGCGATGGCGAATCGCCGATAGAGGTCGGTGGTCTGTTGCTGGATCCGATCAGCCATCGCGTCACCATCGACGGCAAGCCCGCCGAGATGGGGCCTACCGAATACCGTCTGCTGCAGTTCTTCATGACCCACCAGGAGCGTGCCTACACTCGCGGGCAGTTGCTCGACCAGGTCTGGGGCGGCAATGTCTACGTCGAGGAGCGCACCGTGGACGTTCACATCCGCCGGCTGCGCAAGGCCTTGGGCGACGCCTACGAAAATCTGGTACAAACCGTGCGCGGCACCGGTTACCGCTTCTCCACCAAGAGCTGAACCGGCAGGTTTTCACAGCAAAGGATGCGCGATACGTGAAACAAGACTGGTATGCCACCCTCGTGCGTCACATGCTGTTGCTGGTAGCGGGGTGCCTGCTGGTCGGGCTGATCACCGGTCATTACGGTTGGTGTCTGGCGCTGGGTCTGGCGGTGTACCTGGCCTGGACGCTCAAGCAGCTGCTGCGTCTGCACCGCTGGCTGCGCGAGCACCAGCCGGATCAACCACCGCCCGACGGCTATGGCCTGTGGGGTGAGGTGTTCGACAGCATCTATCACATGCAGCGCCGCGATCAGCGCGCGCGCGGGCGTCTGCAGGCCGTGATCGATCGCGTGCAGGAGTCCACTGCGGCTCTGCGCGATGCCGTGATCATGCTCGATGCCGACGGCAACCTGGAATGGTGGAACCGCGCGGCCGAGACCCTGCTGGGGCTCAAGACCCCGCAGGACAGTGGTCAGCCGGTGACCAACCTGATCCGCCATCCGCGCTTCAAGGAATACTTCGCCCAGGAGCACTACGCCGAGCCGCTGGAAATTCCCTCGCCGGTCAATGATCGTCTGCGTGTGCAGTTTCTGATCACCCGCTATGGCAACAACGAACACCTGATGCTGGTGCGCGACGTGACCCGCATCCACCAGCTGGAACAGATGCGCAAGGATTTCGTGGCCAACGTGTCCCACGAGCTGCGCACGCCGCTGACCGTGATCACCGGCTACCTGGAGACCCTGCTGGACAACGTCGAGGACGTGAACCCGCGCTGGACCCGTGCCCTGCAGCAGATGGAGCAGCAAGGCGTGCGCATGCAGACCCTGCTCAACGACCTGCTGTTGCTGGCCAAGCTGGAAGCCACCGATTACCCCTCGGACAACCTGCCGGTGGCGGTCACGGCCCTGCTGCACAGTATCGTCAGCGACGCCCGGGCCCTGTCCGGCCCGCGCAACCAGACGATCAGCCTGGACATCGAGAACGAGGTGCTGCTCAAGGGCAGCGAGGCCGAACTGCGCAGCGCGTTTTCCAACCTGATTTTCAACGCGGTGAAATACACGCCGGAACAGGGGACCATTCAGGTGCGCTGCTGGACCGACGCCCAGGGCGCCCATCTGCGGGTACAGGATTCGGGGATCGGCATCGATGCCAAGCACCTGCCGCGTCTGACCGAGCGTTTCTATCGCGTGGACTCCAGTCGAGCCTCCAACACTGGTGGCACCGGGCTGGGGCTGGCCATCGTCAAGCACGTGCTGCTTCGCCATCGGGCGACGCTGGAGATCAGCAGCGTGCCGGGTCATGGCAGTATCTTCACGTGTCACTTCTCGTTGGTACAGGTGGTGGTTCGTTAACCGCGCAGGGCGCGATCCTGTCGGGGGGGACGGTCATTGGCCGCGAAGCAGGCGCTGCGGTGTGCAGGAGGGAGCGCGGCGCGCCCTTCGCGGCCACGGACCGCTCCTACGGAAATAGTGGTGTTCCTGTAGGAGCGGTCATTGGCCGCGAAGCAGGCGCTGCGGTGTGTTGGGAGAACGCTGCATATGGCTGCCTTATCAGCACACCCCCTAGGCAAGGGCCCGTCCAGCCGTTACATTGCCAAACACATTACCCACCCTGGGTATCGCCTCATTCCCCCCCAGCACACGGACACCGTAAAACGCCACCATGGACCCTTCCACAGGCATCTCCCTTTCGTCACTGTTCGCCGACTTCGGCATGATTCTTTTCGCTCTGTTCCTGGTCTTGCTCAACGGCTTCTTCGTAGCCGCCGAGTTCGCCATGGTCAAGCTGCGCTCGACCCGGGTAGAGGCCATCGCCAAGAAGCATGGATGGCGTGGCAGCATTCTGCGCACGGTCCACAGCCAGCTCGATGCCTACCTTTCCGCCTGCCAGCTGGGTATCACCCTGGCCTCGCTGGGCCTGGGCTGGGTCGGTGAACCGGCGTTCGCACACATCCTCGAACCGTTGCTGGGCGCCGTCGGCGTGCAGTCGCCGGAAGTCATCAAGGGCGTGTCGTTCTTCAGCGCCTTCTTCGTTATCTCGTACCTGCACATCGTGGTTGGCGAGCTGGCACCCAAGTCCTGGGCGATCCGCAAGCCAGAGCTGCTGTCGATGTGGACGGCGGTGCCGCTGTACCTGTTCTACTGGGCCATGTACCCGGCCATCTACCTGCTCAATGCCAGTGCCAACGGCATTCTGCGCATTGCCGGTCAGGGCGAACCCGGCCCGCACCACGAGCACCATTACAGCCGCGACGAGCT
Organism: Pseudomonas sp. RIT-PI-a; assembly: GCF_001187875.1. Taxonomy (NCBI): domain Bacteria; kingdom Pseudomonadati; phylum Pseudomonadota; class Gammaproteobacteria; order Pseudomonadales; family Pseudomonadaceae; genus Pseudomonas; species Pseudomonas sp. RIT-PI-a. The sequence continues at coordinate 188,905 of NZ_LGIR01000013.1, forward strand.
CAAGCTGATCCTGCACTCAAGCCGTGGCCAAGACCCCAGTGACCAAGGCATGCGCGTACTGGCCTCGGCAGTGGAGATGGGTGAACTGGAGGTGGTCGATTGGGCCAACTCGCGCGAAGACCTGGTGAGCCTGGAATTCAACGCGCCGCTCAAGGAAATCCTGGCGATGTTTCGTCGCCACAAGTTCAGCCGCTATCCGGTGTACGACACCGAGCGCGAAGAGTTCGTCGGCCTGCTACACATCAAGGATCTGCTGCTGGAACTGGCGGCGCTCGACCACCTGCCCGAGTCGTTCAACCTGGCCGAGCTGACCCGTCCTCTGGAACGGGTGTCGCGGCACATGCCGTTGTCGCGTCTGCTGGAGCAGTTCCGCAAGGGCGGCGCGCACTTTGCGCTGGTCGAGGAGGCCGATGGCAAGATCATCGGTTACCTGACCATGGAAGACGTGCTGGAAGTGCTGGTCGGCGACATCCAGGACGAACACCGCAAGGCCGAGCGCGGCATTCTGGCCTATCAACCCGGGAAGCTGCTGGTGCGGGGCGATACGCCGCTGTTCAAGGTCGAGCGGCTGCTGGGGGTGGACCTGGATCACATTGAGGCGGAAACCCTGGCGGGTTTGATCTACGAGACCCTCAAGCGGGTGCCCGAGGAAGAGGAGCTGCTGGAGGTAGAAGGCCTGCGCATCATCATCAAGAAGATGAAGGGGCCCAAGATCATCTTGGCCAAGGTGCTCAAGATCGAGTGAGTTGTGGCAGGTCAGTGCTGCCTGCGAGTGGGGCGTTGGGATGTGCAGTGGGTTTGATGGCCCATTCGCGGGTAGAACCCGCTCCCACAGGGGGGCGTCGGGGATCACGGTGTGCAGTGGGCTCGATGGCCTCTTCGCGGGTAGAACCCGCTCTCACAGGGGGGAGGTTGCTGCAAGGGGGTTACTGGCCGCCGACGGCGAAGTTGGGCAGTACGCCCAGTGGCCGGTCGAACTGGTAGGGAATCGACTCCAGCGCCAGGCCGACGTTGCGCTGCACCACGAAGTGCAGGTGCGGGCCGGTGCTGTTGCCTGTGTTGCCCGAGCGCGCCAGCGCCGAGCCGACGCTGACCTGTTGCCCTTCCTTGACGCTCACCGAACCGCGCATCAGGTGCAGATAGACACCCATGGTGCCGTCCTCGTGGAGGATGCGCACGAAGTTGCCCGACGGGTTGTCGCCGCGGTTGTTCTGGTTATTTTCCACCTTGATCACCGTACCGCCGCGCGCTGCGATGATCGGCGTGCCTTCGGGCATGGCGATGTCCATGGCGTAGCGCCCTTTGGCGCCGAAATGGCTATAGGTGCCATTGGGCCCCTGGGTCAGGCGGAAGGGTCCGCCGCGCCAGGGGAAGGGGTAGCGGTAGCCATGCGCCTCGCCCTGCGGGTCGCCGATGGAGGACACCAGGGTCTGGGCATAGCCCAGCGGCTTGCCGACCTGCTGGGCCGTCAGTGTCACCAGGCTGACGCTGCTGCGCGCTGGCACGACGCGGCGGATGCTGCTGGGCGGCAGACCCTGCACGTTGCGCAACTTGCTCAGTTTCAGCTCGACCTCGACGGGTGCGTACAGATCGTTGCGCACCATGAAGTTGGCGCTGCCCTTGCCTTTCTTCACTTCCAGACGAACCTGCCGGTCGATCCGCTCGACGATGCGCTCGCGCATCACGAAGACCCGTGCGCCGGGCACGGGCCGGTCGGTGTAGGAGGTGACGCCATCGGCATTGGTGAACTTGTAGACGGTCGCGGCCTGAGCCATGGGAGCGGCCGCGAGCAGGCCGCAGATCAGCAGGAGGCGATAGACCATGGGGACGATGTCTGAAGGGGAACGTGCGCCAAGATTAGCAGGTATCTGCAGAGCGGCAATGTGCCACCTGTCAGGCGCCTGGCACGAAATGTTTCTGCACCGAGCCCCGGGCGATCAGGCGCGAGACGTAGTCGAGTTTCTGCGCATCCTGGTCGAGAAAACGGAAGGTCAGCTGCAGCCAGTCGCTGTCGGGCTTGGGCTCGAACGCGGCCACGGCGTGCAGATAGCCGTTGAGACGCGCCACCTCGGCATTTTCGCCCTGCTCCAGATCGAGCACCGCCAGTTCCAGCACCTGAGGCAGCGTGTCGGTGCGCCGTACGACCAGCAACGCCTCCTTGAGGCTCAGGGCCTTGATCACGCACTGCTGGCTGCCGCCGGGCAGGCGCAGTTGGCCTTGTCCACGCCCCATGGGCGCGGTGGCTCGCGCGCCTGGAGCTGGCGCACTGGCCGGTGTTGCAGCGGCGGCCGGCCGAGGCGCGGGGGCTACAGGTCGCGCAGGCTCGGCGCGGCCCGAGGTCAGCGCACTCAGCGAATCGTTGGCAAAGGCCGAGGCGGCCTGTTGGCGCGTCGGTGCACCGGCTGCCAGCGCCTGCAGCTTGCCGACCTTGGCCAGGGCCTTCTTGACCTTGGTCATCAGCTGCTCATTGGTGAACGGCTTGCCGATATAGTCCGACACGCCAGCCTGGATCGCCTGCACGACGTTTTCCTTGTCGCCACGGCTGGTCACCATGATGAAGGGCAAGGTCTTGGTGTTTTCCTGCTCGCGGGTCCAGGTCAGCAGTTCAAGGCCGGACATTTCCGGCATTTCCCAGTCGCACAGCACCATGTCGTAGCTGTTGTGCATCATCAGCGACTGCGCCTTGCGGCCGTTCACTGCGTCCTCGACGACGATGCCGGGAAAGGCATTGCGCAGGCATTTCTTCACCAGGTCGCGAATGAACGGCGCATCATCCACTACCAGCACACTGATCTTGCTCATCGACCGCTCCTGAAAACCGCGCAGGCATCGCCACTCGCCGAAGGCCACGTGCCGTTCGGCGGGGCTGGCCACACGGCTGCCTCGCTTCGCCCCACAACGAAAAACGCCCGGCAAAGGCCGGGCGTTCGTGTCGGACCCTCTTACTTATCGTCAGGTTGGTCCAGAACATTAGCGCTGTCGAGGGTGCCTTCGACTTCCTGCTTCATGCGCTTGAGGCCCATGTGCCGAACATCGGTGCCGCGGACCAGGTAAATCACCAGTTCGGAGATGTTGCGCGCATGGTCGCCGATGCGCTCCAGCGAGCGCAGTACCCAGATCACGTTGAGCACGCGGGAAATGGAGCGCGGGTCTTCCATCATGTAGGTGACCAGCTCGCGCAGGGCGGTCTTGTACTCGCGATCGATGGTCTTGTCGTACTGGGCCACCGACAGGGCCAGGTCGGCGTCGAAGCGGGCGAAGGCGTCGAGCGCGTCGCGCACCATGATGCGCACCTGGTCGCCGATGTGGCGCACCTCGACGTAGCCACGGGGCGACTCGCCCTCCTCGCACAGCTGAATGGCCCGGCGGGCGATCTTGGTGGATTCGTCGCCGATGCGCTCCAGGTCGATCACCGATTTGGAAATGCTGATGATCAGCCGCAGGTCCGAGGCCGCCGGCTGTCGCCGCGCCAGAATGCGCAGGCATTCCTCGTCGATGTTGCGTTCCATCTGGTTGATCTGCTCGTCGACCTCGCGCACCTGCTGGGCCAGGCCGGAGTCGGCCTCGATCAGCGCGGTGACCGCGTCGTTGACTTGCTTCTCGACCAGCCCGCCCATGGCCAGCAGGTGGCTGCGCACCTCCTCCAGTTCGGCGTTGAACTGCTGCGAGATGTGATGGGTGAGGCCTTCTTTACTGATCATGGGTCGAATCCTTGGTGCGTCCGCTCGGGATGATGCCAGCAACGGCGGCGAAGCCCTAGCCGTAGCGACCGGTGATGTAGTCTTCGGTCTGCTTCTTGGCCGGGTTGGTGAACAGTGTGTCGGTGTCGCCGAACTCCACCAGCTTGCCCATGTACATGAACGCCGTGTAGTCGGACACCCGTGCCGCCTGCTGCATGTTGTGGGTGACGATGACGATGGTGTACTTGGACTTGAGCTCGTAGATCAATTCCTCGACCTTGAGCGTGGAGATCGGATCGAGTGCCGAGCAGGGCTCGTCGAGCAGCAAGACCTCGGGCTCCACGGCGATGGTGCGGGCGATTACCAGACGTTGCTGCTGGCCGCCGGACAGGCCCAGGGCGGACTCGTGCAGGCGGTCCTTGACCTCGTCCCACAGCGCCGCGCCCCTGAGTGCCCATTCGACCGCTTCGTCGAGGATGCGCTTCTTGTTGATGCCCTGGATGCGCAGGCCGTAGACCACGTTTTCGTAGATGGTCTTGGGAAACGGATTGGGCTTCTGAAACACCATGCCGACGCGGCGACGCAGTTCGGCGACGTCTTCGCCCTTGCGATAGATGTCGTTGCCATAGAGGTTGATCGCGCCCTGCACGCGGCAGCCGTCGACCAGGTCGTTCATTCGGTTGAAGGTGCGCAGCAGGGTCGACTTGCCGCAGCCCGAAGGACCGATGAACGCGGTCACGCGCTGTTTGGGGATGTTCATGGCGATGTCGAACAGCGCTTGCTTGTCGCCGTAGAACAGGCTCAGGCCGGGCACTTCGATGGCCACGGTCTCCTTGGCCAGGTTCAGGCTCTGCTTGTCGCGCCCCAAGGCCGACAGGTTGATGCCATGGGATGGGTTTTCATGCTGCATGGCAGACTCCAAAGGCTGTCAAATTCGGTTCGCGCTGCAAATGTGAGGTGCGGGTGAGCGCACTCAACTGTCCAGCGCCTTGTACTTCTCGCGCAAATGGTTGCGAATCCAGACCGCCGACAGGTTCAGCGTAGCGATCACCAGCACCAGCAACAATGCGGTGGCATACACCAGCGGTCGCGCCGCCTCGACGTTGGGGCTCTGGAAGCCGACGTCGTAGATATGAAAGCCCAGGTGCATGATCTTCTGGTCCAGGTGCAGGTACGGGTAGTTGCCGTCCAGCGGCAGCGACGGCGCCAGCTTGACCACGCCCACCAGCATCAGCGGGGCCACCTCGCCGGCGGCACGGGCCACCGCCAGGATCATGCCGGTCATCATCGCCGGGCTCGCCATGGGCAGGACGATCTTCCACAGGGTTTCCGCCTTGGTCGCACCCAGGGCCAGGGAGCCTTCGCGCACGGTCCGCGGAATCCGCGCCAGGCCCTCTTCGGTGGCCACGATCACCACTGGCACCGCTAGCAACGCCAGGGTCAGCGACGCCCATAGCAGCCCCGGCGTTCCGAAGGTCGGCGCCGGCAGCGCTTCGGGAAAGAACAGCCGATCGAGCGAGCCGCCCAGCACATAGACGAAGAAACCCAGGCCGAACACGCCATAGACGATGGCCGGCACACCGGCCAGGTTGTTCACCGCGATGCGAATCAGCCGGGTGACGGTATTCTGTTTCGCGTATTCGCGCAGATAGACCGCCGCCAGCACGCCAAATGGCGTGACGATGACCGCCATGATCAGGGTCATCATCACCGTGCCGAAAATAGCCGGGAAGATCCCGCCTTCGGTGTTGGCTTCACGGGGATCGTCGCTGAGGAATTCCCACATCTTGTTGAAGTAGAAACCCAACTTGGTCAGCGTGCTCATGGCATTGGGCTGATAGGCGTGGACGATCTGGCCCAGTTGGACCTCGATTTCCTTGCCGTTGGCGTTGCGCACCGTGATGCTGTCGCGGTTGACCTGGGCATGCAGCGCACCGAGGCGGGTTTCGATGTCCTTGTAGCGCGCATCGAGCTCGGCACGCTCGGCGTCCATGTCGGCCTGAGCGGCGGGGTTGAGCTGGCCTTCGAGCTCCAGGCGACGGCTTTGCAGGCGCAGCCTTTCGAGCCCGGCGTTGACCTTGCCGATGTCGGATTTTTCCAGTCGGCCGAGTGCGTCCGCCAGGTCGCTGACCCGCAAGATGCGGCTTTGCAGCTCCGGCCAGGCACCCTCACCCTCGGCCACGACCTTGCCCTGCTCCTTGATGTTGACCAGATAACCGTAGAAATTGCCCCACTCGCGACGTTCCAGCGCCAGCAGTTCGGGTGGGGTGCTCTGTTCGGTCAGCCAATCACCGACGATCCAGGTGAAATCGGCGCCGTTGATATCGCGGTTGCCGACCTTGACCAGCTCCCGGGTCATGAACTCGGGACCATCGTCCGGCACCGGCAGGCCAGCGCTTTTCAGACGTTCGCGCGGTACTTCTTCCCTCTGCACGATCTCGCCGATGACCAGATGATTGGCCATCCCCGGCACGTTGTAGCTGGCGTGGACCAGGTCTGCCGGCCAGAAGTGCGCCAGACCGCGCACGGCGATCACGGCCAGCAGGCCCAGCGTCATGATGACCGCGATGGACACGGCGCCACCGCTGATCCAGACACCGGGCGAGCCGCTCTTGAACCAGCCTTTCAGGGAATTCTGCTTCACAGCCGGCTACCTTTTCTCAAAGCGATGAATATTTCTTGCGCAGGCGCTGACGAATCAGCTCGGCCGCGGTGTTCATGACGAAGGTGAACAACAGCAACACCAGCGCCGAGAGGAACAGCACCCGGTAATGGCTGCCGCCCACTTCCGACTCGGGCATTTCCACCGCCACGTTGGCGGCCAGGGTGCGCAGTCCTTCGAACAGGTTCATTTCCATGACCGGCGTGTTGCCGGTGGCCATCAGCACGATCATGGTTTCGCCCACGGCCCGGCCCATGCCGATCATCAACGCCGAGAAGATGCCCGGGCTGGCGGTCAGGATCACCACGCGCGTCAATGTCTGCCACGGCGTGGCGCCCAGCGCCAGCGAGCCCAGGGTCAAGCCGCGCGGCACGCTGAACACGGCGTCCTCGGCAATCGAATAGATGTTGGGAATGACCGCGAAACCCATGGCCAGGCCCACTACCAGCGCGTTGCGCTGATCGTAGGTGATGCCCAGGTCATTGCTGATCCACAGGCGCATGTCGCCGCCGAACCACCAGGTTTCCAGGAACGGGCTCATGTACAGCGCGAACCAGCCCACCAGCAGGATCACCGGGATCAAGATCGCACTTTCCCAACCATCCGGGATGCGCAGGCGAATCGACTCGGGCAGACGACTGACCAGAAAGCCTGCACTCAGGATGCCCAGCGGCGTGAGCAGAAGCAGGCTGAAGATACCCGGCAGATGGCCTTCCACATAGGGTGCCAGAAACAGGCCGGCGAAGAAGCCGAGGATCACCGTGGGCATGGCTTCCATCAGCTCGATGACTGGCTTGACCTTGCGACGCATGCCCGGAGCCATGAAGTAGGCGGTGTAGATCGCGGCGGCGATGGCCAGTGGCGCGGCGAGCAGCATCGCGTAGAACGCGGCCTTCAAGGTACCGAAGGTCAACGGCGCCAGGCTCATCTTGGGCTCGAAATCGGTGTTGGCCGCCGTCGACTGCCAGACGTAGGCGGGCTTGTCGTAGTTCTCGTACCAGACCTTGCTCCACATCGAGCTCCACGACACTTCCGGATGCGGGTTGTGCAGGCTCAACGGCTGCAATGCGCCGTTGGCTTCGACCATGAGCCTGTTGGCCCGTGGCGACAAGGCGTAGATACCGGGACCGTCGACCACCTGCTCGACCAGCAGCGTACGGTGGGCGGTGCTGTGGAAAACGCCCAGCTGGCCCGAAGCGTCCAGGGCGGTAAAGCCCTTGCGACGCTGTTCGGAGCTGATCTGCACGATCGGCGAGTGGCCCATCTGGAACGTACGGATCTGCTTGAGGCGCGGCTCGCCGTCCTCGTCGCGAGCCATGAACCATTGCGCCAGGCCGCCCTTGGAGTCGCCGATGATCAGCGAAATGCCGCCGACCAGTTGCGCGCTGGCGGTGATCTGGGTGTCGGCGTTCTCGCTGAGCTTGTAGCGGCCGTTCATGCTGCGGTCACGCAGGCTGAAGACATCCGCCTGGGCGCGTCCGTTGATCACGTACAGCCACTGCTGGCGCGGGTCGATGAAGATCGCCTTCACCGCCTGGTTCATCTGCGGCAGCTCGATGCGCTTCTGCTCGTTGGTGACCTCGCCGGTCATCATGCTTTCTTCGCGGGTGAGCTGCAGCACGTTGAGCTGGTCGCCGGTCGAGCCGGCCAGAATCAGGCTGGCGTCGCTGGCATTGAGACTGACCCGCTCCAGGGCGCGGCCCTGGGGGTCGAGCGCGATGGGGGCATCGCCATAGGGGTATTCGATCGCCGGCGTGATGGTCTTGTTGCCGCCCGGGTAGGTCACCCGGTAGGTGTGGCGAAACACCAGGGCCTGGCCGTTGGACAGGCCCAGTACCACCAACGGGGTACCGGGCTGGTCCTTGGCGCTGGCAGTCACGGTCACGCCGGCTGGAATGGGTAACGATGTGCGCGACAGCTCTTCGCCCGTCTGGGCGTTGAAGAACAGCGCGACCCCCTGCTCCGAAACGCGCATGCCCGCCTCGTTCTGCTCCTCGAGCGCGTACACCAGCGGTTTACCGGCGTCCTGCAGCCAGGCCGGATGCAGTGTCGGCTCCACGGTCAGGTCGGCGCCCTTGAACAGCGGCACGACTACATAGGCGAGGAAGAAGAAGATCAGCGTGATCGCCGCCAGCACGGCCAAGCCACCCACCAGGACGTACCAACGCGTGAAGCGATCCTTGAGCGCGCGAATGCGCCGCTTGCGTTGCATCTCGGGGGTGTTGAAATCGATGCGCTTGGGTGGAGAAGTCGGGGTCATCGGGGAATTGGCCAGATCGTTCATGCGCACACCCTAGCGATCCTGTATGACAGAAACATGACAATGAGGTGACGCGACAAAATCGCCGTCCGGCACAGGGCCGTCGGCGAATAGATGTAGGTTAATCCCGTAGGAGCGGTCCGTGGCCGCGAAACGGTCACCGCGGTACATCAGGTTTCACGGCGGCGCGCTTTTCGCGGCCACAGACCGCTCCTACGAAGTCAGGGTGTCGATCACTGCTTGGCGACGTCGGCCCCTTCCTTCAGGCCCAGGTCGGCCAATGCCTTGGCAGCGACCTTGGCGGGCAGGGGAATGTAGCCATCCTTGACCACGACTTCCTGGCCCTGCTTGGACAGCATCAGCTTGACGAACTCGGCCTCCAGCGGTGCCAGCGGCTTGTTGGGCGCCTTGTTCACGTACACATAGAGAAAGCGCGACAACGGGTACTTGCCGTTCAGGGCGTTCTCTTCGGTGTCTTCGATGAACTCGCTGCTGCCCTTCTTGGCCAGCGGCACGGTCTTCACGCTGGCTGTCTTGTAGCCGATGCCCGAGTAACCGATGCCGTTCAGCGAACTGCTGATCGACTGCACCACCGAAGCCGAGCCTGGCTGTTCGTTCACGTTGGGCTTGTAGTCACCTTTGCACAGGGCTTCTTCCTTGAAGTAGCCGTAGGTGCCGGACACCGAGTTGCGACCGAACAGCTGCACCGGCTTGTTGGCCAGGTCGCCGGTCACGCCCAGGTCGCCCCAGGTTTTCACATCGGCCTTGGCGCCGCACAGGCGGGTGGACGAGAACACGGCGTCGACCTGCTCCATGGTCAGGTGCTGGATCGGGTTGTCCTTGTGCACGAACACGGCCAGGGCGTCGACGGCTACGGGAATGGCGGTGGGCTTGTAGCCGTATTTCTGTTCGAAGGCCGCCATTTCGGTGTCCTTCATCTTGCGGCTCATCGGACCCAGGTTGGCGGTGCCCTCGATCAGCGCCGTGGGCGCGGTGGCCGAGCCTGCTGCCTGGATCTGGATGTTGACGTTGGGGTATTCCTTCTTGTAGTTCTCGGCCCACAAGGTCATCAGGTTGGCCAGGGTATCGGAGCCGACACTGGACAGGTTGCCCGACACGCCGGTGGTCTTGACGTAGGCAGGGATGGAAGGGTCGACGGCGGCTACCGCATTGGCCGTGGCAACGCCAGCAGCGACAAAGGTCATGGCGGCCATCAAACGCGTGAGTTTCATGCCTTGCTCCTAGCAAATCCAGAAAAGGGTGTTGAATCGGCGCTCAGTATCGGTGGGCCGTGCGAACACTCTATGAAAGGATTGTGACAGTAGGATGAATGGCCATCATCCCCGGCGGGACCCCGTTCGCCGGTAGAACCGGCGAACGGGGCCGTAGGAATCAGCGCTTCTTGGCCATCAGGTAAAGCCCGCACACGAAGCCGATCACGCAGATCGCTGCCACATAGTAGGCCGGACCCATCGGGTTGGATTTCATCAGCAGGGTAACCGCCATCGGCGTCAGGCCACCGAAGATGGCATAGGCCACGTTGTACGAGAACGACAGGCCGGAGAACCGCACCACGGCCGGGAAGGCCTTGACCATCACGTACGGCACCGCGCCGATCACGCCCACGCACAGGCCCGTCACCGCATACAGCGGGAACAGCCAATCGGGGTGATCGTGCAGGCTGTGGAACAGGGTCCACGAGGTGGCCAGCAGCGCCAGGCTGCCGAACACGAACACCTTGCCGGCGCCGAAGCGGTCGGCCAGCGCGCCCGAGCCGATGCAGCCCAGGCTGAGGAACACGATCGCCAGGCTGTTGGCCTGCAGCGACTGCTTGGGGGTGAACCCGTAGAGGGTCTGCAGGATGGTCGGGGTCATCAGGATGACCACGATGATCCCCGCCGACAGCAACCAGGTCAGCAGCATGGAGATGGCCACCGCCCCGCGATGGTCGCGCAGCACCGTGCGCAGCGGCACTTCGGCGGCCAGTGCCTTGCGTTGCTGCAGCTCGGCGAAGACCGGAGTTTCATGCAGCCAGCGACGCAGGTACACCGACGCCAGACCGAATACACCGCCAATCAGGAACGGGATCCGCCAGGCGTAATCCGACACCTCGGCCGGGGTATAGATGCTGTTGATGGCCGTGGCCATCAGCGACCCCAGCAGGATCCCGCTGGTCAGGCCGCAGGTCAGCGTGCCGCAGGCATAGCCGACGTTGCGCCCCGGCACGTGCTCGGAAACGAATCCCCAGGCCCCAGGCACTCCACCGCCGATGGCCGCTCCCTGGATCACGCGCATCAGCAACAGCAGGATCGGCGCGAAGATGCCGATCTGCGCGTACGTCGGCAGCAGACCCATGATCAGGGTCGGCACGGCCATCATGAAGATGCTCAAGGTAAACATCTTCTTGCGCCCCAGCAGGTCGCCGAAGTGCGCCATGATGATGCCGCCCAGCGGACGCGCCAGGTAACCGGCGGCGAAGATGCCGAAGGTCTGCATCAGCCGCAGCCACTCGGGCATGTCGGCGGGGAAGAACAACTTGCCCACCACGGCGGCGAAGAATACGAAGATGATGAAGTCATAGAACTCAAGTGCACCGCCCAAGGCGGACAACGAAAGTGTCTTGTAATCACTGCGGGTCAGCGGACGCGAAGGCGGAGCGATACTCGAAGGCGCGGCGGTCATTTGATGTTCTCTTATATACAAATCCACAGCTTTGTTGCTGTTTAGGGTTTGGCAGTGCAAGCACGATAGCAAATTGCTAGAAAAAGCACATGGCCTGTATTGGCAAACGCAGTAATTGAACAGCGAACGGTCGTTATAGCGGTTCTGCGCCTATATACTGGGCGTTATTGAAGGGTTTTGTGCGAAAGCGCAGCTAGCGTTGTAGCCGATTTCGCAGAGGTACCCTGTGTGCGCCAGTTGAAAGAAAAGCCGTGTAGGCTTTTGTCATTGGCGACGATCGATGCGCCACTCCAATAAAGCGTCACGGGTCAGAGGCCCCCCCGGCATGATTGAACTCGAACAAGAAGATCCCATTCCCCAAGGCGACCTGGCCTTGCAGATCACCGCGCTGCCGCGCGAAACCAACGGCTTCGGCGATATTTTCGGCGGCTGGCTGGTTGCCCAGATGGACCTGGCCGGCACGGCCATGGCCAGCAAGGTCGCCGGAGGGCGCGTAGCGACGGTGGCCATCGATCGCATGGCCTTCCTGGTCCCGGTCGCTGTCGGTGCGCAGTTGTCCTTCTATACCCAGACCCTGGAGATCGGCCGCAGCTCGATCCAGATGATGGTCGAGGTATGGAGCGACGATCCGCTGTCCAGCGAATGGCGCAAGGTCACCGAGGCCGTGTTCGTGTTCGTCGCCATCGACGGCAGCGGTCGCACCCGCGCGGTGCCGCCGCGGCGCTGATGAACCCACAGCGCGTCACCCGACTTTTTGAACCCATAGCGAGAACTCTACATGTCTGAGCCGCAGGTCGAATCGGTCAAGCTCGATGAACTCAATTGCTGGCGCATCAGCACCGATCAGGCCGAGCTGCTGATCGCGCAGCAAGGCGCCCAGGTGATCAGCTACCAGCGCCACGGCCAGCAGCCGCTGATCTGGCCCAACCCCGCTGCCTTCTACAAATCGGGCAAGGCCGTTCGCACCGGCGTGCCGGTGTGCTGGCCGTGGTTCGGCAATCTGGCCCGCAACCCCGAGTCGGTGCAGGCCATGCGTACCGCCACCGACGAAGCGCCCGCTCACGGCCTGGTGCGGACGGTGGACTGGGAGTTGCTGGGCATCGACCAGCTCGAATCGGGCATCAAGGTCGAATTGAGCGTACCGCAGGCCGCTCGCGGCGAACTGCCGGGATGGCCGCACAAGGTCGAGGTCAAGCTGTGCGTGGTGCTCGGGGAGACCCTGGAGATCACCTTGCACAGCCGCAATCTGGACGACCATCCCGTGACCCTGAGTCAGGCGCTGCACAGTTACTTCGCCGTCAGCGACGTGCGCCAGGCCACGGTCGAGTGCCTGGGCGGCCTGACCTACATCGAAACCCTGGACGACTGGCAGCCTCGCCAGCAGGCCGGTGTGCTCGGGTTTGCCGGCGAGACCGACCGGATCTACCTGAATACTCCGGCGCAGCTGAGCTTCGTCGACCCGGGCTGGCAGCGTCGGGTAACCCTCGCCTCCACCGGCTCTCGCAGTGCAGTGGTGTGGAACCCATGGACCGCACGGGCTGCAGCCTTGCCGGACATGGCAGACGACGGCTGGCAGGGCATGCTGTGCATCGAGACGGCGAACGTCTGGGACGACGTGGTCACACTGGCGCCAGGCACAGCCTGTGCCATGGGTGTGAGGTTTACTGCTTCACAGCTGTGATCTTCGCAGGCAGGTCTGGCCTCTTCGCGGGTAGAACCCGCTCCCACAGGTAATCACGTTGACCTGTGGGAGCGGGTTCTACCCGCGAAGAGGCCAGACCTGCAACTTCATAACCTCACAAACTCACAAACTCACAAACTCACAAATCCGACTCCTTCACCACCCTCACCTTCTGCGCATCCAGCGCATAGGCCGCATCGGCCAGGTCATTGCTGACCTTCTCCACCTTGACCTTGCCCGTCACCCACAACGGCGTGTAGATATCGGCCAGTTTCAAGCCCTTGGGGTAGCGCACCAGGATCAACTGGTTCGGCGGCGGTGGCGGCACGTGGATGCAGGCGCCCGGATACGGCACCAGGAAGAACAGCGTGCTGTTGCCCTTGGCATCGCTTTCCAGCGGAACAGGGTAGCCGCCGATGCGGATGTCCTTGCCGTTCATGGCCGCCACCGTCTTGGTGGAATACATCACGGCGGGCAGACCCTTGGCCTGCTTCATTCCGCCCTTTTCGGTGAAGGTGCCCTGCGCCTCGGGCGAGTCGTGGTCGATTTCGGGCATCCGCTCCAACGCCTCCTGATCGGCCTTGGGCATCAGTTGCAGCCAGTCGGTTTCCGGCAATTCAGCGTGCGCAGTGGCTGCAGCGAATACGAGGCAGAGCAGGAGAAATCGGCGCATGGCAGGGCCCAGAATGGAAGGTCGGCCATTCTACCCACAGCCCGGATACGACGCAGCCCCCATCGAGGCGAACTCGAGGGGGGCTGCAATACCCGCGGCGTGATACCCGTGGCGTCGCCACAGGCATCGAACGCAGTGGATCAGCGCTTCTTGCTGATCATGCCGTAGATCACCAGCAGGATGATCGCACCGACCAGGGCGCCGAGGAAACCGGCACCTTCGCCAGCCTGGTAGATACCCAGGGCCTGACCACCGTAGGTCGCGGCCAGGGAGCCGGCGATACCCAGCAGAATGGTCATGATCCAACCCATGCTGTCATCGCCAGGCTTCAGAAAACGAGCCAGCAGACCAACGATCAAGCCGATGAAGATAGTCCCAATGATTCCCATGATGTTCCCTCTGATATGAACAGGCTTGATGCCAGGGCTCGATAGCGGCCTTGGCGTACAGCCATCAGAGGGTTGCGGGTCGGCAATGGTTCCTCAACCCGCGATCAGGGCCTGCACTTCGGCGATCTGGCGCTGCAACGTGGCGCGATCGGCACTGCGCACGGTGGCATGACCCACCTTGCGGCCGACCTTGAACGCCTTGCCGTAGTGGTGCAGATGGCAATCGTCGATGGCAGCCACCTGCGCTACCGCCGGGACCTCACCGATGAAGTTGAGCATGGCGCTCTCGCCGACCTTGGCAGTCGAGCCCAGGGGCAGACCGGCCACGGCCCGCAGGTGGTTCTCGAACTGGCTGCACTCGGCACCTTCGATGGTCCAGTGCCCGGAGTTGTGCACCCGTGGCGCGATTTCGTTGGCCTTGAGGCCGCCATCCACTTCGAAGAATTCGAATGCCAGCACGCCGACGTAGTCGAGCTTCTCCAGCACACGGCCAGCGTAATCTTCGGCCAGACCCTGCAGGGGGTGTGCGGTGCTGGCCACCGACAGGCGCAGGATGCCGGTCTCGTGGGTGTTGTGCACCAGGGGGTAGAAGCGGGTCTCGCCATCACGGGCACGCACGGCGATCAGCGACACTTCGCCGGTGAAGGGTACGAAGCCTTCGAGCAGGCACGGCACGCTGCCCAGCTCGGCGAAGGTGCCGGCCACGTCAGCAGCGCTGCGCAGAACCTTCTGGCCCTTGCCGTCATAGCCCAGGGTGCGGGTCTTGAGGACGGCAGGCAGGCCGATGCTGGCCACCGCAGCGTCGAGATCGGCCTGGGACTGGATGTCGGCGAACGTCGGCGTGGGAACGCCCAGGTCCTTGAACATGCTCTTCTCGAACCAGCGATCGCGCGCGATGCGCAGCGCGTCGGCACTGGGGTACACCGGGACGAACTGCGACAGGAAGGCCACCGTCTCGGCGGGCACGCTCTCGAACTCGAAGGTGACCAGGTCAACCTCGTCCGCCAACTGGCGCAGATGATCCTGGTCGCCGTAGTCGGCCCGCAGATGCTCGCCCAGAGGCGCGGCACAGGCATCGGGGGCCGGGTCCAGAAAAGCGAAATTCATCCCCAGGGGGGTGCCGGCCAGGGCCAGCATGCGGCCCAGCTGGCCGCCACCGATTACACCGATCTTCATATCAAAGAACCTCAGGCCTGACGCGGGTCGGGATTGTCCAGAACGTTGTCTGTCTGCTCGGCGCGGAACGTCTTCAGCGCAGCGTGGAACTGCGGGTGCTTGGCGCCCAGGATACTGGCCGACAGCAGCGCGGCGTTGATCGCGCCGGCCTTGCCGATGGCCAGCGTCGCCACCGGAATGCCAGCTGGCATCTGCACGATGGACAGCAGCGAGTCGACGCCCGAGAGCATGGACGACTGCACCGGCACGCCCAGCACCGGCAGGTGCGTCTTGGCCGCGCACATGCCAGGCAGATGCGCCGCGCCACCGGCGCCGGCGATGATCACCTCGATACCGCGGCCTTCGGCCTCGTCGGCATACTGGAACAGCAGGTCCGGGGTGCGGTGGGCGGAAACCACCTTGACCTCGAAGGGAATACCGAGCTTTTCCAGCATATCGGCGGTGTGGCTAAGGGTGGGCCAAACGGACTTGGAGCCCATGATCACGCCAACCAATGCACTCATCGTCGAGCCTCTTCTCTTGGGCGCCCGCGGGCGCGTCAAAAAACAACAAGCCACGCAGGAAGACCGGCGTGGCTTGTTATACGAATAATGGCCGGAGCAGACCGGCCGAAGGCCGCGCAGTATACCGTAAGAATGAAGATTTATTGCAGCCATCTTGACCGGTCGTCAAATGGCTGCGGAGCACGGTTTTATTGACTTTGAGGTCAGTGAAATTGGCGGTGAATGCTTCGCGGCCACTGGCCGCTCCTACAGGAATCGCGATGGCTTTTCGTAGGAGCGGCCAGTGGCCGCGAAGGCAGCACCGCCGACTCGAGTCAGGCATTGCCCGCCGCCGCACCCTCCAGCCGTTTCCACAGCAGCCGGACATTGGCCTTGCGCACCAGCGCGCAGCGATACGCGCGGATCTCCAGCGGCACGTGCCACTGTGGCCCGCCACACACCACCAGCTCGCCGCGGGCCAGCTCGGCGCGCACGCTCAGGCGTGGCACCCAGGCGATCCCCAGCCCCTCCAGGGCCATGCTTTTCAGGCTGTCGGCCATGGCGGTTTCGTACACCGTGGTGTAGCGCAGGCTGCGCTGGCGCAGCAGCAGATTCACCGAACGCCCAAGAAACGCCCCCGCGGTGTAGGCCAGCAGCGGGATGCTGCCCTCGCCTTCCAGGTCGAACAACGGTTGGCCCTGGGCGTCGCTGGCGCATATGGGCAGCATCTCGGTGGTGCCCAGGTGCAGCGAAGGAAATATCTCCGGGTCCATCTGCATGGCCGAATCGGGATCGTAGAAGGCCAGCATCAGATCGCAGCCGCCCTCGCGCAGCGCATGCACCGCATCACCGACGTTGGTGGCAATCAGGCGTGTGGCGATGGGCAGGCCTTCGTTGCGCAGCTTGGCGATCCAGCCGGGAAAGAAACCCAAGGCGAGCGAATGCGCTGCGGCCACCTGCATCACTTCGCCCTGCCCGCCTTCCAGGTGATGCAGATGACGCAGCACCTCACCCAGTTGATCGACCACCGTGCGCGCCGTGACCAGAAACAGCTGACCGGCCTCGGTCAACTCGATCGGCGTGCGCGAGCGGTTCACCAGAGTCAGGCCCAGCGCCGCCTCCAGGCTGCGGATGCGGCGGCTGAACGCTGGCTGGGTAACGAAGCGGCGCTCGGCCGCCTGCGAAAAGCTGCGGGTGGCCGCCAGGGCGCTGAAGTCCTCCAGCCATTTGCTTTCCAGGTTCATGTCGGTTCTCGTTTCATGAATTCACCCGCGTGCAACGGCCAGACGCGCCCACGCGATCCCTTGTAGCAGCGGCGCGAGCCGCGTCAGCGGACAACACCGGGATGACTGGAATACGCCGGATCGCCCTGGCACGTCACATGCGCCATTATGCCGATTCTGCATACCCCAGCAAGCATCAGCATTAGCCGGAAATTCTCTGCAGGCCTAGGATTGCCAGCATTCCGGTGGTTACCGGGCCCCTACAGAGACTTTCTCTATCATGTCCTCCGCTGCATCACTGCGCACTGAAAAAGACCTGCTCGGCGTTCTCGAAGTCCCGGCTGAAGCCTACTACGGCATTCAAACGCTGCGTGCC
This sequence comes from Pseudomonas sp. RIT-PI-a, assembly GCF_001187875.1. Lineage (NCBI taxonomy): Bacteria > Pseudomonadati > Pseudomonadota > Gammaproteobacteria > Pseudomonadales > Pseudomonadaceae > Pseudomonas > Pseudomonas sp. RIT-PI-a. The sequence goes on from NZ_LGIR01000013.1 coordinate 206,189, forward strand.
GTGCACAACTTCCGCCTCTCCGGCGTGCCGTTGTCGCACTACCCCAAGCTCGTCGTGGCCCTGGCCATGGTCAAGCAGGCGGCCGCCGATGCCAACCACCAGCTGGGTCATCTCAACAGCGCCAAGCATGCGGCAATCAGTGAAGCGTGCGCCCGTCTGGTGCGCGGTGATTTCCACGATCAGTTCGTGGTCGACATGATCCAGGGTGGCGCCGGTACGTCCACCAACATGAATGCCAACGAGGTGATCGCCAACATCGCCCTGGAAGCCATGGGCCATCAGAAAGGCGAGTACCAGTACCTGCACCCCAACAACGACGTGAACATGGCGCAGTCGACTAACGACGCCTACCCGACCGCCATCCGCCTGGGTCTGCTGCTGGGCCACGACGCCCTGCTGGCCAGCCTCGACAGCCTCATCCAGGCGTTCGCCGCCAAGGGCGTGGAGTTCGCCCACGTCCTGAAGATGGGCCGTACCCAGCTGCAGGACGCCGTACCCATGACCCTGGGCCAGGAATTCAAGGCCTTCGCCACCACGCTGACCGAAGACCTCAATCGCCTGCGCAGCCTGGCGCCGGAACTGTTGACTGAGGTGAACCTGGGCGGCACCGCCATCGGTACCGGCATCAACGCCGACCCGGGCTATCAGGCCCTGGCCGTATCGCGCCTGGCCACCATTAGCGGCCAGCCGCTGGTGCCCGCCGCTGACCTGATCGAGGCGACCTCCGACATGGGCGCCTTCGTGCTGTTCTCCGGGATGCTCAAGCGCACTGCGGTGAAACTGTCGAAGATCTGCAACGACCTGCGCCTGCTGTCCAGCGGCCCACGCACCGGCATCAACGAAATTAACCTGCCGGCGCGCCAGCCAGGCAGCTCGATCATGCCGGGCAAGGTCAATCCGGTGATTCCCGAGGCCGTCAACATGTGCGCCTTCGAGATCATGGGCAACGACCTGGCCCTGACCATCGCCGCCGAGGGCGGTCAGTTGCAGCTCAACGTCATGGAGCCACTGATCGCCTACAAGATCTTCGACTCCATCCGCCTGCTGCAGCGGACCATGGACATGCTGCGCGAACACTGCATCGTCGGCATCACCGCCAACGAACAGCGCTGCCGCGAGCTGGTGGAACACTCCATCGGCCTGGTCACGGCGCTGAACCCCTACATCGGTTACGAAAACGCCACCCGCATCGCCCGCGTCGCCCTGCAGACAGGCCGCGGCGTGCTGGAACTGGTACGTGAGGAGGGCCTGCTCGATGACACCATGCTGGCCGACATCCTGCGCCCGGAAAACATGATCGCGCCGCGCCTCGTGCCCCTGAAGGCCTGAGCCGGCCGTACGCTCACCAGGTCGAGGGACTAGACACCTCTCACCTTTTGAGGGCTCCGAGAGCAATTTCGGAGCCCTTTTTTTGTGCCGCTGTAACGCCCTGGGTCAGACATCCCACAAGATGAATATGCCCAGTCCTATGCACCAAAAAGCTGCGCGGGCTTACACCTATGGGTATAGTGCCGCCCTTTTGAACTTGACGAGGTAACCCCCATGCTTGAAGTCATCAACGACTTCCTCTCGGGAAAAGTCCTGATCGTGCTTATCGTCGGCCTCGGTGGCTATTTTACCGTGCGCTCGCGCTTCGTCCAATTGCGCCACTTCCTGCACATGTTCAGTGTGTTCCGCGACAGCCTGCGCAACAGTTCAGACCAGCTCAGCTCGTTCCAGGCGCTGATGCTCAGCCTGGCCGGTCGAGTCGGCGCCGGTAACATCGCAGGTGTCGGCATTGCCGTGACCCTGGGTGGCCCGGGCGCGGTGTTCTGGATGTGGGTCACCGCCCTGGTGGGCATGGCCAGCAGCTTCTTCGAATGTACCCTGGCGCAGGCCTACAAGCGCTGCGACCCCGACGGTCAATACCGTGGCGGGCCTTCGTTCTACATCCAGCATGGCTTGGGCAAGCGCTGGCTGGGCATGGTCATGGCGGTGTTGCTGCTGGTGACTTTCGGTTTTGCCTTCAACGGCCTGCAATCGCACGCCGTCACCAGTTCGCTGAACGATGCCTTCGGCCTGTCCACCACCTGGACCGGTGTCGGCCTGGCCGTGCTGCTGGGCCTGGTGTTCTTCGGCGGGATCAAGCGGATCGCGGCGGTCGCCGACCTACTGGTACCGGTCAAGACCCTGGCTTACATCGCCGTCAGCCTGTATGTCATCGTCCTGCAGTTCGACCAGGTTCCGGAAATGCTCGCCACGATCGTGCGCAGCGCCTTCGGCCTGGACCCGGTGTTCGGCGGCCTGCTCGGCAGCGCCATCGTCATGGGTGTGAAACGCGGCGTGTTCGCCAACGAAGCGGGCCTGGGCAGTGCGCCCAACGTGGCCGCGGTGGCGCAGGTCGAGCACCCGGTCGCCCAAGGCGTGGTGCAGGCGTTCAGCGTCTTCCTCGACACCTTCGTGATCTGCACCTGTACCGCGCTGGTGATCCTGCTGTCGGGTTTCTACACGCCGGGCTTCGAAGGCGATGGCATTGCCCTGACCCAGAATTCGCTGGCCAACGTGGTGGGTGAATGGGGCCGGGTGTTCATCAGTGTCGCCTTGTCGCTGTTCGTGTTCACTTCGATCCTCTACAACTACTATCTGGGTGAGAACAGCCTGCGCTTCCTCATCGGCGACAACCGCAAGGCCGTGCTGGTGTACCGCGCGATCGTGCTGTTGCTGATCTTCTGGGGCGCTATCGAAAACCTGGAGACAGTGTTTGCCTTCGCCGACATCACCATGACCCTGCTGGCCTTCGTCAACCTGATCGCCCTGGCGATGCTGTTCAAGATCGGTCTGCGCCTGTTGCGCGACTATGATGCGCAGCGAAGTGCCGGGATCAAGGTACCGGTGTTCGATGCCCGGCAGTTCGCCGATCTCGACCTGGATCCCAAGGCCTGGCCGGTGCCGAACCCTTCGGCCGCCAGCGAGAAGGCCCAGGCCGCCCAGCCCGTCCAGCGTTAAGGAGCCATCGGCATGAGCATCGCATCCCCTGCCCGTCATGTACGGGTGCTGTACACCGGCGGGACCATCGGCATGCAGGCCAGCGCCAACGGCCTGGCTCCGGCTTCCGGCTTCGAAGCGCGCATGCGTGAACAGCTTGGCGCCCAGCCTGATCGGGTGGTGCCGAAATGGAGCTTCGAAGAGCTGCTGCCGCTGATCGACAGCGCCAATATGACGCCGGCCTATTGGCAGCGTCTGCGCCAGGCCGTGGTGCAAGCGGTGGATGAACAGGGATGCGATGCCGTATTGATTCTGCATGGCACCGACACATTGGCGTACAGCGCGGCAGCGATGAGTTTCCTGCTCTTGGGGCTCAAGGCACCGGTGCTGTTCACCGGGTCCATGCTGCCGGCCGGGGTAGCGGACAGCGACGCGTGGGAGAACGTCAACGGCGCCCTGGGTGACCTCGCCCGCGGCCTGGAGGCCGGTGTTCACCTGCATTTCCACGGCGCATTGCTGCCGCCGACGCGCTGCGCGAAGGTGCGCAGCTCGGGGCGCAATCCGTTTGCCGCTCTGCGCCGCACCGGTGGCGCAGCCAGGGCTGCGTCGTTGCCCGAGGCGCTGGATTACCGCCAGCCACGCCAGCCAGCCAACATCGGCGTGGTGCCGCTGTATCCAGGCCTGGGCGTGCCGCTGTTGCAGGCCGTTCTGGACAGTGGGGTCCAGGCCTTGCTGCTCGAATGCTATGGCAGCGGCACTGGGCCGTCCGACAATGCGTCGTTCCTCGACACGCTGCAAGCGGCCTACGAGCGCGGCATCGTGGTGGTGGCATTGACGCAATGCCAGGAAGGCGGAGTCGAACTGGACGTGTATGAAGCCGGTAGCCGCCTGCGCGATGCAGGCGTGCTCTCCGGCGGCGGCATGACCCGCGAGACGGCCCTGGGCAAGCTGCACGCATTGCTTGGTGCAGGCCTGCCGGTGGAAGAAGTCCGCCGCCTGGTAGAACTCGACCTGTGCGGCGAACTGGCCTGATCGAAACCGCAGCGCGTCCTTCGCGCTTCTCCAAGGGTTGCGCACATGCCGTAGGAGCGGTCATCGGCCGCGAAACAGGCGCTGCGGTGCGTCAGACAAACTGCGGCGCGCCCTTCGCGGCCACGGACCGCTCCTACGAAGCTTGCACGATCCCGTAGGAGCGGTCATTGGCTGCGAAGGACGTGCTGCGGTGCTGCTGTCACTCAGCAGCCAGTCAGCCTTTCCACCCGCGCTTCGCCGGGGAAGAACCATGGCCGCAAGCGAACGCCAGCGCTGTTGCCGATGAACGCGGCGACCAGCCATAGCCAGCCGTGCAGGCTACCGGATGCGATACCGCTGAAGTACGCGCCGATGTTGCAGCCATACGCCAGACGCGATCCATAGCCCAGCAGCAGCCCGCCGATCACGGCAGCCACCAGTGACCTGCGCGGGATCTTCAGGCTCGGTGCGAAATGACCTGCCAGACCTGCCGCCAGCAACGCACCCAACACGATTCCAATGTCCATGACACTGGTGATGTCCTCCCACACCGGCGCGGCCAGCGCCTTGGCATTGGCCGCGGCCTGCCAGAACGCCCAGCTGCCCACGTCGACCCCCAGCCCGCTGGCCACTTTTGCGCCCCACAAGGCGAACGCCGAGGTGATGCCCCATGGACGCCCGGCCAACGCCAGTGTCGCGAAGTTCAGCAACGCCAGCGCTACCGCACCCCACACCAGCGGCCACGGCCCGCGGATGAACCTGTTCGAACCGGGCTGTGCGCTAGCTTCGGGCGTTTCCAGATCCCCATGCCGACGCCGCTCCAGGCTCACCGTGGCCAGTGCGATCACCGCGAACAAAGCCAAGCTCAACACCAGCGCCGGGATCACGCCGAGACTCTTGACGATCGAAATCGCCGGCAGCGAGGGCAAGGCGAACCACCAGTCCACATGGTGCGTGGCGATCAGCGAGCCGCAGATGAAGAACAGCAGCGTCACCAGCATGCGCGCGTTGCCACCACCGACAGTGAACAGCGTGCCCGACGCGCACCCGCCACCCAGCTGCATGCCGATACCGAAAATGAAGGCGCCGAAGACCACCGATAGTCCGGCAGGCGCCACCAGCCCCACCACCGTCTGGCCGAACAGGCTACCCGCGCCCAATGCCGGGAAGAACAGCAGCACGGCCACTGCAAGCATGACCATTTGCGCCCGCAACCCCGCCCCGCGGCGATCACGGATGAACACCCGCCAGGCCGAGGTGAACCCGAACGCCGCATGATAGAGCGTCAGGCCCAGGGCGGCTCCGACCACCCACAACAGTACTTGCCGAGTACCCACCACGGCCGCGAGAAACACCGCGCCGAGCACCAGCAGCGATACCGCCACCAACGGCGCGCCCAGGGCGCGTCGCGGGGCAACAGAAACAGTCGAGCTCATGGAAGCGTCCAGATAGGAAAAACAATCAGCCAGTATAAAAGTTAATACACCGCCGTGCCGGCAAGCGCTGGCCGAAACCGACCGCTGCCGCACTTACCCTTTTGTGAACAACTTCACTGCAACGTTCTTCACGGGTGCCGGTCAGAAACTAGCCAATGATCGTACCGCAAGCCATTTTACTGTATGTAAAACCAGATGACTGGATTCATCTGTGCATAAGGCTGTGCATAAACAGGGGTATAACCCTGTGGATACCTGTGTGGATAATTTCCGAACGGGCACATGGATGCGTTCAACACGACGAACTGCCAAGATGGCAGTCATCCACCACCGGAGCCCGAGCATGTCCGACCTTGCAATTCGTCCTGTCACTGCTGCCGACTATTCCACCTGGCTGAGCCTCTGGCAGGCCTATCAGCGTTTCTACAAGACCGACATTCCCGAAGCCGTGACCCAGGTCACCTGGCAGCGCATGCTCGATGAGGCCGAACCCATCAATGCCGCGCTCGCCTGGCGCGACGGCGTGGCGGTCGGTATGGTCCACTACATCTATCACCGCTCGTGCTGGACCATTGAAAATTCCTGCTATCTACAGGACCTGCTGGTGGACGATGCGGCACGCGGCGCAGGCGTGGGTCGCCAGTTGATCGAATACGTCTACGCCACCGCCAAGGCCGCCGGATGCGTCAAGGTGCATTGGTTGACTCATGAAACCAACGGCACTGCCATCGGCTTGTACCAGCGTGTCGCCGAACAACCCGGCTTCATTCAATTTCGCAAGATACTCTAGGAGCTGCCATGCCTACCTCCGCAATCGACTGGAAGCCTGTCAAGGCACCCGTGGCGACCACTATGAATGGCCGCTACATCCGCCTGGAGAAACTCGACCCCAAGCGCCATGGCGAAGACCTCTGGGAAGCCCTGCAAGGGCCGCAGTCCGACGCGCAGCTGTGGGACTACCTGCCCTACGGCCCGTTCAACGACCTGGAACTGTTCTACATCTGGCTCGATGGCTATGCGATCAGCAATGACCCGCTCGGCTTCTGTGTGGTCGACCAGCACACCGGCAAGGCCGAGGGCATCCTCAGCCTGATGTCGATCGTACCGGCGCACGGGCGCCTGGAAGTCGGCCATGTCGCCTTCGCCGCCTCCATGCAGCGCACGCCCAAGGGCACCGAAGCCATCTACCTGGCGCTCAAGCTGGCCTTCAGCCAGGGTTATCGCCGGGTCGAATGGAAATGCGACAACGCCAACAAACGCTCGCGTCGCGCCGCCGAACGGGTCGGTTTCAAGCTGGAGGGCGTGTTCCGTCAGCACATGATGGTCAAGGGTCGCAACCGTGACACAGCGTACTTCTCCATCACCGACAGCGAATGGCCAGCGATCGAGGGCGCGTTCGAAGGGTGGCTGGCAGCGGACAACCAGCCGGCGTCGGGGCAAGTGAAGTCGTTGGAGCAGTTTCGCGCAAGTGCGTAAAGCGCCTGTGGATAACTGAAAAAAAGGGGGCCACCCGGCCCCCAGAGGAAAACCTTGCAGCCCGAGGTCAGCCCTCGATCTCGATCAATATCTCGCCGGGGTTCACGCGGTCGCCTTTGGCCACATGGATGGCCACGACCTTGCCGGCCACACCGGCCTGAACCTCGGTCTCCATCTTCATCGCCTCGGTGATCAACACCGCCTGCCCGGCCTTGACCGCATCGCCCTGCTTGACCAGCACGTCGACGATATTGCCGGGCATCGCAGTGCTGACATGACCCGGTTCGCTGGCCTGCTTGCGCTTGCCGATGCCGCCGCCGACGAACTCGTTCAGGGGTTCGAACACGACCTCTTCAGGCATGCCGTCGATGGACAGGTAGAAATGCCGCTTGCCTTCGGCCTTTACCCCGACGCCGGTGATGTCGACTCGATAGCTTTCGCCGTGCACATCGATGACGAACTCGGTAGGGACCCCTTCACCGCTGCGCGCAACCTGGGCACCTGCCTCGGGGATCGGCAATAGCACTTCAGGCACCAGCGTGCCGGCGGCACGCTCTTCGAGGAATTTGCGCCCGATGTCGGGGAACATCGCAAACGTCAGTACATCCTCCTCCGACTGGGCCAGCTCGCCGATCTCCTTGCGCAGCTTGTCCATCTCCGGCTTGAGCAGGTCGGCGGGACGTACGTCGATGACCTCCTCGCTGCCGATCGCCTGGCGCCGCAGTTGTTCGTTGACCTTGCCCGGCGCCTGGCCATAACCGCCTTGCAGGTACAGCTTCACTTCGTTGGTGATGGTCTTGTAGCGCTCGCCGGCCAACACGTTGAAAAACGCCTGGGTACCGACGATCTGCGAGGTAGGCGTGACCAGGGGCGGGAAGCCCAGGTCCTCACGCACCTTGGGAATCTCGGCCAGCACCTCGTTCATACGGTTCAGCGCGCCCTGCTCTTTCAGCTGGTTGGCCAGGTTGGAAATCATGCCGCCGGGCACCTGATTGACCTGCACGCGGGTATCGACCGCCGTGAATTCGCTCTCGAACTGGTGGTACTTCTTGCGCACCGCATAGAAATACAGGCCGATCTCCTGCAGCAGCTCCAGGCTCAGGCCGGTGTCGAATTCGCTGCCCTTGAGCGCGGCGACCATGGACTCGGTGCCCGGATGACTGGTGCCCCAAGCAAAGCTGGAGATGGCCGTATCGATGTGATCGGCGCCATTTTCCACCGCCTTGAGCTGACACATCGCAGCGAGGCCGGCCGTGTCATGGCTGTGGATGAACACCGGCAGCGACTGCTCGGCCTTCAGGGCCCTGACCAGCTCACCGGTCGCATAGGGCGTCAACAGGCCCGCCATGTCCTTGATCGCCACCGAGTCGCAACCCATGGCTTCCATCTGCTTGGCCTGGGCCACGAAGGCGGCGACGGTGTGCACCGGGCTGGTGGTGTAGGCGATCGTGCCCTGGGCGTGCTTGCCAGCCGCCTTCACCGCCTCGATGGCCACACGCAGGTTACGTACGTCGTTCATTGCATCGAAGATGCGGAACACATCGATACCGTTGTCGGCCGCCTTGGCCACGAAGGCGCGGACCACATCGTCGCTGTAGTGCCGGTAGCCCAGCAGGTTCTGCCCACGCAGGAGCATCTGCAAACGGGTGTTGGGCAGCGCCTGGCGCAGTTTGCGCAGGCGCTCCCACGGGTCTTCCTTGAGGAAGCGCACACAGGCGTCGAAGGTGGCGCCGCCCCACACTTCCAGCGACCAGTAGCCGACCCGGTCGAGCTTGTCGCAGATGGGCAGCATGTCTTCGGTGCGCATGCGGGTCGCCAGCAACGACTGATGGGCGTCGCGCAGGATGGTGTCGGTCACGAATATGCGCTTGGAAACAGGAGTATTGGACATTGTTGTGTTCCTCACAGGCCGGCGTGGGCGGCGATGGCGGCAGCGATGGCCAGGGCCAGCTCTTCGGGTTTGCGCTTGATCGAGTACTGGGTCAGCTCCGGATGGCTGTCGACGAAGCTGGTATTGAACTGGCCGCTGCGAAACTCGGGGTTGCGCAGGATTTCCTGGTAGTAGGCCGCCGTGGTCTTGATGCCTTGCAGGCGCATGTCATCGAGCGCCCGCAGGCCGCGGTCCATGGCCTCTTCCCAGGTCAGGGCCCAGACCACCAGTTTGAGGCACATGGAATCGTAGAACGGCGGAATGGTGTAGCCGGTGTAGATCGCCGTGTCGGTGCGCACGCCCGGCCCGCCGGGGGCGTAGTAGCGGGTGATCTTGCCGAAGCTGGGCAGGAAGTTGTTCTTCGGATCCTCGGCATTGATGCGGAACTGCAGGGCAAAGCCGCGATGCACGATGTCTTCCTGCTTCACCGACAGGGCAAGACCCGAAGCAATGCGGATCTGCTCGCGGACGATGTCGATACCGGTGATTTCCTCGGTGATGGTGTGCTCCACCTGCACCCGGGTATTCATCTCCATGAAATACACCTCGCCCTCGGCGAGCAGGAACTCCACGGTACCGGCGTTCTCGTAGCCGACCGCCTTGGCCGCGCGCACCGACAGGTCGCCGATGTAGGCGCGCTGCTCGGGGGTCAATTGCGGGCTGGGAGCGATCTCGATGAGCTTCTGGTTGCGTCGCTGGATTGAACAGTCGCGTTCGAACAGGTGCACCACATTGCCAAAGCGGTCACCCAGGATCTGCGCCTCGATGTGCTTGGGGTTGACGATGCACTTTTCCAGGAACACCTCGGCCGAACCAAAGGCCTTGGTCGCTTCGGAAATCACCCGTGGAAAGGCCTGCTCCAGTTCCTCACGGCTGTTGCAACGGCGAATGCCTCGCCCACCGCCGCCCGAGGTGGCCTTGAGCATGACCGGGTAGCCAATGCGCTCCCCCTCGGCCAACGCCTCGTGGATGTCGGCGACGTTGCCCTCGGTGCCGGGCGTGACGGGCACGCCCGCCTTGATCATGCTGCGCCGGGCTTCGGTCTTGTCGCCCATGCGGCGGATGACCTCGGCCGACGGCCCGATGAACTTCACCCCGCGCTCGGCGCAGATATCGGCCAACTCGGCATTCTCGGAGAGAAAACCATATCCCGGGTGCAAGGCATCGCAGCCGGTTTCAACCGCCAGGTTCACCAGCTTGCGGGGGTTCAAATAGCCGGCCAGGGGCTCGGCGCCGATGCTGTGGGCTTCGTCTGCGCGCTTGACGTGCAGCGCGTGACGATCGGCTTCGGAATAGATCGCGACCGAACGAATGCCCATTTCGGCGCAGGCTCGTACGATACGTACGGCAATCTCACCTCGGTTGGCGATCAGGATCTTTTTTATCACTTGGAATTTCCTCGACCGATGAATCCATTCGGGTCGGTGCGTGGCCGACCCTTTGGGTAACCAGTTGTTTCCTGGTCGCCTCTGCAAGCTAGCGCGGTACGAGGATTAATAAAAATCAATCTTTGTTAGGTTACATATTAGCTAAAGCTTATAGTTAGCTGATCATCGTTTGAACATGGGATCGGGACATGCGTAAGTCACTGATGCGCCTGACATTGCGCCAATTGCAGGTGTTCAACGAGGTCTGCGATCTGCGCTCGTATAGTCGTGCGGCTGAGGAAATGTCACTCACCCAGCCAGCGGTGAGCCTGCAGATTCGCCAGCTGGAAGAGCTGGTCGGTCAGCCACTGTTCGATTACGTGGGCAAGAAGCTCTATCTGACCGAAGCAGCCCAGGCGCTGCAGGCGGCCAGCCGAGACATCTTCGGCCGCCTGGAAAACCTCGACATGCAGCTCTCCGACATGCAGGGCTCATTGCAGGGGCAGCTCAAGCTGGCGGTCGAATCCAGTGCCAAGTACTTCACGCCCCATCTGTTCGCCGCCTTCCGCACCCTGCACCCGGAGGTCAATCTGCAGCTCACGGTGGTCAACCGCGCCCAAGTGATCCGCCGCCTGAGCGACAACCGCGACGACGTGACCATCATGTCGATGGTCCCGCAGGACATGGGCCTGGACTTCATGCCTTTTCTCAACAATCCGATCGTCGCCGTCGCCCCGCCCGAGCATCCGCTGTGCCAGTTCGAACAGCTGAGCCTGCAGGACCTGCAAGCCTATACGTTGCTGGTACGCGAACAGGGTTCGGGCACGCGCCGGGCCTGCGAGGAATATTTCAAGGAGAAACGCGTGCACTTCACGCAGACCCTGGAAGTGGCGTCTGCCGAAGCCCAGCGCGAATGCGTGATCGCAGGCCTGGGGCTGGCGCTGCTGACACGCCACGCCGTCGCCCGGGAGTTATCCACAGGCACCCTGCGGGAGTTGCCTGTGACAGAACTGCCGTTGCAGCGCAGCTGGTGCGTGGTGCAGGCCAAGGCGCGGCGTCAGTCGCCAGTGGCGTTGGCCTTCGCCGCGTTCATCCGTGCCGAGCGTGTGCAGATCACGACGTTGGTCGAGCGCTTTGCCGGACATCCACCGACACCGTCTGCCAGACAGTAAGCTGGGCGTCGTCGCCAATTTCCTGAAGCAGGCGACGCTGCTCGGCGTAGCTTTCGATCGCACGGCGAAACTCCATGCGGCGCTGATCTTCCTGCTGACGTTTGGTGCGGGCGGCACTGTTGCCTTGCGCTTGCGAGCCATCGACGTAACGAGCCATTGCCTGTCTCCCAGTTCGAGTTCGGGAGTACAGGGTGGCGTGGGTGTATGAAGGTTTGGCGACGGGGCGGTGAACATCGGGTTAAACCCACCACGCCTCGCTCAGTCCTCGTGAGCCTCGTGGGCCTTCAACGACTTGGGCGACAGGCGCAGGCTGCGCAGACTGCGCTTGACGCTCTTCAGGTGATTGACCAGGTCCGGACCGCGGGCCATCGCCACGCCCATGGCCAGCACGTCGATCACCACCAGGTGGGCGATACGCGAGGCCAGCGGCGTATAGATTTCGGTGTCTTCGTGCACATCCACCGCCAGGTTGACCGTCGCCAGTTCCGCCAGCGGCGTCTGCCCCGGACACAGGGAGATCAACGTGGCGCCACTTTCGCGCACCAGGTTGGCGGTGATCAGCAGGTCCTTGGAGCGCCCCGATTGCGAGATGCACACGGCCACATCGGTCGGCTTGAGAGTCACCGCCGACATGGCCTGCATGTGCGGGTCCGAATAGGCCGCCGCCGTGAGCAGCAGGCGGAAGAACTTGTGCTGGGCATCGGCCGCCACCGCGCCAGAGGCGCCGAAACCATAGAACTCGACCCGCTGCGCCGTGACCATGGCGCTGATCGCCCGCTGCAAGGCCTCGGGGTCGAGCTTCTCGCGCACTTCCATCAAGGTATGCAGGGTGGTGTCGAAGATCTTCAGGCTGTAGTCGGCCACCGAGTCGTCTTCGTGAATGGCGAACTGGCCGAAGCTCGCCCCCGCCGCCAGACTTTGCGCCAGCTTGAGCTTGAGATCTTGGAAGCCGGTGCAACCGATCGCGCGGCAGAAGCGCACGATGGTCGGCTCGCTGATACCCACGCTGTGCGCCAGATCGGCCATGGAGCTGTGCATCACCGCCGCAGGGTCCAGCAGCACATGCTCGGCAACCTTGAGTTCGGATTTGCGCAGCAGGTGGCGAGACTGGTCGATGTGTTGCAGCAGGTTCAAGGGACAGCTTCCGCTAAAGGAGTCGAGGGGCCAGGATGTAGCTGGCCTGTAGTTATACTACAGGCCTTGGTGATCGCCCAGTTAAACGTCTCAGCACCCCCCGCGCAGGCAAAAACGGCCGGACATTGCTCGGCGCACACGTCGAATCTGCACCTTATGTCCGACACTCGCAGGATTTGTCTCGCAACCGACAACTCTTGTTTGCCCCAACTCCATCGCGCACCCTAAAATGCCGGAATGCGCGATGACCTCTCCCTTCTGCTGAATTCCCTCAACGATGCCCAACGCCAGGCCGTAGCCGCCTCCGTCGGCCGTCAGTTGGTCCTGGCCGGTGCTGGTTCCGGTAAAACTCGAGTGCTGGTGCACCGTATCGCCTGGTTGATCCAGGTCGAAAACGCCTCGCCCCACTCCATCCTGTCGGTGACGTTCACCAACAAGGCCGCTGCCGAGATGCGCCAGCGGATCGAGCAGTTGATGGGTATCAACCCGGCCGGCATGTGGGTAGGCACCTTCCACGGCCTGGCCCACCGCCTGCTGCGCGCGCACTGGCAGGAAGCCAACCTGAACCAGAATTTCCAGATTCTCGACAGCGACGACCAGCAACGCCTGGTCAAGCGGGTCATGCGCGAGCTGGGCCTGGACGAACAGAAGTGGCCGGCGCGTCAGGCGCAGTGGTTCATCAATGGGCAGAAGGACGAGGGCCTGCGCCCGCAGCACATCCAGCCTGGCGGCGATCTGTTCCTGGCGACCATGCGCTCGGTCTACGAAGCGTACGAGGCGGCCTGCGCGCGGGCCGGCGTGATCGACTTCTCCGAATTGCTGCTGCGCGCCCTCGACCTGTGGCGCGACAACCCCAGCCTGCTGGCGCACTACCAGCGGCGTTTCCGCCATGTGCTGGTCGACGAGTTCCAGGACACCAACGCCGTGCAGTACGCCTGGCTGCGGCTGCTGGCACAGGGTGGCGACAGCCTGATGGTGGTGGGTGACGATGACCAGTCGATCTACGGCTGGCGCGGTGCCAAGATCGAGAACATCCACCAGTATTCCGCCGACTTCCCGGACTCCCAGCTGATCCGCCTGGAACAGAACTACCGTTCCACGGCGGGTATCCTCAAGGCCGCCAACGCGCTGATCGCCAACAACAGCGGGCGACTGGGCAAGGAGCTGTGGACCGACGGCGACGATGGCGAGCCGCTGAGCCTGTATGCCGCGTTCAATGAACACGACGAGGCGCGCTATGTGGTCGAAACCATCGAGAGCGCACTCAAGACCGGCATGGCGCGCAGCGACGTCGCCATTCTGTACCGCTCCAACGCCCAGTCGCGGGTGCTGGAAGAGGCGCTGCTGCGCGAGCGCATCCCCTACCGCATCTATGGCGGCCAGCGCTTCTTCGAACGCGCCGAAATCAAGAATGCCATGGCCTACCTGCGCCTGCTCGAAGGGCGCGGCAACGATGCAGCCCTGGAGCGCGTGATCAACGTCCCGCCCCGAGGCCTGGGCGAGAAGACCGTCGAAGCCATCCGCCAGCATGCGCGTCACGCCGAGCTGTCGATGTGGGAAGCCGGGCGGCAACTGGTGGCCAACAAAGGCCTGACCGGTCGCGCCGCCAACGCCCTGGGCGCGTTCATGGAGCTGATCGAGAACCTGGCCGCCAAGGTCATGCAAATGCCGCTGCACCTGATGACCCAGACCGTCATCGAGCAGTCCGGCCTGATCGTCTATCACCAGGAAGAAAAGGGTGAAAAAGGCCAGGCACGGGTGGAAAACCTCGAGGAACTGGTCAGCGCCGCACGCAACTTCGAAAACAGCGAAGAAGACGCCGACCTCACGCCGCTGGCCGCATTCCTCGGCCATGCGTCCCTCGAAGCCGGCGACACCCAGGCCGAGGAGCACGAAGACAGCGTTCAGTTGATGACCTTGCACAGTGCCAAGGGCCTGGAGTTTCCCTACGTGTTCCTGGTGGGCATGGAAGAGGGTCTGTTCCCGCACAAGATGAGCCTGGAAGAGCCGGGTCGCCTCGAAGAGGAACGCCGCCTGGCCTATGTCGGCATCACCCGGGCCATGCAGCACCTGGTGATGACCTACGCCGAAACACGCCGTCTGTACGGTAGCGAGACGTACAACAAGGTCTCGCGCTTCGTGCGCGAAGTGCCCGCCGGGCTGATTCAGGAAGTGCGCCTGTCCAACAGTGTGAGCCGTCCCTTCGGCGGCGGTCAGGCACAGAACTCGAGCAGCCTGTTCGGGGCCGCCGCCATCCCGGAAACCCAGTTCAATCTGGGCCAGCGGGTACAGCATTCGGTTTTCGGCGAGGGTGTGATCCTCAACTTCGAAGGCTCCGGCGCCCAGGCGCGGGTGCAGGTCAACTTCGCCGAAGGCAGCAAGTGGCTGATGCTGGGGTACGCGAAACTGGAGGCGGTATAACGGTTGGCTTGACGGCTTTTTCGTGGTGCCCGGCGGCCGCGAAAAGGCCGACACTGCATCTTCCACAGGCAGTGAAATTTCCTACGCCGCTTTTTGCAATTACGCAAAAGCTCGAAACATGTTGTCACTAGCTATGTACAGCACACCTGTGCAACATGGCTCGCGTGCAATCCACCTAACGGAATGAACCTATGCAACGATTTCTCAGCATGGCTCTGGCCCTTTGCATTGGCCTGACCATGAGCCTGGATGCCAGTGCCAAACGCTTCGGCGGCGGCAAGAGCATGGGCGCAGCCCCGACTCACCAGACGCGCCAGGCCGCGCCTGCAACCCCAGGTGCCACAGCCGCCGTACCGGGCCGTGCCGCCCCTGCCGCCAGCGGTGCTTCGCGCTGGTTGGGCCCTCTGGCCGGCCTCGCCGCCGGTGGCCTGCTGGCCTCCATGTTCATGGGCGACGGCTTCCAGGGCATGCAGATCTTCGACTTCCTGATCATGGCGGTCATCGCCTTCCTGATCTTCCGCTTCATCGCGGCTCGCCGTCGCAAGCAGCAAGGCCCGCAAATGGCTGGCGCCGGTGCACCTTACCAGCGTGAAACCATCAACCAGGCCCCTGCCCAGCCTTCGATCTTCGGTGGTGCAAGCGGTGCTTCCGCAGCCCGTCCGGTGATCAACGCGCCGGCCTGGTTCAACGAAGAGAACTTCCTGAACGCCGCACGCAACCATTTCCAGTCGCTGCAGCAGCACTGGGATGCGAACGAAATGGACAAGATCGCCGAGTTCGTCACCCCACAGATGCTGCAATCGCTGAAGCAGGAACGCGCCGAGCTGGGTGATGGCTTCCAGTCCACCTACATCGATGATCTGCATGTACAGCTGGAGGGCGTGGATGATCGTGCCGAGAAGACTATCGCTACCCTGACATTCGTTGGTGTATCGAAGACTTCGCGCTTCGACAAGGGCGAACCCTTCAGCGAAAGCTGGAACATGGAACGCGCCCAGGGCGAGAACCAGCCTTGGCTGGTGGCCGGTATCCGCCAGAACTGATACGCGTCACGCTTTGCAAAGCCCCGGCCCTGGTCGGGGCTTTTGCATTTTGAACGTTGCATCCATTTCCAGCTAAGGTATAAACCGCAGCGCGTATTCTGGTCAGAGGAAAACATCGTGGAAGAAGTGATCGAGCAGCTCCGAGAAGCCAACGAACCGGTACCGGTTCCCCTGGAACTGCCAGACGAAGACCTGCTGGTCGAGATCGAAGAGCAGTTGTTCATCAACATTCCGTTCGTCTTCAAGGAATATCTGCTCACCGTCAGCGACGTGGTGTACGGCAGCCTGGAGCCGGTTACCGTGACCGATCCGCAATCGCATACCTACCTGCCGGACGTTGCGGCGACGGCATGGGACCTCGGAGTCCCGCGCGAGCTGATTCCGATTTGTCAGGATGGCGACGATTACTACTGTGTCGAAGAAGACGGCACTGTCGTGTTGTGGTCGGGCGAAGAAGAGCTGGTGACCGAGGAAAGCTGGGAATCGGTCTGGCACTGGGCGCGGGACGTCTGGCTGGAAAGCTGATCGGTACAGGCAGGTGTGATCTTTTCACCGCTCGATGGCTCGCCGCCAACCCTGTGGGAGCGGGTTCTACCCGCGAAAAGGCCAAACCTGCCTACCCAACTTCAATGCTCGACGTTGTTGTCCAGCGTCTCCAGCAAAGCCACCTGCATCCGCGTATGCACGCGAATGAACCAGCGCCACAACACGGCCACCACTGCGGCTGCCACCACGGCAATCAGCAGCAGCAATTCCAGGGTCGGCAGGATGCTCGCCGACAGCGCGGCCAGCAGCACGAAAATCATCAGCAGCGACAATAGCGGAATGACTTCGGCAATGATGCGTCGAACCCGCTGGGTATGCCTGCCCGCCATTTCCGGTTTCACGCCCATTTCCGCCAGAAGCATCGAAAGGGCCTTGAGCTTGCGATAGGCCGCGATCAGGAACGGCAACGACAGCAGCAGCGCTGCGCCCCAGATGAGGGCCTTCTGCCCACCGGGCTCAGCCACCCATGTGGTCAGGTAGCCACCGATCCGCTCGGCGAAATAGGCCCCGGCAAAGAAGATACCGATCACCAGCGCCAGGTTGACCCCTACCTGCAGGAGAATCTTGCGGATCATCGACGCCAGCATGGCGCTCTGCCCACGCGGCTGAATGCTGCGCAGCCATTCCCCATACATTCCCAGCACCCGCGCCATCCGCTGCGGCACCAAAGCGCCCAGAC
The DNA here is from genome assembly GCF_001187875.1 of Pseudomonas sp. RIT-PI-a. NCBI lineage: Bacteria > Pseudomonadati > Pseudomonadota > Gammaproteobacteria > Pseudomonadales > Pseudomonadaceae > Pseudomonas > Pseudomonas sp. RIT-PI-a. The sequence continues at coordinate 223,368 of NZ_LGIR01000013.1, forward strand.
GATGGGAAAGCGGGTCTGCCGCGCGGATCAGGTACGGCGTGGACAAGGTCGTCAGCACCGACACCGCCACGGCAACGGGATAGAGGAAGTCGCTGGTGACCTGCAGGGTCATGCCCAGCGCTGCGATGATGAACGAGAATTCACCGATCTGCGACAGACCCATCCCCACCCGCAGGGACGTCTTGCCATCGTTGCCGGCGATGAATGCACCCATCCCGCAGGATACAATCTTGCCCAGCACCACCGCCACGGTGATGACCGCGATTGGCCAGGCGTAGGCGAGCAGGATGGCAGGGTCGAGCATCAAGCCGATGGCGACGAAGAAGATCGCGCTGAACATGTCACGAATGGGTTCGATCAGCCGCTCGATTTTCAGCAGTTGCCGAGATTCGGCCATGATCGCCCCGATCAGGAAGGCGCCCAGTACCATGCTGTATTCAAGCTTGACCACCAGCAGGCAGAAGCCGAAGCACAGGCCCAGCACGGTCACCAGCAGCATCTCGTTGCTCTCGAAGGTGGCCACGTAGGCCAACAGACGTGGCACCACCAGGATCCCCACGACCAACGCGATCACCATGAACAGCGAGAGCTTGCCGACCGTGGAGAACACCTCACCGGAACTGACCGCACCGCTGACGGCGATACCCGACAGCAAGGCGATGATGCCGATACCCAGAATGTCCTCGACGATCAGCACACCAAAGATCAGTTGCGCAAACCGCTCGTTCTTCATCTTCAGGTCGTTGAGTGCCTTGACGATGATGGTGGTCGAGGAGATGGCAAGGATCGCACCCAGGAACAGCGAATCCATGGTACCCCAATCGAACCAGCGGCCAATCTCGTAGCCAATCCAGATCATCAGCACGATTTCCAGGAACGCGGCGATGAAGGCCGTGGCGCCGACCTTGAACAACTTGCGCAGGCTGAATTCGAGCCCGAGGCTGAACATCAGGAAGATCACCCCCAGTTCGGCAAGGGTCTTGATGGTGTCTTCGTCATGGATCAAGCCGAAAGGCGGGGTGTGCGGGCCAATGATGAAACCCGCGACGACGTAGCCGAGCACCACCGGTTGCCGCAATCGGTGAAACAGGATGGTCACCACGCCGGCCACCAGCATGATCACTGCCAGGTCCTGGATGAAACTGATGGCATGCACGGTGATAGCCTCCTTTGCTATTCAGAATTACGGTACCAATTGTTTCAGGAGGCAGGTTAACACTGCCCATTGCAGGCAAACGTCGGTGCAATATGCGGAAACAGATCGCCGCTATGCCCTACGTAATGGCACGATAGACGTGACGGAGTAGCCTCGTTCAGCGTCCGCCTGTGGACGAGACCCGTCGTAAGTGGCCAACGCCAGAATAGGTGATGCCCCTGTACTTCTGCCAACCAACCGTGAGTTCACTATGGAACCTGGAAACGCCCAGCTGTCGATGACGGTGCTGATGACCCCTGACATGGCCAATTTTTCCGGCAATGTGCATGGAGGAACGCTGCTCAAATACCTCGACGAAGTGGCCTACGCCTGCGCCAGCCGCTATGCCGGCCGGTATGTGGTGACCTTGTCGGTGGATCAGGTGATTTTCCGCGAGCCGGTGCACGTGGGCGAGCTGGTGACCTTCCTGGCATCGGTCAACTACACCGGCAACACGTCGATGGAAGTGGGGATCAAAGTGGTCACCGAGAACATCCGCGAGCGTTCGGTGCGCCACACCAACAGCTGCTTCTTCACCATGGTGGCGGTGGACGACCAGCGCAAGCCCGCCCACGTACCGCCTTTGAAGCCACAGGATGCCGAGGGCACGCGGCGCTTCATCCAGGCGCAGCAGCGCAGGCAGATCCGCCAGGAGCTGGAAAAGCGCTACCGCGATCTCAAGGAAGAACCGATTTAAAGCGCCACGGCTTCGAAACGCAGGCGCGGATGCACGATTCGATCCTGGGCGCGCACCAACTCCAGTTCGTAGCTGGCGCACGCCTGGGTCTCCAGCAGCACTTCGTGCACTGCCGCGGCCGTGAATTCGAAAGCGGCCAGCCAATCATCGCCCAGCAGTAGCCTGGCCAGGAACAAACCGCTGGTCAGATCACCCACGCCCACTGGCTGGCGCGGAAACGCCAGCAGCGGACGCCGCAGGTGCCAGCTGCCTGTGGCGGTGACCAGCAGCATCTCGAAGTCTTCGGGTGATTTGCCGGGGTAGGCCAGATGTTTTACCAGCACCGCTTTCGGGCCCCGGGCCAGCAAGGCGCGCGCCATGGCCACGCAATCCTGCAGGGAGTCGGCCTTGCGGCCGCTGAAGCTGTCGAGCTCCAATTGGTTGGGACACAGCACGTCGGCTGCCGCCACGGCTTCATCGAGCAGAAAGTCGCTGACCTCGGCCGGCACCACGCAGCCTTTCTCCGCATGCCCCATCACCGGGTCGCACAGGTACAGGGCCTTGGGATTGGCTGCCTTGACTCGCCGTACCACGCCCAGGATTGCCCGCCCCTGCGCAGCGCTGCCCAGGTAGCCGCTGAGCACCGCATCGCAGTTGCCCAACTCGCCAATCGTCGCAATCCCTTCGACCAGTGCGGGAATGTGTTGCGGCGCCAACACTTCTCCCGTCCACTGACCATACTGTGTGTGATTGGAAAACTGCACCGTATTCAATGGCCAGACCTTGACCCCCACTCGCTGCATCGGGAAAACCGCCGCGCTGTTGCCGGCGTGGCCGAACACGACGTGGGACTGGATGGCGAGCAGGTGTGGTGTACGTTTCATGCAAGGATTCCGGACCGGTGACAGGACTTCATGGCGCGCAGTATCGCGCGAAATGCAGCCTGTACGACAGACCGGAGACACAGTTAAGCTGCGAGCAACCGGTTGGAGCGCACGTTGATGTTGACCCTTGGCAATATGTTCATCCTGATGTTACTGGCCGCAGGTGCGGCCTGGTTGTGGCACAACCATGGCCTGCGCGAGAAGGCGTTGGAGCGGGTCAAGCAGCATTGCGGCAAGCTCGATCTGGAACTGCTCGACGACAACGTCGCCTTCAAGCGCTTTGCCTGGCTGGCCGATGCCAACGGCCGCAAGCGCCTGGCGCGGGTGTACAACTTCGAGTTCACCGTCACCGGCGAGCAGCGCCATGCAGGCATCGCCACCCAGTTCGGGCCGCACGCGGTGCAGATCGAGCTGGCACCCTACCCGTTCGAAGTGAAGACGCCGACCAGTGCCGAAGTCATCGAAATGAGCCAGTGGCGCCAGGAACACAAACGCTGGCGCCCCTGAGGGTGTCAGTCCTGCAACGGATCCGCCACCTGTGCTCGCAACAACCCTTGCTGCAGGAGCGCTGCGTCCTGGGGTGTGTCGAATATCAGCTCCACCCGTGAATCGCGACGCCACTCGCTCGTTCTCCATTGGGCGACTTGTCCTGCCAGCAAGTTGCTTGATCGCCACCCCTGCGTGCTGTGGATAACCAGCTTGGCCCGACGCCAACCTTCATCCTCCAGCCAACGCCCCAGGGCCTGCAGATCGAACTGCACCTGTGGATGCCAACGCCAGCCGATGCTCCAGCCATCAGGATGATCCTGGACTTGGCATTGGACACGAGACTTATCCACCCATAGATCACCCAGCGCATTGGGGCTGTCTATCAGCCTGTCCACAAAAATCACGTCAGGCTTATCCACAATCGGCAATTGATCAAAGCGGATTTCATCGACGTCCCGCCACAGCATTTGCGCTGTGGGTAAATCTGTACTTATGCACAGCTCATCGGTACCGGATGCCTTGTTCATGATCAGCAATCCCGCCGTGCGCGCGGCTTCCAGCTGAACCGCAGGTAGCGCATTCCCCGCCCTGAGAGCCAGCGCGTCGAGCACCATCACCAGCGGTTGCACGGCCAGGACCCCGCGCCAAGGCGCTTCACCCAGTTGTGCGAGGATCTGCAGGGGATGGCCCAGGCCCGACGGCTCGATGAACAATCGATCCGGACGGGCACTGCGCAGCAAGCGGGCAAGGCCGATCTGAAACGGCGCACCATTCACGCAGCACAGGCAACCCCCGGCGATTTCACCGATTGCGATACCATCGTCGGCTGTAGCCAACAACGCGGCGTCTATGCCCACCAGACCGAATTCGTTGATCAAGACGGCCCAGCGTTCGTCCGCTGGCTTGCACGTCAGCAGATGACGAATCAGGCTGGTCTTGCCGGCGCCCAAGGGGCCTGCGATGACATGGGTGGGAATGTTCTGCAGCATGGTCGGATGTCTATGGAGGTTGAACGATGCGTGTGTGGGTTTTGCTGGGCCTGCTGGCCAGCACTCAGGTATGGGCCGAGGCCTGCGTGGTACACAGTCAGGCCGAGCGGGTGAGCGTTGAGGTGTGCCAGCAGAATCGCACTATACCGCCCAAGCTGTTTCATGATGGATTCTGCCAGCCGAATCTGCCGGGCCAGAAGGTCGAGGTGCAACACCTGGAGCAATGCCCGCAAGGCGCCTACGGCGTCTGTCGCGGCGCGCGTGTGGAGCGCATGCCCTATGAACAGGACATCCACTACTACGGTGTGGCCAGCGATGCCGCTTACCTCAAGCCATTCTGCGAACAGAACAGTGGGGGCCACTGGGAGACCCCTTGATAGCCGAAGCTACACCGCCGGCGTCTGTTCGTGCCAGTCACCGAAGGGATCCGGCCAACGGGTCCAGGCGCGTGCGCCCTGGGCCAGTTCCTCGTCGTCGAGCAGGCAACTGTCCAAGTCTCGACTCAAAGCAGCGAAGTCGATGTTCTGGCCGATGAACACCAGTTCCTGCCGGCAGTCGCCGGTGTCGGCGTTCCAGTTGTGCTGGATGGCAGCGATGCTTTCAGCATCCTGCGGCCATTGCGTTTCAGGCACGAAGCGCCACCAGCGCCCGGCAAAACCATAGCGCATCAGTCCACCCGCCTGTGACCAGCTCCCGGCTTCCTGGGGCTTGCTGGCCAACCAGAAAAAGCCTTTGGAGCGCAGCAGCTTGCCGTTGGTCCAGGGTTGGTCGATGAACGCATGGAAGCGTTGTGGATGGAACGGACGCCGGGCGCGATAGGCCGTCGAGGCGATGCCGTACGCGTCGGTTTCGGGCACGTGTTCGCCCTGCAGTTCCTTCAGCCAGCCCGGCGCCTGCGCCGCGCGCTCGAAATCAAACAACCCGGTGTCCAGGATGCGCGCCAGAGGTACCTGACCCATGACCATCGGCAGCACCTGTGCGACCGGGTTGAGCTTTTGCAGCACCGCAGTCAGCTCGGTGCGTTCGGCCTGGCTGATGAGGTCGATCTTGCTGATCAGGATCACATCGGCGAACTCCACCTGCTCGATCAACAGCTCGGTGATCGCCCGCTCGTCTTCCTCCCCCAACGTCTCGCCTCGGGTCGCCAGACTTTCCGCTGCCTGGTAGTCGAGCAGGAAATTGACCCCGTCAACGACGGTGACCATGGTGTCGAGCCGCGCCAGATCGGCCAGGCTCTGGCCTTGCTCGTCGCGAAAGGTGAAGGTTTCCGCCACGGGTAGCGGTTCGGAGATGCCGGTGGATTCGATCAGCAGGTAATCGAAACGCCCATCGGCGGCAAGTTTTGCTACTTCCTGAAGCAAGTCTTCGCGAAGCGTGCAGCAGATGCAGCCATTGCTCATTTCGACCAGCTTTTCTTCGGCGCGGTTGAGGCTGACGTCGCGCTGCACTTCGCTGCCGTCGATGTTGATCTCGCTCATGTCATTGACGATCACCGCGACGCGCAAGTCGTCACGATTACGCAGGATGTGATTGAGCAGGGTGCTTTTGCCGGCTCCCAGAAAACCTGAAAGCACAGTGACGGGTAAACGGTTGGGCATGACGGACCTCATCAGGAACGGTTACAACGGACTATACGCTGTTTTTATTGTTATAACATAACATTAACAGCGTTGATCTGTTGTCACTTAACCGAGTCGTCATGAGTCAAAAAAACACGTGTTCCACGTGGAACACGTGCTCTATGTTTCACGTACGGGGCTTCACCGCACCGCAGTCGTTACCCAACCAGACAGCACGGGTATTCATGCTGCCCTTCTGTGCGGTACCTGAGGCATTGAAGGTGCCGCTGACCGTGGTCAGAAATTCCCGGTCGCTCAGGAATTGTGCCTGTCCCGCGCCTTGAGCCTTGGGACAGCTGAACTGGAATTTCCACACGTTGCCATTGCGTTCGGTGATCTTCTGCGTGCAACCCGATTTTGGGTCCTGCAGCGGGATATCGTTGGTCTTGACCTGTTCTGGGGTCAGGCATGAACGGATGCCGTTACCGCCCAATGTAATGCCCTGGTTGGCCAATACGCCTTCCATCATCGCCCTTTGCTCGGGTGGGAGCATTTTCAGCTGGCCCAGCATGACCTGCATGTCCGGCAATGGCTTGCCATCGACCTGCATGTTGCTGGTGGTCATTTCCCACAGACCTGGCTGCAACATCTGCGCCTGAGCGCCTGTCGCCGAAAGGCTCACTATCAATGCTGCCATCGGCCATTTGAATCTCATCTGATGTCACTCCTGAAGGTCGTTGGGAAAAGCGCGGGCGCCTCGGCTTTTGACGCCGAAAACGGACCCGAGTTGCGCGGCAATAAAAACGCGACAACCGCTCCTGAACGTGGTCTGTTACCACAGCGAATCAAGGAGCCGCCGTGCAATGGATTATCACAGTCCGATTTTTTTTGGGTATCTATTTGGCCTGCTGCACGTACTGGGCATCGGGGCGGCCGTCCATGCCGTGCTTACCGTACGCACCGCGCAAGGGTCGATCGCCTGGGCCTTGTCGTTGATGTTCATTCCCTACCTCACATTGATCCCTTATCTGGTGTTCGGGCGCAGCACGTTCGATGGCTACATCGAGGCGCGTCGGCATGCCAACAAGGAAATGCACACGGCCATTGCCGACCTGGATTGGCGGCCGTGGATCGAGGAAGCGCTGGCTGCACGAAAGTCGACGTCCTACGCATCGCTCAGAGCCATGCCCAAGCTTGGTCGCATGCCCTGCCTGGCCAACAACCGGGTCGGCCTGCTGGTCAACGGCCACGCCACATTCGATGCCATCTTCGCGGCCATTCGCGAGGCCAGACAGGTAGTGTTGGTACAGTTCTTCATCATTCATGACGACCATATCGGGCGTCAGCTGCAAGGCCTGTTGTTGCAGAAAGCTTCCGAAGGTGTACAGGTCTATGTGCTGTATGACCAGGTAGGCAGCCATGCCCTGCCCCGTGAATACGTCGAGCGCTTGCGTGACGGTGGAGTGAACGTGAAGGCGTTCGCCACGCAGAGCGGCTGGTTGAACAGGTTCCAGGTGAATTTCCGTAACCATCGCAAGATCGTGGTGGTGGACGGTATCAAAGGCTTCATCGGCGGTCATAACGTGGGTGACGAATACCTGGGTGGCAATCCCAAGCTGTCGCCTTGGCGCGATACCCATGTGAGCATCAGTGGCCCCGTGATCGCCTGCCTGCAGGAGTCCTTCGCAGAGGACTGGTTCTGGGCGGCACGCGAGCTGCCACCGTTGATTCTGCCGGATGCGTACGAAGAGGACGGAGTGCTGTGCCAGGTGCTGGCGACCGGTCCGGCGGATTCCTATGAAACCTGCTCACTGTTTTTCGTCGAATCGATTCACGCCGCCAACGAACGGGTCTGGATCACGACGCCCTATTTCATCCCCGATGAGGCGGTGTTTGCCGCTCTGAGGCTGGCCGTGCTGCGCGGTGTGGACGTCAGGATCCTGCTGCCGTCTCGTCCCGATCACAAAGTGGTGTATGCCGCCTCCAGCCTGTTCGCCTTCGAGGCCGTCCGTGCGGGTGTCCGGATGTTCCGCTATGAACCGGGATTTCTGCACCAGAAAGTGGTGCTGATCGATGACGAAATCACCGCGATCGGCAGCGCCAACATGGACAACCGCTCTTTCCGCCTGAACTTCGAAATCATGCTGTTGACCGTGGATAAAGCCTTCACCAGCGAAGTCGAACAGATGCTGCTGGACGACTTCGCTCAATCGCGCGAGATCGATGTACGCGACAGCAAGGAAACCCATCGCCTGCAAAAGTTGGGCATGCGCGTTGCGCGGCTGATCTCACCCATCCTCTAGCCTGCTCAGCTGCTGTAGATATCATCGCGGGTCCAGGGCAATCCGGTATGGCCGTCGGTGTAGGGTTTGACGGCAAGGATCTGGTGGATGTTGATCCAGCCCCGACTGAACCCATAGGCGCAACCGGCCAAGTACAGACGCCAGATCCGCAGAGACTGTTCGGATACCATGCCGGCGGCGGCCTCCAACTGGTTCTCCAGGCGCGCGCTCCAGTGCTGCAAAGTGCGCGCGTAGTGCAGACGCAGGCTTTCGACGTCCACGACCTCAAGTCCCGCTTCGCTGACCTGCGCATCGACCATGGACAGATGAGGCAATTCGCCGTGGGGGAAGACGTACTTGCCGATGAACTCCCCCGCGCCCCTGCCTACCGGACGGCCGTCCGTATGCCGGGCCGTGATGCCGTGGTTCATCACCAGGCCACCCTCGCGAACAGCGCCGCAAAGGCGTTGGCAATAGAGCCCCAGGTTGGCGTGGCCAACATGCTCGAACATGCCCACACTGACGATCTTGTCGAAGCGTCCGTCCTGGGGCAGGTCACGATAATCGAGCAGCTGTAGTTCGACCTGATGTTGCAGGCCTTCGGCCACTACTCGCGCCCGAGCCAGCTTCAGCTGCTCCTTGCTCAGGGTGATGCCGAGCACCCTGGCACCGAACTCCCGCGCTGCGAATCGCGCCAGGCCACCCCATCCACAACCGACATCCAGCAGGTAGTCACCCTGGCGCAGACGTAATTTGCGGCACAGGTGTCTGAACTTGTCCTGTTGCGCCTGTTCCAAGGTCTCCTGACCGGTATGGAAGTAAGCACAGGAGTAAGCCATGTCGCGGTCAAGCCAGAGCTGATAGAACTCGTTGGACAAGTCGTAGTGATAGGCGATCGAGCGTTCATCGGTGTCTTTGTCGTGTGCCGAGCGCACGGGCACGGGCCCCTCATCGTCGTGCAGAATCGCCTGGCTGAGTTCATCGCACAGGCGAATGACGTCACCGATCTCGCCTTCCACATCCACCTTGCCTTCGATGAAGGCACTACCAAGCTGATCCAGGCTGGGGTGGGAAAACTGGCTGATGACCTGCGGCTCTTTCAGCACGAGTGTGACGCTTGGTGAAGGACCCAGGTCCATTTCGTGTCCATCCCAGAGACGCAGCCGTAAGGGAAGCTGCAGGTTTTGCAACACAGGCGGTAGGTGCGCGAGCATGGAAGTTCTCCCCTGTCTGAACGATTCAGCACAAAAGACTAGCTCAGAAGTCGGTACCCGGATGACCAGTCGATCATCGAGTCAGGTGCCGTGGGTCGGTAATCCTTCGATCTGTAATTAAATTTTCACGTCATCAGCTACGCTGGCAGCTACAGGACACATCCGGAAACATCGGAAATGCTTGCTGTACCATGCCCGGGCTTCGACATCATCAAGGAAATGGACCTGCATGAGCGCAGACAACGAAAGATTCATAGGTTTGGAATGGCTGCGCTTTTTCCTCGGCGTGTACCTTGTGATGTTTCACACACTCCCCTTCTACAGCGAGTACACACACCTGAGCGGATTGGTGGAGTTCACCGAACTGGGATTTTTCGCCACCAGTAGCTTCTTCGCGTTATCTGGCTTTCTCCTTACCCACGTCTACCTGGACGGCAACAAGCTTCGAGAGCCACCGCTCTCCTTCATGACCAAGCGCTTCGCCAATCTCTACCCCATTCACCTGTTCGGCCTTGCCAGTTGCGTGATCCTGATCGCGCTCACGGGCCTGTTCGACAGCAACACCGACCTGGGTGTCGCCTATCGATCCGATGACCTGCTCAAGCGCACCGCTCCCGAGCTGCTGAAATACCACCTCAGTGACTTCCAGATAGCCGTCAACGCGGTGCTGCAGGTCACCCTGCTGCAAGCCTGGAACCCGGTCTACCTCGCCTACAACGGGCCGCTGTGGTCGATCTCGGCACTGTTCTTCTTCTATCTGGTATTCCCCTGGTTCGCACCGCGTCTGGCGGCCGCCAAACACAAGGTGCGGTTGCTGCTGATCATCTGGGCGGCGTGTCTGGTCCCGCCGCTGCTGGTGGTCCTCAACAATGACTACAGCTCGATCTGGATCGGTTTCCTTCACCACTTTCCGTTGCTGCGGCTACCAGTCTTCCTCGCCGGCATCGTGGCTTATCTATTGTTTCGCGAGCATCGGTTGATGGGCGTCGGGTTGCGGGGCCCTGGCAAACTGCTGGCGGTGGTTGCCCTGGGCTTTGGTGTAGCGATCGCCGCCGAGGTCAACTGGCGGGGTGCCAGCCACTGGTATGTGCTGCTGCACAATGGCCTGCTGCTGCCGCTGGTGCTCAGTGGGATCACGCTGTGCGCCATGGCCTCGAGTCCGCGCAGCGAGCGCTACATCAAATGGGCGCGCCGAATGGGCGCGGCATCGCTGCCGATGTTCGCCTTGCACACACCGATCTTCATCATCTTCCGTCGTCTGGAAATGCTGGCGAACATCAATGTGCCGCTGTGCTTCAGCAATGCCTCGGCCTGCGTTGCGCAAGCCAAGGGCCACCCGCTGTCGCTGGCGTACTACCCTATCCTGCTGCTGCTGTGCATCATCATCTGCGTGATATTCCAGGAGCAGATCGGCAACCGCACGCGGCAGTGGCTGTTGCAGGGGCCGCTGAGTCGGTGGGTGGTCAAGAGCAAACGTGCAGATACCGGCAAGGCCAAGACCATGCGCACGAGCATGAGCCGCGGCTGAGGGGCCAAGCGCCATGCCCTGAGACCGTTGGGTTCTCAGGGCATGGCGCTGGCACCCGGTCAGTACTTCCAGCTGACCGATGCGGTGATGTTGCGCGGCGCGCCATAGCTGCTGGCGGTCTGGCTGTACAGCGAGCGCAGGTACTTGCGATCGGTGACATTGTTGAAGTTCAGCGACGTGCTCCAATGGTCGTCGATGTCATAGCGGGTCATCAGGTCGACGATGGCATAGGCATTCTGGCGAATGGCGCTGTTGGTGTCGTTCTCCACCCCGCTCTGCCAGCTCAGGCGCGTGCCCACGTGAGCCTTCGGCAGCATCGGCAGGCGGTAGCTGACCAGACCGTGGAAGCTGTGTGTAGGCACATAGTTGCGCGCATCACTGCCGTCCTCGTCTTCGATGGCGACATAGGTGTAGCCGGCCAGCACGTCCAGGCCGGGGTACGCTTCGCCTGAAGCCTCCAGTTCCACCCCATGGCTCTTGTAGTCCTCGGTCTCGTACAGGTATTGCGAACCCACTTGGGTGAAGGCCCCGGCCACATTGCTCTGCTGCGTCTTGAACACAGCCGCCGTCAGGTCCAGACGGTTGTCGAGCAAGCGACCCTTGACGCCGGCCTCCAGGCTTTTGCCTTCGAGCGGGTCAAGCAACTTGCCATCCAGCCCATAGGTGGCGTATTGCGGATTGAAGATCCGTGTCCAGCTGGTGTACACCGCCCACTGCTCGCTCAGGTCGTAGACCAGGCCAGTGTACGGCGTCACTCGGCCATGCTCGCGCAGGGAATGATCCGAGCCGTAGCTATCACCCGAGCCATCGGCGCTGAGCATGCGTGCACCCGCGATCCAGTGCAGATCGTCCGTCAGGTTGAAGCGCGCGCCGGCGAACAGGCTCTTTTGCCTGTCCACGAAGTTCTGGGTATTGGTATCGCTGGTTTCGGTGAAGGACGGACGTGCGGTGGTGCCGTTCAGGATGTTTGCGAATGACGTGTAGTAATACCCCCCCAGCTCTATTCCTTCGGAAGAGTCGTACTCACGCGCAGTCTGGTGCGTTCGTCCGTAGGTGGCCCCAAAGGTCAGTTCATGCTGGCGACCGAACAGGCTGAAAGGGCCCGACAGCTTCACTTCACCAATGGCCTGGTTGGCCGTGGCTGAGGTGTCTGCCGCAAAGACCAGCGCCTGATCAGCGTCCAGACCCGCCACGTAGAACATGTTGGTGTCCTGGTATTCATGAATACCGGTCACCGTCAGCGTGGCATTCCAGCCATTGTCGAAGGCATGCTGCAGTTCGGCGAAGGTGCGCTGCGTGTGCATGTTCCAGTAGGTCCAAGGCTGGCCCACGTTGGAACTGCGGCTGCTGTAGTGCAACCGGTTGCCGCCGTCGTCCACCAGCGGCAGGTTGCCCCAAGTGCTGGCATTGGAGTCGCTGTTGTGCTGGGAGAAGCCGACCGTGAGCGTATCCCGCTCGCTCAGATCGAACGCCAGCAAACCCGCGGCCACGTTGCGTTCGTGGCTGTAGCGGTCCATCCAGGAGTTGCCCTTGTCGTGGGCGTAGATGAAACGGCCACGCACGTTACCGCTGTCGGTCAACGGGCCTGAGACGTCGGCGGCGATACGGCGGCCGTCCCAGGAACCCACGCTGCTATCGATCTGCGCCTGGAAGGTCTCGGTTGGGCGTTTGCGCACGAAATTCACCGTTGCCGATGGGTTGCCGGTCCCGCTCATCAATCCGTTGGCCCCGTGCAGCACATCGATCTGCTCGTACTCAGCCATGTCGACGTCGCCGATCAAGGTGGCCTGGGAAAACGGCATGCTCATCCCATCGTATTCGAACGACGTGATTTCAAAGCCGCGGGATGTGAATTCGGTCCGATCGCTCTCGCTCTGCTCCACCGTCACCGAAGGTGCAGCGCGCAAGGCGTCCTTGATGCCACGGATCTTGAAGTCTTCCATCTGCGCCTGGGTGACGGTGGTGATGCCCTGTGGTGTTTCCTGCTTGCTCAGCCCCAGCTTGGTGGTGCTCGAGGAGGGCTTGGCCGTGTAGCTGACGGTGGGATCTCTGTACTGGTCTTCGGAGGCCGATTCCTGCACCTGGATAGACGGCAGCGTGAGGGAATCATCGGCGTGCGCCAGCGGAAAGGTACCGCAGGCGCCGGCCAGCAACAGGGTGGCGGAAATACGAGGCTTCAAGATCGGCGTCCCAAGACGAAGAAAAGGACGGCGATAATGTAGGAATTTTCAAACAAGAACTAGAATCGTTTACCTGATTTTTACTTTTTTTTCACATTTGTGGCGGGAAATCAGTCCTGCCTGCACGCGGACGGTACTGAGCATCAGGCTCACAGAACGATCAGTCCACCCTGTCCAACTCCACCACACAGACCTGCGCCATTGCACCCTCCAGGCTATAACGCTGCAACTGACCGCCGACGTTGGTGCACCGCAGCGTCGCTCGCGGGGCCAGCTCATGGCGCTGTCCACTGCTCGCGTGGGTGACGTTGACGATGCCCACTGACGCATTGAAGAAAACGACCTGAGTCGCCTTGGAGCCCAACACCACGGCCGGATGACAATCCACCCAGCGCAAGGAAGCGTTGATCCGATCCGGGCGGTAGATCAGGTTGAAATCCTCGATCGGCGAGCCCAGCAAGCGACACTGCACGGTCGCTCCACCGTCGAAACTCAGCGGCTGCAGGGGACCCAGCGCCTCACTGTCCACCCCATTGATTTGCAACACCATCCCATCGCCATGCAGCACGGTGATGACCCGGCTATAGCCGGGGAACACGGAAAAGGGTCCATCGACATCGATCTGGGCGATCGACAGGCGCCAGTCATAGCCGCTGTCATCGACGCAGCGCTGCCGGGCAATCTCCAAGGTGCTGCCACCCCCGTTTTTCCAGGGCATGGCCGTGTACGCTTCGGGTTGGTACAAGTGCGAATCAGTCATCGGAATCCGGCTACCAAAGAAATGTCAGGCAGGCGTGAACGCCATGAAGCGCTCGATCAGCGCAAGCAGTACCGGCCGCAAGGTGTCGACCTTGGCCTGCTGCAACCCATAGGGCGGCGTTTCCTGCATGTAGGCACGCTGCGCCAGCTCCAGTTGAACCGCGTGAACCCCATGGGCCGGGCTGCCGTACTGGCGGGTGATGTAGCCGCCCTTGAACCGACCATTGAGCACCGCTGGCAACTGCGGAGCCAACTGCTCGGCCAAGGCGTGCAACTGCTCGCCAACGCCAGGCGCGCAGGCGCTGCCGCTTGCCGTACCGAAGTTGAACACCGGCAACTCGCCTTCGAACAGGTGGGGGATGACCGAGCGGATCGAGTGGGCATCCCATAGCAGGGCATACCCGTGGATGGCTTTGATTCGCTGCAATTGCTGGTGCAAGGCCCGATGGTACGGCTGCCAATAGTGCTCCAGGCGTCGGGCGATTTCAGTGTCGTCAGGCTCGTGTCCCGGTTGATACAGCGGCACGTCGTCGAAGGTCGCCAGCGGGCAGAGTCCGGTGGTGTTCTGGCCAGGGTAGAGGCTGGCGCCATCGGCCGGGCGATTCAGGTCGATCACGTAGCGCGAAAAGCGTGGACGCAGTGTCGACGCCCCCAGCGCGGTCGCGAAGTCGTACAGCTCATGGATATGCCAGTCGGTGTCGTCTACCGCCTGGCCGACCGGGCTGTAATGCGCCTTCAGATCGTCTGGCAATTCAGTGCCCACATGGGGCATGGAGATCAGCAAGGGGCCGATGCCCTCATGCAGCTCGAACGTGTGTTGCTGACTCATATCGTTTGCTCCAGGAGGTCGGCCAGGGTGGCGCGGTAGCCGTGCAGCGCTTCCACTTGCAGGGCGTGCTGGCCGTTGTCGATGACCTGCCTGCCGCCGACGAAGACATCGCGCACGGGGCGGGTGCCGTGTTCGCAGAACACCATCGAAGACAACAGCTGTGCCGGGTTGCCCGGGGCGGTACTGGCGGCGTCCGAATCGATCACGACCAGGTCGGCACGCTGGCCGACCACCAGTCCGCCCACCGAGCGGCCCGTGGCCTGCGCCCCGCCACTGACCGCCTGAGCGAACAGTCGGTCCGCCACCACCGGCGCTTCGGCGCTGGCCAGCACGTTGCGGCGGCGATGCAAAAGACGTTGGCCGTATTCCAGCAAGCGCAGTTCGGCCCAGGGATTGACCGCCACGTTGCTGTCCGAACCGATACCCCAATTTCCCTTGTCGGCCAGGAAACGCTGCGCATCGAACAAACCATCGCCAAGGTTGGCTTCGGTGGTCGGACACAGTCCGACGACGGCGCCACTGCGCGCCAACGCGGCGTATTCAGCGTCGTCCATGTGGGTGGCGTGCACCAGGCACCATCGCGGGTCCAAGGGTTGGCGGTCCAACAGCCACTGCACCGGTCGCTGGCCGAGGATGGCTACGCAGTCATCGACCTCACGGGTTTGTTCGGCAATATGGATATGCACGGGCGCCCGCGGGTCTTCACTGTCCAAGCCCTGGATCAGCCTCGACAAGGAGGCTTCGCTCACGGCGCGCAACGAGTGCGGCGCTACGCCGTAGCGCCGATTGCCGTTCTCCGGCATGGCTTTTTGCAGGTGCTGACGCAGCTTGAAGATCCACTCGGGTGAATTGATGAAGCGACGCTGGTGCGGCAACGGTTCTGCCTGACCCAGGCCACCGTACTGGTACAGCACCGGCAGCAGGGTCATGCCGATGCCCACCTCCTCGGCTGCACGAACCACGCGCAGGGACAGTTCGGCGGGGTTGGCGTAGGGCTGGCCGTCAGCGCCATGGTGCACGTAGTGAAACTCGCAGACCGAGGTGTACCCGGCCTTGAGCATCTCGATGTACAGATGCCGGCCGATGGCCTGCAGGTGCCGCGGCTGCAGGCGCTGGGCGAAGCGATACATCAGGGTGCGCCAGCTCCAGAAGGAGTCTTTCGGGTCGCCCAGGGTTTCGGTCAACCCGGCCATGGCGCGCTGAAAGGTATGGGAATGCAGGTTCGGCATGCCACTGATCACCGGGCCCCGCGCCACCGGCGTGCCGGCCGCAGGCACGGCATCGATGCTCACGGTGGTCAGATCGCCGAGCGCGTTCCAGCTCAGCAGCACATTGCGCTGCCAGCCATCGGGCAGTAACGCGCTGTGGGCAAACAGGCTGCTCTGGGCGTGGCTGGTGGGTGAATCCAAGGGTGTATCCACATGAACCTCTGGGCAGTGAGTCAGGCGCGGGCAATCAGAGAACAGGCGCCGCGTCTCGCGACAGCACGCTTTGCAGGAAGCTGCGCGTACGGGCTTCGCGAGGCGCGGTGAACAGCTGGGCTGGCGGCGCGGCTTCGACGATGGCGCCTTGGTCCATGACCACCACCACATCGGCCACTTCCCGGGCAAAACCCATTTCGTGGGTGACGATGATCATGGTCATGCCTTCGTTCGCCAGGGTCTTCATGACCTGCAACACCTCGCCCACCAGTTCCGGGTCCAGTGCCGAGGTCGGCTCGTCGAACAGCATGACCTTGGGTTCCATGGCCAATGCACGGGCGATCGCCACGCGCTGCTTCTGCCCGCCCGACAGGGTGCCGGGATAGACCTGGGCCTTGTGTTCGAGGCCGACCTTGTTCAACAGGCGCAAACCCTGCTCTTGCGCAGCCTGGCGCGACTTGCCGCGCAGGGCCATGGGCGCCAGGGTGATGTTGTCCAACACACTGAGGTGCGGGAACAGGTTGAAGGACTGGAACACCATGCCGACTTCGCTACGCAGGGCGTCGAGTTTGCTTTCGGACATCATCCGGCCCTGCTCCACCACTGTGTGGCCACAGGCGCGCAGCGTTCCGCCTTCGGCGGTCTCCAGACCGTTCATGCAACGCAGGAAGGTGCTCTTGCCCGAACCGCTGGGGCCGATCACCACCACAACCTGGCTGGGCTGCACGCTGAAGTCGATGTTGTGCAGCACCTGATGGGTACCGAAGGATTTGCTCAGGTTCCGAATGTCGATGATGGCGGTGCTCATCACACTCTCCCGTCGGCGCGCAGCACTTTCTCGGTGCGGCGCAGGATCAAGGTGGTGATGCTGGTCAGCATCAGGTAGATGAAGGCGATGGCCAGGTACACTTCGAGCGAGCGATAGGACACGCTGATGATCTTCTCGCCCTCGTGCATCACGTCGGCAATGGTCAGCAGCGACACCAGCGCCGAGTTCTTGATCAAGGCAATGAATTCGTTGCCCAGGGCAGGAATCATGCGCACGAAGGCCTGGGGCAGGATGACCTTGCGCATCGCCAGCTTGTGCGGCAGACCCAAGGATCGGGCGGCTTCCATCTGGCCCTTTTCCACGGACTGGATCGACCCGCGGACGATCTCCGAGACATAGGCCGCGCTGTAGATGCCCAGGCCGAAGATTCCACACACATAGGCCGGCAATTGGATGCCGAAATGCGGCAGACCGAAGAACAGAATGAACAACTGCACCAGCAGCGGCGTGCCACGGACCAGCGTCAGGTAGGTGGTGCACAGCCCATAGATGATCTTGCGATTGGGATTGAGCCGACCCAGCCCGATCAACAGGCCCAGCACACAGCCCAGCACCAATGCCGCAGCCGTGATTTCGATGGTGATCAGGGTGCCGGAGGCGAGCGCGCGCCAGCCGTCCCAGACCGGGGAAAAGTCGAGATCCATGAAGTACTCCGCACAGGCTACGGTTGAAGGCGAGATGTGCAGGTCCGCCGCAAGCATCGCGCGGACCTGCAGTGGCGGCTTATTCTTTGGTGGTGCCGAACCATTTCTGGGTCAGGGCGGCATATTCGCCGTTGCTGCGCAGGGTCTGCAGCGCCTGGTTCATCTGCTGTTGCAGCTCGGTGTCATTCTTGCGAATGGCGAAACCGTACAGTTCGGTGGTCAGGCCTTCGTCCAGCACCCGGACCTTGGGCTGACGCTTGGCGTATTCCACTGCCGCCGGACGCCCAGTGACCGCAGCGTTGACCCGGCCAATGGCCAACAGGTCGAACATGGCCTGGTTCTTCTCCACTTCCACCATAGTCACTGCGGGGTAGTTGGTTTTCAGAAAGTCGATGGACTTGGTGCCCACCTGGGCCGAAACCTTCTTGCCCGCCACCAGATCGGCAGGCTTGTCGATGCTGGCGTCCTCCTTCAGGACCAATACAGCCAGGCCCCCGCGATAGTAGGAGTCGGTGAAGTTGACCACCTTCTGACGCTCTTCGGTCATGTAGATAGCCGATGCAGCGACATCGAAGCGGTTCGAAATCAAGCCAGGAATCAGCCCCTTGAAGCCGATATCGACCCATTCGACTTTCTTGTTCAGTTGCTTGCCGATGGCTTCGATCAATTCGATATCGAAGCCGGTGCGCTTGCCATCCTGCACGAACTCCATGGGCGGGAAGGTGGCATCGGTGCCGACACGCATCACATCGTCGGCTGCCTGGGCTGAGGTGCAGAGCGAGGCCATCAGCGTCAGCGCGGCGGCCAGGGGGGTGAACAACTTCAACGCTTTCATCACAAATTCCTTTGGCAAGGGTGAGTCCGTCAGGACCCGAAACATGGATTGAGCGGCAGTTAGAAGCGATTGCAGATGCGGCTGGCTGCTTTTCTGGTGAGGCTGATCAGCTCAGCCTCCCGTGGGCCAACGCGCAATGACGGCGCCATCAACGTAATGGTGCCTTGCAGGCCACCGTCCGCTGAAACCAATGGGACACTCACGCCCCAGACACCCAGATCGACTTCACTGTCACTGGTGGCATAGCCATTCTTGCGAATTCGGGCGATCTCCTTTTCCAGCGCCGCGACGTCCACGGCGCCCTGTTGCGCTTGCTCTGCGAGCAACTGGCGCTGCACCGGCTCGGGCAGAAACGCCAGCAGGCTCTTGGCCGATGCCCCCTGCATCATGGAATGCGCGCGGCCCTTGGTGAACGAGCAACGCAGCGAGCTGCTGCTCTCCTCCATGGCGATGCACACCATCTGGCCGTTGCTGTACACCAGCAGGCCAACACTTTCGCCCGTGCGTTCAGCCAGGGCACCGATCTCGTCGCGGCTCTGGCTGATCAGGTGGGACGTCTGATCGAAGCCCCAGGCCAGTTGCACCCCGGTCGCACCGGGTTCGTACAGCCCGGTGGTCATGTGCTCTTGCAGCAAGCCCCACTTCTTCAGCGACGCCAGATGCCGGTAGACCGTGCTCAGCGGCAGCTCAACCTGCGCGGCAATGCGCTTGGCCGCTATCGGTTGTCCGGCCTTGGCCACACAGGTCAGCACCTGCAGTACACGGTCGACGATGCCTGTGGTTCGTGGGTCGTTCATGACTGCACTATAAGAACAAATTCTCGATTCTGAAGGACGATTCTCACTGAGCGGGAAAAAAATCCCACACAGCCGACTGCAGTCTTCACTCAGGCAGCCATGGGATGCCTCACCGACCGCTCTAGATCCGAACTCTCATGATTTCCTGCAGGTCACAACTCCACGCCCTGCCAACGGACTTTCAGGAGACAGCCCATGTCCTACTCGACCTCTACACTGCTGACACCTCTGCGCCGCGCCTGCCTGGCCGGGCTGTTGCTCGGCGCCTTGCCGATGGCCCATGCGGCCGACGTCCTGCTGGTGGGCAACAAGGCCGGCGCCAGTGTGTCGGCACTGGACATGGTCAACGGCAAGGAACTGTTGAAGCTGCCAGTCGGCACCGGCCCCCATGAGGTCATCGTCGCCGGCGACGGTCGGCTGGCGGTGGTGGGCAATTACGGCGCCCAGGGCAAGCCCAACAACAGCCTGAGCGTGATCGACTGGCCGACCCGCAAGGTGTTGCGCACCATCGACCTGGGCCAGGATTCGCGCCCCCACGGCATACGCTTCTTTCCCGACAACCAACGCATCGTGGTGACCACCGAAGACAGCGAACGCCTGCTGGTGGTCGACCTGGCCCAGGGCAAGGTGCTCGAGCGCATCGACGTGGGCGGTGGTCAGCCCCATATGGTGGTGCTGTCGGCAGACGCCAGCCGCGCCTACGTGACCCACGTCAAAGGCGGCAGCCTGTCGGTGGTCGACCTTGTACAGCACCGCAAGCTCGCCTCGGTGCCCACCGGCAACAGCACCGAGGGCATTGCCATCGAGCCGTCGGGCAAGCATGTGTGGGTGAGCAACCGTGAAGACGACGAGGTGGCGCTGGTCGATACCCAGACGCTGAAGGTGGTGGATCGGATCAAGACCGGCCGCTTCCCGATCCGCATCGTCATGACACCAGACGGCAAACATGCGTTGGTCAGCTGCGCCAAATCTGCCGAACTGTCGGTGATCGACGTGGCGAACAAGCGCGAGATAAAGCGCATCGATCTGGCCCGAAAAGGCGCGGTGTATCGCGAAACCTTGCTGGGCGCCGCAGCCCTGCCCATCGGCGCGGTGGTGGCGCCGGACGGCAAGCGTGCATTCGTGGCCATCAGCGGCGGCGACGAGATTGCCGTGATCGACACTGCCACCTGGTCCGTGGAGGCGCGCTGGCCGGCAGGCCCGGAGCCGGATGCGCTGGCCATTATTCCGCAGGGTTGAGTGATCTTCCCAGGCGCTGCGCACCAGGGACGCTGGCTGTGCGCGTCGTCACCTTCGGCTTCGCGCACTGGCCAGACGGGAGCACGCGGTTGCGGGTCAGTGGTGGAGAATCTGTTGCAAGAAGGCTTTGGCCCGCTCAGATTTCGGGGCATTGAAGAAGTCTTCCGCCAGCGCATCCTCGATGATTTCTCCCGCATCCATGAACAGCACACGATCGGCCACCTTGCGCGCAAAACCCATCTCATGGGTCACGCAGAACATGGTCATGCCTTCACGGGCCAGCTCGGTCATCACAGCCAGCACTTCGGCCACCATCTCGGGATCCAGCGCTGAAGTCGGCTCGTCGAACAGCATGGCTTGTGGCTCCATCGCCAGCGCACGTGCGATCGCCACGCGTTGCTGCTGCCCTCCAGAGAGCTGAGCAGGGTACTTGTCACCGTGGGCGGCAAGACCGACCCGCTCCAGCAGCTCGCGGCCCTTGATCAGCGCAGCGGCCTTGCTCCGCTTGAGAATGCGGGTTTGTGGGATGGTCAGGTTGTCCATCACCGTGAGGTGAGGAAAAAGCTCGAACTGTTGGAAGACCATGCCCACCCGGCGACGCAGCAGCGGCAGATCGGTACCCTTGGCGCCCACGGAGATGCCATCGAAATGGATCTCGCCTTCATCGAAGGGCTCCAGCGCATTGATGCATTTGATCAACGTGGATTTCCCCGAACCGGAGGGGCCGCACACCACGATCACTTCACCTTTGGCCACTTGCGTGGTGCAGTTCTTCAGCACCTGAAAAGAGCCATAGAACTTGTTCACCTGATTGATGGCGATCATTTTTCAACGCCCTCCTTGAGCAGCTCCAGAAGAGTATTGGCAACCACCTGGGTGGCCTTGCGCAGGTCTTGCAGGGGGACGCGCTCGTCGGCGCGATGGCCGTTGGCTTCCAGCAACGTACGCGGGCCGGCACCGTACATGACGGTTGGAATGCCCGCCTCGCTGTACAGGCGAGCGTCGGTGTACAGCGGCACGCCGATGGGTGTGACCGGCTCGCCGAACACTGCGCCCGCTTCACGGCACACCAACTCGGCCAGGCGCTCGCTGCCTGCCACCGGCACGAAAGGCCTCGCCAGCAGGATCCGCGAAACGTCGATGGTGATGCCTGGGAGCTGCGCGGCCACGGTCTGGATCAGATCGCGCAATTCGGTCTCCACCGCTTCGGGTGACTCCTCCGGCACGATACGGCGGTCCAGACGCAGGGTCAGGCGGTCGCCGACGACGTTGGTGTTGATGCCGCCTTCGATCAAGCCCACTACCAGCGTGGGATGGCTGATACCCAGGGTGGCCGAAGGGCGCTCGCGCAGGCTGTCGCGGTAGCGGTACAAGGCCTGCAGCAACGGCACGCTGGCCTCGATGGCATCCACGCCGGTATCGGGCATCGCCGCATGGGCAGATTTGCCAAGCAGGGTCAGCTCCAGGTGCAGACAGCCGTTGTGGGCGGTAATCACATGGTAGGAAAACGCCGCGCTGAGCACGTAGTCGGGCTTGCTCAGCCCAGCGCCCAGAATCCAGCCGGGGCCTGTGGCACCGCCGGTTTCCTCGTCGTAGGTAATGTGCAATTCGACACTGCCGGCCAGCGGTGTTTGCAGTGTTTTCAGCGCTGCCAGCGCGCAGGCATAGGTGGTGATGTCGGACTTGGACACCGCAGCGCCGCGACCGTAGAGCCAGCCTTCGCGAACCTCACCGCCATAGGGGTCGGCGCTCCAACCACGGCCGGGCGGCACCACATCGCCGTGGGCATTCAGGGCGATGGTGGGGCCAGGGCCAAACCGATGGCGCACGATCAGGTTGGTGGCGCTGAGCATCCCGGCCTCGGCCACCACTTCGGCTGGGGTGACATGCCGCTCGACCTCAAGACCCATGGCTTCGAGCAGGCGCGCCGTGGCTTCAGCATGAGGCGTGCAGTCGCCGGGCGGATTGTCCGACGGCTTACGCACCAAGGCTTGCAGCATTGCGGTTTGCGCAGTGAAGCCTTGGTCGATCCGAGCCGCGAGATGTTGCTTGAGGTCGTGCATGCACTTCGATCCCTGTCAGGCTGTGGCGCCGAAGCGCTCGATACGGAAGGCGGAAATGTCCAGTTCGGTCCGCCCGTTGACGATCAGTTCGGCCACCGTGTGCGCCACGATCGGCGCCAGGGTGTAGCCATTGGAGGTGACGGCGTTGAAGAAACCAGGTACGCCGGGGACTTCACCCAGAATGGGTGCGCCGTCGATGTTCACGTTCATGCCGGCCCAACTGCGCAGCATATGCAACCCGCGCAGGGCGGGCAGGACCCTGGCGGCGACCCACAGATTGCCCTCGATGCTGCTGCGCACGGCGTGGTTCAGGCGCATGGCTGCATTGAAGCCGGCGCTCCAGCCGCCGCCGATCAGCAGGCCACCGTTGGCGCTCTGCTTGAGGCTCAGGTGACGGTCGGCATGGGCGATCAGGTGATCAACCAAGGGCGGAGCACGTTCAGTGACGATCATTTGCAAGGGCGCGCCCTTCACCGGAATGGCCACACCGAGCATGTCGCCAATGGAGCTGGACCAGGCGCCCGAGGCGTTGATCAAGCGCTTGGCTACGATAACGCCACGGCTGGAGGTCACGCGAAAACCGCCGTTGGCCAGTTTTTCGATGCCCTGCACATTGGTACCGCGCTGAAAGCGTGCGCCCTGCTCACGGGCCAGCGCGCCGACGGCATAGGTCGCGCGCAACGGGTTGATCTTGCCTTCCAGAGGGCAGAGTTCGGCACCGATCAGGTTATCGGCCAAGTGCGGCGAAAGCCGGCGCAGTTCGGCGCCATCGAGCATCTGCGCATCGATACCGTAGCTGCGTTCCAGGTGTACCTTCTGCTCGAGGAAGCGCAGGCCTGGTTCGTTCTCGGCAACCATCAGGCCGCCGGTGATCTTGATTTCCAGCGACTCGCCGCACGCCCGCTCCAGGTCTTGCCACAACTTGATGGACAGCGGCCCCAGCGGCAGAGTCTGCGCGGCGGGGCCACCGCCCGCCTGGGCCTTGGCGCCGAAGTCGAACGACAGCAATTGCACATGCAGACTGCCAGCATTGGCGCCCGACGCCTGCAGGTTGCTGTCATCACGGTCGATCACCAGCACTTGGGCACCCGCCTTGGCCAGGTAATAGCCCAGACAACTGCCCAGTACTCCGGCGCCAATCACCAGCACATCGGTATGCTGCTCGGTCAGCGGCGTGGTTTCCACCGGCCGGGCCAGGTTCGGTGTCATTGCGGGCAAGTGGCCGCCCCACTCGGGCTTCTCGAAGGTCAGGGCCGCAATGGGTACCGGCTTTGCCGGTGGACGTGGGGCGAAGCCGCTTTCCACCTGAGGAGCCCGGCCGCAGGTTTCCTCCAGCAGCTGGCAGGCGACGCCCGAACAATAGCGGCCCTGACAGCGCCCCATGCCCAGACGCGTGTTGCGCTTGAGGCTGGCAAGTGTGTCGTGCCCGTCGCCGACGGCCTTGCGCAAGGTGCCCAGGTCGACTTCTTCGCAACGACAGATCGGAGTCGCATCGGCAAGGCCCGCCAGCTTTACCGGCGGCGCTTGGTACAGGCGCCACAACGCTGACTGGAACCGTTCGGCGCTGTGCAGCCGCCGCCGCGCCAAGGCCGCCTGACCTTCATCGCTGCCCAGTCCCAGTGCCTGGGCGACCGCCAGCCCGGCCAAGGTGCCGCGTGCCAGCGCCACCCGCGAGCCACCCAGATCGGCACCGTCGCCAATCACGTAAACACCGGCGATGCTGCTCGCGCCATCCTCGGCAGTACGCACCGCAGGCGTGCTGAAGGGTGTGGTACGCAGGTACTGCTCGCAGCCGAGCATCCGGGCCAGTTCCGTGGAAGGAATGAAGCCGTGTCCCAGGCACAACACATCGCATTCGATGCGTCGCTCGCTGCCGGGCACCGCTTTGCCGTTGATGTCCAGGCGGGCGACGGTCACCGCCTCTAGGCGTTCGTTGCCATGCGCTGCGATCACCGTTTGCCCCCAGCGCAGCGGCACCCCGGCGCGCTTCAGGCGACTCAGGTACGCGGCGCCCTCGGCCAATAGGTCACTGCCCTCGCGCAGCAGGCCGAATAGCTCCCTCCACCGCTGCAAGGAAGGCGCCGGTGCCGACTCCAACACCTCGCACACTCCGGCTCCACCATTCAACAGCTCTGCCGCCAGCTGCAGATTCAAGGGGCCGTTACCGCTGATCACGGTGCGCTCGCCTGCAGCGACCTGGTAGGCCCGCGCCAGCGTCTGCCCGGCGCCTGTGGTCATGACCCCTGGCAGCGTCCAGCCAGGAAACGGTACCGGCCGCTCGTAGGCGCCCGGCGCGAGGATCAGCTGACGAGGCTCGAATACCCAGGCTTCACCGTCTACCAGCGCGGCAATCTCGTTGACGCCGAAGGCGCCCCATACGCTGGCGCCCTGACGGATTTGCACGCCGGCCGCCCTGGCTGCGGCTACCAATGCCAGCCCTTTGGCGAACTGCGCGGCCGGGGCACGTTTGAAGCCGTGGGACGGTGCCAAGGGCTTGTAGAACTGCCCGCCACTTTGTGGGCGCTCGTCCAGCACCAGTACCTTGGCACCCCGCTGCGCGGCGGCCAGTGCAGCCGACAAACCGCCAGGGCCGGCGCCGACCACCAGTACATCCGGGCGCTCTACTGCCGGCTCATGACCTTGGGGTGTCGGCGCCAGGGGCGCCAGTTGTGCCTGGGCTGGCAAGCCACTGCTGACCTGCATCCCATCGCTGACCTTGACCAGACAACTGCGCTGTCCACCCTGCCCGTCCACTTCGACGGCGCATTCGAAACACGCGCCCATCCCGCAATACAGACCGCGCCGACCGCTGTAGCGGGTCTGCCGCACGCCCACGATGTGCGCCCGAGCCAGCGCCGCGGCAATGGTTTCGCCCGCCAGTGCTGAGACCGGCTGCCCGTCGTATTCGAAGGTAACGGCAGCGGCGATGCTTTCGATTGCGGGATGGATAAGACGCATCAGAAAAGATCCAGAGGTTGTTGCATACCGATTGTATACGTATACAATCGGTATGCAACAACCTTCGAGAATCTGCGATGACACATTTCCGCGGTACCTACACAGTCCTGATCACACCTTTCACGGCCGACGGCAGCGCGGTTGACGTTGCTGCTCTGGAACGCCTGGTGGAATGGCAGATAACCGAAGGCATCCACGGCCTGATTCCGTTGGGGAGCACGGGCGAGTTTCTGTCGATGACCCGCGAAGAGCGGCAATTGGTCACCGAAACAGTAATTCGCACCGCCAACGGGCGTGTTCCGGTCCTGATCGGCACCGGCGCCGAATGGACCCGCGATTGCGTCGAGCTGAGCCTGGAAGCGCAGTCGATGGGCGCCGATGGGGTCATGATCATCCCGCCTTTCTATAGCTGTCCCAACGAGGACGAGCTGTTCGCTCACTACCGCGCAGTGGGTGAAGCAATCGACATACCAATCATGATCTACAACAACCCGGCGACCGCGAACGTCGACCTGATTCCCAGCACGGTAGCGCGCCTGGCGCAGATCGACACCGTGAACTACATCAAGGAGTCCACCCTGGAAGTCACCCGGGTACGCGACATCATCGAACTGTGCGGCGAACGCATGAACGTGTTCGCCGGCATTCTGGGCTACGAGTCGTTCTGGCTCGGTGCTTGCGGCTGGATCGCGGTGACGTCCAACCTGCTGCCCAAACTCTCCGCGCAAATGTTCGAAGCCGCTGTGGACCGCGGTAATCGCGACGAAGCGCTGGCCATCTACAAGAAAATCCTGCCCATCGTGCGTGCCGTAGGCGGCCCGCACTATGTGGCAGCCAGCAAAGCCGGGCTGGACATGCTCGGACTCGCAGTCGGCGACCCGCGCGCGCCACGTTTGCCTTTGGCACTGCCGCAACAACACGCCTTGCGCGCCGCCCTGGAAGAACTTCAGGTCATCGGCAGCCTGCGTGGCTGATCAATCCTTCGCCGACTAGAGAGCACGTCCATGAGAGCACCCCTGCGCAGCCTTTTGACCCTCGGCCTGCTGGCCACCTTCGCGGCAGCCCCGGCCTTTGCCGCCGACTGCACCGCCCCGACGGGACTGACCCTGATCAACCCCGGCCACCTGGTGATGTCGACCAACCCAACCTTGCCACCCTTGCAGTTCGTCGACAGCAGCGGCGAGCTCAAGGGCATGCGCATCGAGCTGGGCGCGGAAATCGCCAAGCGCCTGTGCCTGCAGCCCGACTACGTGCGTATCGAATTCTCGGCCATGGTGCCGGGCCTACAGGGAGGCCGCTGGGACATGATCAATACCGGCATTTTCTTCACCCCCGAGCGAGCCAGGATCATGTGGATGATCCCTTACGAGAACCAGGCCGTCAGCCTGTCGGCACTCCCGGACAATCCCGGCAAGATCAGCCGTCTGGAAGATCTCGCCGGCCAGAGCGTGGGCGTGGAGATTGGTGGCTTCGAGGAAAACGCTGCCAAGAAAGCCAGCGCCGAACTGGTTGCCAAGGGCCTCAAGCCTATCGATATCCGTACCTTCGATAACTTCTCCATCGCCTTCCAGGCCCTGCGCGCCGGCCAGGTTCAAGCGGTGGTCAGCCTGGACTCGGTCGCCGTGGAGTATCAGAACCAAGGCAAATTCAAACAGGTGATCGCCGGACTGGAACCGACCCCGGTCGCCATCGCCTTCAAGGACCGCGCCCTGGCCGATGCCGCCGCCAAGGTGCTCAACGACATGCGCGCCGATGGCAGCCTGGAGGCCCTGTTCAAGCGCTACGGCGCCCAGAGCACGTCCGGCGATTTCACCGTCAAGGGCCCGACCACCTGAACGTCCGCCACTCAAAGGAGGCATGACTGATGAATCAAGGCTGGAGCTGGACCGGGTACTTCGACTACCTCTTCAATCATTTCTTGATGATGGGGGCGTTCTACACCGTCTGCCTGACTCTGGCCGGGATGCTGGGCGGCCTTGTACTGGGTGCGCTGCTGACGTTCGCGCGGATGTCGCCCAGGGTCTGGTTGTCGACCCCGGCGCGCCTGTACATCTGGATCTTCCGCGGCACGCCGTTGCTGGTCCAACTCATCATCATCTATACCGGCCTGCCCCAACTGGGGCTGCGCTTCAGCGTGCTCGAAGCGGTGGTGCTGGGGCTGGTGATCAACGAAGCGGCGTACCTGGCCGAAATCATCCGCGGTGGCGTCCAGGCCATCCCGCCGGGGCAGATCAATGCGGCCAAGGCGTTGGGCTTCCGCGGCCTGGGCGTACTGCGCTATGTGGTGTTCCCGCAGACCATGCGCCTGATCGTGCCGACCCTGGGCAACAGCTTCAATGGCCTGCTCAAGACCACCTCGATCGCGTCGGTGATTTCCATGGAGGAGTTGCTGCGCCGCACGCAGATGCTCATTCAGGAGAAATTCATGGTGCTGGAATTGTTCATGGTGGCGGCCACCTATTACCTGATCCTCACCACCCTGTGGGATTTCGTCCAACGGCGCATCGAGCGTCATTACGCAACCGCCTACCTTGTCGATCGCGGCAGCAATAAAAATGTGCCTGCGCTCGACACACCTGCTGCCTTACCCACCACCGCCAAGGAGAGTCGCTGAATGCAACGCTTCGACCTGATTGTCAGCAACGCCGATATCGTCACGGTAGGCGGTCGCTTCAACGCCGACATAGGCGTTCGCGACGGTCGTATCGCGACCTTGGCCCACGGCTTGGATCCTGCCCTGGCCGACCAGGTGATCGATGCTGCCGGGCGCATGGTCACCCCGGGTGGCGTAGACGCCCACTGTCATCTGGATCAAGCATCCGACGATGGCTCCAAAGGCTCGGATGACTTCCTCACCGGCACCCGCTCGGCAGCCTGCGGTGGCACCACCACGGTGATTCCGTTCGCCATGCAGTTCAAGGGACAAAGCCTGGACGAAGCAGTGGCCGACTACCACCGACGTGCCGAGGGTCAGGCCAGCATCGACTACGCCTTTCACCTGATCATCAGCGACGCTTCTCCCGCTGTGGTCAAGGAACAACTGCCGCGCATGGTCGAGGCGGGTTACACCTCGTTCAAGATCTACATGACGTATGAATCGCTGAAGCTGTCAGACCGTGAAATCCTCGATGTACTCGACGCGGCTCGCACGCTGGGTGCCTTGAGCATGATCCATGCGGAAAACGACGACTGCATCGCCTGGCTCACCGAGCGCCTGCTGGCTCAAGGCAAGACTGCCCCGCGCTACCATGCGCTGGCCCATTCCGCGATTGGCGAGCGCGAGGCGACCCACCGGGCTATCTCCCTGTCCGAACTGGTAGACGTCCCCATCCTGCTGGTGCATGTCTCCAGCCGCGCGGCAGTGGAGCAGATTCACTGGGCGCGCGGCCAAGGGTTCAACATCTTCTCGGAGACCTGCCCGCAGTATCTATTTCTGACGGCCGAAGACCTGGGCATAGGTGACGATTTCCATGGTGCCAAGTGCATCTGCAGCCCGCCGCCACGAGATGCAGATAGCCAGAAGGCCATCTGGAATGGGCTGGCCAACGGTACGTTCACGATCTTCTCGTCGGACCACTCCCCCTATAACTTCGACGATCCGCAGGGCAAGAAGCTGCACGGCGAAGATGCCTCCTTCGACCGTATTCCCAACGGCATCCCGGGTTTGGAAACCCGCTTGCCGCTGCTGATGAGCGAAGGTGTATTGGGCGGACGCATCAGCGCCGAGCGTTTCGTGGAACTCACGGCCACGGCTCCGGCACGCCTGTACGGGCTGTATCCCCAGAAAGGCACCATCGCCGTGGGCGCCGATGCCGATCTGGTGATCTGGGACAACGACCTGGATAAGACCCTTCGCCATGTCGACCTGCATAGCGCGGCAGATTACACTCCGTACGAAGGCTTCAAGCTCAAGGCATGGCCGGCATGGACCTTGTCGCGTGGCAAGCCGGTGTGGGCCCACGGTGCCTATTGCGGCACCGCCGGAGCGGGGCGTTTCCTCCCATGCGCAGCGCCCTTCCCTGCGCAGAAATGACCGGGCTGCACTCATTCATTACGGATTCAACACTTTCATGTCGGACAACCAAGACAAAGCGCTCGCCGCGATCATGGCGGCCACCCCGCTCTCCCTGAAATCTTCCAGCCTGGCGGAGCAGATCTACACACTGCTGCGTCAGTTGATCCTGGAACGCAAGATCCCGGGCAGCAGCGAGATGTCTGAATCCCGGTTGGCGGATGAGCTCAAGGTTTCCCGTACACCCATGCGTGAAGCCTTGGTACGCCTGGCCGGCGAGGGCCTGCTGGTACGCCGCGGCGCCCGCTCGTTTGCCGTTCGCGCGGTGGATACCAAGGAATACTTCGACAGCATGACCCTGCGCGAAATGCTCGAGTGCGAAGCCATCGTCAAGGCTGCCGGACGGATCGACCAAGCTCAACTGGAAGTCTTCGCGGCGGAACTGCAGGAACTGGACCAAGGCGAGCACGACGAGAACGACTACTGGCTGTTCGACGATCGCCTGCACAATTTCATTGCCGAAGCCTCCGGCAATACGGTGCTGGTAAAGTTGCTCGCCCAACTGCGCGCCAACTCCCGCCTTTTCCGCCTGCACAGCCCCCTGCATCGGCAGAAGGAAAACCATAGCGAGCATTCGGCCGTGCTCGATGCGTTGCGCCAGCAGGATACCGAGGCCGGGGTATTGGCGATGCGACAGCACATCCAGAACCTGCGCAATGAAGTGCTCAAAGCCCTTTCAGAGTAATCCAGACCCCTCTATACCCGGCACCTGCGCAGAGGAGACATCCTTCGCGCCAGTCACATCCGGGCATTCAACAGCGTCGAATTCCATGGGATAGTGGCCGTCTTCCTCACCATCTGAAGACCCTGCCCCATGGCCACCAAGCACCCACTTGAACCGCTGGCTCGACGCTTCCTCGGCAAACACCCCCATCAGCTCGAACCCGAAGAAATCCATGTGCTGGAGCAGATGAGAAAACGACTGCCCGTCAGCCGCGATGCCGGTGACGCATCCGATGAGGTAGCCACCTTCGGTGAACGGCTGTCCGACCGGGTAGCGGCAATCGGTGGTTCATGGGCCTTCATCATCGCCTTCACCATCATCCTGCTGGGCTGGATGCTGCTCAACACCGATGTGCTCGATCACTTCGGCCTGGCCTTCGACCCCTACCCGTACATCTTCCTCAACCTGATGCTGTCCACCGTCGCAGCCATTCAGGCGCCGGTGATCATGATGAGCCAGAACCGCCAGTCAGCCAAAGACCGCCTGGCCGCGAGCCTGGACTTCGAGGTGAACCTGCGCGCGGAGCTGGAGATCATGCGACTGCATGAAAAGATCGACAAGGAGATCGTCGAGCGGTTGGATCGGATCCTGGCGAAGGTGGAGCCTGAGGGGACGGTGTGAGAAGGCTTGTGGAAACCCACCCTCCAACTGGCCGCATAACCGTCTGTGCTCATGCCATTGGAGAAAAAAGGTCGCGATGAACGAAAAAGCCAGGCGCGCAAGCGACCTGACTTTTTTGCTTTACACGGTTGGCTACCTCGCATCAGTTCAGCCCAGGCACCCCGGCCCGCGTCACATGCTTCACCGCCTGATACGCCGCCAGCCCCCAGGGGCCGAGTTCGCGCCCAATGCCACTGCCCTTGCTGCCACCCCACGACGTTTCGACGAACACCGCTTGAATCGAGTTGATCCACACGTGCCCGACCTCAAGCGCATCAGCCACCCGCTCGGCGCGGGCAATATCGCGGCTGGCTACCGTGGCCACCAGGCCGAAGCGGCTGTCGTTGGCACGATCGATCGCCTCTTGTTCACGGCTGAAACGCTGAGTACACAGCACCGGGCCGAAGATTTCTTCATTCCACAAACGGCTGCTCGTCGGCACGTCCTGGTAAAGCGTCGGGCTTACGAACCAACCGTCTCGCGTCAGCGCGGCGCCGCCGCTCAGGCACCGCAAGCCTTCCTGTTCGGCAATGGCGAAATACTCGCGCACCTTATGCCACTGCGCCTGGCTGGTCAGCGGTCCCATGTCGACCTCTTCGGTCAGGGGGTTACCTACCCGCAGTGCGGCGAACGCAGCCTGCAAGCGCGGGATCAGTGCCTCGGCGATGCCGTCCTGAATCAGCAGCCGCGAAGTGGCCGAGCACATTTGTCCTGCGTTCCAGCAGATGCCACCCACGATCCATTCCACCGCCTCGTCGGGGTCGCAGTCATCGAACACGATGAACGCCGATTTTCCGCCCAGCTCCAGAGTGACTGGCCGACAGAATGCCGCTGCGCTGTGCATTACCTGGCTACCTACGCTGTTGCTGCCGGTGAACGACAGCTTGTCGAGGCCCGCATGGTTGCTCAGTGCCGCGCCGATGTCGGCCTTGCCGTTGACGATATTCAGCACGCCGGCGGGCAAACCCAGGCTATCGGCGATTTCGGCGTAGGTCTGCTCGATCAGCGGGGTGACTTCCGAGGGTTTGAGCACCACGGTGCAACCGGCCGCCAGGGCCGGGGCGAGTTTCCACGCGCTGGTGACCAGCGGAAAATTCCACGGCACGATCAGGCCAACCACGCCCACCGGTTCCAGCCGTGTGCGGGACGTGAAGCCGGGCACGGCCAGTTCGACGTCGCGGTGGCTGGCCTGGGTTTCGATCAGCTTGGCGTAATAGCCGAAGGTCGCCACAGCGTCGTCGAGATCGACTTCGGCTTCGTGCCGAGGCTTGCCGTTGTTGCGCATCTGCAAGGCGACCAGCGCTTCGCGGCGCTGGGTTAGGTACTCGGCGAAACCGCGCAATACGGCGGCGCGCTCGGCGACAGGGGTGTTTTTCCAAGCAGGCAGCGCGGTGCGGGCGGCAGCCACGGACTGATCGACCTGTGCGCTGCTGGCGGCGATCAGTTCGACGAAGGGCAGTCCCAGCGCCGGATCGTACACGGTCAGGACATCAGCGCCCTCGCCCGCCTGCCAGCGGCCATTGATGTAGTGCGGGGTGTTCATGGTGTGGCTCCATCGGGGATTTTATAGCGGGTTCAGGGAGCAAACGGTGGAGCCTGGTTGATTTCGATGATCAGCGGGCGATCATCCGGGGCTTCGCGCAGCAGGGTTTGCAGGTGTTGGTAATCGCGGGCGCGCTCGGCCACGCAGCCAAACCCGCGGGCTATCGCGAGAAAGTCCGGGGTGTAGATGTCGACGCCCAGCGGCGTGATGTCGCGGCGTTGCATGTAGCTTTTGATCTCGCCGTAGCCCTGGTTATTCCAGAGCAGCACGATGATGCCAACCTGCGCTTCCACGGCGCTGGCCAGTTCCGGCAGGGTGAACTGAATGCCGCCGTCGCCCATCAGGCTGATCACCACCCGCGCAGGCTCGGCCAACTTGGCGCCGATGGCCGCCGGCAGGCCGTAGCCAAGAGTGCCGTAGCCGGTGGAGGCGTTGAACCAGCGGCGTGGGCTGCTGAGCTCGACCAGGTGATTGCCGCTGTACACCGTCTGCGTCGAGTCGCCGACAAAGCGCGCCTCGGGCAGTACTTCAAGCACGCAGTCGAACAGTTTGCGGTAGTGCGCCAAGCCGCTGAAATCCTCGGCCAGTTGCCGCTGCACCGCCGCCGTACGCTGCACGCCAAGGCTATCGGCACTGGCCGCCCGCGCCGGCAGCTCGGCGAGCAAAGCGCGTATCGCTGCCGTCGCATCACTGAGGATCGCGAGATGCGGCGTATGGTTGCGGGTCAACTGTTCGGCATCGATATCGATGCGGATCAGTTCGCCGCCAATCCTGAAGTTGCCATCGAACACCACATCGTAATCGGTCTCGCCCAGCTCGGTGCCGATCGCCAGCACCACATCGGCGTCCAGCGCTAGTTGCCGTACCGGTACTAGCGACTGGTTGCTGCCCAGCAACAACGGGTGCCCGCCCGGCAACAAACCTTTGGCATTGATGGTCAGGGCCGTCGGTGTATCCAGCCGGGTGACCAGCTCGCGGACTTCGTCCATCGCGGCCACGCAGCCTCCACCGAGTAACAGCAGCGGCCGCTGGGCTGCGCGCAACCGCGCAGCCGCCTTGCTGATCGCCTCAAGGTCCGGCGCCGGTCGGGCGATGACCTGGCGCGGCAACAGCGTCAGGTGATCGGCGCTGGCGGTGATGATGTCCAGCGGCAGCTCGATGTGCACCGGACGTGGGCGCTGGCTGTCGAACACCGCAAAGGCCCGCGCCAGCACAGCAGGCAGTTCGTCGACGCTCATCAGCGTGTGGCTGAATGCGCTGACGCCGGCGACCATCGTCCGCTGGTTGGGCAACTCGTGCAGATAGCCGTTGCCCAGGCCCAGGCGATGACGCTCGTTGACGCTGGAAATCACCAGCATCGGAATCGAGTCGGCATACGCCTGGCCCATCGCGGTGAGGATATTGGTCATGCCGGGGCCGGTGATGATGAAACATACCCCAGGCTTGCCACTGACACGCGCATAGCCGTCGGCCATGAAGCCCGCGCCCTGTTCGTGGCGCGGCGTGACATGGCGAATGCCGCTGTGCGGCAGGCCGCGATACAGCTCGACGGTGTGCACGCCGGGAATGCCGAACACCATGTCGACGCCCCAGGCATGCAGTTGCTTGACCAGAAACTCTCCGCAAGTGCTTGCACACGTACTCATGCTGCGCTCTCCTGTTCCAGACCGATAAAGCGCCGCACCCGCGCATCGCCTTTGTGGCGGATCGCCGCTGGCGAGGCGTCGGTGACCACGTGGCCGTTTTCCATGAACACGATGCGATCGGAAATCGACAGGGCGAAATCCATCTCGTGGGTGACGATCAGCATGGTCATGCCTTCGGCCGCCAGGTCACCAATCACCTTGAGCACATCGCCCACCAGTTCCGGGTCCAGCGCCGAGGTCGGTTCGTCGAACAGCATGATGTCCGGCTCCATCGCCAGCGCGCGGGCAATCGCCACGCGCTGTTGCTGGCCGCCCGATAACTGGTGCGGATACTTGTCGGCATGCGCCAGCAGCCCGACCCGGTCCAGCAAGGCATGGCCCTTGCGGCGCAACTCAGCCGTACTGGCCAGGCTGTGGTAACGCGGGGCAAGGATGACGTTGTCGAGAATGGTCCGGTGCGGGAACAGATTGAAGTTCTGGAAGACCATGCCGATGCGCCGGATGCCTTGGCGGATCACCGGAGAATCGGTGCGTGTGCCGGCCTTGATGAAGTCATGGCCGAACAGCACGATTTCGCCTTGATCAATGGTCTCCAGGCTATTGATAGTGCGGATCAACGAAGTCTTGCCGGAGCCGGACGGGCCGATGATCGAAATCACCTCACCGGGCCGCACAGCGAGGTCGATGCCCTTGAGCACTTCATGGTTGCCATAGCGCTTGTGAATGTTGCGCAGTTGCAAGGCGTCGGGCTGTCCCGCCACCGGCTCGCAACGCGGCTTCGCAAGGCCGGCTGGTTGGCGCAAGGCTTCGGTCTGCACGGCCTCCAGGGTTTGTGCGTTTTTGCGTGAGAGGTCCAGATGGCGCTCGGCCCACTGCAACAGCCAGCCGAACAGGGTAACGATCAGCACGTAATACACGGCTACCGCTGCCAGGGTTTCCAGCACCAGAAAATTTTGCGCGTACAGGCGCTGGCCGACCAGCAGCAGCTCGCTGAGCGAGATCACCGAGACCAGCGAGGTGAGTTTGACGATGGTCACGTATTCGTTGGTCAACGTCGGCAAGGAGATACGAATCGCCTGCGGGATGATCACCAGCCGCTGCGCGCCCAGCCCGCGAATGCCCAGCGCCTTGGCCGCTTCGCGCTGGCCCTTGAGCACCGACAGCAGACCGCCCCGGTGAATCTCGGCCATGTACGCGGTTTCAGTCAGTACCAAAGCGACCAGCCCCGAATAGAACGGCTGCGACAGCACGCTGCCGGCGGCTGGAAACAGCTGCGGCAGGTTATAGACGAACACCAGCAGCACCAACAGCGGGATGCTGCGAAACAGCCAGATGTACAGGCTGACCGGCAGACGCAGCCAGGCACGCGTCGACAGCTTGGCGCTGGCCAGTATAAAGCCCAGCACCAGACCCAGAGTCCAGGACAAGGTGCTGAGCTGCACCACCGTCAGGCAGGCCTTCCAGAAGGCTGATACGGAGAACAGTGAGAAAAAATAGGCCCATTCGAATGCCATGATGACCTCGGTATAGCGGATGGATGGCGATCAGCTCGGGGTTAGCACGAACGTTGCAGGAGCGCGCTTGCCGGAATGCCGGACCGCCGCGCTCCTGCGCAGGGAGGGTGTCAGGCAGGATCCAGGTTGTACTTCTTCAGCAGTTCGCTGTACTCGCCGCTGCGCTTGTAGGTTTCAACCACGCCACGCATCTTTTCCAGCAACTCGGTGTTGCCCTTCTTCACATAAATGCCGAGGGTCTGCGGGTAGAGGGATTTCTGCGAGCTGATCACGATCCGGCCACGGGCCTTGTCGACGATCATTTTCGCTGCCGCCGAGATTTCCAGATGCGCCTGGATATTGCCGGACATCAACGCCTGCGAAGCTTCTGCGGTGGTCGGGAATTCGCTGATGGCGATCTCGCCCTTGTTCTGCTTGGTGCAGTAATCAGCCGACACAGCCTTGAGCTGGTTGATCCAGTTGGTGCCCTGCTGCAAGCCGACTTTCAGACCGCACAAGTCTTCAGGCAGCTGCGGTTTGGCGGTGCTGTCGCTGCGCACCATGATCGCCGCGCCGACTTGCGCGTACGGAATCGCGTCGGCCTGCTTGGTGCGCTCGTCGGTGATGTACATGCCGGAAATGATGGTGTCGAAGCGGTTGGCGTTCAGGCCCAGGATCAGGTTCGGAAAGCGGGTGTCGACGAACTCGACCTTCAGGTCGCCCAGTTGCTTGGCCAGCGCGGTCGACACCTCAGGGTCAAAGCCCACCACCTTGTCGCCGTCGTAGGACTCGAACGGCGGGTAAGAAATCTCCATGCCGACCTTCAGCGTACCGGGCGTGGCAGTGGGCGCGGCCTGCACGCTGCCGGCGAACAGGGCGGCACCTATGAGCACAGAAGTGGCAAGGCGCGAAAACGTGGTGTTTGGCATAGTCATGATTCCAGATTGAGGGGAAAGGCAGATCACGAAGTCACGTTCTGGTTTTTCAGGTGCCCGAAGCTAGAAGGCTTTCTGGCGTGCTGCGGCAAGGCAATCTGCCCGTCGGCGACACGCTGGCGAAGGTACTGATAGGTCTGTAAAGCCTGGGCCCACATGTGCTCGCCAATGGCGATGGGCGCGTAGCTCTGCTCGCCGGCCGCGAAGGGCGGCAGCGGTTTGATCTGGGTGTGGTAATCGCAGGCATAGAACAGCGGAAACGAATAACGCTCCTGCTTGACCTTGCGCACCCGGTGCGCCGTGGCGACAAAGGCGCCGGCGGTCATCACCTCGAGCATGTCGCCGATATTCACCACGAAAGCGCCGTCGACCGGCGGCGCATCGATCCACTCGCCCTGCTCGTTCATTACCTCAAGGCCCGGCTGGTCGGCCTTGAGAATGGTGAAGCACTCGTAGTCGGTGTGCGCGCCGATGCCCGGTGCGTCCTGTGCGTCGCCGTCGAACGGATAATGGATCAGGCGCAGCTTGGACGGCGGAAAGCAGGCCATGTCGTCGAAGGCATGTTCATCCAGGCCCAGCGCCAGGGCAAAGCCGCGAAACAGCTGATGCCCCAAGGCAAACACCGCTTTGTAATAGGCCTGCACCGCCGCTTGAAAACCCGGCAGGGTCGGCCAGTTGTTCGGCCCCAGTAGCGGTGTGCCATTGAGCACCAGCGGGTTGTCTGCCGGTACTTCAAAACCGATATCGAACGCCTCTTTATGGTCTGGCTTGCCGGTGCCGTACACCTCCTCCCCCTCGGGAACGAAGCCTTTGTGGCTCTCGGAAGCGCCGATGTAGTGCTGCATCTTGGCGTCCAGCGGCTGGGCGAAATACTGTTCGGCGGCGCGGTGCAGGTTATCGATCAGCTGCGGCGCAATGCCGTGGCCGGTGATGTACAGAAAGCCCACATGGCGGGCCGCCTCGCCGAGCGCCTGGGCCACTGCCTGGCGATCTTCCAGGCGTTCGCTGAACAGACCGTGGATATCGACCACGGGAATGCGGGTGAAAGCAGAACGATCACTCATGGCAGCAGGCTCTCTGGACGGTTGGAAAAGGCAGTGAAGTGTTCGCGCTCGGTGCGGCCCATCCACGCATTCAGGCTCCACAGGTCGGCCACCGGCACATCGGTGAACGGCAAATGATGCAGGTAACCATCGGGTCCGAACTCCGGCGTCAGCGTGGTGCCGGTGTAGCCGCGGGCCTGTTGCGAACGCCAGATGGCTTGCCAGTGCTGCTGATGAAACCTCAGCGCAGCGGCGTATTCCGGCGCGCCGGGATGCGGCACTTGCGGGCCCTGGTCATAGCCGACCCGGGCCTGAATATGATGCACGCGCTCGACAAAGGCGCTGAGGTCATCGGCGGGATCGTCGAGCAGTCGCTCGCACGTCACCACCCAATGGCTGATGTCGCTGGTAAAGCGCAGGTCGGGCACTTGCTCGATCAATTGCAGGGTCAGCCACGGATTGAACAGCGAGCGCGCGCGGTGGGTTTCAAAGCTGCAGGTCAGGCCGCTGCGTTTTGCAATCTCCAGCGCCTCAGCGAAAAAGTCGACCTGCTGAGCTAGCGGCCAGCGGTCGTTGCCGGCCAGTACATTGACGAAGCGTGGTTCCAGTTCGACGGCCAGTTGCAACTTGCGGGCAAAGTCCGTCAGGTGCTCGGCCGGCGTCGCCGCCTGCAACGGCAGCACCGGCGTCGAAGTAAAAAGAATGGCGATGTACGGCACGCGATTGTCACGCAGGAACGCCGCGAACGCCGCCCGCTCGGTCGTGTCCTCGGGGATGCGCGCCTCGAAGCCGTCGAAGCCTGCGGCATGCGCCTCGACCAGCGCCTGTTGCCATGTGCCGCGATAGCCCCACAGCGTACGAAAGATTTCCAGTTTCATGGGCGAACCTCGCCGCCTGTGCCCGCTTGGGCACAGCACGGATCACAAATGGGCGGTGGCCGATTGAGTGACGTTGCTCATGGCCTTGCGGCCCAGCATCGGGTGCGCGCCTTTCGGGCCGTATACCGAAGCCGGCTCTGGAAACGTGCGCAGCAAGGTCAGGTACAGCAGCGCGGCAAGGCCCAGCGTGATCGGCAAGCTGATGTCGATACCGCCGGCCAGTTCGCCCAGCGGCCCGACAAATTGCCCTGGCAGATTGACGAAGCACAGGCCCACCGCCGCGCTCGGAATCCACGCGCCCAGGCCGCGCCAGTTCCAGCCATGGTGGAACCAGTAGCGACCGCCGCGCTGGCCACGAGTGAACACGTGCAAGTCATCAGCGTGATAAAAACCGCGACGGCTGATCAGGCCAAGGATCATCACCACCATCCACGGGCTGGTGCAGGTGATGATCAGCACCGCGAAGGTCGACACGCTCTGGACCAGATTGAAGGTGAAGCGGCCAATGAAGATAAAGGCAATCGCCGCCACACCGATCAACAGCGTGGCGCCAGCGCGGCTGAGCAGGCGCGGAAACATGCTCGACATGTCCAGCCCCGTGCCATACAGCGCCGTAGTGCCGGTCGACAGGCCACCGATCACCGCAATCAGGCACACCGGCAGGAAGAACCAGCTCGGCGAAATCGCCAGCAGGCCGCCGACATAGTTATTCGCCTCGATGTATTGCGGTGCCTGGGACGCGACCAGCGTCGCAGTGCACAGGCCGAACAGGAAGGGAATCAGCGTACCGGCCTGAGCGGCCAGCACCGCGAGCATGATGCGGGTCTTGTCGGTATCACGCGGAATGTAGCGTGACCAATCGCCGAGAAAGGCGCCGAACGACACCGGGTTGCTCATCGCCAGCAACGCCGCGCCGATGAACGCCGCCCAGAAGCCCGGTTGTTGCAGGTTGACGCTGCCGGCATAGCCCGCATCGAACGGCCCGGCAAACGCCAGAATGCCCAGCAGAAACATCAGGCTCGACGCCCACACCGCGATTTTGTTGACCCACAGCATGAAGCGAAAACCGAAGATGCAGACGACTAATACCAGCACCGCAAACAGCCCGTAGGCCAAGCCCAGGCTGAAGTCGGTTTCCGGCAAGCCAACC
This sequence comes from Pseudomonas sp. RIT-PI-a, assembly GCF_001187875.1. Lineage (NCBI taxonomy): Bacteria > Pseudomonadati > Pseudomonadota > Gammaproteobacteria > Pseudomonadales > Pseudomonadaceae > Pseudomonas > Pseudomonas sp. RIT-PI-a. The sequence continues at coordinate 262,882 of NZ_LGIR01000013.1, forward strand.
AGTCGTCTCGCGCCACCGACCAACGCGTCGCCAGAGCTCCAGACCGAGAGGGAAAAGAACGCCACCGCCGTGAGCAGTGACAGAAACGAACCGATGATGCGCCCGTGGACGCCGAAGTGTGCCCCGGACGACACCGCGTTGTTGGTGCCGTTAATGGCGCCGAACAGGCTCATCGGCGCGAGAATCAACGCCCCCACCGCCACGCCCAGTAGAATCGCCCAGACCCCGGCCTGGAACGACAGCCCGAACAGCACCGGGAAACTGCCCAGCACCGCCGTGGCAAACGTATTGGCACCGCCGAAGATCAAGCGAAACAGATCGATAGGGGAAGCATCGCGTTGGTTGTCGGGTATCTGCTCGACACCAAAGGTTTCGATACGCGTCGAATGGCTCATGTGTTGCTCCAGCACCTGTCACGGTTGTTGTAAGGCCAGCGCAGGCACGCTGACCCTTTATGGCCGCCCGTTGACCCCGGGCGGAGGGTTGCTGCTATTTTTTTATAATGTCGCGGCGGTTAGCCCGTCACTTCCGACAAATGCTCATGCCAGGCCAGCCAGCGCTCGCCCTCACAGCGGAATACGATCGTCTCGCGCTCCTTCAAGCGCAGCTCTTGGGTACCGATGCGCACATGCGTCGCCACGTCATGCACGAAAATGGCCGTATCGCCCTGCACGTTGACCCAGGCGTTACTCGACTCACAGCCCAGCACCGCAAAACCATCGATCTGCCATTGCTGCCACAACGTTTCATACTTGGCCCGCGAGTTCAGCGGCTTGGCCAGGGTATGAAAGACAAAACTGGCGTCAGGACTGAAACAGTCGAAATAACGTGCCGTGTCGTTGCTGGCAAAGGCCGCGACCAGCGCCGCAGCCGCCTCGAGAACCTCGGTTTCACGGCTCATCGACGGACGACGCCCGGCAGCACACAGAGCATTTCGTACAACAGGTTGGCGCCCAGCAGCGAGGTGTTGCCGGTGGTGTCATACGGCGGCGACACCTCGACCAGATCGCAACCGATCAAGTCCAGCCCCTGGCAGCCTCGGATTATCTCCAGCGCCTGGATCGTAGTCAGCCCGCCGACCTCCGGTGTCCCGGTGCCCGGTGCCCAGGCCGGGTCGATGCCATCGATGTCGAACGACAAGTACACCGGCCCACCACCGACCTTCTCGCGGACTTCGGCCATCAACGGCGTCAGCGACTTGTGCCAGCAATCCTCGGCCTGCACCACACGGAAACCCTGCTTGCGGCTCCAGTTGAAATCCTCGGCGGTATAACCCTGAGCCCGCAGGCCGATCTGCACCACACGGTCGCTGTCCAGCAGACCCTCTTCCTGCGCGCGGCGGAACGTGGTGCCGTGGGCAATCTTCTCGCCGAACATGTGATCGTTGACGTCGGCATGCGCATCGATATGCACCAGTCCGACCTTGCCATGCTTCTTGTGAATGGCCCGCAGGATCGGCAGCGTCAGCGTGTGATCGCCTCCCAGCGTCAGCGGCACGATACCGTGGCCCAGAATCCGGTCGTATTCCTGCTCGATGATGCGCACCGCATCGAGCAGGTTGAAGGTATTGATCGGCACATCGCCGATGTCGGCCACGTTCAGCGAATCGAACGGCGCGGCACCGGTGGCCATGTTGTAAGGACGGATCATCACCGACTCGGCACGAATCTGCCGTGGCCCGAAACGAGTGCCGGAACGCAGCGAAGTGCCAATATCTAGCGGAATACCGATAAACGCTGCATCCAACCGATCGAGTTCTTCGGCGGCTTGTATATGAGGCAAACGCAGCATGGTGGCGATGCCGCCGAAACGAGGCATCTCGTTCCCGCCCAAAGGCTGGTGGAAAGTCGTGTCCACGGGGTGGCCTCACTTTGTGGTCATTGAAGTGACTCCATTCTGGTGACGCCCCGCAGCTAGAAGAATCGCTGCCCACAAATAATCAGTTCAGAGATTTCTAAACTATCCGCGGATACACTGACCCTCTGAAACACTGCGATATCCCATCCGGCAATGGACCTGTGGAAAAGGGCTCTGTCCGCGATCATGCCAACACATAATCGCTGCCTTGACCTATCAACCCGCGCCACAGCCCGACCCTACAAGACCTGAGCTGCCCCACCCCGGAGCCCACCCCAATGTCCTCTGCCCTGCCCGACCTCAAACTGCTGCGCATCTTCGCCTGCGTAGTACGCCACCAGGGCTTCGCCGCCGCGCAGCAGGAACTCAACCTCTCCACTTCCGCCATCAGCACTTACATGAGCCAGCTCGAGACCCAGCTCGGCCTGGTGCTTTGCCACCGCGGCCGTGGTGGCTTCAGCCTGACCAGCAAAGGCGAACTGTTCCATCAAGAAACCCTGCGCCTGCTCGCAGAACTCGAAGGCTTCGAACGCTACAGCGCCGCCCTCAAAGGCGAACTGCGCGGCACTCTCAATCTCGGCGTGCTCGACTCCACCGTCAGCGACCCGGCGCTGCCGCTGGCCGACGTCATCGGCGCCTACAGCAAGGAACACCCCGCAGTACACCTGCACCTGTCCGTGCTCAGCCCCGCGCAACTGCAACTGGGCTTGCAGGAAAATCGACTGGACCTGGCCATCGGCGCCTTCTCCGTGCGCATGAATGGGCTTATGTACCAAGCGCTGTACCGCGAACAACACTGGCTGTATTGCAGCGATCGGCATGAGTTGTTCGAGCAGCGGCGAATTCCAGCCGAGGTGATCACCCAACAACGGATGGTCGGGCGCGGGTACTGGAGCCAGGCGGAACTGGCCCGCCACGGGTTCAAGCACAGCGCGGCGACGGTGGAGTCGATGGAGGCGCAACTGATCTTGGTGCTGTCGGGGGCGTATATCGGCTATCTGCCGGAACACTATGCGCAATTCTGGGCGGATCAGAAGCGGTTGAAGGTGTTGTTGCCGACGACGTTCGGGTATCAGGCACCGTTTTCGTTGGCTTTGCGGCGGGGACGGTCGAGGGAGCCGTTGATACAGAGCTTTCGAGATCGGTTGAGGGGGTGGTTTGAAGCCGGCTGATTCAAGTGATACAAAATCCGCAGGAGTGAGCAAAGCTCGCGAATCGAGTATGCAGCGCCGCAGAAATGCGCCCTGTAGGTAGACCGCCACACAATCAGGTTTGGCAAGCAGGGGACCTGGAGGCCCCCTGTTGGTACAGTTTTTTAGCTTTCTGAACAGTTTTCAATCCGAACGACCATAGCTTGCAACCCTACTCCCCCCTCACTCCACCGTCACCGACTTCGCCAAATTACGCGGCTGATCCACATCCGTCCCCTTCAGCACCGCCACGTAGTACGAAAGCAGCTGCAACGGAATGGTGTAGAGGATCGGCGCCAACGCATCGATGATGTGCGGCATGGCGACCACATGTGTGCCGGGGCCGTTGCTCAGCTGCGCCTGCTCATCGGCGAATACCACCAGCTCGCCGCCGCGCGCGCGCACTTCCTGCAGGTTGGATTTGAGTTTTTCCAGCAGCTCGTTGTTCGGCGCCACGGTGACCACCGGCATGTCCTTGTCCACCAGCGCCAGCGGCCCGTGCTTCAATTCGCCAGCAGGATAGGCTTCGGCGTGGATGTAGGAGATCTCCTTGAGCTTCAGTGCACCTTCCATTGCCACCGGGAACTGCGCGCCGCGGCCCAGGAACAGCGTGTGGTGCTTCTCGGCGAACAGCTCGGCGATGCGCTCGATGGTGGTGTCCATGGCCAGGGCTTCGCCCAGGCGGGTGGGAAGGCGGCGGAGCTCGGCCACCAGCTGCGCCTCGACACCCTCCTCCAATGATCCGTGTACCTGGCCAAGGGAAAGCGTCAGCAACATCAGCGCGACCAGCTGCGTGGTGAACGCCTTGGTCGAAGCCACACCGATCTCCGGGCCTGCCTGAGTCAGCAGGGTCAGGTCGGACTCGCGCACCAGGGAGCTGATGCCGACGTTGCAGATGGCCAGGCTGCCGAGAAACCCGAGTTGCTTGCCGTTGCGCAATGCGGCCAGGGTGTCAGCCGTTTCGCCGGACTGGGAGATGGAGACGAACAAGGTGTCGGGCTGCACCACGACCTTGCGATAGCGGAACTCGCTGGCCACTTCGACCTGGCAAGGGATGCCGGCCAGGCCTTCGAGCCAGTAGCGCGCAACCATACCCGCGTGATAGCTGGTGCCGCACGCGACGATCTGTACGTTGCGCACCTTGGCGAACAGTTCGGCCGCCTGTGGACCGAAGGCCTGCACCAGCACTTGGTTCTGCCCAAGACGGCCTTCCAGGGTGCGCTGTACCACGGTAGGTTGCTCGTGGATCTCCTTCATCATGAAGTGGCGATATTCGCCCTTGTCGGCGGCCTCTGCGCCTTCGTGGTACTGCACGCTTTCGCGTTCCACAGGTGCGCCCGCGGCGTCCCAGATCTGCACGCTTTCACGACGGATCTCGGCAATGTCACCTTCCTCCAGGTACATGAAGCGGTCAGTCACCTGGCGCAGGGCCAACTGGTCGGAGGCCAGGAAGTTCTCGCCCATGCCCAGGCCGATCACCAGCGGACTGCCGCTGCGGGCGGCGACCAGACGATCGGGCTGGTGCACACTGATGGCAGCCAGGCCGTAGGCGCCGTGCAGTTGCTTGACCGTCGCCTTGAGCGCATCGGCCAGGTCCGGCAGGGCCTTGAGGGTGTGGTGCAGCAAGTGGGCGATGACTTCGGTGTCGGTCTGCGAGGTGAACACGTAGCCCAGCTCCTTGAGCTGGGTGCGCAACACTTCGTGGTTTTCGATGATGCCGTTGTGCACCACGGCCACTTCGTCTGTGGAAAAGTGCGGGTGAGCGTTCTGTTCGGTGGGCGCACCGTGGGTGGCCCAGCGGGTGTGAGCAATCCCCAGCTTGCCGAGCAGAGGCTCCTCCGCCAGCGCCGTTTGCAGTTCGGCGACCTTGCCCACACGACGTCGGCGCTGCACGCTGCCATCTTCGCCCAGCACCGCGACACCGGCGCTGTCGTAGCCGCGATATTCCAGGCGCTTGAGACCCTCGACCAGAATGGCTGTGATGTTGCGCTCCGCAATGGCGCCGACGATTCCACACATGTTCGCTTCTCCTAGCTGGTAGCGGCGAGCACGAGATCGATCCCGCGCGCCTGAATCTGATCGCGTGCTTCGAGCGGCAGACGATCATCGGTGATGAGGGTACTGATGCGGCCCCAGGGCAGCTCCAGATTGGGAATCTTGCGTCCGACCTTGTCGGACTCGACCATGACGATCACTTCGCGAGCGACTTCGGCCATTACCCTGCTCAGGCCCAGCAACTCGTTGAAGGTCGTCGTGCCGCGCTCCAGATCGATGCCGTCGGCACCGATGAAGAGTTGATCGAAGTCATAGGAGCGCAACACCTGTTCGGCCACTTGGCCCTGGAACGATTCGGAGTGCGGATCCCAGGTGCCACCGGTCATCAGCAGTACGGGCTCGTGCTCCAGCGCACCCAGAGCGTTGGCCACGTGCAGCGAGTTGGTCATGACGACCAGACCCGGCTGCTTGCCCAACTCCGGAATCATCGCCGCCGTGGTGCTGCCACTGTCGATGATGATCCGCGCGTGTTCCTTGATACGCAGAACGGCTGCGCGGGCGATGGATTGCTTGATGGCCGAGACGCGCGGGCCCGGTTCGCCAATCAGCTCTTGAGGCATGGTCACCGCACCGCCGTAGCGACGCAGGAGCAACCCGTGACTCTCGAGGGCGGCAAGGTCCTTGCGAATGGTCACTTCGGACGTGGCGAAATGCTTGGCCAAGTTATCCACACTCACTTCGCCCTGCTCGTTGAGCAAGGCGAGGATGCTGTGACGGCGTTGAGGCGTATTGCGCTTCGACATGACGACCTAAGTTTCGTTTCGAAAGATAACGAAGGCAATAGAAACCTAAAATGAAAGGTCCGTCAATGATGAAGCAAAGCTTTTGTGTAATCTCTTCGTGGGGCGGAGGGCTCACCGCCCGCCTCGCTCTCACGAATTGGGACACAGGACACTGTGGGAGCGGGGCGGGCGGCCAAGCCCTCTGCCCGCGAAGAGGCCAGTGATAAAATCACCATGCTGTGGATAACTAGGGCTTTTTGATCTTCACCGGCCGTTTCCACCCTTCAACATTGCGCTGCCGGGTCCGCGCCACTGCCAACTGCCCTTCCGGCACTTCTTGGGTAATGGTCGAACCCGCAGCAGTGGTCGACCCCGCTAAGATATCCACAGGTGCTACCAGCGAATTGTTCGAACCAATGAACACGTCCTCACCAATGGTGGTTTTCCATTTGTTCGCCCCGTCGTAGTTGCAGGTGATGGTCCCCGCACCGATGTTGCTGCCGGCACCGATGTCCGCATCACCCAGGTAGGTCAAGTGACCGGCCTTGGCGCCCTCGCCCATGCGCGCGTTCTTCAGCTCGACGAAGTTACCCACATGGGCGCGAGCTTCCAGCACCGTACCCGGTCGCAGCCGCGCGAACGGGCCGGCATCACTGCCTTCGTGCAACACCGCCCCGTCCAGATGACTGTTGGCCTTGACCACCACGCCGCGGCCCAGGGTGCTGTCCTTGATATAGCAGTTGGGACCGATAACCACATCGTCCTCGATCACCACGCGGCCTTCGAGCACCACGTTGACGTCGATCAGGACATCGCGGCCCACGGTGACGTCTCCGCGCACATCGAAGCGTGCCGGGTCGCGCAAGGTCACGCCTTGGGCCATCAGGCGACGACCTTCACGCAGCTGGTAATGGCGCTCCAGTTCCGAGAGCTGATGTCGGTCGTTTGCACCCTGCACTTCCATCGGATCCTGAGCAGTTTCAGTGGCAACCACCAAGCCGTCGCTGACCGCCATGGCGATCACGTCGGTCAAGTAATACTCACCCTGGGCGTTGTCGTTGGACAGGCGCGCCAGCCAGTCGGCCAGGCGCTTTCCAGGGACCGCAAGAATACCGGTGTTGCCTTCGTTGATGGCTTTCTGCGCATCGCTGGCGTCCTTGTGCTCAACGATGGCCTGCACCTGACCATTGGCATCACGCACGATGCGCCCGTACCCCGTGGGGTCGGCCAGGTTGACGGTGAGCAGACCCAGTTGATCAGCACTGACCTTCTGCAGCAGCCGCTGCAGGGTCGCCACCTCGATCAGCGGTACGTCACCGTAGAGAATCAACACATTATCGGCGCTCAGGCCCGGAACCGCCTGTGCGACCGCATGGCCCGTACCCAGCTGCTTGTCCTGCAACACGAAATTCAGATCATCGGCAGCGAGGCGTTCGCGTACCGCGTCGGCGCCATGGCCGATCACTACATGAATGCCCTGCGGCTGGAGTTGGCGCGCGCTGTGGATAACATGGCCGAGCATGGAATTGCCGGCGACAGGGTGCAATACCTTGGGCAGGGCCGAGCGCATGCGCGTGCCCTGGCCAGCGGCGAGAATGACGATATCGAGAGACATGGACGGCTACCAATCCGGAGAATGGCCAGCGGGCTGACCGGGGAGGAAATGCTGAAAAAGAAAAAGGGTAGCCGAGGCTACCCTTTTACTCAATCGCAAGTGAATCGACGCATCAGCCGCCGAATTTCTTGCGGATCTGCTGGACGGTGCGCAGCTGGGCTGCAGCCTCGGCCAGGCGTGCGGCGGCAGATCCGTAATCGAAGTCTGCGCCTTTTTCGTTCAGGGCCTTCTCGGCAGCCTTGACGGCTTCCTGAGCGGAAGCTTCATCCAGGTCGGCAGCGCGCTGCACGGTGTCGGCAAGAACCTTGACCATGTTCGGCTGAACCTCGAGGAAACCACCAGAGATGTAGAACACCTCGGCTTCGCCACCCTGCTTGATCAGGCGGATCGGGCCCGGCTTGAGATCGGTGATCAGCGGGGCGTGGCCTGGAGCGATACCGATATCACCCAGGTTACCGTGCGCAATCACCATCTCGACCAGGCCGGAAAAGATTTCTCCTTCCGCGCTGACGATATCGCAATGGACTGTCATAGCCATACTTGCCTCAACCTGATTAGCGCCCGTTGCCGGGCGCCAGGATTACAGTTTCTTGGCTTTCTCGATCGCTTCTTCGATGCCGCCGACCATGTAGAACGCTTGTTCCGGCAGGTGGTCGTAGTCGCCGTTGAGGATGCCTTTGAAGCCTGCGATGGTGTCTTTCAGGGAAACGTATTTACCCGAGGCACCGGTGAAGACTTCAGCCACGAAGAACGGCTGCGACAGGAAGCGCTGGATCTTACGAGCGCGGGATACCAACTGCTTGTCGGTTTCCGACAGCTCGTCCATACCCAGGATCGCAATGATGTCCTTCAGCTCTTTGTAGCGCTGCAGCACGTACTGAACGCCGCGAGCGGTGTCGTAGTGCTCCTGGCCGATCACGTTCGGGTCCAGCTGGCGCGAAGTCGAGTCCAGTGGATCGACCGCTGGGTAGATACCCAGGGAAGCGATGTCACGGGACAGTACGACGGTGGCGTCCAAGTGGGCGAAGGTGGTCGCCGGCGACGGGTCGGTCAAGTCGTCCGCAGGTACGTATACCGCCTGGATCGAGGTGATCGAACCTTCCTTGGTCGAAGTGATGCGTTCCTGCAGAACGCCCATCTCTTCGGCCAGGGTCGGCTGGTAACCTACTGCCGAAGGCATACGGCCCAGCAGTGCGGATACTTCGGTACCGGCCAGGGTGTAACGATAGATGTTGTCGACGAACAGCAGAACGTCGTTACCTTCGTCACGGAATTTCTCGGCCATGGTCAGACCGGTCAGAGCAACGCGCAGACGGTTACCCGGCGGCTCGTTCATCTGGCCGTAGACAAGGGCTACCTTGTCCAGAACGTTGGAGTCCTTCATCTCGTGGTAGAAGTCGTTACCCTCACGGGTACGCTCGCCCACACCGGCGAACACGGAATAACCGCTGTGTTCGATGGCGATGTTACGGATCAGCTCCATCATGTTCACGGTCTTGCCGACACCGGCACCACCGAACAGACCGACTTTACCGCCCTTGGCGAACGGGCAGACCAGGTCGATAACCTTGATGCCGGTTTCCAGCAGGTCGTTGCCGCCTGCCTGTTCCGCGAAGGAAGGTGCTGGACGGTGAATGCCCCAGCGCTCTTCGGTATCGATCGGGCCCGCTTCGTCGATCGGGTTGCCCAGAACGTCCATGATGCGGCCCAGAGTGGCCTTGCCGACAGGGACGGAAATGGCTGCGCCGCTGTCGAGCACGTTCAGGCCGCGTTTCAGGCCTTCGGTGGAACCCATGGCGATGGTACGAACCACGCCGTCGCCCAGCTGCTGCTGGACTTCGAGAGTGGTTTCAGCGCCTTGTACCTTCAGCGCGTTGTAGATGCTCGGTACGCTGTCGCGTGGAAATTCCACGTCGATAACGGCGCCGATGATTTGAACGATACGTCCGCTACTCATAGCTGGATCCTCTGAATATTTGAACCGTTAAACCGCGGCAGCGCCGCCGACGATTTCCGAGATCTCTTGGGTGATCGCAGCCTGACGCGCCTTGTTGTAGATCAGCTGCAAATCGCTGATCAGGTCGCCGGCGTTGTCGGTTGCATTCTTCATTGCGATCATCCGCGCCGCTTGTTCAGCAGCGTTGTTCTCGACCACCGCCTGGTACACCTGCGACTCCACGTAACGCACCATCAGGCCTTCAAGCAGCTCTTTGGCGTCGGGTTCGTACAGGTAATCCCAGTGGTGCTTGAGTTCTTGATCCGGGGTTGCCTCCAACGGGATCAACTGCTCCACCGTTGGTTGTTGCGTCATGGTATTGATGAACTTGTTGGACACCACGGACAGGCGATCGATACGGCCTTCCAGGTACGCGTCCAGCATCACCTTGACGCTGCCGATCAGATCATTGATCGACGGCTCTTCGCCCAGATGGCTGATCGCTGCCACGACGTTGCCGCCGAAGTTGCGAAAGAACGCTGCACCCTTGCTGCCGATCACGCACAGGTCGATTTCGACGCCGCGTTCGCGATTGGCCGCCATGTCCTTGACCAGGGCCTTGAACAGGTTGGTGTTCAAGCCGCCGCACAGACCACGGTCGCTGCTCACCACGATATAGCCGACGCGCTTGACGGCGCGTTCGATCATGAACGGGTGGCGGTATTCCGGGTTGGCGTTGGCCAGATGTCCAATCACCTGGCGGATACGCTCCGCGTAGGGGCGGCTGGCTGCCATGCGCATTTGTGCCTTGCGCATTTTGCTGACCGCCACTTTTTCCATGGCGCTGGTAATTTTTTGCGTGCTTTTGATGCTCGCAATCTTACTGCGAATCTCTTTTGCGCCTGCCATGTAACACCTATCAGGTTAGCAAGCAGGGGCCTTGCGGCCCCTGCTGCGGCTTACCAGGTTTGGGTGGCCTTGAACTTCTCGATACCGGCCTTGAGGCCAGCGTCGATTTCGTCATTGAAGTCACCCTTCACGTTGATCTTCGCCAACAGGTCGGCGTGATCGCGGTTGAAGTAAGCAATCAGGGCCTGCTCGAAGCTACCAACCTTAGCGATCTCGACGTCGGTCAGGAAACCACGCTCGGCTGCATACAGCGACAGCGCCATGTCGGCGATCGACATCGGCGAGTACTGCTTCTGCTTCATCAGCTCGGTCACGCGCTGGCCGTGCTCGAGCTGCTTGCGGGTGGCTTCGTCCAGGTCAGAAGCGAACTGGGCGAATGCCGCCAGTTCACGGTACTGAGCCAGGGCGGTACGGATACCACCGGACAGCTTCTTGATGATCTTGGTCTGAGCGGCACCACCTACGCGGGATACCGAAACACCGGCGTTAACTGCAGGGCGGATGCCCGAGTTGAACATGGCCGATTCCAGGAAGATCTGACCGTCGGTGATCGAGATCACGTTGGTCGGAACGAACGCGGAAACGTCGCCAGCCTGGGTTTCGATGATCGGCAACGCGGTCAGGGAACCGGTCTTGCCAGTCACTGCACCGTTGGTGAACTTCTCGACGTATTCTTCGGAAACGCGCGATGCACGCTCCAGCAAGCGGGAGTGGAGATAGAACACGTCGCCTGGGTAGGCTTCACGGCCTGGTGGACGACGCAGCAGCAGGGAAATCTGGCGGTAGGCCACTGCTTGCTTGGACAGGTCGTCGTAGACGATCAGTGCGTCTTCGCCACGGTCACGGAAGAACTCGCCCATGGTGCAACCGGCATAAGGTGCCAGGAATTGCAGCGCAGGAGATTCCGAAGCACTGGCAGCCACCACGATGGTGTTGGCCAGGGCGCCGTTTTCTTCCAGCTTGCGAACCACGTTGGCGATGGTCGATTGTTTCTGACCGATGGCAACGTAGACGCAGAAGATACCGGAGTTCTTCTGGTTGATGATCGCGTCGATCGCCAGAGCGGTCTTGCCGATCTGACGGTCGCCGATGATCAGCTCGCGCTGGCCACGGCCGACAGGGATCATGGCGTCGACAGCCTTGTAGCCAGTCTGTACAGGCTGGTCTACCGACTTACGCCAGATAACGCCCGGTGCAACCTTTTCGACCGCGTCGGTCTCGGTGTTGCCCAGCGGACCCTTGCCATCGACAGGGTTGCCCAGTGCGTCGACGACGCGACCCAGCAGCTCCTTGCCAACCGGAACTTCCAGGATGCGGCCGGTGCACTTGGCGCTCATGCCTTCGGCCAGGCTGGTGTAGGCGCCCAGTACCACGGCACCTACGGAGTCCTGCTCCAGGTTGAGTGCCATGCCGAAGACGCCGCCAGGAAACTCGATCATTTCGCCGTACATGACGTCGGCCAGACCGTGGATCCGTACGATACCGTCGGAAACGCTGACGACGGTGCCTTCGTTACGGGCTTGGGAGGTCACATCGAGCTTGTCGATGCGACCCTTGATGATTTCACTTATTTCGGAAGGATTGAGTTGCTGCATTGCTCTGCTGCCCCTTCAAACTCAAGATTTCAATGCTTCGGCCAGTTTCGCGAGTTTGCCGCGAATCGAGCCATCGATAACCAGGTCGCCGGCGCGGATGACGACGCCACCTATCAGGCTGGCATCCTCCGCAACTTGCAGGCGCACTTCCCGGTCGAGTCGTGCACTGAGAACCTTGGCGAGTTTGTCTTGCTGTTCTTGGTTCAATGCGAAGGCACTGGTGACTTCCACATCGACCGATTTTTCCTGCTCGGCCTTGTACAGGTCGAACAGTTCGGCGATCTCCGGCAGAAGCAGGAGACGGTCGTTTTCGGCAACGACGTGGATGAAATTCTGTGCCTTGGCATCGAACTTGTCGCCGCACACGTCAATGAACGTGGCGGCCTTGTCTGCGCTCGTCAGTCGCGGGGCCTTGAGCAGGCTCTGCATGGTGGCGTCTTGCGCCACCGCTGCAGCCAGGCCGAGCATGGCTGACCAATTGGCCAGCTGCTGGTGGGCCTGAGCGTGCTCGAAGGCCGCCTTAGCGTAAGGTCGGGCCAACGTGGTCAGTTCTGCCATGATCGCCCTCGCTTAGATTTCAGCAGCCAGTTTGTTAACCAGCTCCGCGTGCGCGTTTTGATCGATTGTGGCGCCCAGGATCTTCTCGGCACCGCCTACGGCCAGCACGCCCAGTTGGGCACGCAGCGCGTCTTTGACGCCGTTCAGTTCCTGCTCGATCTCGGCTTGAGCCTGCACTTTCACGCGGTCAGCGTCGATACGGGCCTTTTCAACGGCCTCTTCGACGATCTGGTTGCCGCGTTTCTTTGCCTGCTCAATGATTTCGGCTGCCTGAGCTTTCGCTTCGCGCAGTTGCTGACCCACTTTCTCTTGGGCCAACTCCAGGTCGCGAGCTGCTCGGCTGGCAGCGTCCAAACCATCAGCGATCTTCTTCTGACGTTCGTGCAAAGCCGCGATGACCGGAGGCCACACGAACTTCATGCAGAACAGCACAAAAATGAAGAACGCAACGGTCTGGCCAATCAGGGTTGCATTAATGTTCACGCCAACACCTCGCTCGTTCTTTGTCCATCACACCAATCCACTCGAAGGTTCGAGAGATCAGCCAGCGAGTTGACCAACGAAGGGGTTCGCGAAGGTGAAGAACAGAGCGATACCAACACCGATCATGGTCACGGCGTCGAGCAGACCGGCGACGATGAACATTTTAACTTGCAGCATTGGGACCATTTCTGGCTGGCGAGCAGCGCCTTCCAGGAACTTGCCGCCCAGCAGGCCGAAGCCGATAGCGGTACCCAGTGCGCCCAGGCCGATCAGCAGAGCAACAGCGATAGCGGTTAGACCAACTACAGTTTCCATCTTTCCTCCCGACTTTTTACGTCGTCTTTTGCTTGGTTTTTAGGTTTTAAAGCGGTGTTACAAACCGGTGTTTCGGCCCGTGTGGACCTCCCTCGCGCCAGGGCGCGAGGGGCATCAGGCTCGCCAGGCGGGCCTTAATGATTTTCTTCGTGAGCCATCGAAAGGTAGACGATGGTCAGCATCATGAAGATGAATGCCTGCAGCGTGATGATCAGGATGTGGAACACAGCCCACGCCCACTGCAGCACGACGCCCAGGCCGCTGAGCCACAACAGGCCGCTGCCGAACATCACGGCGATCAGGATGAACACCAGCTCGCCGGCATACATGTTGCCGAACAGTCGCAGGGCCAGCGAGATCGGCTTGGCGATCAGGGTGACGAATTCGAGCAGGAAGTTCACCGGAATCAGCAGGATCTGAACGAAGATGTTCTTGCTGCCAAACGGGTGCAGGGTCAGTTCGCCGATGAAGCCGCCGATGCCCTTGACCTTGATGCTGTAGAAGATGATCAGCGCGAATACCGACAGGGCCATGCCCAGTGTCGCGTTCGGGTCGGTGGTCGACACGGCGCGGAACGGGATGTGCGAATCGCCGGAGATCCAGGCCGCGGCCATCGGGATCCAGTCGACCGGAATCAGGTCGATGGCGTTCATCAGGAACACCCAGACGAAGATCGTCAGCGCCAACGGTGCGATCACCGCGCTGCGGCCGTGGAAGCTGTCACGCACGCTGCCGTCGACGAACTCGACCAGAACCTCGACGAAGTTCTGCAGAGCGCCCGGCTGGCCAGACGTCGCCTTCTTGGCTGCCATGCGGAAGATCAGGATGAAGATCAGGCCCAGGGCAACCGACCAGCCGAGTGTATCGACGTGGAACGCCCAAAAACCCATTTCCTTGGCTTCTGCAGCGGTGTGGGCAAAGCCCCAGCCGCCTTCTGGTAGCTGACCGAAGGTCAAGTTCTGCAAGTGGTGCTGGATATAGCCCGAAGCGGTTGTTTCTGCCATGGTTGCCTCAAACGCCCTAAGGTCTCGAAAGTCTTGTTTTCATGAGCAGGGGTGCGAACCAGCTGACCAGCTGGGTCAGCCCGAAGACGCCGAATACAGCCAGCGGCGCCAGTGGTTTCACTCCTGCGAACGTCAGTGCGAACAGCACTGCCGTCAAAATCAGCTTGCCTGCCTCGCCGGCGTAGAACGACCGGACGATGGCTTGTGCGGCCCGGGCTCCGGTGAACCGGAAAGCCTTCCAGGCGAAATACAGATTGGGCAACCAGGCGATCAGGCCTCCGCAGAGACCCGAATAACCGCTGACCGCCCCGAGCCATTGCCACAGCACCAGAGCTGCCAGCAACACGACGACACCTTGCGCCAACAACATCGGGAAAACGACCCACTGATGGAACGGCAGGCGGTTTGGCGTGCGGGTTTCCATCGTGACGACTCCTCAATGGTCGACGTGCCATAAGCCGTAACTTGGCATAAATTGTGCCGACAAAATGCGCGCAGAGTATAGGGGCGGTTCCTCCCCTATTCAACTGCCGGGTAGTGATTTCCGACTGCGCGCTACACAAGGAATTGTTTCAGCGGATGTGTGCGAGCACGCCTTGCAACTCATCCAGAGAGTTGTAGCGGATGACCAACTGGCCTTTTCCTTTCTGCCCATGGCGGATCTGCACCGCAGAGCCTAGGCGTTCGGCCAGTCTTTGCTCCAGCCGGGTGATGTCAGGGTCGGCCTTGGCCGGTTCGACCGGCTCGGGTTTGCCGCTCAACCACTGGCGAACCAGGGCCTCGGTCTGCCGAACGGTAAGGCCTCGTGCGACAACGTGTCGCGCGCCTTCGACCTGCTGCTCATCGGGCAGACCGAGCAATGCGCGCGCATGGCCCATTTCCAGATCGCCATGGGACAGCATGGTCTTGATTACTTCTGGCAGCGCGATCAGGCGCAACAGGTTGGCCACGGTGACCCGCGACTTGCCCACCGCATCGGCGACCTGCTGCTGCGTCAGCTGGAACTCGTGCTGCAGACGCTGCAGGGCAATGGCCTCTTCCACCGGATTGAGGTCTTCGCGTTGGATGTTCTCGATCAGCGCCATGGCGATCGCCGCTTCGTCCGGCACATCGCGGACCATGGCCGGGATGGTTTCCAGGCCAGCCTGTTGCGCGGCACGCCAGCGACGTTCGCCGGCGATGATCTCGAAGCGTGCGTTGGCCACCGGCCGTACCACGATCGGTTGCATCACGCCCTGGGTCTTGATCGAGTGCGCCAGCTCTTCGAGCGCCTGCGGGTCCATGTCCCGGCGCGGCTGATACTTGCCCCGCTGAATGACGTCCAGCGGCAGGTGCTGCAACTCGTTCTGGTCGACCGTGACAGCCTGCTCCTCGAGCGAGCTGACGGTCGGACCGCTGAGCAGCGCATCCAGTCCACGTCCGAGACCACGTTTCTTGACGGCCATTGGAATCCTTAAATGACTGCAGCGGTGCGAGATTGGCGACGTTGCCGACGAACCATCTCGCCGGCCAGTGCCAGATAGGCCAGCGCGCCGCGTGATGATTTATCGTACGACAGCGCCGGCATCCCGTAGCTGGGCGCTTCGGCCAGACGAATGTTGCGCGGGATCACCGTATCGTACAGCTGATCGCCGAAATGCTCCTTGAGCTGTGCCGAGACATCGTTCATCAGGCTCAGGCGCGGGTCGTACATGGTGCGCAGCAGACCCTCGACCTTCAGGTCCGGATTGAGCAACTCGGCAATGCGCTTGATGTTATCCACAAGGTCGCTCAATCCTTCCAGGGCGAAATATTCGCACTGCATCGGGATGATCACGCCATCGGAGGCCACCAGCGCATTGAGGGTCAGCATCGACAGCGACGGCGGGCAGTCGATGAGGATGTAATCGTAGTTGTTACGCACCGGCGCCAGGGCGCTGCGCAGACGGCTTTCCTTCATCTGCATTTCCAGCAGGACCACCTCGGCCGCGGTCAGGTCGCGGTTGGCAGGCAGCAACTGGTATCCGCCGTGTTCGGAAAAATGCATGGCCTGAGCCAGGTCGCACTCGCCGATCAACACGTCGTAGATCGAATTTTCCAGCGCATGCTTGTCCACACCGCTGCCCATGGTGGCGTTGCCCTGCGGATCGAGATCGATCAGCAGCACGCGGCGCTTGGTCGCGACCAGCGATGCTGCGAGGTTGATGCAGGTGGTGGTCTTGCCCACACCACCTTTCTGGTTCGCTATCGCGAATACCTTAGCCATTAGTGCTCGTGTTCCCAATCATGCCGTGCGGCGCAGTATCAGCAGATGGCGTTGGCCTTGGCAACCGGGTACGGCCAGGGCGTGTTCGCTATCGAGGTGGAAGTCAGCTGGCAATGCTACCAGTTCGTCGGCCGGATGCAGCCCTTTCATCGCCAACCAGCGCGTGTCGCTGTCGCCCAGGTGGCGTGTCCAGTGAGCGAAGTCGTGCAGGCTGCTGAAGGCGCGGGAAACGATGCCGTCGAAGGGCTGCTCGGGTACGAACGTTTCGGCGCGGCTGTGGATAACCTGAAGATTGGCGAGTCCCAGTTCCAGCTTCACCTGAGTCTGAAAACGGGTCTTCTTGCCATTGCTGTCGAGGGTGGCGATGTGTTTCTCGGGAAACATGATTGCCAGGGGAATACCCGGCATGCCGCCGCCGCTGCCGACATCGAGCCAGCGCTGGGCATTACCCAGGTGCGCAAGAATGCTCAGGCTGTCGAGCAGGTGCCGTGACACCATCTCGTCAGGATTGCGCACTGCCGTCAGGTTGTAAGCCTTGTTCCATTTGATCAACAGGGCCAGATAGGCCAGCAGCTGTTCGCGCTGGCCCTCGGACAATTCGACGCCCAATTGCCGGGCGCCTGTGGACAACTCTTCGCGGTGTTGTTCGGTGACCATGGAACTCAAGCGCTTTGCTCCAACTCGCGGCCTGCGCCGCGTTTTTTCAGGTGAATCATCAACAGCGAAATGGCTGCAGGCGTGACGCCCGGGATGCGCGATGCCTGACCGAGCGTTTCGGGGCGGGTCGCGCCCAGCTTGCCCTGAATCTCCTTGGACAGCCCGGAGATCCCGGAATAGTCGATATCCACAGGCAGGCGGGTGTCCTCGCTGGCGCGCAGCCGAGCGATCTCGTCCTGCTGACGATCGATGTAGCCCGCGTACTTGGTCTTGATCTCGACCTGTTCGGCTACCTGTGGATCATGCGCTCCGCCGCCGGTGACTTCGACCAGACCGACATAGTCGATCTCGGGGCGGCTGAGCAGGTTAAGCAGGTTGTATTCATGGGTCAACGGCGTACCGAACTTCTCGGCGACGGCATTCCCCTGAGCGGTGTTGGGGCGTACCCAGGTGCTCTTGAGCCGTTGTTCCTCGATTTCGATCGCTTCGCGCTTGGCACTGAAGGCCGCCCAGCGAGCGTCATCGACCAGACCCAGTTCACGGCCCTTTTCGGTCAGGCGCAGGTCGGCATTGTCTTCGCGCAGGATCAGTCGATACTCGGCTCGCGAGGTGAACATCCGGTACGGTTCCTGGGTTCCCAGGGTAATCAGGTCGTCGACCAGGACGCCGATGTACGCCTCGTCGCGGCGTGGACACCAGGCCTCTTTGCCCTGGGCGCGAAGTGCGGCGTTCGCGCCAGCCAGCAGACCTTGGGCGCCGGCCTCTTCGTAACCCGTGGTGCCGTTGATCTGCCCGGCGAAGAACAATCCGGCGATCACCTTGGTTTCCAGGCTGTACTTGAGATCACGCGGATCGAAGTAATCGTATTCGATGGCATAGCCGGGTCGCATGATGTGCGCGTTTTCCATGCCGCGAATCGAACGCACGATCTGCAACTGCACGTCGAACGGCAAGGACGTGGAAATACCGTTGGGGTACAGCTCGTGGGTGGTCAGCCCTTCGGGCTCGATGAACACCTGATGGCTCTGCTTGTCGGCGAAGCGGTGGATCTTGTCTTCGATCGACGGGCAGTACCTTGGACCCACCCCTTCGATTTCCCCGGCAGCCGAGTACATCGGCGAGCGATCCAGGTTGGCGGCGATGATTTCATGGGTGCGCGCGTTGGTGTGGGTGATCCAGCAACTGACCTGACGTGGGTGCAGCGCCTTGGAGCCCATGAACGACATCACCGGAATGGGTGTATCGCCCGGCTGTTCGGTCATGACCGAGAAGTCGATCGACTTGCCGTCGATACGCGGTGGTGTACCGGTCTTCAAGCGACCTACTCGCAGCGGCAGCTCACGCAGACGATGGGCTAACGCGATCGATGGCGGATCGCCGGCACGGCCACCCGAATAATTCTGCAAACCGATGTGGATAAGTCCGCCCAGGAAGGTTCCGGTGGTGAGCACCACGGAATCGGCCATGAAACGAAGGCCCATCTGGGTGACTACTCCCTTGACCTCGTCCTGCTCGACGATCAGGTCGTCGGCCGGCTGCTGGAATATCCACAGGTTGGGCTGATTCTCGAGAATCTCGCGAATGGCAGCCTTGTACAGAACGCGGTCGGCCTGCGCACGGGTAGCCCGCACCGCCGGGCCTTTGCGGTTGTTGAGCACGCGAAACTGAATGCCACCCTTGTCGGTGGCCAGCGCCATGGCACCGCCGAGCGCATCGATCTCCTTGACCAGATGGCTCTTGCCGATGCCGCCGATGGCCGGGTTGCAACTCATGGCACCGAGGGTTTCCACGTTGTGCGTCAACAGCAGGGTCTTTGCACCCATGCGTGCTGAGGCCAGTGCTGCCTCGGTACCGGCATGACCGCCGCCGATGACGATCACTTCAAAACGGGAAGGGAAATCCACCACGCACCTCGTGCCTGTTCTATGTGGGTAATTGGGATAGCTGCGCAGTATAGGGAATTTGCCTTGGCTAAAGAACCCTTCTGCACAAAAAATAACCAGCTGTGGATAGCGTCGGTAATAGAAATTAAAAGAGAGAGATTTATTAAAGCTTTGTTTTTATGTTTATTACTAGGCAACACCGTATCTGTGGATAAAGCTCTGTAAGCCTGTATCGACAACGTGTACAGGGAAATTAAAGGTTGTGATCAGGTGCCTGTCAGCTCGGTGTATAACCCAAATTAACCTGTGGGTAACAGCTGCGCTTACCCACAGCGGCATTTATCATCAGCTTTCGGACCTGCTTATCAACCTAGCTCAGCTGGGGTTGTCCACAGGGCTCCTGAAGCGTGTATAAAAAAAAGCCACCTCGAAAGGTGGCTCTTGATGAGTCCATGCAGCGCTGCATGGATATCGGGAGATCTACTTGCCGATGCAGAAGCTCGAGAAAATGCGCCCCAGCAGGTCGTCCGAACTGAATGCACCGGTGATTTCCCCCAGCGCATGTTGGGCCAGGCGCAAGTCTTCAGCCAGGAGCTCGCCCGCGCCCGCCAGCGTCAGCTGATCACGCCCATGGTCAAGATGATCACCCGCATGCCGCAAGGCTTCCAGATGACGTCGACGGGCGCTGAAACTGCTCTCGGCTGTCTGCTCGTAACCCATGCAGGCTTTGAGATGGTCACGCAGCAGTTCAAGGCCTTGGCCAGTTCCCTTGGCTGTGAGACTCAAGGTCACGTGACCATCGTCGTCATGCTGGATACCGATCGCTTCACCACTCAGATCCGCCTTGTTGCGAATCACGGTGACCTTGCCGATGTCGGGCGTGAGTTCCAGAAACTCCGGCCAGACCGCGAAGGGATCGGCCGCCTCGGCAGACGTCGCGTCCACCACCAGCAGGATACGGTCGGCTTCGGCAATGGCCTTCAGCGCGCGCTGGACGCCGATCTGCTCGACTTCATCGAGGGTGGTACGCAATCCGGCAGTATCGATTACATGCAGCGGCATGCCGTCGATGTGGATATGTTCGCGCAACACGTCACGGGTGGTACCGGCGATGTCAGTGACAATGGCCGCTTCACGCCCGGCCAGCAGATTGAGCAGGCTGGACTTGCCGGCATTCGGCCGGCCAGCGATTACCACGTTCATCCCGTCACGCAGCAAGGCACCCTGCCCGGCTTCGCGCAGTACGGTGGATAACTCGCTGCGAACCTTGTCGAGCATGCTCAACACATGGCCATCGGCAAGGAAGTCGATTTCCTCCTCGGGAAAGTCGATGGCAGCTTCCACATAGATCCGCAGCGCGATGAGCTGCTCGGTCAAGTTATCCACACGCCGGGAGAAAGCCCCCTGCAACGAACGTACTGCGTTGCGTGCCGCCTGGGCGGAGCTTGCTTCGATGAGATCGGCAATGGCCTCGGCCTGAGCCAGGTCCAGCTTGTCGTTGAGAAAGGCCCGCTCGCTGAACTCGCCGGGACGTGCCAGGCGGCAGCCCAGTTCCAGGCAGCGCTGCAGCAGCATGTCCATCACCACGGGTCCACCATGACCCTGCAGCTCCAGTACATCTTCGCCGGTGAACGAATTGGGCCCTGGAAAGTAAAGGCCCAGCCCTTCATCGATGACCTGGCACTGCGCATCGAGCATCGGGCCATAGTGCGCATGACGAGGGGTCGGCACGCGGCCGATGATAGCCTGAGCGGCCTGGCTGGCCAGCGGCCCGGAGATGCGTACGATCCCTACTCCGCCTCGACCCTGGGCCGTGGCAATGGCAGCGATGGTTTCGCGAACGACGTTCATGCAGGTACTCCGGTCGAATTTCAGATAGCAAAACGCCCCACGAGGGGGCGCTTTGTTCACAGGTTAGTCGAGCAACCCGTCAGACGGCAGGTTTGTTTGCCGCGGCTTTCTCGATGCTGCGCGTGATGTACCACTGCTGGGCAATCGACAGGGTGTTGTTGGTCACCCAGTACAGCACCAGACCTGCCGGGAACCACAGGAAGAAGAAGGTGAACACGATTGGCATCATCTTCATCACCTTGGCCTGCATCGGATCCGGAGGCGTCGGGTTCAAGCGCTGCTGGATGAACATGGTCGCGCCCATGATGATCGGCAGGATGAAGTACGGATCCTTGATCGACAGGTCGGTTATCCACAGCAACCAAGGTGCCTGACGCATCTCGACGCTTTCCAGCAATACCCAGTACAGGGAAAGGAAGACCGGCATCTGCACCAGGATCGGCAGGCAGCCGCCCAGTGGATTGATCTTCTCTTTCTTGTACAGCTCCATCATGGCCTGGGACATTTTCTGCCGGTCATCGCCATGCTGTTCCTTGAGGGCAGCCAGTTTCGGCGCCACGGCACGCATGCGCGCCATCGACTTGTAGCTGGCGGCCGACAGCGGGAAGAACAGCAGCTTGATCAGGATGGTCAGGCAGATGATCGAGAAGCCCCAGTTCCCCAGGATCGCGTGGATATGCTTGAGCAACCAGAAGATCGGTTGAGCGATGAACCACAGGATGCCGTAGTCGACGGTCAGCTCCAGACCTGGGGACAACTCCTTGAGCTTGTCCTGAACCTTGGGACCGGCGTACAGCGTGGCTGTGGTTTCAACCTTGCCACCTGGCGCTGCCGACAGCGTAGGGCCGGTGTAGCCAATGATGTAGTTGCCCTGGTTGTCCTTGCGCGTCATGACATTGTTGCTGTCACCGGCAGCAGGAATCCAGGCAGTCACGAAGTAATGCTGCAGCCAGGCGACCCAGCCGCCCTGTACGGTTTCCTTGAGGCCGGCCTTGTCCATGTCTTTCATCGACACTTTCTTGTACGGCTCGCCACTTGTCCACAGGGCTGCGCCCAGATAGGTCGCGGTACCGGTGGCCGTGGTCGACGAAGGATCGGAGCTGTTGTCGCGCTTGAGCTGGGCGAACATGTTGCCGCTCCAGTTCTGCGCGCTCTGGTTATCCACAAGGTAGCTGACTTTCAAGTCGTACTCACCGCGATCGACGGTGAAGCGCTTGAGGTAGTTCACACCATTGTCGCTGTAGGTCAGGTCGACCACGACCTGGTTCTGGCCGTCAGCCAGTTGATAACTTTTCTGCGAAGCGCTGTACACAGGACGTCCGCTTGGACGCGCGTCCGGGCCGTTCGTACCGGTCAGGCCGCTCTGGGCCAGGTAGGTCAGCTCACCACCATTGTCGAACAATTGGAACGGAATGTTCGGCATGTCCTGGCGACGAGGGTACTCGGGCAGGTTCAGCTGGACGATATCACCACCGGTAGGATCGATAGCGAAGTTGAGCACGTCGGTCTTGACCCAGATCAGGTCCTTGCTGACCACAACAGGGGTCGGCACAGGCAGATTGGCATCAGGATTGGCGCTGGGTACATCGGCACTGGCTTGAGTGTTGGTGCCCGGTACCGTTTCCGGCAACGCCGGCGTCGGGTTCTGGGTAGCCACATTCTGAGTCGGCAAGGCGGCTTGACCGTAATCCTGGTTCCATTTCAGGACCATGACGTAGGCCACGACTGCCAGGGCGACGATCAGGATCGTGCGTTTAATATCCATGATTACTCGGCTATCGAAGAAGAACGGGGTGATGGGGCGTCTGGAACCGGGTCGAAACCACCGGCATTCCATGGGTGACAGCGGCCAAGGCGACGAACGGTCAGCCAGCTTCCACGCAAGAGGCCGTGGATTTCGATGGCTTCGAGCGCGTAGCAAGAGCAACTGGGGTAAAAACGACAGTGATTCGCCATGAGAGGGCTGATGGCGTAGCGGTAGAACTGGATCGGAACGATTGCCAGTTTACGCATCTTGACTGTCCACTCCTGCAGGTTCGGTCTTCACCACTGGAGCGGGCCGGTTACGTGCGAGGCGCTTCCAGAGCTTGCCAAAATGCTCATGCAATTCAGGGTTTTCCACGTCGCCCAAACCTTTACGCGCGACGATGACGATGTCCCAGCCCGCCAGGATGTCCTGGTGCAGACGGAACGAGTCACGCATCAAGCGTTTCAAGCGATTGCGCTGAACGGCGAGCTTGACGCTCTTTTTACCGATGACCAGCCCCAGACGGGGATGTTCGAGGCCGTTCTCACGCGCAAGGAGCAGCAGGTTCTTGCCGGGTACCTTGCCAGATGGCGAGTCGAAGACTGCTTTGAAATGCCGGGCTGTCAGCAGACGCTTTTCCCGACCGTAGTCCTGACTCACCACCCGTGCCGAAGGATCAAACTGCCAGACGCTTGCGGCCCTTGGCGCGACGACGCGACAGGACGGTACGGCCGTTCTTGGTAGCCATGCGAGCACGGAAACCGTGGGTGCGAGCGCGCTTGATGGTGCTGGGTTGGAAAGTACGTTTCATGGTTGTTACCTGGTTCGTCCACAACGGGCCGGAATGGACCCCGTTTTAAGAGACCGGCGATTCTAGTGAAAGCGCGGCAGAAGGTCAATTTCCAACCAACTATTACTTTTTGGCCCCTTTGCTCAGATAGAGGGGGACTGAAGAACGCAGGTCGGGGATTGGGAGCCTTCATTGCCGGTGCCTTCTCAGGAGGATGGGTTGGACGATTCAGGCGATCAAATATAAAAATAGAGAAGGGACTTATTTAGAGCTTTTCTGTAATGCTTATAGATCTTAGAGAGGCCAACATCTGTGGATAACCATCTAGAGGCCTTATTCACAGGGCGTTCTGGAGATCCGCAACCCTGTCCAGAAGATGGGCTGCGCCTGTGTCATTGCTCCGCACAACCTGTGGATTAAATCGATGGATATCCACAGACGAGTTATACACAGAGCTCGACCCCTACTTGTGCATAGATCTCAAGACGGGTTATCCACAGAGCTCACAGATAGGTTTTCAAGGCATTGACGTTGTGTTTTTACGTGCGGCAGAGGCAGCGGACCCGACCTACATGTGGATAAGTGTGCGGAGCGCCGGTACAATGGCCGTTGTTTTTGCCTTGCCGGCTTTCAATTCAGGGGATACCTGTGTCAGTGGAACTTTGGCAGCAGTGCGTGGAACTCCTGCGCGATGAACTGCCTGCCCAGCAATTCAACACCTGGATCCGTCCGCTACAGGTCGAAGCCGAAGGCGACGAGTTGCGCGTCTATGCGCCTAACCGATTCGTGCTGGACTGGGTCAACGAGAAATACCTGACGCGGCTCCTCGAACTTTTGGGTGAACACGGCAATGGCCTGGCGCCGGCACTTTCGTTGCTGATCGGCAGCCGTCGCAGCTCGACGCCCCGCGCGGCCCCCAACGCGCCGCTGGCAGCCGCTGCAGCCGCGAACCAGGTGCAGGCCGCCCCGGTGGCGGCCGCACCTGCGGCAGCGCCTATAGAAGCCGTTGCCAAGCCTTCAGTGGCCAGCGAAGAACCCTCGCGGGACAGTTTCGACCCCATGGCCGGTGCCAGCTCGCAGCCGGCACCCGTGCGTTCCGAGCAACGCACTGTCCAGGTAGAAGGTGCGCTCAAGCACACCAGTTATCTGAACCGCACCTTTACCTTCGAAAACTTCGTGGAAGGTAAATCCAACCAGCTGGCACGCGCGGCTGCCTGGCAGGTGGCGGACAATCCCAAGCATGGCTACAACCCGCTGTTCCTTTATGGTGGTGTCGGCCTGGGTAAGACGCACTTGATGCACGCTGTGGGTAACCACCTGCTCAAGAAGAATCCGAATGCCAAGGTGGTTTACCTGCATTCCGAGCGGTTCGTTGCAGACATGGTCAAGGCGTTGCAGTTGAACGCGATCAACGAATTTAAGCGTTTCTACCGATCGGTCGATGCGTTGCTGATCGACGATATCCAGTTCTTCGCGCGCAAGGAACGCTCCCAGGAGGAGTTCTTCCACACCTTCAACGCTTTGTTGGAAGGCGGCCAGCAGGTCATCCTCACCAGCGATCGCTACCCCAAGGAAATCGAAGGCCTCGAGGAGCGGTTGAAATCGCGCTTCGGCTGGGGTCTCACCGTTGCTGTCGAGCCGCCCGAGCTGGAAACCCGTGTCGCCATCCTCATGAAGAAGGCGGACCAGGCCAAGGTCGAGCTGCCTCATGACGCGGCGTTCTTTATCGCCCAGCGCATCCGTTCCAACGTCCGCGAACTGGAAGGCGCACTCAAGCGGGTCATTGCGCACTCCCACTTCATGGGTCGCGAAATCACCATCGAGCTGATCCGCGAGTCGCTCAAGGACCTGCTGGCACTGCAGGACAAGCTGGTGAGTGTGGATAACATCCAGCGAACGGTGGCCGAGTACTACAAGATCAAGATTTCCGATCTGCTTTCCAAGCGCCGTTCGCGCTCGGTGGCCCGACCACGGCAGGTGGCAATGGCGCTGTCCAAGGAATTGACCAACCACAGCCTGCCGGAAATCGGCGATGTGTTTGGTGGGCGCGATCACACCACCGTGCTGCACGCGTGCCGCAAGATCAACGAACTCAAGGAATCCGACGCGGATATCCGCGAGGACTACAAGAACCTGCTGCGTACACTGACCACGTGAACATTCACTACGCAGCTTTTGAGGCAAGGGACTAGACCATGCATTTCACCATTCAACGCGAAGCCCTGTTGAAACCCCTGCAACTGGTCGCAGGCGTCGTCGAACGCCGCCAGACCTTGCCTGTGCTTTCCAACGTCCTTCTGGTGGTTCAGGGGCAGCAGCTGTCTCTGACCGGTACTGACCTGGAAGTGGAACTGGTTGGCCGCGTGCAGCTGGAAGAGCCGGCCGAGCCTGGCGAGATCACCGTGCCTGCGCGCAAGTTGATGGACATCTGCAAGAGCCTGCCCAACGACGCGCTGATCGACATCAAGGTCGATGAGCAGAAGGTCGTGGTCAAGGCCGGGCGCAGTCGGTTCACCTTGTCGACGCTGCCGGCCAATGACTTCCCTACCGTCGAAGAAGGCCCGGGTTCGCTGACCTGCAGCCTGGTGCAGAGCAAGCTGCGTCGCCTGATCGAACGCACCAGCTTCGCCATGGCCCAGCAGGACGTGCGCTATTACCTCAATGGCATGCTGCTGGAAGTATCGGCCGGCATCATCCGAGCAGTCGCCACCGACGGCCATCGTCTGGCCATGTGCTCGATGCAGGCCGATATTGGTCAAGCCGACCGCCATCAGGTCATCGTGCCGCGCAAGGGCATTCTGGAACTGGCCCGTCTGCTGACCGAGCCCGACGGCAATGTCAGCATCGTGCTGGGCCAGCATCACATCCGCGCAACTACGGGTGAGTTCACCTTCACCTCCAAGCTGGTCGACGGCAAATTCCCTGACTATGAGCGTGTGCTGCCCAAAGGTGGCGACAAGCTGGTACTGGGTGATCGTCAGGCACTGCGTGAGGCCTTCAGCCGCACCGCGATCCTGTCCAACGAAAAGTATCGCGGCATCCGCCTGCAGCTGGCTGCCGGTCAGTTGAAGATCCAGGCCAACAACCCTGAACAGGAAGAAGCGGAAGAAGAAGTGGCCGTGGACTATAACGGCGGTGCGTTAGAAATCGGCTTCAACGTCAGCTATCTGCTCGACGTGCTGGGAGTGATGACGACCGAGCAGGTTCGCCTGATCCTGTCTGACTCCAACAGCAGCGCGTTGGTCCAGGAATCCGACAATGACGACTCGGCATACGTCGTCATGCCGATGCGCCTCTGACAGCCACCTGAATGTCCCTGACCCGCGTTACAGTCACCGCGGTGCGCAACCTGCACCCGGTGACCTTCTCCCCCTCCCCGCGTATCAACATCCTCTACGGCGCCAACGGCAGTGGTAAAACCAGTGTGCTGGAAGCCATTCACCTCTTGGGCCTCGCGCGATCGTTTCGCAGCACGCGTCTGGTGCCGATCATTCAGCACGAGCAGGCCACTGCGACGGTATTTGGCCAGGTTGAGTTGGCCGAAGGCGGTCATAGCAACCTGGGTATTTCACGGGAAAGACAGGGCGATTTCACTATTCGTATCGACGGCCAGAACGCTCGAAGCGCGGCTCAGCTTGCCCAGATATTGCCCTTGCAGCTGATCAACCCCGATAGCTTTCGACTGTTGGAGGGGGCTCCGAAGATCCGCCGACAGTTCCTAGACTGGGGAGTGTTCCACGTGGAACCTCGATTCATGTCGACCTGGCAGCGGTTGCAGAAGGCCCTGAAGCAACGGAACTCATGGCTTCGGCATGGTACACTTGACGTTGCTTCGCAAGCGGCATGGGACCGTGAGCTCTGCCTGGCCAGCGCTGAAATCGACGACTATCGGCGCGCTTATATCAAAGCGCTCAAGCCAGTGTTCGAACAGACACTCGCCGAGTTGTTGAAGCTGGAAGGTCTCACATTGAGCTATTACCGAGGCTGGGACAAGGATCGCGAACTCGCAGACGTCCTGGCAGGGTCCTTGTTGAGAGATCAGCAGATGGGGCATACCCAGGCTGGACCTCAGCGCGCTGACCTTCGATTGCGAATGGGCGCCCACAACGCGGCCGACATATTGTCGCGCGGTCAGCAGAAGCTCGTGGTGTGCGCACTCCGCATTGCCCAAGGTCATCTGGTCGGCCAAGCCCGCCGCGGTCAATGCATCTATCTGGTAGACGACTTGCCGTCCGAGCTGGATGAACAGCACCGTCGCGCATTGTGCCGCTTGCTTGAAGACTTACGCTGCCAGGTGTTTATCACCTGCGTAGACCAGGAATTATTGAGGGAAGGCTGGCAGACGGAAACGCCAGTTGCCTTGTTCCACGTGGAACAAGGCGGTATTACCCAGACCCACGATCATCGGGAGTGAAGGCATGAGCGAGAATCAAACGTACGACTCCTCCAGCATCAAGGTGTTGAAAGGGCTTGATGCCGTACGCAAACGTCCCGGTATGTACATCGGCGACACCGATGATGGTAGCGGCCTGCACCACATGGTCTTCGAAGTGGTGGACAACTCCATCGACGAAGCACTGGCTGGCCACTGTGACGAAATCACCGTCACCATTCATCCAGACGAATCCATTTCCGTAACCGACAACGGCCGCGGTATTCCCGTGGACGTGCATAAAGAAGAAGGCGTATCTGCAGCCGAGGTCATCATGACCGTACTGCACGCTGGCGGTAAGTTCGATGACAACTCGTACAAGGTGTCGGGTGGTTTGCACGGCGTAGGCGTGTCGGTGGTGAACGCCCTGTCCGAAGGTCTGCAACTGACCGTGCGCCGCGCTGGCAAGTTGTGGGAGCAGTTCTACGTGCACGGCGTACCGCAGGAACCGATGAAGATCGTCGGCGACAGCGAGACCACCGGCACCAAGATTCACTTCAAGCCGTCGGCTGAAACCTTCAAGAACATTCATTTCAGCTGGGACATTCTGGCGAAGCGGATCCGTGAGCTGTCGTTCCTCAACTCCGGTGTTGGCATTCTGCTGAAGGACGAGCGCAGCGGCAAAGAAGAGCTGTTCAAATACGAAGGCGGTTTGCGCGCGTTTGTCGAGTACCTCAATACCAACAAGACAGCTGTGAATCAGGTCTTCCATTTCAACGTGCAGCGCGATGATGGCGTGGGCGTGGAAGTTGCCCTGCAGTGGAACGACAGCTTCAACGAAAACCTGCTGTGCTTCACCAACAACATTCCACAACGCGATGGCGGGACTCACTTGGTGGGTTTCCGGTCGGCGCTGACGCGCAACCTGAACAACTACATCGAGCAGGAAGGTCTGGCCAAGAAGAACAAGGTCTCGACCACCGGTGACGATGCGCGTGAAGGTTTGACCGCGATCATTTCGGTCAAGGTTCCGGATCCCAAGTTCAGCTCGCAGACTAAAGACAAGCTGGTTTCGTCCGAAGTGAAGACTGCAGTCGAGCAGGAAATGGGCAAGTACTTCTCGGACTTCCTCCTGGAAAACCCGAACGAAGCCAAGGCCGTGGTCGGCAAGATGATCGATGCCGCGCGTGCTCGCGAGGCGGCTCGTAAAGCGCGCGAGATGACTCGCCGTAAAGGGGCTCTGGACATCGCTGGCTTGCCAGGCAAATTGGCCGACTGCCAGGAGAAGGACCCTGCCCTTTCCGAACTGTACTTGGTGGAGGGTGACTCCGCCGGTGGTTCGGCCAAGCAAGGTCGTAACCGCAAGACCCAGGCGATCCTGCCGCTCAAGGGCAAGATCCTCAACGTCGAGAAGGCGCGCTTCGACAAGATGATCTCGTCGCAGGAAGTCGGCACCCTGATCACGGCACTGGGCTGCGGTATCGGTCGCGAAGAGTACAACATCGACAAGCTGCGCTATCACAACATCATCATCATGACCGATGCCGATGTCGACGGTTCGCACATTCGTACCCTGCTGCTGACATTCTTCTTCCGCCAGCTGCCGGAGCTGATCGAGCGCGGCTATATCTACATCGCCCAGCCGCCGCTGTACAAGGTCAAGAAAGGCAAGCAGGAGCAGTACATCAAGGACGACGACGCCATGGAAGAATACATGACGCAGTCGGCTCTGGAAGATGCGAGCCTGCACCTCAACGATTCGGCGCCAGGGATTTCCGGTGAAGCACTGGAGCGTCTGGTCAACGATTTCCGCATGGTCATGAAGACGCTCAAGCGCCTGTCGCGCCTGTATCCGCAGGAGCTAACCGAGCACTTCGTGTACCTGCCGGCGGTTTCGCTCGAGCAACTGGGCGACCACGAAGCCATGCAAGCCTGGTTGGCCAAGTTCGATGCGCGTCTGCGCACCAGCGAGAAATCCGGCCTGGTGTACAAAGCCAGCCTGCGTGAAGACCGTGAGCGCAATGTCTGGCTGCCGGAAGTGGAGATCACTTCCCACGGCCTGGCCAGCTACATCACCTTCAACCGCGATTTCTTCGGCAGCAACGATTACAAGACCGTGACCGCTCTAGGCGCACAGTTGGCCAGTCTGCTGGATGAAGGTGCCTACGTGAAACGTGGCGAGCGCAAGAAGGCTGTGGTCGAGTTCAAGGAAGCCCTGGACTGGCTGATGACCGAAAGCACCAAGCGTCATACCATCCAGCGCTACAAAGGGCTGGGTGAGATGAACCCGGATCAGCTGTGGGAAACCACGATGGACCCAAGCGTGCGCCGCATGCTCAAGGTCACCATCGAGGATGCGATCGGCGCCGACCAGATCTTCAATACCCTGATGGGTGATGCGGTCGAGCCACGTCGCGAGTTCATCGAAAGTAACGCATTGGCGGTGTCGAACCTGGACTTCTGATAGGTCGACGCGCTCGGCAAACAAGACCCCGGTGCCTTTGGCCCGGGGTTTTTTTATGGGTGCTGATCTTGGGTCTCTTGCCTGGCAGGTAACGAGTGCGACGCTGGCGTGGATCTTGCGACGGCCTGTCACAGGTGCGTTGCGGCCATGACTACGCCAATGCCGTTTTTTGGCAATCGTGGGATGCCACGCACCGGATAATCGATCGCTCGATACAACTGTGCAGGGGTGGAGATCATGGACCAGGCAATGGAGGGGCGGGTTTCTCCCGCAACGTTGAAAAAGGTGATCTGCGCGGCTGCCGTGGGCAACTTCGTGGAATGGTTCGACTTTGCCGTCTATGGTTTTCTGGCCACGGCGATTGCCCAGCAGTTCTTTCCCAGCGGGGATGCCACCACTGGGTTGTTGAAGACCTTTGCGGTGTTCGCCGTGGCGTTCGCTTTCCGGCCGTTGGGCGGGATCGTGTTTGGCATGCTCGGCGACCGGATCGGACGCAAGAGGGTGCTGGCCATGACCATTCTGCTCATGGCTGGTGCAACGACGCTCATCGGCTTGCTGCCTACCTATGCCGCCATTGGTATTGCCGCGCCGATCCTGCTCACGCTGATCCGATGCGCGCAGGGTTTTTCTGCAGGAGGCGAATACGCTGGAGCCTGTGCCTACCTCATGGAGCACGCCCCGCGTACCCAGCGTGCCTGGTATGGCAGCTTCATCCCGGTGTCGACCTTCAGCGCGTTTGCCTGTGCTGCGGTGATGGCTTATGCACTGGATGCATCGCTGTCGCCCGAGGCGATGGCCAGTTGGGGGTGGCGCGTGCCCTTCCTGATTGCGGCGCCGCTGGGCCTGGTCGGTCTTTATCTGCGCTGGCGCCTGGATGAGACCCCCGCATTCCAGGCTGTGAAACAGGATCACGATGTCGCCCATTCGCCGCTCAAGGAAACCCTGCGCAGTCATGGCGGTGCAATCCTGTGCCTGGGGGCATTCGTGTCGCTGACCGCCCTCTCCTTCTATATGTTCACGACCTATTTCGCGACCTACCTGCAGGTGGTGGGTGGGCTGAGCAGGGCCACGGCACTGCTGATCTCGGTGATCGCGCTGGTGTTCGCCGCATTGATGTGTCCGGTGGCGGGTGCGTTTTCCGACAAGGTCGGCCGCCGCGCGACGGTGGCCACCACTGGCGTATTGCTGATTGCGGTGGTTTACCCTTCGTTCCTGCTGGCCAGTTCGGGCTCGTTCGCCGCCTCTGTGTTCGGCGTGATGATGCTGGCGGTGGGCGCAGTGCTCAGCGGTGTGGTGACTGCTGCGCTGCTCTCGGAAACCTTCCCGACCCGGACCCGCTACACGGCGTCGGCGATTACCTACAACCTGGCCTATACCCTGTTTGGCGGTACGGCGCCGTTGATGGCTACTTGGTTGATTGGCATGACCGGGAGCAACCTGTCGCCGGCGTTCTACCTGATGGGGGTGTCGGTGCTGGCACTTGCGGGAGGGTTGGCGTTGCCCGAGACGTCGAAGATTTCCCTGCATGGCGATGCGGGGGAAGCTGTTCATGGCGGGCAGCCGGTGGTTGTTTGAGCCGGTTGGATCTGTGGTGGCGCGACTGGCGCTTTCGCGGGCAGAGCCCGCTCCCACATGACGGCAACACACCGCTCCCACATGACGGCAACATACCTCTCCCTTGTGGGAGCCGGGCATGGCTTCAGGTGGCGAGTAGGGTGGCTTGCTGGTCGGCGCACAGTTGCAGGAGGAAATCCCAGACCACGCGCAGCCGCACCGATTTGTGTAGCTCGCGCCGGGTGCTTATCCAGTAGCTGCGCTGAATGGTCTCGTTAGGCAATACGCGCACCAGGCGCGGATCATGGGCAGCCATGTACACCGGCAGCACCGCGATGCCGAGACCGATACAGGCCGCTTCATGTTGGGCCAGGACACTGGTGCTGCGGAAGGCAACGACCGGGTTGCGACAGAAGCTGTTGAGCATCAGTAGTTCCTGGCTGAACAACAGGTCGTCGACATAGCCGATCCAGCGGTGCTGTGCCAGGTCTTCACGGCTACGCAACGGTGCCGCGGTGGCGAGGTAATCGGCACTGGCATACAGGGCCAGGTGATAATCGGTGAGTTTGCGAGTGATCAGCAAGTCGGCGTTGGGACGCTCCAGGTGCACACTGATTTCGGCTTCGCGGTTGAGGATGCTGACGAAGCGTGGAACCGCCACCAGCTCCACTTCCAGGCCCGGGTAGCGGCGGAACAATTCACCGATGCGGGGCGTGATGAAGGCGATGCCGATCCCTTCGGTCACGCCCAGGCGGATCTTGCCCAGCGGGTTGAACGACTGGGTGATGTCTTCCTGCGCGCGCAGCGCCACGTTTTCCATGGCCTCGGCATGCTTGAGCAGCGTCTGCCCCGCCGGGGTCAGTTCGTAGCCATGGGCATTCTGTACGAACAGTGGCGTACCCAGATGGCGCTCGATGCTTTCGATGTGCCGTGCGACGGTGCTGTGGGTCGTGTGCAGGCGCTTGGCGGCGGTCAGCAGGCGACCGCTGCGGTGCAGTTCGAGAAAGAAGCGCAGGTCGTTCCAGTCGAACATCGATTTTCCCTTGTTAATCAACTGCGCGGTGCGCTGTGCGAAAACGCTCAGCCCCTGGGTGAAATCTTTCGTTTTCACCACGAAGCTAATCAATAACATGGGGAACGACAAGAACAATAAAACGGCGCGGAGTACACCATGCCATCGATCTCATCCGTCTACGACTACATCATTGTCGGCGCCGGTCCTGCAGGCTGCCTGCTTGCCAATCGACTGTCCGCCGATCCCTCGGTCAAGGTTTTGTTGCTGGAGGCCGGAGGCCGGGACAACTATGCCTGGATCCATATTCCGGTGGGCTACCTGTTCTGCATCGGCAACCCCCGCACCGACTGGTGCTTCAAGACCCAACCGCAACCGGGCCTCGACGGCCGTGCCCTGAATTACCCACGGGGCAAAGTCCTGGGTGGATGTTCGTCGATCAACGGCATGATCTACATGCGCGGCCAGTCCAGCGACTATGACCGCTGGGAGGCCTTGGGTAATCCGGGCTGGGGCTGGAAGGACGTCCTGCCGCTGTTTCGCAAGAGCGAGAGCCACCATGCCGGCAATTCGGAATTCCATAGCGCCGAGGGCGAGTGGCGCGTGGAGCAGCAGCGTTACCGCTGGCCCATTCTCGATGCGTTCCGCAGTGCGGCGGCGGAATCCGGCATTGCCAGCATCGATGACTTCAACACCGGCGACAATCAGGGGTGTGGGTATTTCCAGGTCAATCAGAAAGCCGGAGTGCGCTGGAATTCGACCAAGGCGTTCCTGCGTCCGGCGCTCAAACGGGCGAACCTGACGGTCCATACGGGCGTTCGAGTGGACAAGGTGCTGTTGCAGGATGGCCGTGCTCACACCGTGGTTGCCCGCTGGCAGGGTGAGGACCATCGGTTCCAGGCTGCAAGGGAAATCATTCTCTGTGCGGGCGCGATCGGCTCCCCGACCATCCTTCAGCGATCCGGCATCGGTCCGCGGCCATTGCTCGAACGCCTGGGCATCCAGGTGCAGCACGAACTGCCTGGGGTGGGCGGCAACCTGCAGGACCATCTGCAACTGCGTCTGGTCTACAAGGTCAGCAATGCACGCACGCTTAACCAAGTGGCCAACAGCCTGTGGGGCAAGTTCGGCATGGGTGTGCGCTACCTGTACGACCGCAGTGGGCCGCTGGCCATGGCGCCCAGCCAGCTGGGTGCGTTCGTGCGCTCAAGCCCCGAGCAGCCCTCCCCCAACCTCCAGTATCACGTACAGCCCCTGTCGCTGGAGCGCTTCGGCGAGCCGCTGCATCGGTTTCCTGCGTTCACGGCCTCGGTGTGCAACCTGCGCCCGAAAAGTCGCGGGCGGGTCGATATCAGTTCTGCCGATCCGGACGCAGCGCCGCTGATCGATCCCAACTATTTGAGCGATCCCGAGGATGTTCGGGTGGCCGTGGATGCCATCCGCCTGACGCGCAAGATCGTTCAAGGCTCGGCACTGCAAGGCTTTGCTCCACAGGAATACCTGCCAGGGGAAGAGGTGCAGAGTGAGGAAGCGTTGCGCGCAGCGGCAGGACACATAGGAACGACTATCTTTCATCCAGCGGGTACCTGCCGCATGGGCAATGACACCCTCGCGGTGGTGGATGCGCAACTCAAGGTACGTGGCGTACAGGGCCTGCGTGTGGCGGACGCTTCGATCATGCCGGAAATCGTCTCGGGCAATACCTGCTCGCCGACGGTGATGATCGCCGAAAAGGCCGCGCAGATGATCCTTGATCCACAGCCCTTGCAAGCTGTGCCGGCGACATCGCTGCAAATGCCGGAAAGGATTTGACCGAGCACAGGCAGTACTCGGGACAAGCAACAGTGGAACAACAACAATAATCACTGAGGATGCGAATATGGCGGATTATCTGCAACAGGGCGCGGCGGCCGCGCCTGCCGTGAACCGGGACGAGAAGAAGATCATCTTCGCCTCGTCCCTGGGGACGGTGTTCGAATGGTACGACTTCTTTCTGTACGGCGCCCTGGCTGCGGTGATCAGCAAGCAGTTCTTTGCCGGAGTGAACGAGACCACAGCCTTCATCTTTGCCCTGATGGCATTTGCAGCAGGCTTTCTGGTGCGCCCTTTCGGCGCTTTGGTGTTCGGTCGCCTGGGCGACATGATCGGGCGCAAGTACACCTTTCTCATGACCATCATTCTGATGGGGATATCGACCTTCGCGGTAGGCTTGCTCCCGACCTACGCCAGCATCGGCATCGCAGCGCCGATCATTCTGGTGATCCTGCGCATGCTGCAGGGCCTGGCACTGGGAGGTGAGTACGGTGGCGCGGCGACCTATGTGGCCGAACATGCGCCACAGGGCAAGCGAGGTTTTCATACCGGCTGGATCCAGTCGACCGCCACCCTGGGCCTGCTCCTGTCGTTGCTGGTGGTCCTGGGCAGCCGCTACATCAGCGGCGATCAGTTCGAGGTCTGGGGCTGGCGCCTGCCGTTCCTGCTGTCGATCGTGTTGCTGGGTATCTCGACCTGGATTCGTCTGAGCCTGAGCGAGTCGCCGACTTTCACCAAGATGAAGTCCGAGGGCAAGACCAGTAAATCACCGATCCGGGAGTCCTTCGGTTCCTGGCAGAACCTGAAGATCGTGCTGACCGCGCTGTTCAGCATCAACGCCGGGCAGGCGGTGACCTTCTACTGCGCGCAGTTCTACGTGCTGTTCTTCCTGACGCAAATGCTGAAGATGGATCCGGCGCTGGCCAACCAGTTGCTGATCATCAGTGTGATCATCGGTGCGCCGTTCTTCGTATTCTTCGGTTGGTTGTCCGACCGCATTGGACGCAAGCCCATCCTGATGCTGGGATTGCTGTTGGCAACCTTTGCCTATTTCCCGCTGTTCAAGGGCTTGAGCCACTACGCCAATCCGCAGATCGACCAGGCCACTCGCACAGCGCCAGTGACGGTCATGGCTGACCCGGCCACCTGCACCTTCCAGTTCGATCCGGTGGGCAAGGCCAAATTCGACAGCCCCTGCGACAAGGTCAAGACGTTACTGATCAAATCGGGTGTGCCGTATTCCTCGGCTCCAGCCGACGGCAGCGATGTGGCGATCACGATCGGCGAGCAGCGCATCACAGGCTATGACGAGCCGGCGTTGCGGGCTGCCATCGCCCAGGCCGGCTACCCTGCCAAGGCCGATGCGAGCCTGGTGAATCAACCCATGGTGGTGTTGATCATCGTTGCCATGATTCTGATCGCTACCATGACCTATGGCCCGCTGGCAGCGGTGATGGTGGAACTCTTTCCCACCCGTATCCGCTATACCTCCCTGTCCCTGCCCTATCACATCGGCAACGGCTGGTTCGGCGGATTCCTGCCCACGGTCTCGTTTGCGTTGGTGGTGTACACGGGGGATATCTTCTACGGACTGTGGTACCCGGTGCTGGTGACCGGGGTCAGCTTCGTGGTGGGGATGTTCTGTCTGAAGGAAACGCGGCACGTTGATCTGGACAAGGTCTAGACGCTGCGGTGAAAGGCTCGAAAGTCGAGCCTTTCACCGCCGTGCAAAAAACTTATGCACCAATGGCAGGGATTTATAGCCTTTAGAAAACTTCATATCCAACAAATGGTTACGTAGTTTTCAAATAGTTTACGCGAGAAACAATACACAAGTTATCCACAGAAATCAGATAACCGGTGTCGGTGCGATTTCGGGCTTTTCCGGCAGCGCGCCCATGGCCTGCTGGGTTTGCTCATTCCACGTCTGTACGCGCTCGTTCAGGGCTGCAATGGCTCGCGGGCCTGTACCCTCGGCGTACATCGGTTCACCAATGACCACTTCGATGGTCCCACGGTGCTTGTTCCAGCCTTCCTTGGGCCAATAGCGCCCGGCGTTGTGAGCGATGGGCAATACGGGTAACCCGGCATTCACGGCCAAGGCACTGCCGCTGCGGGTGAATTTGCCAATCTGGCCATAGGGAACGCGGGTACCTTCAGGAAAGATCAGCACCCACACCCCATCTTTCAACAGAGTGTCCCCTTTGCTCGCGACTTCCTTGAGTGCCAGCTTTGGGTTGTCGCGATCGATGGCGATGGGGCGCAACATGGCCATGGCCCAGCCAAAGAACGGGACGAACAGCAGCTCACGCTTGAGCACTTGGCTCAGGGGCTGGAAATAGGCCGAAAGAAAAAAGGTTTCCCAGGTGCTCTGATGGTTGGAGACGATGACGCAGGGTGTCTTGGGAACGTTGTGTGCACCCTTGATCTGCACATCGATGCCGAGCATGACGCGTGTCAGCCACAGCGCACAACGGCACCAGTACACGTTGATGAAACGGTAGCGCGCCTTGAACGACAGGAATGGCGCGATGAAGAAGCTCAGCGTGCACCACAGCAAGGCGCTGCTGCCCAATAGCAGATAAAAGGCAAAGATTCTGATTGCCCGCAGGATCGACATAGCGGTGGGTACCGTCAAGTGTGGATAAGGTGCCCGGCGACTGCCGCCAGGTCATCGAAAATCAGCGTCCCTTCGGGCAGTTCATGAGTCAGGGTACGCAGGCCTTTGCCGGTTTTCACCAGCACCGGCTGAGCAGCCACCGCCGTTGCGGCGTTCAGGTCACTCAAGCTATCACCCACGAACCAGACGCCGGCCAGAGGCACGTCGTAGTGCGCAGCGATGGTCTGCAACAAGCCCGGAAGCGGTTTGCGGCAGGTGCAATGGTCATCCGGACCATGTGGACAATGCACGATCAGGCCGACCTCACCGCCCTGCTCGGCCACCAGCGAGCGCAGGCACTCGTGCATGGCGTCGAGGGTAGCCAGATCGTAGTATCCGCGCGCCAGGCCAGACTGGTTGGTGGCGACCGCCACCGTCCAGCCGGCTTGGTGCAACTGCGCAATGGCCTCGATCGCGCCGGGCAATGGCAGCCATTCGGCGACCGATTTGATGTAGGCATCGGAGTCATGGTTGATGACCCCATCGCGATCGAGAATCAGCAGTTTCAAGGCTTACCCCAGCAACGAAATATCGGCGACGCCCAGGAACAGACCGCGCAGCCGTGCCAGCAAGGCGTAGCGGTTGGCCCGCACATTGGCATCTTCGGCATTGACCATCACCGCTTCGAAGAACGCATCCACTGGCTCGCGCAAGGCGGCCAGACGGGTCAGCGCTTCGTTGTAGCGACGCTCGGCGGCCATGGGCACCACGGCCTGGTCGGCCTGAGTGATGGCCGAATACAGCGAGAACTCGTTGGCGTTGTCGAAGTACTTGGGCTCCACGGTGGCGGAGATCTTGCCGTCGGCCTTGCTCAGCAGGTTCGAGACGCGCTTGTTCACTGCCGCCAGGGCAGCCGCTTCGGGCAACCGGCGGAACGCCTGGACAGCCTGCACGCGCTGGTCGAAATCCAGCGCCGAACCAGGCTGCAGTGCACGGACCGACAGGTAGGTGGCGACATCGATGCCTTCGTCTTCGTAGCGAGCACGCAGGCGGTCGAAGATGAACTCCTGCACCTGCTCGGCCAGCCCTGCGGACTTCACCTTGCTGCCGAAGGCCGAGACCGCGAAGCCCACGGCATCGTTGATGTTCAGGTCCAGTTGCTTGTCGATCAGGATGCGCAGCACGCCCAGCGCGGCACGGCGCAGGGCATAGGGGTCCTTGCTGCCGGTGGGCAGCATGCCGATGCCGAAGATGCCGACCAGGGTGTCGAGCTTGTCGGCGATGGCCACGGCTGCGCCGGTCAGGGTGCTGGGCAGTTCGGCACCCGCGCCACGCGGCATGTACTGCTCGTTGAGCGCCAGAGCAACGTCTTCGGGCTCGCCATCGTTGAGCGCGTAGTAGTAGCCGGCCACGCCCTGCATTTCCGGGAATTCACCGACCATTTCCGTGGCCAGGTCGCACTTCGACAGCAAGCCTGCCCGCGCGGCGCGCTGGGCATCGCCACCAATGCGCGAGGCAATGTAGGCCGCCAGTTTGGAGACCCGTACGGCCTTGTCGTAGACGCTGCCCAACTGGGCCTGGAACACCACGTTTTCCAGACGCGCGTTGAAGCTTTCCAGCGGCTGCTTCTTGTCTTGATTGAAGAAGAACTCGGCGTCGGTCAGGCGTGGGCGTACGACTTTTTCGTTGCCCTCGACGATCTGACGCGGATCCTTACTCTCGATGTTGGCCACGGTGATGAAGCGTGGCAGCAGCTTGCCGTCGGCATCCAGCAGGCAGAAGTACTTCTGGTTGTCCTGCATGGTGGTGATCAGGGCTTCCTGCGGCACCTCCAGGAAACGCTCTTCGAACGAGCACACCAGAGGTACGGGCCATTCGACCAGCGCCGTCACTTCGTCGAGCAGGGCCGGTGGCACGATGGCGCTGCCTTCCTGCTGGGTAGCCAGCTCGGCGGTGCGTCGGGCGATCAGTTCACGGCGCTCATGAGCGTCGGCCAGCACGTAGGCCTGGCGCATGTCTTCGCGGTAGCTGGCCGGCGAGCTGATGCGTACGTTCTGCGGATGATGGAAACGGTGGCCGCGCGATTCGCGTCCGGCCTTCTGAGCCAGGATGGTGCAATCGACGACATCGTCACCCAGCAGCATCACCAACCACTGGGTCGGCCGCACGAATTCTTCCTTGCGCGCGCCCCAGCGCATGCGCTTGGGGATCGGCAGGTCGTTGAGCGAGTCTTCGACGATGGTCGGTAGCAGGCTGGCCGTGGGCTTGCCGACGATGTTCTGGCTGTAGCGCAGCTTGGGGCCGCTGCGATCGATTTCGCTGAGGTCCACGCCGCATTTCTTGGCGAAACCCAACGCAGCCTGGGTCGGCTCGCCTTCGGCATTGAAAGCGGCCTGCAGCGGCGGGCCGTCGAGGTTGATGCTGCGGTCCGGCTGCTGGGTGTCCAGGCCCGTGATCAGCACGGCCAGACGACGAGGCGCGGCGTAGACGTTCTTGGCGCTGTAGTTCAGGCCAGCGGCCTGCAGGCCTTTCTCGATACCGGCCAGGAAAGCGTCGGCCAGGGTGTTGAGGGCCTTGGGTGGCAGCTCTTCGGTGCCCAGCTCGACCAGAAAATCTTGAGCACTCATTGCGCAGCCTCCAGCTTGGCCAATACTTCATCACGCAGATCGGGGGTCGCCATGGGGAAACCCAGCTTGGCACGGGCCATCAGGTAGGCCTGTGCCACGCCGCGGGCCAGGGTCCGCACGCGCAGGATGTACTGCTGGCGCGCGGTGACCGAAATGGCGCGGCGGGCATCGAGCAGGTTGAAGGTGTGGGACGCCTTCAGGACCATTTCATAGCTGGGCAGCGGCAGGGGCTGGTCCAGTTCGAGCAGGCGCTTGGCTTCGCTCTCGTAGAAATCGAACAGTTCGAACAGCTTGTCGACGTTGGCGTGCTCGAAGTTGTAGGTGGACTGCTCCACCTCGTTCTGATGGAACACGTCGCCGTAGGTCACCTTGCCGAACGGACCATCGGCCCAGACCAGGTCGTAGACCGAGTCGACGCCCTGCAGGTACATGGCCAGGCGCTCGAGGCCGTAGGTGATTTCGCCGGTGACCGGGTAGCACTCGATGCCACCGGCCTGCTGGAAGTAGGTGAACTGAGTGACTTCCATGCCGTTGAGCCAGACTTCCCAGCCCAGACCCCAGGCGCCCAGGGTCGGCGACTCCCAGTTGTCTTCGACGAAGCGTACGTCGTGCACCAGCGGATCGAGGCCGATGTGCTTGAGCGAACCCAGATACAGCTCCTGGAAGTTGTCCGGGTTGGGCTTCAGAACGACCTGGAACTGGTAGTAGTGCTGCAGGCGGTTGGGGTTCTCGCCATAGCGGCCGTCAGTCGGACGGCGGCTGGGTTGCACGTAAGCGGCGTTCCAGGTTTCCGGGCCGACGGCGCGCAGAAACGTGGCGGTATGAAAAGTGCCGGCGCCCACTTCCATATCGTAGGGCTGAAGCACCACACAACCTTGCTCGGCCCAGTATTGCTGCAGGGCGAGGATCAAGTCTTGGAAGGTACGCACGGCTGGCGTAGGCTGGCTCACGAAATTCACCTGTTTCTAGGGCTGCGAATATAAAGAGCGGGAGTATACCGCGATTCCGCGGCGCCTCTACCCATGGAGCCCCAATGCCTCGCTGCTTTTGGTGTACCCAAGACCCGTTGTACCAGGCCTATCACGACCTTGAATGGGGAGTGCCGCTGCGCGAGGCGGGCGCCCTGTTCGAGTTGCTTTCGCTGGAAGGGTTCCAGGCCGGCCTGTCGTGGATCACCGTGCTGCGCAAGCGTGAACGCTATCGACAGGTGCTCCACGGCTTCGACCCGCAACGTCTTGCGCAGCTGAGTGACGAGGAGATCGAGGAGCTGATGCAGGATCCAGGCATCGTGCGCAATCGCCTCAAACTCAACGGGGTGCGCAAGAACGCCCGCGCCTGGCTGCAGCTTGAAGACCCGGTGGCTTTTCTCTGGTCGTTCGTCGGTGGACAGCCGAAGATCAATCATCCGCACGATCGCAGCGACATCCCCACGGAAACCGGCGAGGCCCGAGCCATGAGCAAGGCCTTGAAGAAAGCCGGCTTCACCTTCGTCGGCCCGACCATCTGTTACGCCTTCATGCAGGCCTCGGGCATGGTCATGGACCATACCCGAGATTGCGATCGCTACGCCGCGCTGGCCGGCTGAGGCTAGAATGAGCGTCTGGGCAATTAAGGAGTGATCTGTGGATAAGTTCAAAGGGGCGCTGATGGTCAGTGCCTTGCGGTTGTTCGCGCTGCTGCCGTGGCGCACCGTGCAACGGGTCGGCACCGCCATCGGCTGGCTGATGTGGAAGCTGCCGACCCGGTCGCGCGATGTGGTGCGTATCAACCTGGCCAAGTGTTTTCCGGAGATGGACGGTGCCGAGCGCGAGCGTCTGGTAGGCCGCAGCCTGATGGACATCGGTAAGACGTTGACCGAGAGCGCCTGCGCCTGGATCTGGCCGGCCCAGCGCTCGCTCGATCTGGTTCGCGAAGTCGAGGGCCTGGAGGTGCTCACTCAGGCGCTGGCGTCGGGCAAGGGCGTGGTCGGCATCACCAGCCATCTGGGCAACTGGGAGGTGCTCAATCACTTCTACTGCAACCAGTGCAAGCCGATCATTTTCTACCGACCGCCCAAGCTCAAGGCAGTGGACGAGTTGCTGCAGAAGCAGCGGGTGCAATTGGGCAACCGCGTGGCGGCCTCGACCAAGGAAGGCATCCTCAGTGTCATCAAGGAGGTGCGCAAGGGCGGCCAGGTGGGCATTCCGGCGGACCCGGAACCGGCCGAATCGGCCGGCATGTTCGTCCCCTTCCTCGGTACGCTGGCGCTGACCAGCAAGTTCGTGCCCAACATGCTGGCTGGCGGCAAGGCCGTCGGTGTGTTCCTGCATGCGCTGCGCCTGCCGGACGGTTCGGGCTACAAGGTCATTCTGGAAGCGGCGCCCGAGGCCATGTACAGCACCGATACGCACACCTCGGTCGCGGCGATGAGTGCTGTGGTCGAGAAGTATGTGCGGGCTTATCCGAGCCAGTACATGTGGAGCATGAAGCGCTTCAAGAAGCGGCCCGCGGGTGAGGCGAAGTGGTATTGAGGTAGCGGCCTGGCGTAATGGCCTCTTCGCGGGCAGAGACCCGCTCCCACAGGACATGCTTCCAGACCTGCTTCCACAGAGCGGGCTCCTGGAGAGCTCGCTCTGTGAGGGAGCGGGATCGGAGGTCAGAAGAAGCTCAGGCCCACGTGGAACAGCTTTTCCACGTCGCGGATGTATTTTTTATCCACAACGAACAGGATCACGTGGTCACCGGCTTCGATCACCGTGTCGCTGTGGGCGATGATCACCTGGTCATCGCGAATGATCGCGCCAATGGTGGTTCCCGGTGGCAGGTCGATGGTTTCGATGGGCTTGCCGATCACCTTGCTCGAGCGCGCATCGCCA
Source organism: Pseudomonas sp. RIT-PI-a (assembly GCF_001187875.1). Taxonomy (NCBI): domain Bacteria; kingdom Pseudomonadati; phylum Pseudomonadota; class Gammaproteobacteria; order Pseudomonadales; family Pseudomonadaceae; genus Pseudomonas; species Pseudomonas sp. RIT-PI-a. The sequence goes on from NZ_LGIR01000013.1 coordinate 305,589, forward strand.
TGGGCAATGGCCTCGATGGCTTCGGCTGCGCCGCGGCGCAATGAATGCACACTGACGATATCGCCACGCCGTACGTGCGCAAGCAGCGTACCGATGGTCGCCAGTTGTGGACTCAGGGCGATGTCGATCTCGCCGCCCTGGACCAGATCGACGTAGGCCGGGTTGTTGATGATGGTCATGACCTTGCGCGCGCCCAGTCGCTTGGCCAGCAACGAGGACATGATGTTGGCCTCGTCATCGTTGGTCAGGGCCAGGAATATATCGGCCTGGGCGATGTTCTCTTCGAGCATCAGGTCGCGGTCCGAGGCGCTGCCCTGCAACACCACGGTGCTGTCCAGGGTGTCGGAAAGATAGCGGCAGCGCGCCGGATTCATCTCGATGATCTTCACCTGGTAACGGCTTTCGATGGCTTCGGCCAGGCGCTCGCCGATCTGCCCGCCGCCGGAGATGACCACCCGCTTGTTGCTCTGGTCGACCCGGCGCAGTTCACTCATCACCGCGCGAATGTCTTCGCGGGCGGCGATGAAGAAGACTTCATCGTCCGCTTCGATGACCGTGTCGCCGCGGGGCAGGATCGGCCGATCCCGACGGAAGATGGCCGCCACGCGTGTATCGACCTTGGGCATGTGATGACGAATCTGCCGCAATTGCTGGCCCACCAGCGGGCCGCCGTAGTAAGCCTTGACCGCAACCAGCTGCGCCTTGCCTCCGGCGAAGTCGATGACCTGCAAGGCGCCGGGGTATTCGATCAGGCGCTTGATGTAGTTGGTCACCACCTGTTCAGGGCTGATCAGCACATCCACCGGGATGGCATCGTTGTCGAACAGGCCGGCACGGGTGAGATAGGCCGATTCGCGCACCCGGGCGATCTTGGTCGGGGTATGGAACAGGGTGTAGGCGACCTGGCAGGCGACCATGTTGGTTTCGTCGCTGTTGGTCACTGCCACCAGCATGTCCGCGTCGTCGGCACCGGCCTGGCGCAGCACGGTCGGAAACGAGCCGCGGCCCTGCACGGTACGGATGTCCAGGCGATCGCCGAGGTTGCGCAGGCGTTCGGGGTCGGTATCGACCACGGTGATGTCGTTGGCCTCGCTGGCCAGGTGCTCGGCCAAAGTGCCGCCCACCTGCCCTGCACCCAGGATGATGATCTTCATCCGTTATTCCCCGTCAATGGCCGCGTACGGCGGCAATCTTGATCAGTTTGGCGTAGTAGAAGCCATCGTGACCGCCCTCTTGCGCCAGCAGTTGGCGGCCATGGGCCTGCTTGATCCCGGCAGAGGTGGCCAGGTCCAGTTCGCGTGCGCCGGGCGTGCGAGCGAGGAACGCTTCGATGACCTCGGTATTTTCCGTGGGCAAGGTCGAGCACGTGGCATAGAGCAACACGCCGCCAACCTCCAGGGTCGGCCACATGGCGTCGAGCAACTGGCCTTGCAGCACGGCCAGGGCATGGATGTCGTCGGGTTGGCGGGTCAGCTTGATGTCGGGATGACGGCGGATCACGCCGGTGGCCGAACAGGGTGCGTCGAGCAGGATGCGTTGGAACGGCTTGCCGTCCCACCAGGCCGAGGTATCGCGGCCATCGGCGGCGATCAAATGAGCCTGCAACCCCAGACGCTGCAGGTTCTCGCGCACCCGGACCAGGCGTTTCGCTTCGAGATCGATTCCCACAACCTCAGCCAGGGCCGGTTCGGCTTCCAGGATATGGCATGTCTTGCCACCTGGCGCGCAGCAGGCATCGAGCACGCGTTGACCGGGGGCCAGGTCGAGTAGCTCGGCGGCCAACTGCGCGGCTTCATCCTGCACGCTGACCCAGCCTTCACTGAAACCGGGCAGCCCGCGCACGTCGCAGGCTTCTGAAAGAACGATGCCATCGCGGCTGTGGACACAGGCCTGCGCGGCCACGCCCTGCTCGGCCAGCAGGCCCAGGTAGGCATCACGGTCGTGATGGCGGCGGTTGACCCGCAGGATCATCGGCGGATGAGCGTTGTTGGCAGCGCAAATGGCTTCCCATTGCTCTGGCCAGAAGGCTTTCAGCGATTTCTGCAGCCAGCGCGGGTGTGCGGTGCGTACCACCGGATCGCGTTCGAGTTCGGCCAGAATGGCGTCGCTCTCGCGTTGTGCGCGCCGCAGTACGGCGTTGAGCAATGCCTTGGCCCAGGGTTTCTTCAGCTTGTCGGCGCAGCCGACGGTTTCGCCAATCGCGGCATGGGCCGGCACGCGGGTATACAGCAGCTGGTAGAGGCCCACCAGCAGCAGGGCATGCACATCGGCATCGGCGGCCTTGAAGGGCTTTTGCAGCAAGCGTTCCGCCAGCGCATCGAGACGGGGCTGCCAGCGCGCCGTGCCGAACGCCAGGTCCTGGACCAGGCCACGGTCCCGCGCTTCGACCTTGTCCAATTCCTTGGGCAGGGAGCTGTTGAGCGAGGCCTTGCCGTTGAGCACTGCCGCGAGCGCGCGGGCCGCCGCCAGACGTGGGTTCATTGGCCCAGCACCGTGCCGACCACGAAGCGATCGCGGCGGCTGTTGAACAGGTCACTGAAGTTGAGTGGCTTGCCGCCCGGCAACTGCAGGCGGGTCAGGCGCAGTGCCTGCACACCGCAGGCGACGGTCAGCCCGTCCTTGTCGACCTGAAGGATTTCACCCGGCTGACCGCTGCCCTCGGCCAACTCGGCCGTCAGCACCTTCAGGGCCTCGCCGTTCAAGGTGCTGTGGCAGATCGGCCAGGGGAAAAACGCCCGTACCAGGCGTTCCAGCACTTCGGCCGGCTGGCTCCAGTCGATGCGTGCTTCGTTCTTGTCCAGCTTGTGCGCGTAGTTGGCCAGGCTGTCGTCCTGGGTTTCGCCTGGCAGGGATCCCGCAGCCAAGCCGGCAATGGCCTGGACCACCGCCGGCGGGCCAAGCTGCGCCAAACGGTCGTGCAGGCTGCCGCCGGTATCGTGGGCATCGATCGGGGTGCTGACCTTGAGCAGCATGGGGCCCGTATCGAGACCGGCCTCCATGCGCATCACGGTGACGCCGCTCTGCGCATCGCCGGCCTGCACCGCCCGCTGGATCGGCGCTGCACCGCGCCAGCGTGGCAGCAGCGAAGCATGACTGTTGATGCAGCCCAGCGGCGGAATATCCAGCACCGCCTGCGGCAGGATAAGCCCGTAGGCGACCACCACCATGAGGTCCGAAGCCAGTTCACACAGTTCGGCCTGTGCCTGCGGGTCACGCAGCGTCGCTGGCTGGAGCACAGGGATGCCGTGCTCCAGGGCCAGTTGCTTGACCGGACTTTGCATGAGTTTCTGCCCGCGTCCCGCCGGGCGATCCGGCTGGGTGTACACGGCGACGATATCGTGGGAGGTGGCCAGCAGGGCCTTGAGGTGTTCGGCGGCAAACTCGGGAGTGCCCGCGAAGACGATGCGCATGGAGTTCTCGCTGTTGGAGGTGGGCCGCAACCCTTTGTAGGAGCGGCTGACAGCCGCGAAGGGGCCCTTCCTGACGCACCGAGGTGCGTTGTTCGCGGCTATTGACCGCTCCTACGGGGGCACCGGAATCAGGCTTGCTGCTTGTGCAGTTTTTCCAGCTTCTTCTTGATCCGGTCACGCTTGAGGTTGGACAGGTAGTCGACGAACAGCTTGCCGTTGAGGTGGTCGCACTCGTGCTGGATGCATACGGCCAGCAGCCCTTCGGCGATCAGTTCGTAGGGCTTGCCGTCGCGATCCAGCGCCGTGACCTTGACCTTCTGCGGACGATCGACATTCTCGTAGAAGCCGGGCACCGACAGGCAGCCTTCCTGGTACTGGTCCATCTCGTCGGTCAACGACTCGAACTCGGGGTTGATGAACACCCGCGGTTCGCTGCGATCTTCGGACAGGTCCATGACCACGATGCGCTTGTGCACATTGATCTGGGTAGCGGCCAAACCGATGCCCGGCGCGTCGTACATGGTTTCAAACATGTCATCGATGAGCTGGCGAACGCTGTCGTCCACCACCGTGACCGGCTTGGCGACGGTACGCAGGCGCGGGTCTGGAAATTCGAGGATGTTTAAAATAGCCATATGCGTATGTGCTGCACTGTGAGGTAAAGTCGTTATTTCGCGTGAACAGACATGATAAAGGGATTCACGGCATGAGGAAATCACTACTCGCCCTGCTACTGCTGGCAATGTCCGGCCTGACGCAGGCGCAGGTGCAGCTCAGGGACGGCTACCCACAGCGCTACACCGTGGTCCGTGGCGACACATTGTGGGACATTTCCGGCAAGTTTCTGCGCCAGCCGTGGCAGTGGCCGCAGCTCTGGCACGCCAATCCGCAGATTGCCAACCCCGACCTGATCTACCCCGGCGACTCGCTGGTGCTGGGCTTCGTCGATGGTCAGCCGCAACTGATGCTCGAGCGCGGCGCCTCGCGCGGCACCATCAAGCTCTCGCCCAAAGTGCGCACCACACCCGTGGCAGAAGCCATTCCCAGCATACCGCTGGAATCGATCAACAGCTTTCTGCTGACCAACCGCATCATGGATTCGGTCGAAGATTTCAACGCCGCACCCTACATCGTCGCCGGCAATGCCGAGCGGGTGCTCAGTGGCATGGGCGACCGCATCTACGCTCGCGGATCGTTCGATCCGGCGCAGTCGGTCTATGGCATCTTCCGCCAGGGCAAGGCCTACACGGATCCCGATACCCAGGAGTTTCTGGGCATCAACGCCGACAATATCGGTGGTGGCGAAATCGTCGCGACCGAAGGTGACATTTCTACCCTGGTCCTGCAGCGCTCGCGCGAAGAAGTTCGCCTGGGCGATCGGCTGTTCAGCGATGAACAGCGTGCGGTCAATTCGACATTTTTTCCCAGCGCGCCGCAGTCGGACATCCATGGTGTGATCATTGATGTGCCACGAGGTGTTACACAGATCGGCAAGTACGACGTGGTCACCTTGAACCGCGGAAAGCGCGACGGGCTGCGCGAAGGCGACGTTCTGGCGGTCTACAAGACCGGCGAGACAGTGCGCGATCGTATCACTGGCGAGCAGATCAAGGTCCCGGACGAGCGTTCCGGTCTGCTCATGGTGTTCCGCACCTATGAAAAGCTGAGCTATGGTTTGATCCTCAACGCCAACCGCTCGTTGGCAGTGATGGACAAGGTAGGCAACCCGTAGCCGCACCTGGCGCCTGGGTACGAGAGGATCGTGCCCAGGCGCATTCCGATACTTTTGTGCACAGAGTTATCCACAGCTTGTCCAGCTGCTTGCGAGCCTGCCGATTCAAGGAAGATCGGATGCCGCTTTTCGAAAGCAACACCCACACCTGTTCCGAACTCGAAGCGCGTCTGCGCTTGCAACTACTCCCCGACATTGGCTCGCAACGCTTTCACAAGCTCGTTGCGCACTTCGGCTGTGCGCGTTCGGCGCTCGATGCCTCGGCCGTGCAATGGCGCGGTGCAGGTTGCAGCGACGCCAGCGCCCAGGCCCGCCGCGACCCCGGCATTCATCAATCTGCTGCGGCTGCGATGGCCTGGCTAGAGCGTGCGGACCAGCATTTGCTGATGTGGGACCAGCCTGACTACCCGGCCCTGCTCAAGGAGATCGCCGATCCACCGCCGCTGCTGTTCGTGCGCGGGGACCCCGGCGTACTGGAGCGGCCGCAGATCGCCGTGGTTGGCAGTCGCCGCGCCTCGCCGCCCGGATTGGACAATGCCCGGGCCTTCGCTCGCACCCTGGCAGGTGCGGGATTCACGATCACCAGCGGTCTCGCCCTGGGTGTGGACGGTGCTGCCCACCAAGGGGCGCTGGACGTGGGTGGATATACCATCGCGGTCTTGGGCACCGGGCTGGAAAAACTTTATCCACAGAAGCACCGTGCCTTGGCGCAGGCCATCGTCGAGGCCCGTGGCGCGCTGGTTTCCGAGTTTCCCCTGCACGCCCAGGCACAGCCCGGCAATTTTCCCCGGCGCAACCGGATCATCAGCGGCTTGTCGCTGGGCGTGCTGGTCATCGAAGCGAGTCCGGCCAGCGGACGTCTTGCCGCCGAGCATGGTCGCGAAGTGTGGGCACTGCCAGGCTCGATTCATCATCCTGGCGCCCGTGGTTGTCATCAGTTGATCCGCGACGGTGCGCAGTTGGTCGAGACCATCGATCACATCCTCGAAGGCTTGCAGGGTTGGCAGCGCCTGCCGCCAGCCTCGTCGCCAGCACCGCAACGATCGCAAGATCCGCTGCTGAGCACGTTGGTGGCAGCGGCGCATACCACTGAAGGTCTGGCCGCAGCCCTCGGCTGGCCATTGCCCCAGGTGATGGCGCAACTCACCGAGCTGGAACTGCAGGGGCGTGTGGTCAGTCAGGCGGGGCGTTGGTTTGCACGTGCCAGCTAAGTACACTGGCGGCAGTTTCCAATGGGAGTGACAGCAGATGGTGAGCAGTTGGCGTGTGCAACAAGCGGCGCGCGAGATCCGAGCGGGCGCGGTGATCGCCTACCCGACCGAAGCTGTCTGGGGGCTGGGTTGCGATCCGTGGGACGAAGAGGCGGTCTACCGCTTGCTCGCCATCAAGGAGCGCTCGGTCGACAAGGGTCTGATACTGGTCGCCGACAACATTCGTCAGTTCGACTTCCTGTTCGAGGACTTCCCCGAGGACTGGATCGATCGGATGGCCAGCACCTGGCCCGGCCCGAATACCTGGCTGGTGCCTCATCAGGACCTGTTGCCCGAATGGATCACCGGCATTCACGACTCCGTGGCCCTGCGCGTGAGCGATCACCCGCAGGTGCGCGAGCTGTGTGCGCTGGTAGGGCCGCTGGTGTCGACCTCGGCCAATCGCCAGGGCCGTCCGGCTGCCCGCAGCCGCCTGCGCGTGGAGCAATACTTCCGGGGCGAAGTGGACCTGGTGCTGGGGGGCGCGCTGGGTGGGCGGAAGAGTCCGAGCGTGATCCGTGACCTGGTCACCGGCGAGGTGATCAGGCCCTGACTCTGGCCCTGACTCTTGCCCTAAACCTGGCGAGAGAGCCGTCAGCGTGAGGCTCCCTGCCCGGCTTCACGGCAGCAGGATGGTCGAGCCCACCGTCTCGCGTGCGGCGAGGGCCGTTTGTGCCTTCGCCGCTTCGCTCAACGGGTACTGCTGGCTGACGTCGACCTTGAGCTTGCCGCTGGCGATCATCTCGAACAGTTCGTCGGCCATGCCCTGTACCGCACCGGGCACCGCGTAGCTGGCAAGGGTCGGCCGGGTGACGTACAGCGAGCCCTTCTGCGACAGGATCCCCAGGTTGACTCCACTGACCGCGCCGGAGGCGTTGCCGAAGCTGACCATCAGGCCACGTGGCTGGAGGCAGTCCAGCGAGGTTTCCCAGGTGTCCTTGCCCACGCCGTCGTAGACCACTGGGCATTTCTTGCCGTCGGTCAGCTCCAAAACTCGCTTGGCCACATCCTCGTGGCTGTAGTCGATCACCTCCCAGGCCCCCAGTGCCTTGGCTCGCTCGGCCTTGGCGGGCGAGCTGACGGTACCGATCAGCTTCACGCCCAACGCCGCTGCCCATTGGCAGGCCAGTGAACCCACGCCACCGGCGGCCGCGTGGAACAGAATGGTTTCTCCGGCTTCGACCTTGTAGGTCTGGCGCAACAGGTATTGAACGGTCAGGCCCTTGAGCATCACCGCAGCGGCCTGCTCGAAGCTGATCGCTTGCGGCAGGTGCACGGCCATGGCCGCAGGCAACACGTGCAGGTCGCTGTAGGCGCCCAGAGGGCCGCCTGCGTAGGCCACACGGTCGCCGACCTTGAAGCCGTCCACCTCGCTGCCCACCGCCTCCACCACCCCGGCCGCCTCGGTGCCCAGGCCCGATGGCAGTTGTGGCGTCGGGTACAGGCCGCTGCGGAAATAGTTGTCGATGTAGTTCACGCCCACGGCGTGATTGCTTACGCGAATCTCCTGCGGGCCCGGTTGCCTGGGCTCGAAGTCGACGAACTCGAGGACTTCCGGGCCGCCGGTGGAACCGAACTGGATACGCTTTGCCATCTGTTCACTCCTGCTGTCGTTGGGCGAAGGCCTATCGGACGCCTTTGCTTGATCGGCGTCAACTGCCGCAGGCGGTGAGCGATGCTATGCTACGCGCCGACTTGATCGCCGGTCAGGCGTGTTCGCAGGCCGCTGGCGGTATTTGCCCTTCTCCAAGGTGATGCCATGACTACCCGCACCGAGGCCGTAAAAGCCTATCTGCTCGATCTGCAGGACCGAATCTGCCACGCCTTGCAGGCCGAAGACGGCGGCGCGCACTTCGTCGAGGATGCCTGGACGCGTCCAGCGGGCGGCGGCGGTCGTACCCGGGTGATTGCCGACGGTGAGTTGATCGAAAAAGGCGGGGTCAATTTTTCCCACGTATTCGGCACCGGCCTGCCCCCCTCGGCCAGCGCCCATCGCCCGGAACTGGCCGGCCGTGGTTTCGAGGCGCTGGGCGTGTCCCTGGTGATTCACCCGCACAACCCGCATGTGCCCACGTCCCACGCCAACGTGCGCTTCTTCATCGCCGAAAAGGAAGGCGAAGAGGCGGTCTGGTGGTTCGGTGGTGGTTTCGACCTCACGCCCTACTATGCCCACGAAGAAGACTGCATCCACTGGCACCGCGTCGCCCAGCAGGCCTGCGAGCCCTTTGGCGCCGATGTCTATCCACGCTACAAGGCCTGGTGCGATCACTATTTCCATCTCAAGCACCGCGGCGAGCCGCGCGGTGTGGGCGGCCTGTTCTTCGATGACTTGAACGAATGGGATTTCGACACCAGCTTCGCTTTCATGCGCGCCATCGGCGATGCCTTCATCGACGCCTATTTGCCCATCGTGCAGCGTCGCAAGGCCATGGCCTACACCGCGCAGCAGCGTGAATTCCAGGAATTCCGCCGCGGCCGCTACGTCGAGTTCAACCTGGTCTACGACCGCGGTACGCTGTTCGGTCTGCAGTCGGGAGGCCGCACCGAGTCGATCCTGATGTCGCTGCCGCCGCAGGTGCGCTGGGGCTATGACTGGAAGGCTGCGCCTGGTAGCGAAGAAGCGCGGTTGACCGATTATTTCCTCCAGGACCGCGACTGGCTGGCACAAGCCTCCGCCCTTTGATTCAGGAACCGTTTCGCATGGACAGTTATGTGGTTTTCGGCAACCCGGTGGGTCACAGCAAGTCACCGGCCATTCACCGATTGTTTGCCGAGCAGACCGGCCAGGCGTTGGACTACAGCACGCTGCTGGCGCCCATCGATGGCTTCACCGACTGTGCCCTGGGCTTTTTCAAGGAAGGCCTGGGCGCCAACGTCACCGTGCCGTTCAAGGAGCAGGCCTTCAGCCTGTGCAGCGTGCTGACCCCACGCGCGCAGCGTGCCGGCGCGGTGAACATGCTCAGTCGTCTGCCCGATGGCGGCCTGCGTGGCGACAACACCGATGGCGTGGGGTTGGTGCGCGATCTGGTCGACAACGCCGGTGTGACCTTGCAAGGCAAGCGCATTCTGTTGCTGGGTGCCGGCGGTGCGGTGCGAGGGGTGATCGAGCCGCTGCTCGAACAGCAGCCGCTGTCGCTGGTGATCGCCAACCGTACGGTCGAGAAAGCCGAACAGCTGGCGCGGCTGTTCGCTGATCTGGGCCCGGTTGCGGCCAGTGGCTTCGATTGGCTGGAAGAGCCTGTGGATATCATCATCAATGCCACGTCGGCGAGCCTGGCAGGCGATCTGCCGCCCATTGCCAGCAGCTTGATCGAACCCGGTGTCACGGTCTGCTACGACATGATGTACGGCAAGGAACCGACGCCGTTCTGTCGCTGGGCCAGCGAACACGGTGCGCGGCTGTCGCTGGATGGTTTCGGCATGCTGGTCGAGCAGGCGGCGGAAGCTTTCACCTACTGGCGCGGCGTGGCAGTGGATACGGCGCCGGTGCTGAGCCAGTTGCGGCGGGAGATGGCGGCGGGTCGAGTCGATTGAAGGGGTGTCAGTGAAGGCCTCTTCGCGGGCAGAGAGCTCGCCGCCCGCCCCGCTCCTACAGAGATCCAGTGCTCAACGCGGTATCCATGTGGGAGCGGGCTCTGCCCGCGAAGAGGCCATCACTGACACCCACCACCATCAAGCCCGTAAAAATCAAAGCTTCGCCCGCACCGCTGGCAGCGCATCCTTGCCATCCAGTGTCTTCACTCCGTCCAGCCACTTCTCCAGCACCGCCGGATTGGCTTTCAGCCAGGCATGCGCCGCCTGAGCGCTGGTCTTCTTGCTGTTGGCCACATCGGCCATGATCCCGTTTTCCATCTCCTGGGTGAACACCAAGTTGCTGAGCAGCTTGGCGGTGTTCGGGCAGCTCTGGGCGTAACCCTTGCGGGTCAAAGTGTGCACGGTCCCGGTGGAGCCGAAATACTTCTCGCCGCCCGTGAGGTATTTGAGCTTGATCTGCACGTTCATCGGGTGCGGCGTCCAACCGAGGAAGACCACGAACGCCTTCTTCTTCACGTTGCGATTGACCTCGGCCAACATGGCCTGCTCGCTGGACTCCACCAGCTTCCAGTCACCCAAACCGAATTCGTCTTTCTTGATGATCTCGGCCAGTGACAGGTTGGCCGGTGCCCCCGAACCGATGCCGTAGATTTTCTTGCCGAACTGATCGGCATGCTTGTCCAGGTCGGCGAAATCCTTCACTCCGGCGTCGTAGACATAATCGGGAACGGCCAGGGTGAACTCGGTACCGTCCAGGTTCTTGGCGTACTGCACAACATCGCCGTTGGCGACGAACTTGTCGTAGAAACCCTGTTGAGCCGGCATCCAGTTGCCAAGGAAGACATCCACCTGCCCATCCTTCAAGCCGCCGAAAATGATGGGCACGGCCAGGGTGTCGATCTTGGGCTTGTAGCCCATGCCCTCCAGTACCAGGCTGGCCAGCGCATTGGTGGCGGCAATGTCGCTCCAGCCCGGGTCAGCCATCTTCACGGTAGCGCAACTTTGTGGGTCAGACAGCGGTTCATCGGCGAACGCCGGCGAGCCGGCAGCCGCCAACCAGCCGGCTGCCAGGGCTGTGGATATCTTCATGGTCACCTTCATGCGGACTTCCCCTCAAAGCGTCTGATGTAATGGGCAGGGTTGTGGATAACGTGCCTTGCGCTCCAGGTCGTCGAGGTCGATGTGGTTGCGCATGTATTGCTGACTGGCGTCCACCAGCGGCTGGTGATCCCAGCTCTTCAGCGTGCCCTGGGTCAATGCACTGGCCACGAAACGACGGCGGCGCTGGCTGGCGAGCACCTGTTGGTGTATCGCCGGCATGTCCCATTTACGGCGGGCTTCACTCAGAAAAGCCTCGAACAGTGCCCGGTGCGAGGGTGACTGGCTCAGGTCTTCGCGTTCGTGTGGATCGTTGTCCACGTCGTAGAGCAGGCAGGGGTCTTGCTCGCTGTAGATGAATTTCATCGCCCCGCGGCGGATCATCATCAGCGGACTGCTGGTGCCTTCGGCCATGTACTCGCCGAACACCTCGTCGTGGCCGCCTTCACCCTGCAGGTGGGAAACCAGCGAACGACCGTCCAGAGGCAGGCCGGGCTCGAGTTCGCCGCCGGCCAGCTCGACGAAGGTGGGCAGCAGGTCGGCGGTGGAAACAGCCGCCTGTACGCGCCCCGGCTTGAACTGGCCAGGGGCGCAGACCAGCAGCGGCACCCGCGCCGCCATCTCGAACCAATGCATCTTGTACCAGAGCCCACGCTCGCCAAGCATGTCGCCGTGATCGCCGGAGAAGACGATGATGGTGTCGTCGGCCAGCCCGGTTTCTTCCAGGGTCTGCATCAGCTTGCCGACATTGTGATCGATGTAGCTGCACGCGCCGAAATAGGCGCGTCGTGCGTCGCGGATCTTATCCACAGGCAAGGGTTTGTCCCACAGGTCATAGACCTTGAGCAGGCGCTGCGAATGCGGGTCCAGTTCGGTCTGGCTCGGCACGTTCTGCGGCAGGGGAATGTCTTCGTCGCGGTACAGGTCCCAGAACGGCTTGGGAATGGTGTAGGGATCGTGCGGATGGGTCATCGACACCGTCAGACAGAAAGGCTGGTCGCCGTCTTGGCGAATGTGATCGAACAGGTACTGCTGGGCCTTGAACACCACTTCTTCATCGAAATCCAGCTGGTTGGTGCGCACACAGGGGCCAGCCTGCAGCACCGAGGACATATTGTGATACCAGCTGGGGCGCACGTCGGGTTCGTCCCAGTTGACGGCCCAGCCATAGTCGGCGGGATAGATATCGCTGGTCAGGCGTTCCTCGTAACCGTGCAGTTGTTCAGGGCCGCAGAAATGCATCTTTCCCGACAGCGCCGTGCGATAACCCAGGCGGCGCAGATAGTGGGCGTAGGTGGGCACGTCGGCGGCAAATTCGGCAGCGTTGTCGTAGGCGCCGATCTTGCTCGGCAACTGCCCACTGACCAAGGTGAAACGCGACGGCGCGCACAGCGGGCTGTTGCAGTAGGCGGCATCGAACACCACGCCGGTTTCGGCGAGGCGGCTGATGTTCGGCAGCTTGATGGGAGACGCCGCGTAGATCGGCAACAGAGGGGCGGCCATCTGATCGGCCATGATGAAAAGAATGTTCTTGCGCTTCATCGGCTCAGGGCATTCCATAGTGGAGATTAATGCGAAGTTTCTGCCGTTCACCATGCGGTGCGGCTGTGGCCTGGTAAAGCCCACGCAGAACAATACCTAGGATAAGTAGCGCTTATGTTGGCAAGCCTCGGAGAGCTTTCCCTTGACCTGTTGCGGGCCTTCGAGGCCGCCGCCAGGCTGCGCAGTTTCACGGCTGCCGCCGCCGAGTTGGGTACGACGCAACCTGCCGTCAGCCAGCAGATCAAACGGCTTGAGGAACAACTGGCCATCCGCCTGTTCGATCGTATCTACCGAGGCATCGAGCTGACCGACGCAGGCTACACCCTGTTCGAGGCGGTACAGGGAGGGCTGCGCAGTATCGACGACTGTCTGGGCTTGATCACCACCCAGACCCAGCACGAAGTGCTTCAGGTCTCCACCGACTTCGCGTTCGCCGCCTATTGGCTCATGCCACGCCTGCATCGCTTCCATCAGCGTTATCCACAGGTCGATGTCAGCTTGGTCACCAGCGAACGCAGCCACGCCATGCTCGGCCCGAACATTGACGTGGCAGTTCTGTTCGGCGATGGCCGTTTCCGTCAGGGTGAAAGTCACTGGTTGTTCAACGAAGAAGTCTTCCCGGTCTGCAGCCCGCGCCTGTTGGAAGATCGAACGCTACCGCTGGGCCCTGATGCATTGCTCGAATGGCCGCTGCTGCATCTGCGCGGTGAAAGCAGCTGTCAGTGGTTCGATTGGAGCGGCCTGTTCCGCGCCTTGCACATCCCCAGTGCCCCAGCGCCGGGGCAATTGCGCTTCGACAACTACACACTGCTCATCCAGGCCGCGATTGCCGGGCAAGGCGTTGCCATCGGCTGGCGTCACCTGGTGGACGCATTGCTGGAGCAGCAACTGCTCTGCCGCCCTTTCGAAGGCGCCGCCACATCGGCGTTGGGCTATTTCGTGGTGGTGCCGCAACGCAAACGCCGTGGACAAATGGTGCAACGGTTCGTGGATTGGGTGATGGAGGAGCAGAGCCAGCGGTAGAGGGGATATCCCACACTCACTTGGGAAACGGCTGCTACTGCACTATCGGTCGACTGGCTACCCTGCATGATCCCACCGATCAGGAATGCATCGACATGCGCCGTGCCATAGCAGTCGCCGTTGTATCTACCGCCGTTTCAGGATGTTATCTACCCATCCCTCAAGATTATCAGCCGCCTGCCCCAATCGATATCTTCACCTATACGATCATCCGCATGATGCCGGATGATCACTCGCCTTCCCTTCGTCTTGATGAAGGTAGATCCATAGGCGCTCGGGCATTTCGACCGTTGGACCATGCATCACTGGTAGCGTTTTTCAAAGGCATGAAAGGCGAATGCGTTTCTGCTCAACACGCCTTGAACCGGATTGTATGTACGGTAATCAGCGAAACCCATTTCCAGCAGCCGGATCGCAACGTCGAAAAAGTGAGCGGCTGTTGGGGCAATATCACGCTTGTTTACGGTTTCGACTATGTCGAGCCTGTTTCAGATCTATCGAATTGGTCATCCATGGACTTTTTGGCTAGTGGCATGGGGTGTATAAGCGCTTGGGCGGCTTCTCATTAGAATATGAGAAAATATTAATTATGTATTTAACTCCATAAGCCGGGTAGTGGAAGCATAGACCGCGGGCTACAGTTCGCGAAGTCATACATCCATCCCTTAACAGGAGTTACCCATGTCACAGCAATATCAAATCGAAGCACGTTCACATGCTATCGCCGGTCTATGGAGCCACAACTTTTGGGCGCTTCGTCACCCGAACGGAGAGGTCATGGCGGAGCTACATGGCTTAGCTACCGACCGCGTCACGCTTCGTACGGCGACAATTGGCACCTCTAATCGCCACTCATTGAGAGCATGGCATTTTGCAGTTAAAAAACATCACGCTGAGGTGGGTGTAATAGGTCACCAGGTGACTACGGGGTATCTCTACCAAGAAGGACAGACTCGAAAAGTGGTCTTGTCCGGAGACAGCGGAAATATACTACCTCGGTGGCGTGCCGCCGTGAAGTCGATTGGGCTTATAAACGATATGAATCTCGACTACCCACCGGGGGGTATCAAGGTGATTGGCAATACAAAAAACAGCAATTCTATGTTTACAACATTTGGAGATTTGATGGGTTTGTCTCGATTTAGTTTTTGGGGTGTGTTCGAGCCTGGTATCGATAATCCTGTTTTGCATGAAGAGATTGTAAGCGCCTTAAGAGCTCTGTTCGATGAAAGCTTGGATGTTCCGGTGCAGCCGTCAATGCCGGTTTTGAGCTCGCCTGTTGATAGCCTATCCGCTGCAAATTTCCCTCTGTCTGCGTCCGGTGGAGCGCCTAGCCATCTAGAGGCTGGGTATGGTCAATGGGGGCTAAATGCGCCTTTCCATGGAAGTGTTAGCATTCCATTCTTTGAGTATCACGATATGTCCGGCATTCCTAGACGCGTTTATGCCGAGTGACATTGGCTATGCGCTAGAAGTGATTCGAAGCGAATGCGCTGAATAGTTTGCTGCGTTGCTGCTATGAGTCGGCGTGGTTCTGCTGCAAGCTATGCAGCGCCTATCTCACCGTTTTCGCGGCTGTCCGCCGCTCCTACAAAGAAATGCGACCGTGTAGGAGCGGCGTACAGCCGCGAAGGCGTCACGACAGGCAGTGCATCTCTAGATGGTTGATCAGTTCAGCACCCCCTGCAATACCTCATAAACGATCCCGGTACCAATGGCGATCAGCACCACATCCGTGCCCATGCGGCGCCATTCGTAGCCTTCGTAACGTGGTAGATGCTTCAGCGCGGGACCGTCGAGGCGGGCACCGTAGCCGCGAGGCAGGGGTTGTCCCTTGATGGCGCGAATACTGGCGGGAGGTGGGTTGCCGGGCCGGAAGACGTCGCGATGATCCTGAATGGTCTGGCGTACGGGGCCGAAATCCTGGGGTGGACCACCGCGCGCGATGCCGCCACCTGGGTTGCCTGGGCCACGGTTGCCCGGACCGCGGTCGTCATGATCAGGCCGATCGGGTCCGCCCGGCCGCTGATGGGGTTGTTCCTGGCGTCCTTGACGTTGCTCATCCGGTCCACCCGGACCACCGGGTGCGGCTTGCACCAGCGGTGCACAAGCGATCAGCAATGCACCCATGCTCAGGATCAGGTTTTTTGGCATGTTCATCATGGATTTCCTTCACGGCCAAACAGCAAAAAGGGGGACCGAACACAGGTTCGATCCCCCTTGGTCTTGCCGTTTAGTCCCGTGAACCGGAGGCTAATTCCTCTGTATTGGAATCTTTACCTTCAGCTGACACGAGCCTTACGTACGCCCTGCGCCAGTTGACTGCACAGCGACAGCACATCTTCCACAGCCTGACCGTGGTGCTGGGCATGGGCGATCTTGTCCACCAGTGCCGAGCCGACCACCACGCCATCGGCCAGGCGGGCAATGGCGGCAGCCTGGTCGGGCGTGCGGATGCCGAAACCAACGCTGATCGGCAGGTCGGTATGCCGACGCAGCCGCTCTATGGCAGCGCCTACGTGCTCGGTGGTAGCCGAGCCGGCACCGGTCACGCCGGCCACCGATACGTAGTAGACGAACCCGGAGCTGCGCTCCAGCACCCTTGGCAAGCGTGCATCGTCGGTGGTTGGCGTGGTCAGACGGATGAAGTCGATACCCGAGGCCTGTGCCGGGGTCGCCAATTCACCATCATGCTCGGGCGGCAGGTCGACGATGATCAGGCCGTCGACACCGGCCTCCTTGGCCTCGGCCACGAAGGCTTCGACGCCGAAGCGGTGAATCGGGTTGTAGTAGCCCATCAGCACGATGGGCGTGGTGCTGTTTTCGACGCGGAACTCACGAACCATCTGCAGGGTTTTCGCCAGCGTCTGACCGGCGTTCAGTGCCCGCAGGGTCGCCAACTGAATGGCCAGGCCGTCGGCCATCGGATCGGTGAAGGGCATGCCCAACTCGATGACATCCGCACCGGCGGCTGGCAGGCCCTTGAGGATCGACAGGGAAGCGTCGTAGCCGGGGTCGCCAGCGGTGACGAAGGTGACCAGGGCCGCGCGGCCCTCGGCCTTGAGTTCGGCAAAGCGTTGTTCGAGGCGGCTCATGCCAGTGTCTCCTTCGCGCCCTGGGCGCCCATATGGCTCATCACGGTTTGCATGTCCTTGTCGCCGCGGCCCGACAGGCACACCACCATCAGGTGATCGGCAGGCAGCGTCGGCGCGCGCTTCATGGCTTCGGCCAGGGCGTGAGCGGTTTCCAGCGCCGGGATGATGCCTTCAAGGCGGCAGGTGGCATGGAACGCAGCCAACGCCTCTTCATCGGTGATGCTGGTGTAGTTCACGCGCTTGATTTCGTGCAACCAGGCGTGTTCAGGACCGATACCGGGGTAGTCCAGGCCAGCCGAGATGGAGTGTGCATCGGTGATCTGCCCATCGTTGTCCTGCAGCAGATAGGTGCGATTGCCGTGCAGTACACCGGGAACGCCACCGTTGAGGCTGGCGGCGTGCTTGCCCGAATCCACGCCATGGCCGGCAGCTTCGACGCCGATGATCTCCACGCTGCTGTCATCCAGGAAGGGGTGGAACAGGCCCATGGCATTGGAACCACCGCCGACGCAGGCAACCAGGCTGTCGGGCAGGCGACCTTCCTTCTCCTGCATCTGCTCACGGGTTTCCTTGCCGATGATCGACTGGAAGTCGCGCACCATCGCTGGATACGGGTGTGGGCCGGCCACGGTACCGATCAGGTAGAAGGTATCGTCGACATTGGTGACCCAGTCACGCAGGGCATCGTTCATGGCGTCTTTCAGGGTGCCGGTGCCGGAAGTGACCGGCACGATTTCGGCGCCCAGCAGTTTCATGCGAAACACGTTCGCCTGCTGGCGCTCGATGTCGGTGGCACCCATGTAGATCACACAAGGCAGACCAAAGCGCGCGGCCACGGTGGCCGTGGCCACGCCGTGCATGCCGGCGCCGGTTTCGGCGATCAGGCGCTTCTTGCCCATGCGCTTGGCCAGCAGCACCTGACCGATGCAGTTGTTCACCTTGTGTGCGCCGGTGTGGTTGAGTTCTTCGCGCTTGAAGTAGATTTTCGCCCCGCCGCAATGTTCGGTCAGGCGCTCAGCGAAATACAACGGATTGGGCCGGCCGATATAGTCGCGCTGGAAGTAGGCGACCTGCTCGAGAAACTCGGGATCGGCCTTGGCCGCTTCGTATTCCCGAGCCAGCTCAAGCACCAGCGGCATCAGGGTCTCGGCGACGTAGCGGCCGCCGAAGGCGCCGAACAGGCCGTTGCTGTCCGGGCCACTGCGAAGATTGCTCTGGGTCATGCGAAGCTCCAGGGGAAATGAAAGGGCGATGTCACTACTGTACCCATGACAGCCGCTCAGGAAAACCGATAAGATCTCGGCAACCTGTCAGGAATTCTCACATTACCATGAGCCGTGACCTGCCCCCGCTGAATGCTCTCAAGGCATTCGAAGCCACTGCCCGCCTCAACAGCGTCAGCAAGGCGGCTGAATCCTTGAGCGTGACCCACGGTGCCGTCAGCCGACAACTGAAGCTGCTCGAAGAGCATCTGGGCATCGCATTGTTCGTCAAGCAGGGACGTGGCCTGAAACTCACAGATGCCGGCAGTCGGCTACGTGATGCCAGCGCCGAGGCTTTCGAACGCCTGCGTCTGGTCTGTGCGGAATTGAGTCAGGCCCAGGCTCAGGCGCCGTTCGTCCTGGGCTGCTCGGGAAGCCTGCTGGCGCGCTGGTTCATCCCGCGTCTGGGTCGATTGAACAGCGACTTGCCGGACTTGCGCCTGCATCTATCGGCCGGCGAAGGCGATCTGGACCCTCGCCGTCCTGGCCTGGACGCCTTGCTGATGTTTGCCGAACCACCCTGGCCCGCCGACATGGACGTGTTCGAACTGGCCGAAGAACGCATCGGACCTGTGCTCAGCCCGCGCTTCCAGGGATTCGAAGCCTTGCAGAACTGTACGGCCAAAGACTTGCTCAAGCACGCCCTGTTGCACACGACATCACGGCCACAGGCCTGGCCCAGCTGGGTACGGCGCAACGGCCTGGAACCCGAGGCGTTGACCTTGGGACAGGGGTTCGAGCATTTGTATTATCTGCTGGAAGCCGCAGTGGCTGGACTGGGCATTGCCATCGCACCCGAACCGCTGGTGATCGATGACCTGCGGGCCGGGCGTCTGGCCGCGCCATGGGGTTTTACGCAAACCCCGGCGCGGCTGGCGCTTTGGGTCCCGCGGCGCGCCTCGGACGGGCGCGCCCGACAACTGGCGCTATGGCTCAAGCAAGAGCTGGCGCGTCAGGTCGATTAGTTGCTGCGATTGCACATCAGGTAAGCGGCGATCAGACCCAGCGCGCCGACGGCGACGCCAGCTGCAGCCCAAGGGTGCTCTTGAGCGTAGTCACGGGTAGCGATACCGGTTTCTTTGGTCTTGACCTTCACTTCTTCGTACGCATCGCTGATCAGGCTGCGCGAGTGGCTCAGCGCGGTCTCGGCATTGGCCTTCAGCGCTTTGAGGGTCTTGCGCGACTCCTCGGTGGAATCTTCCTTCAGGCTTTCCAGGGAGCGCAGCAGGCTTTCGATTTCTGCTTCCATGCTTTGCAGCGAGGCCTTGCGGGTCGAAATTGCCATGGGTATCTCTCCTTCGTTGTGGTGAATAGCGTGTGTAGATTCCGACTGCGCGACAGGATGAAAGTGCAGTGCGTATGAACTTTTAGCGCAGAAATCCCCACACAGGTAGACAACTTTTCGTAGTCCATCCACTGGAGAGCACCATGAGCGATCACCACACGTACAAGAAAGTCGAACTGGTCGGTTCCTCGACCACCACCATCGAAGACGCCATCAACAACGCATTGGCCGAAGCGAGCAAGAGCATCGAGAAAATGGAGTGGTTCGAAGTGACCGAAACCCGTGGTCATATCGAGGATGGTCGAGTGGCTCATTTCCAGGTCACTCTGAAAGTTGGCTTCCGTATCCAAAATAGCTGACAGAAAACACGGAATCTTCCGACTGGCCGAATGCCATAGGTTGAGTTACAAAACACTCCCGGCGTATCGACCTGACCACAGGCGATCCGCCGTTTGTCTTAAAGCGGCAGTACCAAACCAAGGATGCAAGCGATGAAGCGAATTTTGTTGGCTGTGGGTTTGTTGAGCGTGGCAAGCGGCGTGTTCGCTGCAGGCAAGCCGTGCGAGGAGCTCAAGAGCGAAATCGCCGCGAAGATCGATGCCAACGGCGTGTCGGGTTACACGCTGGAAGTGGTCGACAATGTCACTCCGGATGAAGGTTTCCAGGTTGTCGGTTCGTGTGAAGGCGGCACCAAGGCCATCGTCTACAAGCGTTGATGGTATCGCTGCCATGACTCGCTCCCGCAGGACATCCAATCCCCTGTAGGAGCGGTCAGCGGCCGCGAAACAGGCGCCGCAGCAACTCAGATCAGCGCAGGCTCAACCCTTCATCACCTGCGCCAACAGCTCATAGGATCTGAGCCGATCGGCATGTTCATACAGATCGCACGTGAAGATCAGTTCGTCCGCCTGCGTCTGCTCCTGCAACACCTCAAGCTTGGCCTGGATCTTCGCCGGTCCCCCTACCACCGCCAAGCCCAGAAAGTCCCCGACCGCTGCTTTTTCATGGGGCAACCACAACCCTTCCATGCTCTTGACCGGTGGCTGCTGCACCAGGGTCTGGCCACGCATCAGGTTGAGAATGCGCTGGTAGACCGAAGTGGCCAGGTAGTCGGCGTGCTCGTCGCTGTCGGCGGCCACCAATGGCACACCGAGCATCACATACGGCTTGTCCAACACCTCGGAAGGCTGGAAATGGGCGCGATAGACACGGATCGCCTCATGCATGTAACGCGGCGCAAAATGCGATGCGAAGGCATAGGGAAGGCCATACATGCCTGCCAGCTGAGCACTGAACAGGCTCGAGCCCAGCAGCCAGATCGGCACGTTGGTCCCGCTACCCGGCACGGCGATCACTTTCTGATCAGGAGTACGAGGCCCCAGATAGGCCATCAGCTCGCGAACGTCGTCGGGAAAGTCGTCGGCACTGCCGGAGCGTTCACGGCGCAGCGCGCGCGCGGTCATCTGGTCCGACCCAGGCGCGCGGCCCAGGCCCAAGTCGATGCGTCCTGGGTACAGACTTTCCAGCGTGCCGAACTGTTCGGCGATCACCAGCGGCGCGTGGTTGGGCAGCATCACCCCGCCCGAGCCCACTCGGATCGAGGACGTGCCGCCGGCCAGATAGCCCAGCAGCACGGAGGTCGCCGAGCTGGCGATGCCATCCATGTTGTGGTGCTCGGCCACCCAGAAGCGGTTGTAGCCCCAGGTTTCGGCATGGCGCGCCAGGTCCAGGGCATTGTGCAGCGACCGTGCCGGGCCATGGTCGGCACGTACGGGCACAAGGTCGAGAACGGAGTATTTCGTATCGGTCAAAACGGTCATGATCAATGGCATCCTGTGGGTATGTGGCAGGTGGGATGCCCCGCGCATCTTTGCTACCGAATGTTTATTTCTTATGAATAGTCAGTATGGGCATCTTGCCCGGATTCAATAGCCAGCTGTCCGAATCGCGCTGAACTTGCCCAGCGCCCTGCCCTCTGAACACATGACACCGCGCGAACCCGTCGCGCCCATCATGGAGGCTTTTATGAGCATCAAGAAAACCGCATCGGCTGTCTGGAAAGGCGATCTGAAAACCGGTAAGGGCGAGATTTCCACTCAGAGCGGCGCTCTGAAAAGCAATCCCTACGGCTTCAACACCCGTTTCGAAGGCCAGCCGGGCACCAATCCGGAAGAGCTGATCGGCGCAGCGCATGCCGGCTGTTTCTCCATGGCATTCTCGATGATCCTGGGCGGCGAAGGCTTCACCCCCGATGAAATCAAGACTTCCGCCGAAGTCAGCCTGGACAAGGAAGGCGAAGGTTTTGCAATCACCGCCATCAAGTTGACCATGTCGGCCAAGATTCCGAACATCGACCAGGCCAAGTTCGAAGAACTGGCCAACAAGGCGAAGGAAGGCTGTCCGGTATCGAAAGTACTGAACGCCGACATCACCCTGAGCGCCACCCTGGAATCTTGAGGTAGCGTGCGCCCGGTTGCCTTACACTGCCCACTCATCAGGAGAATCGAGTCATGAAGCAATTGATTTTGGCGATGGCGTGCAGTGTGTTGGCAACCACGGCGTTGGCAGCACCCAAGCCATGTGAGGATTTGAAGGCCGAAATCGAGGCCAAGATCCAGGCCCAGGGTGTCACATCGTACACACTGGAAATTGTCGACAACCTAGATGCCAAGGACCCGAATATGGTCGTGGGCTCCTGCGACAATGGCACGCGCAAGATCGTCTATCAGAAAAACGACGACTGATTGCGCTGCGGTGCAATCACGCCATGGCGCTCAAGCAGCCGCTCAGGGAATGCAGTGAATGGCCCGGTCCTCGGCCACGATCTGCCTGCTCGAATCATATAGCCGCGCACTGGCTTGCATGGCAATCGCCCTGCCCTCCAACCGGTAGCGCTCGCCAGCCTTGAAACCGTCATAGCGCACGGTCAGGTAGCAGGTACGGTCGAACGGGTCGTTGACCAGCCCGCCTCCGGCATACATCTCGTAATCAAACCGCACTTCAAGCTCATGGCTTCCGGGATTCACCTGGAAATAGCGCCCATCGTTGAGCTTGCGGCCATCCAGACTTTCCGCCATGACCAGGCGCCCGGTCGTGGTGAACATGTCGATCCAGGCTTTGCCCGGATCGACGGTGGGCAACGGCGGGTTGGCGCAGCCAGCGAGCGTGGCGAAGGTCAACAGGGCGAGCACGGCGCGCATGGGAGTTCCTTGGCTGCAGAGAACCATCGGCAAGACGAGTATCGAGTCTAGAAGCTTTGTGCCGACGGCGCGAGTCGGCGCCGTCAGTGGTTATACCGGGTGAGCGGTGCTCAAGTGCTCTGACAGCCCGCGGGTTGGGCCTGGCCGACCAGCTTGCGCTGCTCGTCGTAGAGTCTGGCCCAAGGGCTGAAGCCGACGCTGCCCGCTTCCAGAAAATAACGTTGGCCTGCATCGAAGCTTGCGTAGGTAACGTTCAATTCACAATCACGCCACAGCGGTGCGTGCACCGGACCGATGTTGGTTGGCTCTACCGGAAATTGCAGGCGTACGGTCAGCTCATGGCGGCCGGGTTCGACTTCGAAATAACGCGTGTCGGTCCATTCCTTCTCGTCGACCTGGGTCGCGTGCAGTGCGTTCTGGTCGTCGGCCGCAAGATCGATCCAGGCCTGGTTGGGATCCGGGTCGGGCAGTCCGGCACAGCCGGCAAGCGTCAGCAGGCTGCCAGCAATGATCAATGCGCGCATGGAATTCTCCTCATGGGATCGTAAGATGCAGGGTCAGCGCCGATAACACCTGCTCGCTGGCGGGCCTGGCCATGGAAAACCACATGCATGAATTCGTTGTTGTTCGTCGTTCCATTCTTGCCGCACTCGACCGCGGTTTGCGCCTGTTTGTTCCCCTGAGCCTGCTGTTCCTGCTCAACGGTTGCAGCAGCGCGGGCTATTACGGCCAGTTGATGCAGGGCCAGTGGCAGCTGTTGCAGGCACGCGAGCCGGTGGCGCAGATCCTTGCCGATCCGTCGCGCGACCCGCGGCTGCGCGAGCAATTGCAGCGTGCCCAGGCGGCCCGCGACTTCGCCAGCGAGCACTTGCATCTGCCGGACAACCGCAGCTATCGCCTGTACGCCGACATCGGTCGGCCATTGGTGGTGTGGAACGTGTTCGCCACACCGGAGTTTTCCCTGGCGCCGTTGACCCATTGCTTCCCCATTGCCGGGTGTGTGGCTTATCGCGGTTACTACAGTCAGTCCGGTGCTCGGGGTGAAGCGGCGTTGCAGAAGCTGGCGGGCCAGGATGTGTATGTCGGGGGCGTCGAGGCTTACTCGACCCTGGGCTGGTTCGACGATCCGATTCTCAACACCATGCTCGGTTGGGGCGACGAGCGTCTGGCCACTCTGATCTTCCATGAGCTGGCGCATCAGCGTGTGTATGTGAAAGACGACACCGAATTCAATGAGTCCTTCGCCACCTTCGTCGAGCAGGAAGGCACCCGGCAGTGGCGTGTCCAGCGAGGATTGCCGTCGGCGGCAAGCACGCTGGTGGCGCAACGTGACCAGTTCACCGCCTTGGTGCTCGCCACCCGCGAACGCCTGGCTGTGCTGTACGCCCAACCGTTATCTGCGCAGGCCATGCGCACGGGCAAGGTTGCCGAGTTCGAGCGCCTGCGCCGCGAATATCGCCAGCTGCGCGATGGGCCTTGGCAGGGAGACAGGCGTTTCGATGCCTGGATCAACGGGCCGATGAACAATGCCAAGCTGTTGCCGTTTGGTCTGTACGACCAGTGGGTGCCGGCGTTCGCGGGTTTGTTCCGGCAGGTCGCTGGCGATTGGCGCGCCTTTTATGATCGGGCGGCGGCACTGGGCAAGTTACCGATGGACGAGCGCAGAGCTGAGTTGGCGCGGTTGGGTGGGTAGTTTTGCAGTGCCCTTTCGGGCCTGTTCGCGGCCACTGGCCGCTCCTACAGGGTTGCGACAAGTCTTGTGTAGGAGTGGTCAGTGGCCACGAATGGCCCGCATCGTTACCGACTCATCCTGCGTCTTGCAGGAACGCCTCATGCAGCGCCTGCAACGTGTCGAAATGATACGTCGGATTCTCCAGGACCAATTCCTCCCGCGAACCGAAACCATAGCCCACCGCCGCGCAGTCCAGACCGTTGCGGCGGCCACCGATCAGGTCGTGCTTGCGGTCGCCGACCATCAAGGTCTGGGCAGGGTCCAGCTTTTCCTGTTCCACGATGTAGGCAATCAACTGCACCTTGTCGGTCCGCGTGCCATCCAGTTCGCTGCCGTAGATAACCTTGAAGTGCCTGGCGAAATCGAAGTGCCGGGCGATCTCCCGAGCGAATTCCCAGGGTTTTGAAGTGGCGATGTACAGATGCCGACCTTGTCCCTGAAGGGTTTCGAGCAGTGCGATGACACCTGCGAAGATCTGGTTTTCGTACAGGCCGGTGACGCGGAAGCGTTCGCGATAGAAATTCACCGCCTGCCAGGCGCGGGCCTCGTCGAAGCCGTAGGCGTGCATGAACTGCTCGAGCAATGGCGGACCGATGAAGTGTTCCAGATTGCGCAGGTCGGGTTCGTCGATGCCCAGCTTGGCCAAGGCATACTGAATGGAGCGGGTGATGCCCTCGCGCGGGTCGGTCAAGGTGCCGTCGAGGTCGAACAGAATGTTTTGATAGTGCACGGAATCAGTCCTTGTCGAAGCCTTCGGCCAGGTGTTGGTCCTTGAGCTTCACGTAGTTGCCAGCGGTATAGGTGAAGAACGCACGTTCCTTGTCCGTCAGCGGCCGGGCCTGCCTGGCCGGACTGCCCACGTACAGAAAGCCGCTCTGCAGGCGTTTGCCCGGAGCTACCAGGCTGCCGGCGCCGATGATCACGTCGTCTTCCACCACCGCGCCGTCCATGACGGTACTGCCCATGCCGACCAGGATGCGATTGCCCAGGGTGCAGCCGTGGAGCATGACTTTGTGTCCAATGGTGACATCGTCGCCGATCAGCAGCGGGAAACCGTCCGGATTGAAAGGGCCGGCATGGGTGATGTGCAGCACGCTGGCATCCTGCACGCTGGTGCGTTTGCCGATGCGGATTCGGTGCATGTCGCCGCGGATCACGGTCAGCGGCCAGACCGAGCTGTCGGTGCCGATCTCGACGTCGCCGATCACCACCGCCGAGCGGTCGACGAAGGCGCGTTCGCCCAGGCGCGGCGTATGCTGCTGGAAATTGCGAATGGCCACGATAGGCATCCTCTGTGTTGTCGATAGCTGCGGTGAGTCGTAATTGTAATTAAGATGTCCCAGTGTTTCTTCATAGCCAAGGTGTTTAACCGTGAGCGCGAATCCCCTTCTGCAGTCCTACGACCTGCCGCCGTTCTCGGCGATCCGTGCCGAGCACGTACAACCGGCGATTGAACAGATCCTGGCCGACAACCGCGCGGCCATTGCCCACATTCTGCAAACCCAAGGCAGCCAGCCTACCTGGGCCGGCCTGGTGCTGGCCATGGACGAGCTGAACGACCGCCTGGGCGCTGCCTGGAGCCCGGTCAGCCACCTCAACGCCGTGTGCAACAGCGCCGAACTGCGCCAGGCCTATGAGGCCTGCCTGCCGGCGCTCAGTGCCTACTCCACCGAATTGGGTCAGAACCGCGAGCTGTTCCAGGCCTTCGAAACCCTGGCCAACAGTCCTGAAGCCGCGGGCTTCGACGTAGCCCAGAAGACCATTCTGGAGCATTCGCTGCGTGACTTCCGCCTGTCCGGTATCGATCTGCCGGTGGATCAGCAGCAGCGCTACGCCCAGGTGCAGAGCAAGCTGTCGGAGCTGGGCAGCCGTTTCTCCAACCAACTGCTCGACGCCACCCAGGCCTGGACCAAGCACGTCACCGACGAATCGGCCCTGGCCGGGTTGACCGATTCGGCCAAGGCGCAAATGGCGGCCGCAGCACAGGCCAAGGGTCTGGACGGCTGGCTGATCAGCCTGGAGTTCCCCAGCTATTACGCCGTCATGACCTACGCTCAAGACCGCGCCCTGCGTGAAGAAGTCTACGCAGCCTATTGCACCCGCGCCTCGGACCAGGGCCCCAATGCCGGCCAGAACGACAACGGCCCGGTGATGCGCGAAATCCTCGACCTGCGGCAGGAATTGGCCGAGCTGTTGGGCTATGCCAGTTATTCGGAACTGAGCCTGGCCACCAAGATGGCCGAGTCGACCGATCAGGTGCTGACCTTCCTGCGTGACCTGGCCCAGCGCAGCAAGCCGTTCGCGGCCCAGGACCTGGAGCAGCTGCGCGCCTATGCCGCCGAACAGGGCTGTGCCGACCTGCAAAGCTGGGACAGCGGTTTCTATGGGGAAAAACTGCGTGAGCAGCGCTACAGCGTTTCTCAGGAAGCACTGCGCGCCTACTTTCCGATCGACAAGGTCCTGGGCGGCCTGTTCGCCATCGTGCAGCGCCTGTACGGTATCGAGATCGCCGAGCAGAAAGGTTTCGACACCTGGCACCCTGACGTGCGCCTGTTCGAGATCAAGGAAAACGGCCAGCACGTGGGCCGCTTCTTCTTCGACCTCTACGCCCGCGCCAACAAGCGTGGCGGCGCCTGGATGGACGGCGCCCGCGACCGCCGTCGCACCGAGAATGGCGAGCTGCAGAGCCCGGTGGCCAACCTGGTGTGCAACTTCACCCCGGCCGATGCCGGCAAGCCGGCGCTGCTGACTCACGACGAAGTCACCACGCTGTTCCACGAGTTCGGCCACGGCCTGCATCACTTGCTGACGCGGGTCGAGCACGTCGGCGTGTCGGGTATCAACGGCGTGGCGTGGGATGCGGTCGAGCTGCCCAGCCAGTTCATGGAAAACTGGTGCTGGGAGCCCGAAGGCCTGGCCTTGATCTCGGGTCACTACGAAACCGGCGAGCCGCTGCCTCAGGACCTGCTGGAAAAGATGCTGGCGGCGAAAAACTTCCAGTCTGGTCTGATGATGGTCCGCCAGATCGAGTTCTCGCTGTTCGACTTCGAGCTGCATGCCTCCCATGGCGATGGCCGCAGCGTGATGGAAGTGCTGGACGGTGTGCGTGACGAGGTTTCGGTCATGCGTCCGCCGGCCTACAACCGCTTTCCCAACAGCTTCGCGCACATCTTCGCCGGCGGCTACGCGGCGGGCTATTACAGCTACAAGTGGGCCGAAGTGCTGTCGGCCGATGCGTTCAGCAAGTTCGAGGAAGACGGCGTGCTCAATGCCGACACCGGTCGCGCCTTCCGCGAAGCCATTCTGGCGCGTGGCGGATCGCAGGCCCCGATGGTCCTGTTCGTCGACTTCCGCGGTCGCGAGCCCTCCATCGATGCCCTGTTGCGCCATAGCGGTCTGAGCGAGGAAGCGGCGGCATGATCACCAAGAAACGCTTCATCGCCGGGGCCGTTTGCCCGGCCTGCAGCGAGCCTGACAAGCTGATGATGTGGAGCGTCGACGAGGTCCCCCATCGCGAGTGCGTGGCCTGTGGTTACAGCGACACGCTCAATGCGCAGGGCCAGTCGGTGCCCAGCGAACTGGGCACACGGGTCAACAAGGTGGCCGTCAAGGTCGCCCGGCCCACCTCGCAACCGGTGCAGTTCTTCCCCAACCCCAAGCTCAAGAAACCTTGAGCCAGGCCTGCCGTCGACTTGCCGCAAGGGCAGGTCGACGGCAATAGCCGGCTACCACTTCGCAGGTCGTTCGCCTTCCTAGACTGGCTCGCCACTCAGGCGTCACTCAAGGAATCGAACATGACCACCGCACCCTCGTCGGTACTCCCCGCGCTTCTTGCCGACAACCCCTTGCTGGGCAACCACGAGATAGTCCCCTATCACCTCATCAAGGCCGAACACGTCGAGCCGGCCATCACCCATGTGATCGAGAGCAACTTGCGTCAGCTGGCGCAACTACTCCCCGAGCAGCTCGAATCACCCACGTGGGAAGGCTTGGTCAAGCCATTGGAAGACATGCATCAGCGCTTGCTGGCGGTGCTGCAACCCGAGCAGTTGCTCAGTCGCCATCACCATCTGGCGGTGATTGAGGCTTATGCGAAATGCCGCGAGCGGGTACGGGCCTATGAGTCGGCCATCAAACACAACCGCACGGTGCAGGCCGCCTTGCAACTGCTGCAGCAAAGCCCGCAGGCCCTCGAATTCGATTCGACCCAGCAGGCGGCATTGAATCACGCCCTGCGCGCCGCGCGATTGGCCGGGGTGGGCACTGCGCGTGCGACCCAGATGCGCATCGAACGCCTGCACGTGGAACTGGCGGGGTTGTCCCAGACGTCGCCGATACCCGGGCCGCGGCCAGCCAGGCCTGGCCCTTGGCCTTCGCGGGCGAAGCGGCGCTGGCGGGTATCGCCCCCGCCGTACGCGCCAGCATGGCCCAGCGGGCACGCGAGGCCGGCCTTTCTGGTTGGCTACTGACCCTGGAACTGCCGATGGTGCTGGCGGTGGCGAGCCAGGCTCACGACCGCTCGCTGCGCGAACAGGTGTACAAGGCCTTCTACACCCAGGCTTCGGACCAGGGCCCGCGCGCTGGAGAGAATGACAACGGGCCGGTGCTGCAACGCATCCTCGCGGCCCGTGCCGAGTTGGCCGAAGCGAGTGGGCATCGCAGCTACGCCTCGCTGGCTCAGGCCACACGCATGTTCGACGAAGCCGCCGACGTGGAGAAGCTGCTGCTGCAGCTGATCGACAAGGTTCGCCCCGCGGCGCAGGCCGAATTCGCCCCTGTGCAGGAACTGGCCGCGCTGTTCAGTGTGCCAACGCTGGAGGCCTGGGACTGCAACTACTATCAGGAAAAATACCTGCAGATCCATCACGGTGTGACGGAACTCAAGGTGCGCGAATATTTCCCCATGCAGGCGGTGATGGACGGCACGCAACACTTGCTGGCCCAGTTGTTCGACGTGCAGTGGCACGAATGCCCGCCAGCACCGCGCCAACCGGCTTCGGTGCGGTTGTTCCAGATCAGCGAAGGGGATCAGGTGCTTGGCTACATTTACCTGGACCTGCACACCCGGCCGAAGAAGCGCGCGGGTGCCTGGATGGAGGCTCTGCGTGACCGCCACCGCTTCGCCGACGGACGCCTGCAACTGCCGATTGCCCATGTGGGCTGTGATTTCGCTGCCCAGACGCCAGAGTTTCCCTGCCTTTTGAGCCTGGGCGATATCCAGACGTTCTTCCACGAGTTGGGCCATGCGTTGCACCACGTGCTGACCCGCATCGATCACGGCAGCGTGTCCGGCATCAAGGGCGTGGCCGAAGATGCGGTGGAACTGCCCAGCGGCGTGTTCGAACACTGGGCCATGCAGCCGGAAATCCTGCAATCGATGTCGCGGCATTATCTGACCGGTGAACGGATCGACAGCGCTTACGTTGAACAGGCGCTCGCGGCCAAGGCTCGCTTCCGTGCCCAGGCGCTGCTGTGGCAGCTCGAATACGCCCTGGTGGACTATCGCCTGCACAGCGCGAGCAGTGGGCTTTCACCGCAGGAGATCGGCGAGCAGGTGCTTGAAAACACGCAAGTGGTACGTCATCCACCCTATGTGCGTTGGCTCAACACCTTTGCTCACGTATTCACTGCCGCGGACTACGCGGCCGGTTATTACAGTTATGTCTGGGCGCAGGTGCTCGCGGCCCACCTGTTCACTCGCTTCGAACGTGAAGGGCTGTTGGCGAGTCAGGCGGGTGAGGATTTCCACCGTCTGATTCTGGCCTCCGGCGGAACGCGGCCATTCGCGGAGCTGGTCGAAAGCTTTGCCGGCAGCAAGCCGGGTATCGAGGCGTTACTGGCGGATCTGGGCATCAAGGCTTGACGGATTTGAACAATGACGTCCAGCCAGTCAGTGCATATTGAGGCTGAAACCGGTTTCATTTGCCGTCACAAATAGATACATTTGTCGGTTGAAGCGCCAGGGCGGCATTTTGCCGCGCCTGGCTTCGTGTCGAATGTGTCGCGTCTGCGCCTTCCACAAAGCATCACCCGCCTCTGGCCGCGTGGTGCAACGAACACGTACCGCTGAGCTGCGCATCGATAAAAACCGTATCGAACAGCTGATGAGAACCCTGATGTCCGAGCAAGAAAACAACCCGCGCCGGGATTTTCTGCGCAAAACACTGACCTTGATTCCGGTGGTGACCGTTGCCAGTAGCGGCCTGGGCCTCGGTGCCCTGACGGCCGATGCCCAGGCGGATACGCGGACCGCGCCGCCTAAGCCGGTGCCAACCGCCGATTATCAGCCGTCGTTTTTCACCGCTGAAGAGTGGGCTTTCGTACAGGCCGCGGTGGCTCGGCTGATTCCAGCGGATGACCTGGGCCCCGGTGCCCTGGAAGCCGGCGCAGCGGAATTCATTGATCGGCAGATGAACACCCCGTATGCCACGGGGGCATTGTGGTACATGCAAGGTCCGTTCGTGACCGATGCCCCGCCCCAGATGGGCTATCAACTGCAGCTGGTGCCCCAGCAGATCTACCGTCTGGGCATCGCTGCCACTGATGCCTGGTGCAAGGCTCAATCGGGCAAAGTGTTCGCTGAGCAAGACAGCGCTACCCAGGACCGTATTCTCGGCAAGATCGAAGCCGGAGAGCTGGTTTTCGACGAACTGCCCGCCACTGCCTTCTTCAGTCTGATCCTGCAGAACACCCGTGAAGGCTTCTTCTGTGACCCCGTGCACGGCGGCAACAAGGGCATGGTCGGCTGGACTCAGATCGGTTTTCCCGGCGCACGCGCCGACTTCATGGATTGGGTGGAACGCAACGAGCAATACCCCTTCCCGGCTGTATCGATTCGCGGCGAGAGGGCCTGACATGACAACGGTAATGAAGAAAGTCGACGCGGTCATCGTCGGGTTCGGCTGGACAGGCGCGATCATGGCCAAGGAACTCACCGAGGCAGGTCTCAACGTGGTAGCGCTGGAGCGCGGCCCGATGCAGGACACCTACCCGGACGGCAGTTATCCACAGGTGATCGACGAGTTGACCTACAGCGTGCGCAAGAAGCTGTTTCAGGACATCTCCAAGGAAACCGTGACCATCCGCCACAGCGTCAACGACGTTGCACTGCCCAACCGCCAGTTGGGTGCGTTTCTGCCGGGCAAGGGTGTCGGCGGCGCCGGTCTGCATTGGTCGGGCGTGCACTTCCGTGTCGATCCCATGGAACTGCGCATGCGCAGCCACTACGAGGAGCGCTACGGCAAGCAGTTCATCCCCAAGGACATGACTATCCAGGACTTCGGTGTCAGCTATGAAGAGCTGGAACCGTTCTTCGATTTCGCCGAAAAAGTCTTCGGCACCTCGGGTCAGGCCTGGACGGTGAACGGCGTGCGGGTCGGCGAAGGCAAGGGTGGCAACCCCTATGCACCGGATCGTTCCAACCCGTTCCCGCTGGCCTCGCAGAAGAACACCGTTTCGGCGCAGCTGTTCCAGAAGGCCGCCGCCGAGGTCGGTTACAAGCCGTACAATCTGCCGTCGGCCAATACATCGGGGCCGTACACCAACCCCTATGGTGCGCAGATGGGCCCCTGCAACTTCTGCGGTTTCTGCAGCGGCTATGTCTGCTACATGTATTCCAAGGCGTCACCGAACGTGAACATCCTCCCGGCGTTGCGCCAGGTCGAAACCTTCGAGCTGCGCACCAACGCCCATGTACTGCGGGTCAATCTGGACAGCACCAAGCGCAAGGCGACCGGCGTGACCTACGTCGATGCCCAGGGGCGTGAAGTCGAGCAGCCGGCGGACCTGGTGATTCTCGGTGCTTTCCAGTTCAACAACGTGCGCCTGATGCTGCTTTCCGGCATCGGCCAGCCCTACGATCCCAAGACCGGCGAAGGTGTGGTCGGCAAGAACTTCGCCTACCAGAACATGGCCACCATCAAGGCGTTCTTCGACAAGGACACCCACACCAACAACTTCATCGGCGCCGGTGGCAACGGTGTGGCGTTCGACGACTTCAATGCCGACAACTTCGACCACGGCCCCCATGGCTTCGTCGGCGGCTCGCCGATGTGGGTCAACCAGGCCGGCAGCCGACCCATCGCCGGCACGGCCAATCCACCGGGCACGCCAGCCTGGGGCAGCGCCTGGAAGAAGGCCACCGCCGACTACTACACCCATCAGGTGTCGATGGACGCCCACGGCGCCCATCAATCTTACCGCGGCAACTACCTGGATCTGGATCCGGTGTACCGCGATGCCTATGGCCTGCCGTTGCTGCGCATGACCTTCGACTGGCAGGAAAACGACATCAAGATGAACCGCTTCATGGTCGAGAAAATGAGCAAGGTCGCCCAGGCCATGAACCCCAAGACCATTGCCTTGCTGGGCAAAAAGGTCGGCGAGCATTTCAATACCGCCTCCTACCAGACCACCCACCTCAACGGTGGCGCGATCATGGGCACCGATCCCAAGACCAGTGCGATCAACCGCTACCTGCAGTGCTGGGATGTGCACAACGTGTTCGTTCCAGGCGCCTCGGCCTTTCCCCAGGGGCTGGGCTACAACCCCACCGGCCTGGTGGCGGCACTGACCTACTGGTCGGCACGGGCCATTCGCGAGCAGTACCTGAAGAACCCCGGCCCGCTGGTGCAGGCATAAGGAGCGCAGAGATGAACGTTATCCAGATCGCTGCGCTGACCCTGCTCGCCAGTCTGTTGACCAGTCTGCCGGTCAGGGCCGCGGAGTCCGACGACGCCCTGATCGAGCAGGGCCGTTACCTGGCCCGTGCCGGTGACTGCGTGGCCTGCCATACCGCCAAGGGCGGTGCGCCGTTCGCCGGCGGGTTGGGCATGGAGACGCCGATCGGCACGGTTTACTCGACCAACATCACGCCGCACAGCGACGGCATCGGCAACTACAGCTTCGAAGACTTCGACAAGGCCGTGCGCCACGGCATCGGCAAGAGCGGCAGCAGCCTGTATCCGGCCATGCCCTACCCGTCTTATGCAAGGGTCAGCGACGCCGACATGCACGCCCTGTACGCCTACTTCATGAAGGGCGTGGCGCCGGTGGCCGAACCGAACAAGCCGACCGACATTCCCTGGCCACTGAGCATGCGCTGGCCGCTGGCGATCTGGCGCGGACTGTTCGCCCCTCCGGTCAGCGCCTATCAGCCGCCGCCGGGCTCCGATCCGGTGATCAGCCGCGGCGCCTACCTGGTCGAAGGGCTTGGGCACTGTGGCGCCTGCCATACCCCACGGGCGATCACCATGCAGGAGAAGGCCCTGAGCGCCGGCGACAACGCCGACTTCCTGGCTGGCAGCGCACCGCTCGAAGGCTGGATCGCCAAGAGCCTGCGCGGCGATCACAAGGACGGTCTGGGCAGCTGGAGCGAAGAGCAACTGGTGCAGTTTCTCAAGACCGGCCGCAGTGATCGCAGTGCGGTGTTCGGCGGCATGAGCGATGTGGTCGAGCACAGCATGCAGTACATGACCCATGAAGACCTCACTGCCATCGCTCGATACCTGAAGACGCTGCCGGCGGTGGACCGTGCCGACAAGCCCCATGAATACGACGCACGTGTGTCTGACGCACTGTGGAAGGGAGACGACAGCAAGGTCGGTGCCGGGGTGTACATCGACAACTGCGCGGCCTGTCATCGGACCGATGGCCAGGGCTACACCCGTGTGTTCCCGGCCTTGGCTGGCAACCCGGTGCTGCAGACCGAGGATGCCAGTTCGCTGATCCATATCGTGCTGGCAGGTGGCACGTTGCCGGCCACGCACACGGCGCCGTCCACCTTCACCATGCCCGGCTTCGCCTGGCGCCTGTCCGATCAGGAAGTGGCTGATGTGGTGAACTTCATCCGCACCAGCTGGGGCAATCAGGGCTCGACGGTGTCGGCCGACGACGTCAAGCAGATGCGCGGCGACGACATGAAGCACACCTCCGGCGATGACCTGGGGCAGTCCACCAGCCATTGATCATGGCTGGCGGCCTCTTCGCGGGCAGAGACCCGCTCCCACAAGGCCGGTTGAGAATTCACCCCGCTGTGGGAGCGGGGCGGGCGGCGAGCCCTCTGCCCGCGAAGAGGCCCTCACTGACCCCCTCCAGTAAAAAGACCCCCCTCAATCCCAGCCTTGTGGGAGCGGGGCGGGCGGCGAGCCCTCTGCCCGCGAAGAGGCCCTCACTGACACCCTCCAGTAAAAAGGCCCCCTCAATCCCAGCCTTGTGGGAGCGGTGCGGGCGGCGAGCCCTCTGCCCGCGAAAGGGCCCTCACCGACACCCTCCAGTAAAAAGGCCTCCTCAATCCGCATTGAAACGATCACGGCTGTTGCTCAAATGCAGCCACATCGCCGCCCGTGCCGCATCGGCATCCTGCTTACGAATCGCCTGGTAGATCGCTTCATGTTCCAGGTTCGCCACCTGCCCCAGCTGGGAGAGATCGGCATCGCCCTTCTCCAGCGCGTTGAGCCGAGTGCGCGGAATCATCGCATCGCCCAGGTGCTGCATGATGTCGGTGAAATACGTATTACCCGTTGCCTCGGCGATCAGCAGGTGAAAGCGCTTGTCTTCCTCCACGCAGCTATCGTTGTTGGCCAGCGAGCGTTGATAGTCGTCCAGTGCCTTGCGCATGCGTTGCAGTTGAGACTCGCTGCGGCGCTTGGCCGCCAGGGCGGCCGCCTGGGTCTCCAATCCCAGACGCAACTCGAGAATGCCGCGCACACTGAGCGCCGTGTCGACGTTCAAACGCAGGCCAAGGGCCGGCTCGCGTTGCAACACGAACGTCCCTACCCCATGCCGGGTTTCCACCAGACCCGATGCCTGCAACCGTGACAAGGCTTCGCGCACCACGGTTCTGCTGACGCCGTGCTCGGCAACGATAGCGCCCTCCGACGGTAGCTTGGCGCCCGGCGCCAGGGTGCCCAGGCGGATCTGTTGGCTCAAGGCCTCGACCAGCCCATGGGCCAGGCTGTTTGGTCGCTTCGACATCGATGAGGCTCCCGGACGAAAAAACCGATCATACCTTGCGAGCATCTTCCGGGCGCTGCCGGACCAGCCACAGGATGACGCCGACCGTTCAACAACAGCATCGACAACGCTGAAAAAGATGTATGACAACGACGAATGGCAGATTGGTTGGCCCTGCATACGTTGAGTTCAACGAATATCTAGTTGTATGATGTCTGCCGACCGAGCACGCAGCTGCCGATCGACACAGAAACTACCCGCATAAAAACAATCAGTGGGAGATTTGAATTGTGAGCAATTCAAACGTTGCAACCGGCGATGCCGTCCTGGCCCGCGCCGTCTCGAAAGTGAAGAGTCACGTACTCCCGCTGTTCGTCATCATGTTCATCGTCAACTACATCGATCGGGTCAACATCGGCTTCGTGCGCACGCACCTGGAGCATGACCTGGGCATCGGCGCGGCGGCCTATGGCTTCGGTGCCGGGCTGTTCTTCATCGGCTATGCACTGTTCGAAGTGCCGTCCAACATGCTGTTGCAGAAAGTCGGCGCACGGGTCTGGCTGACGCGGATCATGTTCACCTGGGGCATCGTCGCCACGATGATGGCGTTCATTCAGAACGAAACCCACTTCTACATCCTGCGCTTCCTGCTGGGGATCGCCGAAGCCGGCTTCTTCCCTGGCGTGATCTACTACTTCACCCGCTGGTTGCCTGGCGTCGAGCGTGGCAAGGCGATTGCCATCTTCCTCAGCGGCTCGGCCTTGGCCTCGCTGATTTCCGGACCCCTGGCCGGTGCGCTGTTGCAGATCGAAGGCCTGGGGATGCACGGCTGGCAGTGGATGTTCCTGATCGAAGGCCTGGCTTCGGTGCTGCTGTGCTTCTTCGTCTGGTTCTGGCTGGATTCCAAGGTCCACGACGCCAAATGGCTGACCCTGGAGGAGAAAGACGCGCTGGTGGGCGAGATCGATCGCGAACAGCGCGAACGCGATGCCATGCACACCGTCAAGCCGACCTTGGGCACGCTGCTCAAGGATCGCCAGATCCTGCTGTTCTGCCTGATCTACTTCTGCATCCAGCTGACCATCTATGCCGCCACCTTCTGGCTGCCCAGCATCATCAAGAAAATGGGCGGTCTGGATGACCTGCAGGTGGGCTTCCTCAATTCGATACCCTGGCTGATCTCGATCATCGCCATGTACGCGTTTGCCGCGCTGTCGGGCAAGTTCAAGTTCCAGCAGGCCTGGGTGGCCACAGCGCTGCTGATCGCCGCCGCCGGCATGTTCCTTTCCACCACGGGCGGCCCGGTGTTTGCCTTCGTGGCCGTGTGCTTCGCCGCCATCGGCTTCAAGTCGGCGTCCTCGCTGTTCTGGCCCATTCCCCAGGCCTACCTGGACGCGCGCATTGCCGCGGCGGTGATCGCACTGGTGAACTCTGTGGGTAACCTGGGCGGCTTCGTCGCGCCGGCCACCTTCGGTTTCCTGGAGCAGAGCACCGGCTCGATCCAGGGCGGGCTGTACGGCCTGGCCGCGACATCGGTGCTGGCCGCGATCGTGGTGTTCTTCGCCCGTACGCAGCCCAAGCCTGGCAAACCCGTGAGCGGCATTGCCGAACCCGTGCAGGCGCGACCGCTCTGACGAACGCGATCCCCTGTACCGTTTTCGCCAGGCCCCTGCAGCGCCTGGCGTGGATTCAATGACAAGGAAAACGACATGACCACGCACAACGCCCCCATCGTCACCAGCCTGCAAGTCATTCCGGTTGCCGGGCACGACAGCATGCTGCTCAACCTCAGCGGTGCCCACGGCCCGTTCTTCACCCGCAACATCGTGATTCTCAAGGACAGCGCCGGCAACACCGGGGTTGGCGAGGTGCCCGGGGGCGAGCGCATTCGCGAGACCCTGGAAGACGCCCGCAGCCTGGTGGTGGGCCAGCCCATCGGCCAGTACCAGCAGATCCTCAACCGCATGCGCACCACCTTTGCGGCTCGCGACAGTGCAGGCCGTGGCCTGCAGACGTTCGACCTGCGCATCACCATCCATGCCGTGACGGCCATGGAGGCCGCCCTGCTCGACCTGCTCGGGCAGTTTCTGGAGGTGCCGGTGGCAGCGCTGCTCGGTGAAGGCCAGCAACGCGATGCGGTGAAGATGCTCGGCTACCTGTTCTATGTGGGTGATCGTGGCCAGACCGACCTGGCCTACCGCAGCGAGCCGGACGCCGCTGATGACTGGAGCCGCCTGCGTCACGAAAAGGCAATGACCCCCGAGGCGGTGGTGCGGTTGGCCGAAGCGGCCAAGGCCAAGTACGGCTTCAACGACTTCAAGCTCAAGGGCGGCGTGCTGCGCGGTGCCGAGGAAATCGAGGCGGTGACGGCACTGGCCGAGCGTTTCCCTGACGCGCGCATCACTTTGGACCCCAACGGTGCCTGGTCACTGAAAGAAGCGATCAGCCTGTGCCGTGATCAGCACCATGTGCTGGCCTACGCCGAAGACCCCTGTGGTGCGGAAAACGGCTATTCGGGACGTGAAGTCATGGCCGAATTCCGCCGTGCCACGGGCCTGCCCACCGCCACCAACATGATTGCCACCGACTGGCGCGAGATGGGTCACGCCATTCAATTGCAGTCGGTGGACATCCCGCTGGCCGACCCGCATTTCTGGACCATGCAGGGTTCGGTACGGGTTGCGCAGATGTGCAACGACTGGGGGCTGACCTGGGGCTCGCACTCCAACAACCATTTCGATATTTCGCTGGCGATGTTCACCCAGGTGGCCGCTGCGGCACCGGGCGAGATCACCGCGATCGACACGCACTGGATCTGGCAGGACGGCCAGCGCCTGACCAAGGAGCCGTTGCAGATCATCGATGGCTTCGTCAAAGTGCCCGCCAAGCCGGGCCTGGGCGTGGACATCGACATGGACGAAGTGGCCAAGGCCCACGAGCTGTACAAGACCAAGGGCCTGGGCGCGCGGGATGACGGCATTGCCATGCAATACCTGATTTCAGACTGGAAATTCGATAACAAGCGTCCCTGCCTGGTGCGCTAAGCCACGCATCGACCCTGTGGGAGCGGGTCTCTGCCCGCGAAACGGAGCATGCGGTGGCCCAGGCATACCGCGGCGTCTGCTTCGCGGGCAGAGCCCGCTCCCACAGTTCTCCTGCCGCCATGCAGACGACTTGAATCTTATGTAGCAGCGGCGCAAGCCGCGTCGGCGGTTTAAGCGGTGCATCTGGGCGAACGCGGTGAAGCCGGACGCGACTCGCGCCGCTGCTACAGGGACGCCGTCCATCGTCTAGACAACCCCCATCCCCGCACAATAGAGCGCTCGATTCAGGTTCAGTTAAGTTTTCACCGGTAACGTTAGTGACAAATGACTTACAAGTCATAATCCTATGTAAATCGTCTCGTCCAGCCGTGAGCTGTGGGAATTTTTACCCGGTAAACTGGGAACCATCTCAAATCCAGCAAGAGGATGAATCATGAGCGACAAGGATCCTACACCGAGCCATGCCGATACGGCTGAAGCCTCCCTGAAACAAATCGTCGACGGCTTTCTGCATTTCCATCATGACGTCTTCCCTCAGCAACAAGAGTTGTTCAAGAAGCTTGCTACCGCACAAGCACCGCGGGCCATGTTCATCACCTGCGCCGACTCGCGCATCGTCCCCGAACTCATCACCCAAAGCTCTCCCGGCGACCTGTTCGTTACTCGAAACGTGGGTAACGTCGTACCGCCCTACGGACAAATGAACGGTGGCGTTTCCACCGCGCTGGAATACGCCATCCTGGCCCTGGGCGTGCAGCACGTCATCGTCTGCGGCCACTCCGACTGCGGCGCCATGCGCGCCGTACTCAACCCCGCTTCGCTGGAAAAGATGCCAACCGTCAAGGCCTGGCTGCGCCACTCGGAAGTGGCCCGCACCGTGGTCGAAGACAACTGCAACTGCGCCAACGAAGCCGAAAGCATGAAAGTGCTGACCGAAGAAAACGTCATCTCCCAGCTGCAGCACCTACGCACCCACCCATCGGTGGCCTCGCGCATGGCCAGTGGCCAGTTGTTTATCCATGGCTGGATCTACAACATCGAAACCAGCGAAATCAAGGCCTACGACGCCGAGCAGGACTGCTTCCGTCCGCTCGACAGAACGACCACGACGCCTAGCGCCACGCCCAAGGGCCGCTTCTAGGTCGCCGTGGCGTCCGTTTGACAGGGCCTGCCTGGCCATCATCTGTCGACAGCACACCTCAACGATTGCTTGCCGAATCCACCTGTAACCGCCGCGCCGGTTGGGCTACAGGGGATTGGGCAGGCACACTGCTGCCTGTCGAAAAGAGTGGCCCGGCTCGCTTGAATGCTTGCAGGAGATTGAACGTGAATATTGCACACATGAAAGCGGTGTTGCCGCGCGAGTTGCTCGCCTCGGTCGTGGTATTTCTGGTCGCGCTGCCGTTGTGCATGGGTATTGCCATCGCCTCGGGAATGCCGCCCTCCAAAGGCCTGATCACCGGCATCATCGGCGGTATCGTGGTCGGCTTTCTGGCCGGCTCGCCGTTGCAGGTCAGTGGCCCGGCCGCCGGCCTGGCCGTGCTGGTCTTCGAACTGGTTCGCCAGCACGGCATGGCCATGCTCGGCCCCATCCTGCTGCTGGCTGGTCTGCTGCAACTGTTGGCCGGGCGTTTCAAGCTCGGTTGCTGGTTCCGCGTCACGGCGCCGGCGGTGGTCTACGGCATGCTGGCCGGTATCGGCGTGCTGATTGTCTTGTCTCAGGTCCACGTCATGCTCGACCGGGCGCCGCAGCCTTCGGGTCTGAGCAACCTGATCGAATTTCCTGCGGTCGTCGGCCAGGCCATGCCCAGCATCGGTGGCGGGCTGGGCTGGCAAGCCGGGTTGTTGGGCCTGCTGACCATCGCCGTCATGTACGCCTGGGAAAAGCTGCGTCCGCAAAAGTTGCGCTTCGTTCCCGGTGCACTGCTGGGCGTCGGGCTGGCCACCGGGCTGAGCCTGTTCTTCGCCATGCCGGTCAAGCGTGTCGAAGTGCCGGCGACCCTGGCTGAAGCCATCGACTGGCTGCGCCCCGCCGACCTGCTCAACCTGGCCGATCCGGCCCTGTTGATCGCCGCCATTGCCGTGGCCTTCATCGCCAGTGCCGAGACGTTGCTGTCAGCGGCTGCGGTGGATCGCATGCACAATGGCCAGCGTTCGGATTTCGATCGCGAACTGTCGGCGCAAGGTGTGGGCAACATGCTGTGCGGCATCCTCGGCGCACTGCCGATGACCGGTGTGATCGTGCGCAGTTCGGCCAACGTCCAGGCCGGCGCGCAGACCCGTCTGTCGGCGATCCTGCACGGTGTCTGGCTGCTCGGTTTCGTCGTCCTGCTGTCCAGCCTGTTGCAGAGCATCCCGGTGGCAAGCCTAGCGGGCGTGCTGGTCTTCACCGGCGTCAAGCTGGTCGACTTCAAGGCCTTCAAGGGCCTGGGCCGCTACGGTCGCATGCCGATGTTCACCTACGCGGCCACGGCCCTGGCGATCGTCTTCACCGATCTGCTTACCGGTGTGCTGCTGGGCTTCGCCCTGACCCTGCTGAAGCTGGCCTTCAAGGCGGCGCGCCTGAAGATCACCCTGGTCGACCAGGCCCCTGGTGAGGTGGAGTTGCGCATGGTGGGCTCGGCAACCTTTCTCAAGGTCCCGGCGCTGACCAAGGCATTGGCGAGCATTCCGGAAGGTACGATTGTCCATGTGCCGCTTGCTGGCCTGACCTACATCGACCACTCCTGCCTGGAACTGCTGGAGGACTGGGGCCGCGCGAATCAGAGCAAGGGCTCGCGGATGATCATCGAAAGCCGCGGCCTCAAGCGGCGCATCGAAGGTCAGCTGCGGACCAGCGCAGGCTTCGGCAGCTGACCCGGCAATCGGGAAGCGCTCTGCAGGGCTTGGCGACTAGTGCTCGTCAGGCCCTGTCGCAGCCTGCG
The DNA here is from genome assembly GCF_001187875.1 of Pseudomonas sp. RIT-PI-a. Taxonomy (NCBI): domain Bacteria; kingdom Pseudomonadati; phylum Pseudomonadota; class Gammaproteobacteria; order Pseudomonadales; family Pseudomonadaceae; genus Pseudomonas; species Pseudomonas sp. RIT-PI-a. The sequence goes on from NZ_LGIR01000013.1 coordinate 346,673, forward strand.
AGGTTGCGTTCAAGTCCAGGCCAATCCCCAGGCGCCGCGACATGCACGGCCACTGTTTCCATGCTGCCCCGGTCTCGGGGCTGACCAGCTTGTCGCGGTAGGCTTGCACCGACGGCAGCTCGAAGCTTTCATCGCACAGCATCTGGTCCACCGAATGGTGCACGACCTCGTCCAACTCGTTGGCGAAGGTTTCACCGATCAACTGGTGGGCGATCAGGTTGGCCACGGTCATGTCCAGCGGTATCAGCGGCTGGCCGAGGTGACGAATGTACAGATCGTTGATTTCCTCTACCAGACGATGGGCCAGGTAGGCTTCATCGAGCAGGCCATCCATTCCTGGATGGTCCGCGAGAATGCCGGGCGGTTGCAGGAAGTATTCTTCGGCAATCTTCAGCACCGGATCGATCTGCGATTGGATACCCGCCTTGACCGCCACTTCGCTGGCGGCGTCGAGCAGTTGCGGGACTTCATCGATGTAGGCGCTGACGAAGCGCCACAGGGCGGTGTCGTTGCCTTCAGCGATGTCGATGGACGGGTGCAGCTGCGGCAGCTGTTTTTCCAGGCGCTGCTGCAGCTGGCCGGAAGCGGCCTCGTGTTCGGTGGCACGTTGGATCTGCTCGCGCAATGCGGCGGTGTTCATGAAGGCTCCAGGCGGGTGTCACGAAAGTGAAGTGGGAACGATAGCTGGCCCATCGGGAAGGCTAAGACGCATTTGTCATAGTCGGGACACATTTCATAACGACGCGAACCACTACCCTCCTCATGGCTCGCCTGATAACGTCGCCCCTCTTACGTGCATTGACCCCAGACTCATGACAAAAGCGCAGAAAATCGTCTTCATCGTTGCCGGCGTCCTCGCCTTGCTGATCGGATTGAGCGTTCACCACCTGCTCACCCGGCAGAGCCAACCCAACCGCGCCGCACTGGTCGATGCGGGGATTATCCTGTTGGCCCAGAGTCGCGCGATGCCTGCGCTGCAGATGACCGACCAGGACGGCGCGCCCGTTCACGTCGACCAGCTCAGGGGCAAGTGGTCGCTGCTGTTCTTCGGCTACACGTTCTGCCCGGATATCTGCCCGACCACCCTGGCCAACCTGCGCGACGTGCAGCAACAGCTGCCCAACGCCACGCGCGAGCGCTTGCAGGTGGTGCTGATCAGTGTCGACCCGCACCGCGACACCCCCGAGCGGCTCAAGCAGTACCTGGGTTATTTCAAGGCAGGCTTCGAAGGGTGGGTCGCGCCGGTCGAAACCCTACAGACGCTGGCCAGCGCCATCAGCATTCCGTTCATCCCCGCCGACACGCGCAAGCCCAATTACCTGGTGGAGCACAGCGCCAACCTGGCGTTGATCGGGCCGGATGGGCGACAAAGGGGGTTCATTCGCGGGCCGATCGACAATGCGAAGATGATCGCCCGGCTTCCTGGGCTGGTCGCGGGCGATTGAGAAAGGAAGGTCGAGCTTACACTCGACCTGTCACGGGCTTAAAAAGCGGGCAGCACCGCGCCCTTGTATTTCTCGGTGATGAACTGCTTGAGCTCGGGGCTGTGCAGCGCGGCGGCCAGTTTCTGCATGGCCGGCGAGTCCTTGTTTTCCGGGCGCGCCACCAGAATGTTCACGTAGGGCGAGTCGTTGCCTTCGATGAACAACGCATCCTTGGACGGATCCAGCTTGGCTTCCAGGGCGTAGTTGGTGTTGATCAGCGCCAAGTCGACCTGCGTCAGTACGCGCGGGATGGTCGCCGCTTCCAGCTCACGGATCTTCAAGCCCTTGGGGTTCTCGACGATGTCCTTGGTGGTGGCCAGGATGTTGCTCTGGTCCTTGAGGCGAATCAGGCCGTATTTCTGCAGCAGCAACAGGGCACGACCGCCGTTGGTGGCGTCGTTGGGCACCACCACGTTGGCGCCGTTGCCCAGCTCGTCGAGCTGCTTGATCTTGCTCGAATAGGCGCCCAGGGGCTCCAGGTGAACGCCGGTCACGGCGACCAGATCGGTACCCTTGCCCTTGTTGAACTCATCCAGATACGGCTGGTGCTGGAAGAAATTGGCGTCCATGTTCTTCTGCGCGACCTGGACGTTGGGCTGGATGTAGTCGGTGAACACCTTGATGTTGAGGTCCACGCCCTGCTCGGCCAGTTGCGGCTTCACGAATTCCAGAATCTCGGCATGGGGCACGGCGGTGGCCGCCACGTTCAGGCTTTCGTTGGCCTGGGCGGACAGTGCAGCGACGGCGGCCATGGCGGCCAGTAGTCTTTTCATCTTCGATTTCCTTTTCGGCCCGTGGGCCAGACCTACGATTATTTGCGAGAGAAGTGCACGACCAGGCGGTCGCCCAGCATCTGCAGCAGTTGGACCATCAGAATCAGGATGATCACCGTGACGTACATCACGTTGTCCTGGAAACGCTGGTAGCCGTAGCGAATCGCCAGGTCACCCAGGCCCCCGGCGCCGACCACGCCAGCCATGGCGGTGTACGACACCAGCGTGATGGTCGTCACGGTGATGGCCGCGATGATCCCCGGCAGGGCCTCGGGCACCAGCGCCCGGGTGATGATCTGCCGCGTCGTGGCGCCCATGGCCTGGGTTGCCTCGATGATGCCGCGGTCGACTTCGCGCAGGGCGGTTTCCACCAGCCGCGCGAAGAACGGCACGGTGCCGATGACCAGCGGCGGAATCGCCCCGGCCACGCCCAGCGAGGTACCCACCAGCACCACGGTGGTGGGGATGAGCAGAATGATCAGGATGATGAACGGCAGCGAGCGGACCACGTTGACGATGAACGACAGCACCGCATAGAGCCTGGGCTTTTCGAACATCTGCCGCGGGCTGGTGAGGAACAGCAAAACACCCAACGGCAGGCCCAGCAGGATGGTGAACAGCAGCGACGCACCGAGCATTACCAGCGTGTCGAGGGTGGCCTGCCAGATTTCGCTCCAGTCGACGCTGGCGAAGAAGTTGATCAGGTCCATCAGCGCAGCACCTCCATGTGAACGTCGGCAGCGGTGAAGCGGGCGAATGCCGCGTCCATGTCGCCGCCGGTGATTGCCAGGGTCAACTGGCCATAGGGGGTGTCCTTGATGCGGTCGATGCGACCGGCCAGGATGCTGTAGTCGACGCCGGTCTCGCGCGCCACGGTGCCCAGCAGCGGTGCGTAGGTGGCCTCGCCCTGGAAGGTCAGGCGCACGATGCGGCCCGCCACATGGGCGAAGTCGCTGCGCTGCTCGTTCTCGTCGACCTGCTCGTCTTCCTGAACGAAACGACGGGTGGTCGGATGCTGTGGGTGCAGGAATACGTCGGCCACAGGGCCTTGTTCGACGATGTGTCCGGCGTCCATCACCGCCACCTGATCGCAGACCCGACGGATCACGTCCATTTCATGGGTGATGAGCACGATGGTCAGTTGCAGTTCGCGGTTGATCTCGGCCAGCAGTTGCAGGACCGAAGCCGTGGTCTGCGGATCCAGGGCGCTGGTGGCCTCGTCGCAGAGCAGGATCTTGGGGTTGGTCGACAACGCGCGGGCGATGCCGACACGCTGCTTCTGACCACCGGACAGCTGTGCCGGGTACTTGCGCGCATGATCGGACAGGCCGACGCGCTCGAGCAATTGGGCCACGCGCTGGTCGATTTCCTTGCGCGACAGGCGCCCGGCCAGGTTCAGCGGCATCGCCACGTTATCGGCAACGGTCTTGGAGGCCAGCAGGTTGAAATGCTGGAAAATCATGCCGACCTGTTGCCGAAAACCGCGCAGGCCGTCGGCATCGAGCGCGGTGACGTCTTCACCGTCGACGATGATCGTGCCACCGCTGGGGTTTTCCAGGCGGTTGATCAGGCGCAGAAGCGTGCTTTTGCCCGCGCCGGAGTGGCCGATGAGGCCGAACACCTGGCCTGCCGGCACCGTGAATCGGGTGGGATGCAGCGCGGGAATTTCCCTACCGGCCACGCGGTAGGTCTTGTGGACATCTTGGAACTCGATCACGTAGCGAACCTTGTGGGGCGCATGAATGGGGTAGCAGCTGATAGCCGGGCGCGCATTTTAGCCCAGGCGTCCAGTCGTATTTAGCATTTATTTTCGCCGCAACCTGCGATTTGGCAATAACGCGACTAAAGGTCGGCTTTGCGACCGTTCGTGAAAAAAAAAGGAACGCCCCTGCAATTTGTCAGGTCACTTGCTGAGTATTCCTGACCCATGCCTGCCGTGATCAGGTGAGGGTACTTATCAAAGTCCGTCCACGGACTGCCGTGAACCAAGGAGTTAAGGCCCGATGAGCAACAAGACCCCCCCTGCCGGCAAGAGCGAAGCGGCTGGCACCGACACCCTGGATCGTCAGAACACCAACGCCAAACTGGAATCGCTCGAGCAGTTCCGTGCCGATGGCACCGGACAAGCGCTGCGCACCAACCATGGCGTGAAGATCAGCGATAACCAGAACACCCTCAAAGCCGGCGCACGCGGCCCGTCCTTGCTCGAAGACTTCATCATGCGTGAGAAGATCACGCACTTCGACCACGAACGCATCCCGGAGCGTATCGTCCACGCCCGCGGTACTGCTGCCCATGGCTTCTTCGAGACCTACGAAGACCATTCGGCCCTGACCAAGGCTGGCTTCCTGCGCGACCCGGCGAAGAAGACCCCGGTCTTCGTCCGCTTCTCCACCGTGCAGGGCCCACGCGGCTCTGGTGACACCGTGCGCGACGTGCGTGGTTTCGCCGTGAAGTTCTACACCGACGAAGGCAACTTCGACATGGTCGGCAACAACATGCCGGTCTTCTTCATTCAGGACGCGATCAAGTTCCCCGACTTCGTTCACGCCGTGAAGCCTGAGCCACACAACGAGATCCCGACCGGCGGTTCCGCTCACGATACCTTCTGGGACTTCGTCTCGCTGGTGCCTGAGTCTGCGCATATGGTGCTGTGGACCATGTCCGACCGTGCGATCCCGAAAAGCCTGCGTACCATGCAGGGCTTCGGTATCCATACCTTCCGTTTCGTCAACGGCGAAGGCAAGGGAACGTTCGTCAAGTTCCACTGGAAGCCAAAGTTCGGCACCTGCTCGCTGGTCTGGGACGAAGCGCAGAAACTGGCCGGCAAGGACACCGATTTCCACCGCCGCGACCTGTGGGAATCCATCGAGATGGGTGACTACCCGGAATGGGAACTGGGCGTGCAGATCGTGCCGGAAGAAGACGAACACAAGTTCGAATTCGACCTGCTCGACCCGACCAAGATCATTCCCGAAGAGCTGGTCCCGGTCACTCCGCTGGGCCGCATGGTCCTGGACCGCAACCCGGACAACTACTTCGCCGAAACCGAACAGGTTGCCTTCTGCCCGGGCCACATCGTTCCCGGTATCGACTTCAGCAACGATCCTCTATTGCAGGGTCGCCTGTTCTCCTACACCGATACCCAGATCAGCCGTCTCGGTGGGCCGAACTTCCACGAGATCCCGATCAACCGTCCGATCGCGCCGAACCACAACGGTCAGCGTGATGCCCAGCACCGCACCCGCATCGACAAGGGCCGTGCGTCCTACGAGCCAAACTCCATTGACGGTGGCTGGCCGAAGGAAACTCCATCGGCACCGATCGATGGCGGCTTCGAGACCTATCCCGAGCGTGTCGACGCACACAAGGTCCGCGAGCGCAGCGAATCGTTCTCCGACCACTTCTCGCAAGCCACGCTGTTCTTCAACAGCATGAGCCATGCCGAGAAAGAGCACATCATTGCGGCCTACAGCTTCGAATTGGGCAAGGTCGAGCGCGAGTACATTCGTGCCCGTCAGGTCAACGAAATCCTGGCCAACATCGATCTGGAACTGGCTTCGCGCGTTGCCGCCAACCTGGGTCTGCCTGCGCCGACCAAGGGCACCGTATCAGTCAAGCCTTCGTCACTGAAGGAATCGCCTGCGCTGAGCCAGACCAACCTTCTGTCGGGCGACATCAAGAGCCGCAAGGTGGCGATCCTGGTGGCCAACGGTGTGGATGGCAAAGCGGTCGCTGCCCTGCAGAAGGCGCTCAAGGCCGAAGGCGCACACGCCAAGGTTCTGGGCCCGACCAGCGCACCGGTCAAGACTGCCGACGGCCAGACTTTGGCAGTCGACGCTTCCCAGGAAGGTCTGCCGTCGGTGGCTTTCGACGCAGTGTGGGTGCCAGGTGGCGCGGATTCGATCAAGGCACTGAGCGCCGATGGCGTGGCCTTGCACTACCTGCTCGAAGCCTACAAGCACCTCAAGGCAATCGGTGTCAGCAAGGATGGCAAGGCGCTGCTCGAAGCGCTGCGCCTGCAGGAAGATGCCGGTCTGCTGGTGGGCGACGATGACAGCACCATCAAGGCGTTCATCGCTGCGATCGCCAAGCATCGCGTGTGGGATCGTGAACCTGCCGCCAAAGCCATTCCGGCTTAACGGCGCGGTATAAGCACCACTTGGGTCGGTTGTCCGTGCACCACACGGCGACCGACCTTCAGTTGCATTTCTGGCAACTGTTCGCTGACGCGCTGCTTGAGCAGCGCTTCCAGCCGGCGATATTCGCCTGGTTGGGCCACCTGAATGATCACATCACATTGGTAATGAACGACGTCGGTCGCGATGTCGCGCATCTGTGCGCGTAACTGAGGTGCGCTGTGCATCTTCAAAGGCACTGCTGAAACACTGGCGTTCGGATCCAGCACCAAGGCCTTCGGCCGCGCTTCGGCCGCTTTCAGGGCCGCTTCGGCTTTTTCCAGCTCGGCCTTGCGCGCCTGGGCGATCGCGCCATTGACGCCACCGATGAGGGCCGGTGCCTGAGGCATCAACACGCGAGCACGGCCCAGCGCGGTGGCCGCCGCATTGACGTCACCCTTCTGCAGCATCACCTGGCTGCGCTGCAGATAGGCCTCGGCCAATTGCCGCTGCGCCTCGTTGACGCGCGGATCCTGCGGAGCCTGGGCCTGCAGCTTGACCAACTGATCTTCAGCCGTGGCCAGCTCGCTGCTGGCGATGTTGGTTTCCAGCTGTTGCCAGGCATCGGGACCTGCGTCAGCGGCAGGGTCGCGCGACGAAGTCTGGCAAGCGGTCAACAGCAGGGAAAGTGTGGCAAGTAGCAGATAACGGGAGGCGAACGGCTTCATTGCTGCGACTCTCTATTTGCCCAAAAAACGGCCAAGTCTACACCGTGGGGGTGTCGGCGAAAATATGGGCGCCGAAAATCGCTTCCCCATGATCCCTTTGTTGTGACATGCAGCGTCCATTCTTGAACACAACCTTTGTGTGATACAGTGAATACACGTATCACACGGGAGTTTCTGTCATGCCTACCTCTATTCGATTGGCTCCGGAAACCGAGCAGCGCCTCGATTTTCTGGCAAGCAGCACCGGACGCACCAAAGCGTATTACCTGCGCGAAATTATCGACAATGGCCTGGCCGACCTAGAGGACTACTACTTGGCAGCGGACGTTCTGGAGCGTGTCCGTAGAGGTCAGGAGAGTGTGCATTCGGCAGCGGACTTGAGGAAAGACCTTGGTCTGGACGATTGATTACACCGACACGGCCAAAACGCAATTGCGCAAACTCGACAAGCAGGCAGCCAGGCGTATCCTCGATTTCATGGATGAGCGCATTGGCGGTCGGGATGATCCACGGAGCACTGGCAAGGCACTCACGGGGCCGCTGGGTGGTTTGTGGCGATATCGGGTTGGGGATTTCCGAGTGATCTGTGACATCCAGGATGGGGCGCTGCGAGTTCTGGTCGTTCAATTGGGCAATCGGCGCGAGGTATACAGGTCATAGCGACTCGCGCCTGACGCGCCCTACCGCTTGGGCAACGCAAAACTCAGCAGAAACAACACCGCAGCACTCACCACGATCGACGGCCCGGCCGGGGTGTCCTTGAACCACGAGAGCGCCAACCCGGCACACACCGCGATGACCCCCAGCACGCTGGCGCCCAGTGCCATCTGCTCGGGCGAGCGTGCATGGCGTTGGGCGGCCGCCGCCGGAATGATCAGCAATGAAGTGATCAGCAATACGCCGACGATCTTCATCGCCACCGCGATCACCACGGCGATCAACAGCATCAAGGCCATGCGCAGACCTGCCACGGGCAGCCCTTCGATGCGTGCCAGCTCTTCGTGAACGGTGATCGCCAGCAATGGCCGCCACAGGGCGATCAACAGCCCCAGCACGGCCACGCTGCCGCCGACGATCCAGTACAGGTCGGTCGCACTGATCGCCAACAGATCACCGAACAGATACCCCATCAGGTCGATGCGCACGTCATGCATGAAGCTCAGTACCACCAGGCCCAGCGACAGGGTGCTCGGCGCCAGGATCCCCAGCAGGGTGTCCGAGGCCAGCGGCTGGCGTTGCTGCAGCGTCACCAGCAATATCGCCAGCAGCAGGCAGCCCACCGTTACCGCCAGCGCCGGGCTGATGTCGAGCACGAAGCCCAGGGCTACGCCGAGCAGGGCCGCATGGGACAAGGTATCGCCGAAATAGGCCATGCGGCGCCAGACCACGAACGAACCCAGCGGTCCCGCGACCACTGCCAGGGAAAGGCCTGCCAGCAAGGCATACAGTAAAAAATCAGCCATGCTTGCAGCTGTCTCCGTGTACGTGAGTGTCACTGACCACGCCGCCATGCAGGTCGTGGGCGTGGTCGTGATGATGGTGATAGATCGCCAGGCTCGGCGCGTGGCTGCCGAACAGCTCGACGAAGGCCGGATCGCCGCTGACCTGCGCAGGATGACCGGAACAGCAGACGTGGCGGTTCAGACAAACCACCTGATCGGTGGTGCTCATGACCAGATGCAGGTCGTGGGACACCATCAGCACGCCGCAGCCATGGCGCTCGCGCAGGCGTGTGATCAGTGCATAGAGTTCGGCCTGGCCGGCCACGTCGACGCCTTGCACCGGCTCGTCGAGCACCAGCAGTTCGGGCTCGCGCAGCAGCGCTCGCGCCAGCAGCACGCGCTGCATTTCACCGCCGGAGACCGTCTGGATCGGGCTGTCGATGGTCTGGGCGGCGCCCACTTCCTCCAGCGCCGCCAGGGCGCGCGCGCGGTCCACACCCGGCACCAGGCGCAGGAAACGCAGCACCGACAGCGGCAGGGTCGGGTCCACGTGCAGCTTCTGCGGCATGTAGCCGATGCGCAGCCGAGGCTTGCGCCAGACGCTGCCCGAGTCGGGCTTGAGCAAACCGAGCACGGCACGCACCAGGGTGGTCTTGCCGGCGCCGTTGGGGCCGATCAAGGTGACGATCTCCCCAGGCTGCACGCACAGATGGATGTTATCGAGCACACGTTGGCCGGCGAACTCCACGCTGACCTGGTCCAAGCGGATCAAGGCTTCGCTCATCACGCCCCCCGGCAGGCCGCGCACAGGCCGACCACTTCCACGGTCTGCCCCTCGACGGCGAAGCCGATACCCTGCGCGCTCTCGACGATGGCATCGCTGATGGTCTTGTGCTCCAGTTCCACGGCGACATGGCAGGTGCGACAGATCAGGAACTGGCCCTGGTGGGCGTGCTCGGGATGGTTGCAGCCGATGAAGGCGTTGAGCGAAGCAATGCGGTGCACCAGGTTGTTGTCGAGCAGAAAGTCCAGGGCGCGATAGACCGTGGGCGGCGCTGCGCGACGGCCATCCTGTTCGCTGAGCACGGCGAGAATGTCGTAGGCGCCCAGCGGCTTGTGGCTTTGCCAGACCAGCTCCAGTACGCGACGGCGCAAGGCAGTCAAACGCAGGCCCTGTTTCAGGCACAAGGCATCGGCCTCGCTCAGTGCGTGATGGACGCAATGGGAGTGGTCGTGAGGACGGCTGGCCAGCGGTGTTTTGGACATGAGCGGCGACGAATTCTGATAGAGACGTTATTATGTTACCTGTTCTTGCCCCCGAGAGTGTCCATTGTGGTTCGTATTTTTGCTCTTTCCATCGGTTTGCTCGCCGCTTGCATGACCGCCCTGCCGGCACAGGCCCAGGTGCGTGTACTGACCAGCATCAAGCCGGTGCAGCTGATCGCAGCCGCCGTGCAGGACGGCGTGGGCCAGCCTGAAGTACTGCTGCCGCCCGGCGCCTCGCCGCACCACTATGCGCTGCGACCATCGGACGTACGCCGGGTAGGCGACGCCGATCTGCTGTACTGGATCGGCCCGGACATGGAAGGCTTTCTGCCCCGCGTCCTGGAGACTCGGCAGAAGCCCACGGTGACCATCCAGACGCTGCCGGGGCTGCATCTGCGCCATTTCGCCGAGGACAGTCACTCCCACGCCGAGGAAGCGTCGGACCACGATCACGACCATCGCCCAGGCACGCTGGACGCCCACCTGTGGCTTTCCACCGTCAACGCCCGGGTGATCGCCACGCGCATGGCCGCCGACCTGTCCGCGGCCGATCCGGCCAATGCGCCCCGCTACCAGTCCAACCTGGCGGCGTTCACGCAACGTCTCAATGCTTTGGACACCCGCCTGGCCGCTCGGGTGGCGGGTATCCAGGGCAAGCCCTATTTCGTCTTCCACGAGGCTTTCGATTATTTCGAGGAGGCCTATGGCCTCAAGCATACGGGCGTATTTGCCGTGGCAGCCGAAGTGCAACCGGGCGCGCAGCATGTCGCCGCAATGCGCCAGCGGCTGCAGGAAGTGGGCAAGACGTGCGTGTTCAGCGAGCCGCCGATGCGGCCGAAGCTGGCGCAGACCCTGACGGCCGGCCTGCCGGTGACCCTGGCCGAACTGGACGCCCTGGGTGGTTTCGACGAGGCCACCGCGACGGGCTACGAGACCCTGCTGGCCAACCTGGCCGACAACCTCGCCGGCTGCCTGGAAAAGCTCTGACGCTCCTCCCTCAAGCCTGAACCCCTGCCCTGTGAGAGAGGGTTCATGCCAGAAGCAGGTTCCTGTGGGAGCGGGCTCTGCCCGCGAAGGCCGCCCCACGATCTCGGGAGCTAAAAAGCAAACGGCAACGCCACCCCAACCTTTTGCCGCAACCCCAAGCGATCCTGAAAATCCTTGGGATCGTGAATCAGCACATCCATCCCGGCAAACGACTGCGCCGCGATCAGGCGCGACAGCCAGAAACGCACACAGGCCACGCGCAACATCAGCGGCCAGAGCTGCGCTTCGGCTGCGGTGAACGGCCGCAGCGCCGCATAGGCACCCAGCAACGCCCGCGCCCGTGGCGCATCCAGCGCACCCTGCTCGTCCGAGCACCAGTCGTTCACGGTGATCGCCAGGTCGTAGAGCATTGGCCCCGAGCAGGCATTGTAGAAATCGATCACGCCGGTCAGGTGCGTGCCTTCGAACATCACGTTGTCACGGAACAGATCGCCGTGCAGGTTGGCCTGCGGCAGCGCCAGGATCTGCGCGTGATGCGCCTGGATCTCGGCCAGGGCCGGACGCAGTAATTCGGCAGCCGCCGCGTCGAGGCCAGCGACCAGCTTTTCGCCCTCCTCCAGCATCCAGTCCAGGCCACGGTCGGTTCGGCGTACCAGGGGTGCGTCCAGGGTTGCCGTATGAATGTGCGCCAGCAGCTCGCCTACCTGAACGCAGTGCTGGTTGTTCGGTGCCTGCACATGCCGACCGTCCAGGCGCGGCTGCAGCAGGGCCGGTTTGCCGGCGAGGGTACGCAGCGCGACCCCGTCGGTGGTGCGCAAGGCATAGGGCACCGACAGCTGCGCGTCGTGCAGCACATCGAGCAGTTCGATGAAGAACGGCAAATCCTGAGTCGGCCCGCGCTCTACCAGAGTCAGTACGTATTCACCCTGCTCCAGGCTGATGAAAAAGTTGCTGTTCTCGGTACCGGCGGCAATCCCCTGGAAGTCCCGCAGACGGCCAAGGCCATAAGGGGCCAGAAAGGTTTCGAGCTCGGCGCGGGTCAAGGGTGTAAACACAGACATGTCGTAGATTTGCCCATACTGGCGCCACAACGGCGGCGCCCGGTTGAATTGAAAATTACAGCCTCACCACTCGAAGATCTTCCATGCCGGGATCAACATGTCCGGCTGGTCGGAGCGGATGAAATTGTCGTCGGTGCCATCGGCGCGCACCAGAAAGTACGGCTTGCCGTGCTTCGGGGTGATCTTGATGGCGTACAGGAAGCCGTTCTGGCGGTACTCCTGAATGGTCTTGTCGCCGTCCTGGCGAATGGTCACGTCCGGATCGGCCGAAGGCGCATCGTCAGCAGCCTGGACCATCAGCGGGCCGCTCAGCAGCAGTGTCGCGAGCAACAGGCGTTTTACATTGCGCATGATAACCTTGTCCCTTTGTTGTCACAGTTCTTGTTGACATGGTTCTTGTGGTCACAGCTCGGGGCATTCTAACGCCGAGCTCGCCGAAAAGGTTGATTCTGCTCATGAGCAAAGCTCCTCTCGTCCTGGTGGACGGTTCCTCCTATCTGTACCGCGCTTTCCACGCTCTGCCGCCGCTGGCCACCTCCAAGGGCATGCCCACGGGCGCCGTGAAGGGCGTGCTGAACATGCTCAAGAGCCTGCGCCGACAGTATCCGGACAGCCCGTTCGCCGTGGTATTCGACGCCAAGGGCGGGACCTTCCGCGATGCCCTGTACGTCGACTACAAGGCCAACCGACCCAGCATGCCCGACGACCTGCGGGTGCAGGTCGAACCCTTGCACGCGGCGGTCCGCGCGCTGGGCTACCCGTTGCTGTGCGTGGACAATGTCGAAGCGGACGACGTGATCGGTACCCTGGCCCGCAGCAGCGCGGCCGCGGATCGGCCGGTGGTCATTTCCACCGGTGACAAGGACATGGCACAGCTGGTCGATGGCCACATCACGCTGGTCAACACCATGACCGGCAGCGTGCTGGACATTGAAGGCGTGAAAGAGAAATTCGGCGTCGGCCCCGAGCACATCATCGATTTTCTGGCCCTGATGGGCGACAAGGTGGACAACATTCCCGGCGTTCCCGGTGTGGGCGAGAAAACCGCTCAAGGCCTGCTCACCGGCATCGGCGGTGGCCTCAAGGAGCTCTACGAGAACCTCGACAAGGTCCCGACCCTGGCCATTCGCGGCGCCAAGTCGTTGCCGGCCAAGCTGGAAGAGCACCGGGCGATGGCCTTTCTTTCGTACGAATTGGCGACCATCAAGATCGACGTGCCGCTGGACGTCGAAGTCGATCAGCTGATGTGCACCGAGCCGGACCGCGACGCCCTGCTGGAAATCTACAGCGAGCTTGAATTCCGCAGCTGGATCGAAGACGTCGAGCGCGACGCCCGGCGCGCCGGTGAGGAACTGGCCCCGGTGCAGGAGCCGGTGGCCGCCATCGAGGTCCGCTACGAGACGATCCTCGATCAGGCCCGTTTCGATGTCTGGCTGGAGAAGCTCGAACAGGCCAGCCTGTTCGCTTTCGATACCGAGACCACCGGCCTGGACGCACAGCGCGCGCAATTGGTGGGCATTTCCTTTGCAGTCGAACCGCACGAAGCGGCCTACATTCCGCTGACCCATTCCTACATGGGCGTGCCCGAGCAGCTCGACCGCGACACCGTGCTGCTGGCGCTCAAGCCGCTGCTCGAAGACCCGCGCAAGCTCAAGGTCGGGCAGCACGCCAAGTACGACATGAACATCCTGGCCAACTGTGCGATTGGCGGCGTGCAGGAAAACGGCATCGAGGTTCGCGGCGTGGCCTTCGACACCATGCTCGAATCCTACGTGCTCGACTCCACCGCGACTCGGCACGACATGGACAGCCTGGCCTTCAAGTACCTGAACCACACCACCATCAAGTTCGCCGACATCGCCGGCAAGGGCGCCAAGCAGCTGACCTTCGACCAGATCGCTCTGGAACAGGCCGGCCCCTACGCCGCCGAAGACGCCGACATCACCCTGCGCCTGCACCAGCTGTTCCAGGCCAAGCTGGACGCCGTGCCTAGCCTCATGCCCGTGCTGCAGGACATCGAAATGCCGCTGGTGCCCGTGCTGGCACGTATCGAGCGCCAAGGCGCACTGGTCGATGCCAAGCTGCTGGGTATCCAGAGCGTGGAGCTGGGCGAAAAGATGGTCGCCCTGGAGCGCGAAGCGTTCGAGATCGCCGGTGAAGAGTTCAACCTGGGCTCGCCCAAGCAGCTGGGGGTGATTCTCTACGAGAAACTCGGTCTGCCGATCATCTCCAAGACGGCCAAGGGCCAGGCTTCCACGGCCGAAGCAGTGCTTGCCGAACTGGCCGAGCAGGATTACCCGCTGCCCAAGGTGCTGATGCAGTACCGCTCGATGAGCAAGCTCAAGAGCACCTACACCGACCGTCTGCCGGAGCAGATCAACCCGCGCACCGGGCGTATCCATACCTCCTACCATCAGGCGGTCGCTGCTACCGGGCGCCTGTCATCCAGTGATCCGAACCTGCAGAACATTCCGATCCGCACCGCCGAAGGCCGCCGCATCCGTCAGGCGTTCATCGCCGCGCCGGGGTATCGTCTGCTGGCTGCCGACTATTCCCAGATCGAACTGCGCATCATGGCCCACCTGGCCAAGGACGAAGGCCTGCTGTATGCCTTCCAGAACGATCTGGACGTGCACCGCGCCACGGCAGCGGAAGTGTTCGGTGTGGACCTGGCTCAGGTCACCACCGACCAGCGGCGCAGCGCCAAGGCGATCAACTTCGGCCTGATCTACGGCATGAGCGCATTCGGTCTGGCCAAGCAGATCGGCGTCGATCGCAAGCAATCGCAGGCCTACATCGATCGCTATTTCGCCCAGTATCCCGGCGTGCTCGAGTACATGGAGCGCACCCGCGCCCAGGCCGCCGAGCAGGGCTTCGTCGAAACCCTGTTCGGCCGTCGGCTGTATGTGCCGGACATCAATGCCAAGAACCCGGCCTTGCGCCGCGGCGCCGAACGCACCGCGATCAACGCCCCGATGCAGGGCACGGCGGCAGACATCATCAAGCGCGCCATGGTCGCCGTGGACACCTGGCTGGCCGACAGCGAGCTGGATGCGCGGGTGATCCTGCAGGTGCACGATGAATTGGTGCTGGAAGTGCGTGAAGATCTGGTCGAACAGATCGGCACCCAGATCCGTCCGCACATGAGCGGCGCTGCGCAGCTCGACGTGCCCCTGCTGGTGGAAGTGGGCGTGGGCTCCAACTGGGACGAGGCGCACTGATTCGACACCGTGTCGGCTGCTTCGCGGCCACTGGCCGCTCCTACACACCGATTTTCCGTAGGAGCGGTCAGTGGCCGCGAACAGGCCTGGCCCGATGCCAGCAATCATGAAACCCTGAACTTCACATGAAACCAACGACTTAGTGCAAATAGTTTGCATCTACCGAGGAACTCCGCCGGCCATCCTCAGTCAGAAATTGGGATTGGCTAGTGAAGCCTTTCGATGCTCCTATGTTGTGTTAAGTGTTGGCAGATATCCGGACCCTCAGCGGTTCGGACCTTGAGCCCCAGACTTCCCCCTCCCCATACGAAGTCCGGGGTTTTTTTTGCCTGGCTTTTCTGTTCAGGCCTCGGCGCTGTCCTTGTCCGGCAACTCCATCCAGCGCGCGAGCACCGTGTAGGCCTCTTCCAGACCCAGACGCTTGGGCGCAGAGAACAACTGGATGCTCACCGCATCGCCCCAGCCCTTGCGAATTTCCGCCTGAACCTTGAGCAGCGTGTTCTTGGCCGCGCCATAGGTCAGCTTGTCGGCCTTGGTCAGCAGAATGTGCATGGGCATGTGGCTGGCCACCGACCAGTCCAGCATCAGAAGGTCGAAGTCGGTCATCGGATGGCGGATGTCCATCATCAGAATCAGCCCCTTGAGGCTTTCACGGCTGCCCAGGTACGCCTCCAGGTGACGCTGCCAGTGCTGCTTGAGCGGGATCGGCACCTTGGCGTAGCCGTAACCCGGCAGGTCGACCAGGCGGCGGTCTTCGTCCAGATTGAAGAAGTTGAGCAACTGCGTGCGGCCCGGGGTTTTCGACGTGCGCGCCAGGCTGGCGTGGGTCAGGGTGTTCAAGGCGCTGGACTTGCCGGCGTTGGAGCGGCCGGCAAACGCGACCTCGAACCCTTCGTCATCGGGGCACTGGTCGACCTTGGCAGCGCTGAGCGAAAAGGTAGCCTGTTGGCACAGGCCCAGGATGGGGTTTTTGAGTTGCATGTGATTTCCGGTAGAGGCAGGGCCCGATGCACAGGCCGCAAGAACGATGCAGCGAAGTATATAGGGCTGGGCAATATGTGGGTGATTTTGCCGGCAATGGCGTGCGCACAGGCATAATGCATCCAGGCCTGCCGTGGGGTACGGCAGGCTGCGAACTTCACCCTGGTTGGATCAGTCGATGAGCGCAATACGTGTGATGGGCCTGCTCGGCGCCCTGCTGGCCAGCGGTGCGGCGAGCGCTGCCGAGCTGGTGGGCGATGGCGCCCGAGGTCAGCCGCTGACGACCCTGTGCGCGGCGTGCCATGGTCCCAGCGGCAACAGCCTGGTGCCGATCTTTCCAGCGTTGGCCGGCCAGGGCGAGCGCTATCTGAACCAGCAGTTGCTGGACATCCGCGACAACCGTCGCGTGGTCCCGGAGATGGCCGGCACGCTGGCCGGCTTCAGCGATCAGGATCTGCTCGACATTGCCAACTGGTACGCCAGCCAGAAGCCGACCCCTGGCGAAGCCCAGGCCGCCGCGCCGCAGCGTGGTCAGGACCTCTATCACGGCGGCGACCTTGCCCTGGGGCTGCCCGCCTGCAGCGCTTGCCACAGCCCGGACGGCGCCGGCGCTGCGCTTGCCGGCTTTCCCCGGCTGGGTGGGCAGCACGCACCCTACCTGATCAAGCGCTTGACCGATTTCCGTCAGGGTGACGACGCTGCGGCGCCGATCATGCATCGGATTGCGGCCAAACTGAACGATGACGATATCGCGGCCCTGGCAGCGTATATCCAGGCGCTACGTTGAAGCCATACGATTCGGGTCAGCATCAGGTCCGCCCTTGCGGTTCGCTCACGCCGTGTTGCATCCATTGCGCAATGAAATTAGCGCAAACGCCCTTCCCGTCTACCCTTTTTTGACATCACTGCCGTTACACTACCCGCCTCCATCAGGCAGGTCCGGTGCTCACACCGATCCGTCCCTTGTATGAAACTGCTCAGGAGTCACGCATGCGTAATCTGATTTTCGGCGCCTTTCTCGTTGTCGCCAGTGCCATGGGCGTTACCGCCCAGGCGGCGGATGTGCCGCTGGAAGCCGGCAAGACCTACGTTCAATTGAGCGCCCCGGTGCCTGTGGCCGAGCCTGGCAAGATCGAAGTCGTTGAAATGTTCTGGTACGGCTGCCCGCACTGCTACGCGTTCGAACCGACCATCAATCCATGGGTCGAGAAGCTGCCGGCCGACGTCAACTTCGTGCGTATTCCTGCCATGTTCGGCGGCCCTTGGGACGCCCATGGCCAGCTGTTCCTGACCCTTGAAGCCATGGGTGTGGAGCACAAGGTCCACAACGCCGTGTTCAACGCCATCCAGAAGGAACACAAGCGCCTGACCGACCCGCAGGAGATGGCCGAATTCGTCGCCACCCAGGGCGTGGACAAGGACAAGTTCCTGCAGACCTTCAACTCCTTCGCCATCAAGGGCCAGATCGCCAAGGCCAAGGAGCTGGCCAAGAAGTACGAGATCTCCGGCGTGCCGACCATGATCGTCAACGGCAAGTATCGCTTCGACCTGGGCACCGCCGGTGGTCCGGAGCAGACCTTGAACGTCGCCGACCAGCTGATCGCCAAGGAACGCGCCGCCGCCAAGTAAACGGCGACACCCGCGATACGACGTTTTCGCAGCGCGCCCATCGCGGGTGGGCGTGAGCTGCAGGTCAACGAGCAGCCCTTGCCATGAGCGACGACAGCCAGCGCTGGAAAGAGAAATACCTGCACAGCATCGACCAGCAGGAAAAGCTCGAGCGGCGCTGGAACGCTCGGCTCGACTTGCTGCGTCGGGGTCTGGTGCGCAGCAGCCTGGCCGCCGAGGGCAGCGACCGCGCGGTGGACGCGTGCATGAAGGAGATGCGCGAAGTACTGCGCGGCGAGGACATGGATGCCAAGCTGGCTGCCTTGATCCCGCGCCTGGAAACCGCAGTGCTGGAGTCCGAACAGCGGCGTCAGTCCCGTGTCGAGCAGATCGGCACCGCACTGGGGGCGCTGGTCACCCAGCTGCAATCGCTACCCTTGCCTCGCGACATCAGCAAACCCTTGAAGAAGCTTGCCCACGGCCTGGAGGAACGCGCCGGCCAGGCACGCGAAATGCCGCTGCTGCTCAGCGAGCTCAGTGGTCTGCAGGAGCGGGCACTCAATACCCTCGACCGACCGTTGCGCGCGCAGCGGGCGGGCTTGCTGCAGCGTCTGTTCGGCAGTCCCGATGCGGTCGATGCGGGCTCGCTCCAGCCCATGCAGGATGCGTCGCCGGTGCCAGACTCGGTGCCTCCAGCAGCTATGGCAAAGCCCGAAGTGCCCGAAGTGCCCGAAGTGGCAGAAGTACAAGAAGCACCGGAAGCACCCCCAGTACAGTTGTCATCCGTTGCCGAGCCTGAGCCCGTTCGCGTTCAACCCGTAGAGCCCCATCCAATCCTGCCCGCTCGCAGCACTGGCACTGTGGAGCCTGTAGTCAGCGATGCCGAGGCCGTCGCATCGCCCGCCATCACCGAGCCGGCCGAACAGCCTGTCGAGGAGCCCCCCGAACAGTCCACCGAGCAGCCCATCGAACAGATGGAAGTGCTCGACGGCGACTTGACCGACGAGCAGGCCTTCTACGCCTTGCCCGCCAGCCTTGAACCGCCCTATAGCAGCGTGGCCAGCCACATCGAAACCACCTTGCTCGAACTGCTGAGCGAATTGACCCTGCCCGAGCGCTACATGGCTCAGGCCCAGGCCATGCATGCGCGCATCCAGCGGGGGCTGAACTGGTACGAGCTGTTGCCGGTGCTGGATGAGCTCGCCATATTGATGCTGGCCGTCAACGACGGCAGCCAGCAGGAATTCGAGCGCTACCTGCAGCAGCTCAATCAACGTCTGGAGAATTTCCAGCGTCAGTTGCAGCTCACCCATGGCGACCATGTCGAGTCGCGCAGTGCCGCCCTGGCGCTGGACGATGTATTGCGCGAACACGTCGACGGTCTGCAGACCAGCATGCGCGGCGCTACCGATATCGATGGCCTCAAGCAAGTGCTGGAAAGCCGCCTCGAAGGCCTGCTGGCCAGCATGGAACAGCACCGTCTGCAGCGTGAGGCCCGCGAGCAGAAAATCGCCGCGCGTCTGCACGGTCTCGGCGAGCGAGTGACCAGCATGGAGCGCGAAGCACTCGATTACCGCGACAAGCTCGAACAGCAGCGCCACAAGGCATTGCTCGACCCGCTCACCGGCTTGCCCAACCGAGCCGCCTGGAACGAGCGGCTGGCGCTGGAGCATGGGCGCCTGCAACAAACCGGCACGGGCTTGCTGCTGGCCATTCTGGACCTGGACCATTTCAAATCGATCAACGACACCTATGGCCATCAGGCCGGCGACAAGGTTCTGAAGATCATCGCCAATGTCCTGCGCAAGGGCCTGCGCGGTGACGATTTCATCGCCCGCTTCGGTGGCGAGGAGTTCGCCCTGCTGATGCCCGGCAGCGATCTGAGCGGCGGCAGTCGCTTGCTCGAACGCCTGCGTGCAGCGGTGGAGCAATGCCCTTTCCATTTCAAGGGCGAGCGCGTCACCGTGACGATGTCTGCCGGTGTGGCAGTGTTCAAATCAGGTGAAAACGCCAGTCAGGTGCTCAAGCGTGCCGACCAGGCGCTGTACCGTGCCAAGGAAGCTGGACGCAACCAGATCGAACAGGCGCCCTGAGCCTGCCTCGAACGTGTACGCAACATTCGGCAACGAGGCGTCATGCATGTCACCTCAATCCGAGCCACCAGCTAGGCTATGCTCACGCTCTTTTCCTACAACCTGCATGTGACCCTCCCATGAAGTTGCTCCTAGTTGCCCTATCTTTGCTGGTGCTGGCCGGTTGCTCGAACGGTTTGAGCATCGACCGCAGTCACCCTTCCGCGAATCACGACAATCGCGTGCAATTCGTGGTGCTGCACTACACCTCGGCCGACGAGGCGCGGTCCCTGCAATTGCTGACCCACGGGGAAGTCAGCAGTCACTACCTGATCGGCGATCGCTCGGCCACGGTCTACCAATTGGTGGACGAGAGCCAGCGTGCCTGGCATGCCGGCGACAGCCAGTGGGATGGCCGGACCTGGCTCAACTCCAGCTCCATCGGCATCGAAATCGTCAACCCCGGCTACAAGGACACCCCGAACGGTCGTGTCTGGTACCCCTACAGCGAAGCGCAGATCCAGGCCGTGATCGCGCTGCTCAAGGATATCGTCCAGCGCAACGGCATCGCCCCGCGCAACATCATCGGCCACAGCGATATCGCCCCGCTGCGCAAGACCGATCCGGGGCCGATGTTTCCCTGGCAGCGCCTGGCCGAGCAGGGCCTGGGCATCTGGCCCGATGCGCAAGCCGTGGCGCGCAATCAGGCGCGTTTCCAGGTCAGCCCGCCAAGCATCTCGTGGTATCAGCAGCAGCTGGCCCGACTGGGTTACAACGTGGTCCAGACCGGCGAACTGGACGTCGCCACACGGCATGTGATCGCCGCCTTCCAGATGCACTTCCGCCCGCAACGCTTCGACGGCGAGCCCGATGCACAAAGCGCCGCGATCCTGCAGGCGCTCAACAGCAGGTAACGATGGATTTCACGTTGATGGGCCCGAAAGCGCGGGCCAATCGCCATCCTGTTGCTATACATTGATGCCCCCGACTGGATGATTCTCGATGGCCGCCGTTTTCCCGCAGCTCCGCAGTCTTCTGTACCGCCCCTGGGCGCTGGCGATGCTCGCCGCACTGGCCAGCGCGCTGTTGCTGTTTGCGGCCAGTTTCGCGTTGATCATGCATCAGCTTCAGCTCAGCGAAAGGCAGCAGATGAATGCCAGCGGCGAACGGTTCCTGGTGCGCCTGGAGCAGGTGTTCGGTCAATTGCGCGAGGGTGTCGATGCGTTGCAGGCGCAACCTGTCCGCCATTGCGGCCCGCAGATGATGGACGCCCTGGAGAAGATCGGCTTCGATAACCGCTTCGTATTCGAGGCCGCGTTCATCGACGGCGCCCAGCGCTGCTCCAATCGCCGTGGCAAGGACGTCGCCAGCCTGAGTCGCCCCCCGGACATCCAGGGTTCCACCTACAGTTATTGGCTCAACACCACTACCCAACGCAATGACAACTGGGCCGCGCTGATGCTCGGACGCGGGCCGTTCCGGGTCTCGACCTCCCGAGGGCACTTGAGCGATGTGGTCGATCTGCCCGCCGGTGGCAGCCTGCTGGTGGTTCTGGATCAGGGCCGCCGGGCGATTCCCGTGCTCGGCTCCGAGCAGCCCTGGCCGCCGGCCTCGGGCTGGCGCGCCGACGCGGTCGATGCCCTGCAGGTAACGTCGGACCGGCTGATCTACCGCATGTCCACCAAGTCTCCGGACTTTCAGTTGGTGCTGATTGCGCCGCGCAGCAAGGAACTGCCGATATTCAATACCCTATTGTGGCTGCTGTTTCCGGTCAGCCTGGTGGTGGCCCTGTGCATTGGCTGGCTGGTCCTGCAACTGATCACTCAGCGCCGCTCGATGGGTGGCGAGTTGCACGGTGCGTTGCGTCGCGGGGAACTGCAGGTGCTCTACCAGCCGATCTTCGATCTGAGCAATCGGCGCTGTGTCGGTGCCGAGGCCTTGGTACGCTGGCGCCGACCCGACGGTACCCTCACCAGCCCGGAGCTGTTCATTCCATTGGCCGAGCACAGCGGGCAGATCCGGCAGATCACCGACTTCGTCCTGCAGCAGTCGCTGGAGCAGCTCAGCCACCTGTTGCGAGCCAATCCGCACCTGTACATCTCGGTGAACCTGGCCGCGTGCGACGTCACCGTGCCGCGTATCGGTGAGGTGGTGGCCCAACTGCTGGCGATCTATCGCGTGGCGCCCGAGCAGATCGCCTTCGAGGTCACCGAACGTTCCCTGATCGACGTCGACGTGGCGCGCGAAAACCTTCAAGCTCTTCGCGATGTCGGTCATACGGTATTGATCGATGATTTCGGCACCGGCTACTGCAGCCTGGCCTACCTGCAAAGCCTGCCCGTGGACTGCCTGAAAATCGACAAGGCGTTCATCGACGCCCTGGGCGATGACGCTGAAAGCAGTGGTGTGGCACCCCACATCATTCGCATGGCCCATGCCCTGGATCTGCGCGTGATCGCCGAGGGCATCGAGCACGAGGCCCAGGCGTTGTTGCTCGAAAGCGAAGGCGTCGACTACGGTCAGGGTTGGCTGTTTGCACAGGCGTTGAATGCGCGCCAGTTCAAGGAACTGATCACCAAGGGCCGGCGCCGCGCTGGCCGGCGTGCGGGCGACGAAGCCTGAGCGCGGACAGCGCTCGGGACGTCCGCCTAGATCGACAGGGTCATGTAGAACTGGGTACCTTGACCAGGCCGTGAATAGACGCCCATGCGGCCACCGTGAAGTTGCACGATTTCCTTGCACAGCGCCAGGCCCAGACCGGCTCCGCCCTTCTTGCGGCCCACCTGCACGAAAGGCTCGAAGATCCGCCCCTGCTGGCCGTAGGCGATGCCTTCGCCGTTGTCTTCGACGCTGATGATCACCCGCTCGGCATGGCGACGTGCCTGCAGGCGGATGTGACCGTTTTCCGCGGTATGTCGCAGGGCATTTTCCAGCAGGTTGTCCAGCACCCGATCCAGCTGCCCTGCATCCACGTGCAGGCGCGGCAGGCCTTCGGTCAGCTCGACGGTCAGCGTAATGCCCAGTTCATGGGCACGGCTGGCGAAACGCTCGTAGGCGCGTTGCAGCAGGTCATCCAGCGCACACGGGGCCAATACCAGCTTCTGCAGACCATTCTGGTAGCGAGAGAAGTTGAGCAGGTCATTGATCAACTGCATCAAGCGCTGCATTTCTTCGTTCACCGTCATGAGCAGGTCCGCCTCGCGGCTCTGCTCGGGAAAATGCACGCGCTCCTGCAACAGCCCGAAGGCCATGTGCATGCCCGTCACCGGCGTACGCAGTTCGTGGGAGGCACGCAGGACGAACTCGCTGCGCACGCGCGCGAAGGCGCGCTGCTCGGTCACATCGTGCAGCACCATGACCGCACCAAGGATATTGCCCTGGGTGTGGGTCACAGGCGTCAGGCTGTACGACAGCAGCCGCGCCTCTCCATCGACATCGAAACTCAGGTCGTCCAGCGCACGTTCCATGCTGCCGCCGCGCAGGATCAGGTTCAGCTGCTCGTCCAGGTCCGGTCTGCCCAGCGCCTCACCCAGACCCAGGCCCAGACGATGGTCTTCCCAGCCCAGCTGACGCTGCGCCACCGGGTTCAAATGCTCCAACTGACCTTGCCGATCAATCATCAGCAAGCCGTCGTCGATACTGTCGAGCACCGCCTGCAACCGTTGCTGACCGGCGCGAAGCTCATCGACGTTAGTCGCCTGGTGCTGGCGCAACGCGTGGGCCATGGTGCCGAAGCGGCTGGCCAGCCGATTCAGTTCAGCCGCCGGTGACACCGGCAGTTGCACGTCGAAGTTGCCCTGACTGATATCGTCTGCGGCCTTGGCCAAGGCTTCGATGGGTTCACCGAAACGGCGGGCGATACCGTGCGCGGTGAAGTAGCCGACGATGAGCACCGCCAGCCCCACCAGGCCGAGCAGGCCCGACACCCACATCGCTCGTTGGTGAGACTCGTGCTCCAGCGCCGCGATGCTCTGCAAGGTGCCTTTGTAAGAGTCGATCAAACCGGTGCGCAAGGTATTGAACGCCTGGCTCAAGGGCGGGTTCTGGCTCAGCGGCAAGTGTTGCGTGGCCGTGGCGCGGTATTGCGCGACGAAGGTCTGGAAGTTTTCGGCGGACTGCAGAAAGCCATAGTGGGCACTGTGGCTTTGCTCGTGCGCAATGCCTTCATCGAGCAACGCCTGAAACTGCTGCTGTGCCTGAGCGATGCCCGCTGCGTTCGGGTTCGCGTCCAGCATCATGACCAGTTGATCGCCCAGGTTCTGGCGCATCTTGAGCCCCAGGTCCAGGGTGGTGAAATGGCTGCGCAGCATGCTTTCCTGCGAAGCAGCCATCTGCATCACGCTGACGAGACCCAGCACCAACCCCAGCAACGCGACGGTAATCAGCGCCGAAATGCTGAGAAACAGCCGGGTATGCAGCTTCATGGCCAGTTTCATAGGTTGTACTGTTTACGTTTGCGGTAAAGCGTCGAGGCGTCGATGCCTAGGGTCTTGGCGGCCTGATCCAGGGTATCGCTGGTGGCCAGCACCGCACCGATGTGGGCTTTCTCCAATTCGTCCAGACTCAGCGCGGCACCGATGCGCGGCGCATTGTTGGCAGGCTGCTCGGCCATGCCCAGATGGCTGACCTCGACGCGCTCCTGGGGGCAGATGATGCTGGCCCGTTCGATCACGTTGCGCAGCTCACGAATGTTGCCCGGCCAGCGGTAATTGAGCAGAGCGGCGCGAGCCTCTTCGCTGAAGCCACGGGCAGGCCGCGCGTATTCCTTGACGAAGCGCGCCAGGAAACGATCGGCCAGGGTGAGAATGTCCTCGCTGCGTTCGCGCAGTGGTGGCAGGTGCAAGGTAATCACGTTCAGGCGATACAGCAGGTCTTCGCGAAAACGTCCCTCGCGAACCATGTCTTCGAGGTTGAGGTTGGTCGCCGCCAGAATGCGCACGTCGGCCCGACGCGTGACCGGGTCACCCACCCTTTCGTATTCCTTGTCCTGGATGAAACGCAGCAACTTGGGTTGCAACGTCAGGGGAAAGTCGCCGATCTCATCGAGGAACAGCGTGCCGCCGTCGGCTTGGTTGACGCGGCCCAGGGTGCTTTCACTGGCGCCGGTGAATGCGCCTCGGCTGTGGCCGAACAGTTCGCTCTCCATCAGCTCGGCGGTCAGGGACGGACAGTTGATGGTCACGCAGCTTTTCTTGGCGCGTTTGCTCCAGCCATGGATGGCCCGTGCCAGTTCGCCCTTGCCGGTCCCCGACTCGCCGAGGATCAGAATGTTGGCATCGGTGACCGCCACCTGACGCGCGGTTTCCAGCACGACCATCATCGCCGGGCTGTGCGAGTCCAGGCCGTCCTTGGGCTTGCGCACCTCGCCTTCGAGTGCCTCGAGGCGTGCCGAGAGTTGGCGTACCTCAAGCTGCTTGGCGGTCGCAAGACGCAACTGATCAGGGCTGCAGGGCTTGACCAGATAGTCGGCAGCACCGGCCTGGATCGCGTCCACGGCAGTATCCACCGCCGAATGCGCGGTAACGATCACGACGCGCATCCAGGGCGCCTGCACGCGCATCTGCGCCAGGACATCGAGGCCGTTGTCTTCGCCCAGGCGCAGGTCGAGGAAGCACAGATCGAAGACCTGACGCTGCATCAGGGTATCCGCCTGGTTGGCGCTGTTGGCCGTCGCGACGCTGTAGCCTTCGTCTTCCAGGCAATAGCGGAAGGTACGCAGGATGGCCGACTCATCGTCGACCAGCAGAATGCGGCCTTTATGCTCCGTGCCAGATTCCATTTTCCTACGCTCCTTAGAGAAATTTCTTGGTTGATCCCGGAAAGATCGGGCAGCTTGCATGGTCAATTCTGATTGATTCGGCAGGCTGCATGGTAGCTATTCGCTCATGACATTTCTAACTGTATGAAATGTCTGAGCTTTCAGTAGGTAAAAAGTTTGGCATGTGCCTTGCGATAATCAGCTGTTTGTCTTGAATTGGAGGAGAGTACGAATGCGCAGCTTCAAACGACTCACGTTGGCGAGCGTCATCGCAGGCCTGGTCAGCCTTTCGTCGTTGGCCGCAGCGGCCCCCGCCAGTCTCGATCAGCAATTGCAGGCGGCCCGGCAAGAGGGCTCGATCTGGACGGCATTGGCCTTGAATCGCCAGCTCAACGGCTTCGAGTTCGGCGTGAAGGTCGACCAAGGTACCGCCACCCTGACAGGCGCCGTGGAAGACGAAGTCGACCGCGAGCTGGCCGAGCAGGTAGCGCTCAATACCCAAGGTATCGACAAGGTCGACAACCGTCTCACCTTGAATCCGGAGTTGGTTGAGCACGTCAATCAACGGCAGCAGTTCGCGCAACATCTGGAAGACGCCACGCTCACGGCAATCATCAAGTCCAAGCTGCTGTGGAACACCAGCACTCAGGCATTGGACATCGTGGTCAGCACGGCTGATGGCGTCGTCACGCTCAAAGGCCAGGCACAGACGGCCGACGCGAAACAGTTGGCAGGCACCCTGGCGACCAATACCGATGGCGTCTACCAGGTGAACAATCTGATCAGCCTCGGCGCGGCGGATACGGCTACCACGCGTGCCGAGACCCAGGCGAAGAAAACCGAGGAAGCGCTGAGTGATACGTGGGTCACCAGCAAGATCAAGGCGAGCCTGCTACTCAATCGCGATCTCGACGGGCTGAGCATCGACGTGGAGACCCGTACCGGTATGGTCACGCTCAAGGGCGATGTCGCCAGCTCCGAGCAGAAAACCCTGGCGGTCGAGGTTGCGCGCAACATTCGCGGTGTCCGCGGAGTTGATGCCGATCTGCTGAAAATATCCAAGCCCATTATCTGATCGTGCAAATAGCCCGACCTCGACGGGCTCATCGTGCAGGTTGCTACCCAACGGCAATCTTAATTGTCTATAAGTAACTGATTTAAAAGGTAATTGTTGGAATAAAAAGGTTGGCATGCAGGCTGCAATATCCGTATCAAGATTACACGTACAGCCGCCATCCAAGTTCAAGGAGTTACCGGATGAACCGTCCTCAAGCCGCTCAAGCGTCCGCCCTGTCCCAATCGATGCGCCAAGCATTGTTCTTGGTCCTGGCCGCTTTTGTGACGTTGTTGGCGGTTCAGCAGTATGCAAGCTGGGCAGCCTCGCAGCAGCAGGAGCTTCTCCTGCCGCCTCAAGAGCGTCTTGTCGATACGGCTCATCTCAATCCTGCCAGCGCGCACTGGGTGGGCTACAAGCAATCCGGAAACATCGAACGCGTACAAACCAGCGAACCGGTTGAACACATTCGCAGTTGGGTGTTCTGAGCTTGGGTAACGCATCTGATCAACAGATAAAACACGACAAATCGTAAAGGAGATACACCATGCTGAGTTGGGCAGTCACATTCCTGATCATCGCCATCATCGCCGCCGTTCTGGGCTTCGGTGGTATCGCCGGCACCGCAGCAGGCATCGCCAAGATCCTGTTCGTCGTATTCCTGGTGCTGTTCGTCGTTTCGTTCATTTTCGGCCGTCGCGGTCGAGGCTGACCATGACCAGCGTGACCCTCAAGGGTATAGCCATGGCGCTGTCGCTGGTCGGCAGCAGCATGGCGATGGCCGCCAATGACGGTCAGAACCGAGTCAGTGAAATTCTGAGCTCGGGTGCCGAATACCGTGACACCTGGCAGTCAGTGATCAAATCCGAAGAACGCGTGCCGGATTGGATCATCAATCTGTCCGGCGTTTCGACAGAGCAGATGACTGCCGTCGCCGAAGATAGCGACAACTATCTGGTGGGCCCGCTGTGCGAGACCGCCGACAGCTGCAAGAGTGGTCGATTGTTGGTGGCATTCAGCATGGACAAGGAAGATGCCTACGCCTTGTACGTTCAGGTGCCAGCAGGCTTGCCCGCTGACAAGTCGCCCACGCGTCACGCCACCTATCGCTTTCTCGGCAAGCCTGATGAAGGTATGCAGCAGATGTTGATGGAGCAGTTGAAGAAAGACCCTAACTGGTACTGACTTCCTGATTGGCGTGGCATGCAGCGCAAGTAGCGCAACGTGGTATGGATTTACAGATTGGGCCAGGTCTACCCGGCCCGAATGGTCGGCACTCAGAAGGTGTCGGTCATGACCATGGGGTCGGGTTGTTCTGAATGCAGTTGGTTCGGAGTGACCTAGGGGTACAGGGAGGACCTCCGAACCGGGCCGGGTCAGGCAACAGCTGCTGCGCAAGCCATGTACGACCATTGCGTACCCTGGCTTGCGCAGAGCCTATACAGGCGAACTTGGCTGCCTTTCATCTTGTTTCATACTTTTCCTACATTCTTGACTGCGTGTTCGGTTTCTCGAACGCAATGGGTCATGCCGCCTTATCAATCCGTTGAAACCTCCCGAATCGCCTGTCATGACCAGTCGTCTATCCGAACGAAGGCGTTTGCGTCATAAATCCACTCGATTACATTATGCCGATTCTGCATGGGGTAGTCGTTTCCGGCATTAGACGCTGCTGCAACGCATCGGAATAGTTGCGCCTTTTTTCGTTCGCCAAAGCGCTTCGCTACGGGCGGCGAAGCCTCTACGGAGGGCCGCTCGGTTTCCGCGCGGCGCTCACGAGTTGACTTGGAAAAAGGGTAACGACATGAAGAAGGCAAAACTGAGCCTCGCTTGGCAGATACTCATCGGCTTGGTACTAGGTATCGCACTGGGTGCATTGCTCAATCATTTCAGCGCCGAGAAGGCCTGGTGGATCAGCAACATCCTGCAGCCGGCAGGGGATATCTTCATCCGCCTGATCAAGATGATCGTGATCCCTATTGTGATCTCGTCGCTGATCGTCGGCATCGCCGGGGTTGGTGATGCGAAAAAGCTGGGCCGCATCGGCGTCAAGACCATCCTCTACTTCGAGGTGGTGACGACGGTGGCCATTCTGGTCGGCCTGGGTCTGGCCAATCTGTTCCAGCCCGGTGTGGGCATCGACATGAGTACCCTGGGTACCGTGGACATCTCGCAGTACCAGAAGACTACGGCCGAGGTGCAGCATGACCATGCGTTCGTGGCCACGCTCCTCAACCTGATTCCCTCCAATGTGTTCGCCTCGATCGTGCGCGGCGACATGCTGCCGATCATTTTTTTCTCGGTGTTGTTCGGCCTTGGCCTGTCGAGCCTGCCCAGCGAGACACGCGAGCCGTTGGTGAAGGTCTTCCAGGGCGTATCGGAAACCATGTTCAAGGTCACGCACATGATCATGAACTACGCCCCCATCGGGGTCTTCGCCCTGATTGCAGTGACGGTGGCCAACTTCGGCTTCGCTTCGCTGCTGCCCCTGGCCAAGCTGGTGGTGCTGGTCTACGTGGCGATCCTGTTCTTCGCCATCGTCGTGCTGGGCCTGATTGCACGCCTGTTCGGCTTTTCGGTCTTCAAGCTGTTCCGGATCTTCAAGGATGAACTGGTGCTGGCGTATTCCACGGCCAGTTCCGAAACCGTGTTGCCGCGGGTGATCGAGAAGATGGAAGCGTATGGTGCGCCGAAGGCCATCAGCAGCTTCGTGGTCCCGACCGGGTACTCGTTCAACCTCGATGGCTCGACCCTCTATCAAAGCATCGCTGCGCTGTTCATCGCCCAGCTGTATGGCATCGACCTGTCGATCGGGCAACAGCTGATGCTGGTGCTGACCTTGATGGTGACCTCCAAAGGCATCGCCGGCGTGCCGGGCGTGTCGTTCGTGGTCCTGCTGGCAACACTGGGCAGTGTCGGCATCCCCCTCGAAGGCCTGGCCTTCATCGCCGGCGTCGACCGCATCATGGACATGGCCCGCACCGCGCTCAACGTGATCGGCAATGCCTTGGCAGTGCTGGTGATCTCGCGCTGGGAAGGCATGTACGACGATGCCAAGGGCGAGCGCTACTGGAACTCCCTGCCGCATTGGCGCAACAAGGAGCGCGTCGCTTCCTGACACAGCTCGCGCCGCAGCTACATGAAACTGTGGGAGCGGGCTCTGCCCGCGAAGGGCTCACAACCGCTATAGGTGCCTGCCTGTAGCGGTGCAAGCCGCGTCCGGCTTCGCGCGAAAATCCTGACACCCCCCACTGCCCTGCGGGGCAGAATCCCACTTCGCTTTGGGCTATCATCCGCGCATCTTCGAATGAGGGAATACCCATGCTGAACGGCCTGTGGCTCAGCTTCTTTCTGATCGCCGCGATCTCGGCCTTCGGCCAATGGCTGGTCGGCGGCAACGCCGGTATCTTCGCGGCCATGGTCGAAAGCCTGTTCGCCATGGCCAAGCTGTCGGTCGAAGTGATGGTCCTGCTGTTCGGCACCCTCACCCTCTGGCTGGGTTTCCTGAAAATCGCCGAGAAGGCAGGTATCGTCGATTGGCTGGCCAAGATCCTCGGACCGCTGTTCAGCCGGCTGATGCCCGAGGTTCCGCGCGGGCATCCGGCACTGGGGCTGATCACCATGAACTTCGCCGCCAATGGCCTGGGCCTAGACAACGCCGCGACGCCCATTGGCCTCAAGGCCATGCGCTCGCTGCAGGAACTCAACCCCAGCGCTACCACGGCGAGCAATGCGCAGATCCTCTTCCTGGTGCTCAACGCCTCGTCTCTGACCCTCCTCCCGGTATCGATCTTCATGTACCGCGCCCAGCAGGGCGCCGTGGACCCGACTCTGGTCTTTCTGCCGATTTTGCTAGCCACTTCCGCCGGTACGCTGGTCGGCCTGCTGGCGGTGGCTGTGATGCAGCGCTTGCGCCTCTGGGATCCGGTGGTTCTGGCCTATCTGGTCCCGGGTGCGCTGCTGCTGGGCCTGTTCATGGCGTTTCTGGGCACCCTGTCGGCGACCGCGCTTGCAGGGCTGTCGTCGATCCTGGGCAACCTCACCCTGTTCGGCCTGATCATCCTCTTTCTGGCCATCGGGGCGCTACGCAAGGTCCAGGTCTACGAAGCATTCGTCGAGGGCGCCAAGGAAGGTTTCGATGTCGCCAAGAGCCTGCTGCCCTACCTGGTCGCCATGCTCTGTGCGGTCGGCGTGCTGCGCGCTTCGGGCGCTTTGGAGCTGGGGTTGGACGGGATTCGCCACCTGGTCCAGTGGCTGGGCATGGACACCCGTTTCGTCGACGCCCTGCCAACCGCACTGGTCAAGCCGTTCTCCGGCAGTGCCGCGCGAGCGATGTTGATCGAAACCATGCAGTCCCACGGCGTGGACAGTTTTGCGGCCCTGGTCGCGGCCACCATTCAAGGCAGTACCGAAACCACCTTCTATGTGCTGGCAGTGTACTTCGGTGCCGTGGGCATCCAGCGCGCCCGCCACGCCGTGGGCTGCGCACTGTTGGCGGACCTGGCCGGGGTCATTGCGGCCATCGTCGTGTGCTACTGGTTCTTCGGCGCCACCGCTGCCTGAGTGGCGTTGTCGGTCACCTTGAAGCGTAATACGCCGACAATCTGGCCATCTTCGGTCAGGACCCGCACCTGCCACCTTCCCGTGACATCGTCGGGGAAGTTCTGCTTGTGGCTCCAGGCGCGATAACCTTCCTTGCGGCCGCCGTGGATGTCCAGGGCGATGCGGTCGACTTCCTTACCCTTGTGCTGCCACACGTGGTAGATCCGCTCGTCCAGGCCCCGTGGGGCGTTGATTGCGGTGTAGGCATACAGACCACCACTGCGCAGTTGCGCCGCGCTGACCGTCTCCAGACTGTCCCCGTGAGTGCGGCTACGGTTGTCCAGCTCCGTGGTCACCGCCACCTCCGTCAGCCACAGGGTCGCAGGCGGTACCCAGGAACGCAGCAGCCACCCGGCGCCGCCGATCATCAGGGTCACCCCCACCAGCGCCACGCCCCGGCGCCAGTGATTGATCGGAAAGCTGACGGCGAGGCTTGGAAAAGCCAGCAGCATGGCGATGGCCAGCGCCAGCTTGAAGCTTTCGTCGGTGGTCAGGTGCAGGATGATCGGCAGCGCCGTGAGCAACGCCGCGAACAGCGTGAAGGTGTGCAGCGCCATGAACAGCCAGCGCCGGGGCGCGACCCATTTGTAGTACAGCGGATCGATGATCGACACCAGCCCGGCCAGGGTCAGCAAGCCGGTGAACACCCACTGGCCACTGTTCCATGTGGTGGTGATATAGAAGAAAGGCAGCACGAAGAACAGACTTTCCTGGTGGATCATCTGCGTGGCATAGCGCAGCACCGGCGTCGGTATCTCGCGCTTGAACACCCGTGCGAACAACTGGGTGAAGGTGTTTTCCAGCATCAGCCAGACCCAGGTCAGCAGCATCACCACCGCGATCCAGCTGGCCAGCCCTGCCTGCCGATCGACCAGCACGAAGCTGCCGATCCCGGACAGGAAACCGCCCAGCGCGATCACGCCCGGATAGCGTTTGATAAGGTCGATGAGTCGCTGGACGAAGTACGGCATGGTCTTCCACACAAAAAAGGCAAAGAAACGGCAATCAGAAGACGGCTCTGGCAGGGCTCAGTGTCGTTTGGCGCGACGCCGCCATACGATCAGGCCCATCAGCATTAGTGCCAGGCCGATCAACACTGCCCAGGCAAGCTGATAGAACTGGTCATAGCTGAGCAGCGGTTTTTCCACACGTATGTACCCCGGCTTGCTGACCAGCTGACGCAATGCAGTATTGGCATCTTCCACGGTGACCTGCCCCAACTGCCGTGCCGGGCTGGCAAAGCGGCCGTCGGTATAGTCGGCCAATGCCCCCCAATAGTAGTCGGCCAAGACAATGTTGCCTTGTGCCGCCCATGCTTGCCGGGCAATCGCCAGGTTCTTGAGGCGCTTGAAGGTCGCAGCGTCCACACCGTTGTCGCGCAGACGCGCGATCATCTGCCCCATGACCAGACCTGCCTGACCGATATCGGCCTGGTCCACCGCGGCATTCAGGCTCAACAGGCCGCTGTCGCCATACGACTCGCGGGCCACCCAGGGGCCGTACGACAATCCGTGGGCCAGTCGCAGTTCGCGGTACAGCTCCCACTCCAGATAACTTTGCAGCAGGTCCAGCGTCGCCGGGTGTGCGGTATCCAGCACCGGTTCGAGGAAATACAGGTGAAGCGTGGCGTCGTCGCCCAGCCAGCCGCGTATGAGGTCGGCCTGCGGCTCGGCTTCGTGGGTGACTGTACGAAGATCCTGATGATCGCTGGGCTCGATCGCGTCCAGCGCGCCCCAGGTCCGCTCAAGATAGGCGGGCAACAACTTGTCCAGGCCTCCGACGACGATCAGGCTCATGTTGTTCGGTGCATACCAGTTCTGCCGAACCTCACGCACCTGTTCCAGGGTCAGATCGGTGACTTCCGCAGGCTGCGGACACTTGAGCCCCAACTCGATGGCCAACTGGCTACTGGCATTGCTGTCCTGAGCTGGCTTGTCGAGCAGGTGCTGCAGGTGGGAGTGATGGGTGCCATCTTCGTGCTCGATGATGCGCTTGGTGCTTGCCAGGACGTTGTCATCGATTCTGGTCTGGGTGATGGCGGCCAGCAGCAGGTCGAGCACCTTGCGCTGATTGCGCGCCGGTGCTTCGATCACGAAAGTGGTGTCGGCACTGCTGGTGAAGGCATTCCATTCGCCGCCCAGCGCTTGCATGCGCTCTTCGAGGCCGCCTTCGCCGTGCTCGTCGATACCGCTGAACAGCAGGTGCTCGAGCAGGTGGGGCAATTCCTGATCGGCGCAGGAGAAGTCGTCGAAACCCACGCCGACAACCAGGCGGATGGACACATGGGCACGTTCGTCGCCAGGCTTGAGCAGCAGTTGCAGGCCATTGGGCAACAGATAGCCTTCAACCTGGAAACGGTCCAGCGCCAAGGATTCACGGCCGGCGCACAACAGCGCCGCTGCCAGAAGCCACAGGCACAACAGGCGGCGCTGTGTACCTGGAGCGCTTTTCACCCGCTCGTGCATGAATCCCTTCCATCGAAATCGGCCAAGTCAATGGAACAGACTCCCTGACCGGCGAGTCGTTCATAGCACATTGCTGGCCATCACTGCGTGCCGCCAGGGCAGCACGCAGCTCTGCAGGCTCAGGACTCTTCCTGAGACTCGCGACGCTTGCGCGCGATGGCGGTACGCATCTTGATGTTGATCGCTTCCACGGCCAGGGAGAAGGCCATGGCGAAATACACGTAGCCCTTGGGCACATGCACATCGAAGGCTTCGGCGATCAGTACGGTACCGACCACCAGCAGGAACGACAGCGCCAGCATCTTCAGCGACGGATGCTGATCGATGAAGCGGCTGATGGTGCCCGAGGCGACCATCATCACCAACACCGCGACGATGATCGCAGCGACCATGACCGGCACATGGGACACCATGCCGACCGCGGTAATGACCGAATCCAGCGAAAACACGATGTCGATGATGGCGATCTGAATGATGGTGTAGATGAAGTTGCCGCCCTTGCCTGCAACTTCGTCCCCGCCCTCTTCTTCGCCTTCCATGCCGTGGTAGATCTCTTGCGAGCTTTTCCACAGCAGGAACAGGCCACCGAAGAACAGAATCAGAT
The DNA here is from genome assembly GCF_001187875.1 of Pseudomonas sp. RIT-PI-a. NCBI lineage: Bacteria > Pseudomonadati > Pseudomonadota > Gammaproteobacteria > Pseudomonadales > Pseudomonadaceae > Pseudomonas > Pseudomonas sp. RIT-PI-a. Next base: position 380,897 of record NZ_LGIR01000013.1, read on the forward strand.
CACGCCCGGAGATGCCCTGGCCGAACACCACGAACAGGTCGGCGGTCAGGCGCATGACCCAGGTGATCGAAAGCAGCAGCAGGATACGCGTGACCATCGCCAGCGCCAGGCCGAAGATTCGCGTACGCGCCTGCATATGCTTGGGCATCCGGCTCACCAGGATCGAGATCATGATGATGTTGTCGATGCCCAGCACGATTTCCAGTGCTGTCAGGGTCAAGAAAGCAACCCAGATTTCCGGGTTGGTGAACCATTCCATGTGAAGTCCTTCGTGTTGGAGGCCAGGGCGACGCAAGGCCGGAGACTATGGCGCCGCTACCTGTGAATGGCAGCGGCGCAACGTCATCCGGCCTGGCCCGCGAATAAGATTTATAGACTGCTGAACAGAGGAAAGATCCCCATGGCCAGTGCGGCGAACATTATGCACAGGCAAACCAGTACTGCCCACTTGAGGGTGAAGCGTTGGTGGTCACCGAACTCGATACCGGCCAGGGCCACCAGCAGGTAGGTCGAGGGAACCAGCGGGCTGAGCAGGTGCACCGGCTGTCCGACGATCGAGGCACGCGCCATCTCGACCGGCGAGATACCGTAGTGCGCAGCCGCTTCGGCGAGTACCGGCAGGACGCCGTAGTAGAAGGCATCGTTCGACATGAAAAAGGTGAACGGCATGCTGACCAACGCGGTGATCACGGCCAGGTACGGGCCCATGGCATCCGGAATCACGGCCAGCAGGCTCTTGGACATGGCGTCGACCATGCCGGTACCGGTCAGGATGCCGGTGAAGATACCCGCGGCAAAGATCAACCCGACCACTGCCAGAACGCTGCCGGAGTGAGCGGCAACACGTGCCTTCTGCGCTTCCAGGCACGGGTAGTTGACGATCATGGCGATACTGAACGCGATCATGAACAGCACCGGCAGCGGCAGCAGGCCCATGATCAAGGTCACCATCAACAGCAGGGTCAAGCCGCCGTTGAACCAGATCAATTTGGGCCGGCGCGCGTCCGGGTACTGCGAGACGCTGATCTCGCTGTGGTCTATTTCATCGCCTTGCAAATGCAGCTCGCCCAGGCGAACCCGCTCGCGCTTGCCATACATGTAGGCAATCACCAGGATGGCGATGACGCCGAACGCCATGGCCGGGATCATCGGCACGAAGATGTCCGAAGGGTCGACATGCAAGGCGCTGGCGGCACGTGCAGTGGGACCACCCCACGGCGTCATGTTCATGACCCCGCCTGCCAGGATGATCAAGCCGGCCATGATCCTCGGGCTCATGCCGATGCGCTGGTACAGCGGCAGCATGGCCGCCACGCAGATCATGTAGGTGGTCGCGCCGTCACCGTCCAGCGAAACGATCAGCGCCAGCACGGCGGTACCGACCGAGACTTTCAGAGGGTCGCCCTTGACCAGCTTGAGGATCTTGCGCACTGCCGGGTCGAACAAACCTGAATCGATCATCAGTGCGAAATACAGGATGGCGAACATCAGCATCACGCCGGTCGGCGCAAGCTTGGTGATGCCCGCAAGCATCATCGGGCCGATTTCCGGTGCGAAACCACCGAACAGGGCGAACAGGATAGGCACGATGATCAAGGCGATCAGCGCGGAAAGGCGCTTGGTCATGATCAGGAACATGAACGTGATGACCATGGCAAAGCCAAGGAATGTCAGCATGGGAATACTCCAGGCACAGCGCGGCTAAGGACGAAGAACGATAGGTTCAGCGAAGAATGGCAAGAGCCGGGAGTATGGGAAGGGAGGCACTACGGGTAGGGATCATCAAGGACATCGGTTTCACCATTGTTGTTGTTCAAGAGGCCGAAAGCGCATCTGGATGCTGCTTTCTGGCCGGCCGGTCTTACGCCGGGGGTGAGTCGATGCTAAGTCGGCAAGCTTTCAACAACCTTTCGCCATTCAAAACGATACAATTGACCTTGCGGGAGCAGGCTCTGCCCGCGAAGAGGCCAGTCAGATCACCAAGATCCAACGGTCCCACCTAGGGCAACACCAACCCCCCCGCCGCCTTGTGCAACTCACGCAGATGCTCCCCCACCTGCTTCAGATTCGCTTCGGTGGCCGCAATTTCCCTAGCCCGCTCAGGCGTCAGCAGCGCCCTCACCTCTTTGTCCAGATCGGTACTCAGGCGCTGCAGCTGTTGCTGGCGCTGACTGCTTTCCGATTCCAGGCGCTGCCACTCCGCCGTCTGCGGCAGACCGTAGCCCCCGTTGTCGAGCAACTCCGCCGGTCGGCTGAGAAATCCGCTGTTGGCGAGGATCTCCTGCAACATCTGGTTGGCATTGGCCACGCTACCATCACCCAGCTCGCGAGCACCCAGGTAGCGCTGCTTCACTTCCTCCTGGGCCAACAGCAGCTGACGTCGGTAACTGGCCTGCTCCAGCAACAGCAGCGCGGCACTGGTGCGCAGATCGGCCTGGGCAAACCAGGGTTGCCGCTGCTGCGCGCTCTGCTCCAACCACGCTTCGACGCTTTGCTGCGGAATCGGCAGATGCTTGCGCAGCACCTCGAACATGGCCTGATAGCGATCGCGATACGAATCGAACCGATAACCCAGGCGCAGTGCCTCGCGCGGATCATCCAGTACGCTGCCATCGGCCAGCCCGCGGCCTTCCAGAACCTCGAGCAAGCCGTTAGGCAAGATGCTGTCGATACCCTGCAAGCGCGGATCATGCGTACCACTGCGCAGCAGCTTGAGGTTTTCCACCGCACAGTTGTTGGACAGAAAGTAGTAGCTGCCGTCGTAGCTCCAATGCATTTCGGCCGCATGGCGCACCAAAGACTCGATCTCCGGCCGATCCAGCTTTAGCGGCACCGAAGCCAGACTGCGCAGTTCGGTCTTGGTGTATTCGTCGATCACCTGCGACAACGGCAACACGAACAGGCGCGAGGGGTATTGCCCCATCAGCCCGCCCCAGGTGGAAAGCTGCACGTCATTGACGAACGCGCGGTAGGACAACACCAGGTGCTGTTCCAGATCCAGTCGACAGTCCGGGCCACGTGGCCGCCCCGGTGCGCAGATGACCAGGCGCAGCATGCTGTGCCCCCAGCGGCTGGCCAGGTTCTGATTGGCCTCGGCCAGCAGGTAGTCCACCGCATAGACCCGTTCAGGATCGATCTTGCCCAGCGGCGTCTTGGCAAAGTCGCTGCCCGCATTCAGATACGGCAGGCCTTGAGCACAGCTTTGCTGGCGTGCGGGCGCCCAGTCGAACCGCGCCTTGAAATATTCGAACAGTGCCGGACGACGACAGGCATAGGTCGGGTCGAGGAGAAAATACTCCATGTTGACCGCGACGAATTCCTTGGGGCTGCTCACCTCATAGATATCAGGGCTGCGCACGATCTGACGGTTCTGCTCTTCGCGCTCGCCCCGGCGCCCGACATATTGCTGCCAGCCGGCCAGGTCCAACAGGCGTGGATCGTCGCTCAGGGTGAAGCGGCGAGTCGTCTGGCCGCGGCACTCATCGGGCAGGCCTACCTTGCCCAGGCTTGCATCCTGTCGGCCGCAGCGGCTGACCAGCGTGCGCTCGGCAGGTGTCCAGAGGCGCGCGCGGTCATAGATATGGGTCAGCTCGTGAAGCACGGTGGCCAGCAGCTCCTCGCGCACCGTACCGTGGGGACGGTTGGTCCGCCGCTGGGCCGAAGAGCCATCGGCCAGTCCTTGCAGCTGGTTCAGGTTCAACTCCAGGCTCGAGACCAGGGAGGCCTGACCATAGGCGTTGTCAGGCATGCGCGACGACCAACTGACGTCGATCCGGCGGTCCAGTTGCTCGACGAAGCGCGGCGGCAATGCAGCCATCGCATCGTCGAGCAGTGCCTGGCTGGCATCGGCCTGTCGAGCGTCCAGCCCGCTGCGATCAAGGACCAGCTGCAAGCCGGCAGTGGCCTGCGCCGTCGTCAGCAGAAGGCCTGCCGCCAGCAGCCAGCTGGCCAATCGTCTCACAGTGCGAGAATGGCTTCGGCGAGATCCTGGTCACTGGCGCTGCGCGCCTGTGGAACGCGTTCGCGCAGCGTATTGAAAGCCGCCTCCAGTTGGGCGCCACGAATATCGCCCTGGCTGGCCACATAGCTGGCCGCATCGTCCCGAGCTTCCAGGACCACCTTGGAGTCACGGATCGAAGTGGTGGTGTCGGACGTGAAATCGATCGATCGGCCGAATGCACGAACGATGATATTACTGGTGGCCACGACAGTTTGGGCCTGGGCCACATCGGCCAACAAGAACAGGCCGAGGGTAGCGGCAATCAGCGGGGTACGCATGGAGCTTCTCCGTAATACGAGGTGTCTATTGGACGAGTATCGCCTGCGCCAGTTCAAGGTCGCTGGCAGCAATTTGTGGGTGCTTCTGGCGAATGCTCGCCAGAGCTGCCTGCAGCCGTGCCCCACGACATCGCCCATTGCTGGCGACGAAGCACGCAGCATCGTCACGGGCAGACAGGATCAACTTGCGATCGAAGGGGGCCGTCGTGACCTTGCTGGTCACATACAAGGTGATCACCGAGGACTGCAGACTCACGTCGAAGGCCGCAGCCGACGACGCCCAGATGACGAGAATCAGTGGCAAATAACGCATCAGGCTTCAGATGTAGAGCGATTGGGCCGGCAAGGCTAGCCCAACGTGGGTCCGAGAACCACCCGCGATGTGCAGGCTGCAGCAGCCTGCCGCATTCTTCATCTGCGGGAGGTACCCGTTGCAGAGCATCAGATGGCCAGAATGGCCTGGGCCAGTTGCGCGTCGCTGGCCTGCATCTGCGGGGCGACCTTGCGGATATGGGCAAAAGCGCTTTCCAGCTTGGCACCGCGGATATCGCCCTGGCTGGCGACGAAGCTCGCCGCATCGTCCCGCGCTTCACGCACGATCTTGTTGTCGCGCAGCGAGGAAGACAGGTCAGAGGTTGCATTGGTCGATGCATTGACCCCACGGACCAGTGCATCGGTCGTGACGACGAAGCTTGAAGCCTGCGCGCCGCTGGCCAGAGCCAACAATACGGCGGCACCCAACAGATGATTACGGGACATGATGGATCTCCAGATCAAGGCGAAGTTTGAGCGCTATGAAGCTTATTAGAGCGCCTCGAAGCTTCGGGCGCCAGCACTCCGACCATCCAGCGTGAGCGATGATTCAACTGTTATGGTCTTTGACCATAATCACATAACTGTATCTGTCAGCTTTTGTGCAGGCAAAAAAAAGCCCGTCAGCGTTGACCGCGACGGGCTTTTTTAGAATTCGTTGCTGGTTCGGCCTTCAGGCTCTGTCACCAGCGCGGCGTTGCATCAACGCCAGAACGGCTTGCTCAACTCTTCGCAACGCTGGGCTTCGCTGATACCGGCATCGGCCAGCAGACGAGCATCCAGACGAGCCAGTTGATGGCGGCTGGCGATACGGCGCTGCCAAAGCATCAGGTTGGCGAAAAAGCGCAGAGGAGCCGAAGTTTGAGCAGTTTTGGTGTTGGCCTGGAACAGATCGGAACTGAGGGTACGTTCCATGATGTACATCCTTCCGCTTGTGGCGGGGCTGAGTAGTGGTTTATCTGGTACCCATTTTCCGCGTTCCCTGTCCAGAACAGTAGGCACAGTTCACCTGTATTGTGTGCGGTCAGTTGACTGTTAAACCCAACTGTCTTGCTCTGGAATGAGGCAACTGTACGGGTCTGCCCTCAAGTAGTGCATTTTTGCTCGATATGCATTCACTCCAAGCAACTCGACCTCGATTTCTACCCGTACAGTAGTACAGTTTATGCTTCGTGCTGGTGAGTCCAGATACCACTTCCAAGAACTGTATTGCATCACAGCTAAACTGTGCGCTTCAGCCTGCCAACATGCGCCCGGTCTCTTCCAGGTTAATGTGCCATTGCAGTGCTTCCTGCAAGACATGAGGCGTGTGGCCGCCACGTAGGCATGCCTGATCGAAATAGCCCTGCAGGGCCTCTCGATACTGGGGATGAACACAGTTATCGATCACCGCCTGCGCCCGCTCCCGCGGTGCCAGGCCGCGCAGATCCGCCAGGCCCTGCTCGGTCACCAGGATATCGACGTCGTGTTCGGTGTGGTCGACATGGCTGACCATGGGTACGACGCTGGAAATTGCACCACCCTTGGCAATCGATTTGGTGACGAAGATGGCTAGGTGGGCGTTGCGCGCAAAATCACCCGACCCGCCGATGCCATTCATCATCCGGGTGCCGCAGACATGGGTAGAGTTAACGTTGCCGTACAGGTCGAACTCCAGCGCAGTGTTGATACCGATGATGCCCAGGCGTCGAATCACCTCCGGGTGATTGGAAATCTCCTGCGGACGTAGCACCAGGCGCGATTTGTATCGTTCGAAGTGGCTGAAGACTTCCGCGTGCTTGCGTGCCGACAAGGTCATGGAGCTGCCCGAAGCGAACGCCAGCTTGCCGGCATCGAACAGGTCGAAGGTCGAATCCTGCAGCACTTCGGAGTACATCGTCAGGTTGTCGAACGGTGAATCCAGCAGGCCGTGCATCACCGCATTGGCGATGGTGCCGATGCCCGCCTGCAACGGCATGAGGCTGTTGGTCAAACGCCCTGCGTCGACCTCGCTCTTGAAAAAGTCCACCAGATGGCCCGCGATCGCCTGGGTATCGTCGTCCGGTGGCAGCACGGTCGACGGTGAGTCGGCCTGCTGGCTGATGACGATGGCGCTGATCTTCGCTGGATCGATCTGTACCGCGCAGCGACCGATGCGGGTATCGGCGCTCAACACCGGGATCGGCAGGCGTGTGGGCCGATAGCTGGGAATATAGATGTCGTGCAGCCCTTCCAGCTCCAATGGCTGCGCCAGGTTGATCTCGACGATCACCTGTTCGGCCAGGATCGCGAAACTTGCCGAGTTGCCCACCGATGTACTGAGCACCAGATGCCCTTCCTCGGTAATGGCGACGCATTCGATGACGGCCAGGTCGACGGCCTTGATCTGGCGGTTGCGCAGCTGTTCCACGGTATCGGACAGATGCTGGTCGATGAACATCACCGAGCCGGCATTGATGGCCTTGCGCAAGGTGCTGTCGACCTGGAATGGCATGCGCCGGGCCAGCACGCCGGCTTCGGTCAACTGCTTGTCCAGGTCATTGCCCAGGCTTGCGCCAGTCATCAGGCTGATCTTGAGCGGTATGCGCAGCGCGCGTTCCGCCAGCGCCTGGGGAACGGCCTTGGCCTCCCCGGCACGGGTGAAGCCACTCATGCCCACGGTCATGCCATCTTCGATCAGTTCAGCCGCCTGGGCGGCGCTCATTATCTTGTCCTGCAAGGAAGCCAGGCGAATACGGTCAGCGTGCATGTTCATTATCCCGAGAAGCGAAACGCGTGCTGCGCAGTCTAGTGAATGCAGGCAGTCGCGTCCTGCGACCAAAGTCGCATCAACCGCTCTATTCCGCACCTTTTCCCGTAAAACACTTTTACCGTAGATGCAAAAAACCCCGCCATGGGCGGGGTTAGCCGTTCACAGTGCAGCGCCTGGTGCGGCGTTTACTCCACAGCTTTGACCATGTCTTCGATGACTTTCTTGGCATCGCCGAAGACCATCATGGTCTTGTCCAGGTAGAACAGCTCGTTGTCCAAACCGGCGTAGCCGCTGGCCATCGAGCGCTTGTTGACGATGATGGTCTTGGCTTTGAACGCTTCAAGGATCGGCATCCCCGCAATGGGTGATTTCGGATCGTTCTTGGCCGCCGGGTTGACCACGTCGTTGGCGCCGAGCACCAGCACCACGTCGGCCTGGCCGAACTCGGAGTTGATGTCGTCCATCTCGAAGACCTGGTCATAAGGCACTTCGGCTTCGGCTAGCAGCACGTTCATATGCCCCGGCATACGTCCGGCCACCGGATGGATCGCGTATTTGACGGTCACGCCGGCGTGGGTCAGTTTCTCGGTCAGCTCCTTGAGCGCATGCTGCGCGCGGGCCACGGCCAGGCCATAGCCAGGCACGATGATCACGGTGTCGGCGTTGGTCAGCAGGAACGTGGCATCGTCCGCCGAACCCGATTTCACTGGCCGTGCTTCCTTGGCACCCGCCGGGCCCGCGTCCGCAACGGCGCCGAAGCCACCGCCAATGACGTTGAAGAACGAACGGTTCATCGCCTTGCACATGATGTAGGACAGAATCGCACCGCTGGAACCCACCAGCGAACCGGCGATGATCAGCATCGAGTTGTTCAGCGAGAATCCGATGCCCGCTGCAGCCCAGCCCGAATAGCTGTTGAGCATGGACCCCCCCCCCGGCAGGCCGGCCCCGCCGATCGGGATGATCAACAGCACACCCAGGACGAACGCCAGGGCCAGCATCAGGCCAAAGGCGGCATAGCTGCCCGTGAACATGAAGATCAGACCACACAGCAAGGTACCCAGGCCGATCAGCAGATTGAGCTTGTGCTGGCCGGCAAACTGTACGGGCGCGCCCTGGAACAGGCGGAACTTGTATTTGCCGGACAGCTTGCCAAAGGCAATCACCGAGCCGGAAAAGGTGATGGCGCCAATCGCTGCGCCCAGGAACAGTTCCAGGCGGTTACCGGTTGGAATCGCGTCACCCAGGTGCGCGACGATGCCCAGCGATTGCGGCTCGACCACGGCGGCGATAGCGATGAACACCGCCGCCAGACCGATCATGCTGTGCATGAAGGCCACCAGCTCCGGCATCTTGGTCATTTCCACGCGCTTGGCCATGATCGACCCAGCGGTACCGCCCACCAGCAGACCGACCAGCACGTAGCCGATGCCGGCGGTTGCCAGTTCTGCGCCCAGCTTGTAGATCAGGCCGACGGTGGTGAGCACCGCGAGGGTCATGCCCAGCATGCCGAACAGGTTGCCGCGTCGCGACGTGGTTGGATGGGACAGACCCTTCAATGCCTGGATGAAGCACACCGATGCCACCAGATAAAGAAGCGTAACCAGGTTCATGCTCATTGTTTGGACGCCTCATCCTTCACTTTCGGGGCTTTCTTCTTGAACATCTCCAGCATCCGCCGGGTCACCAGGAACCCGCCGAATACGTTCACCGCTGCCAGCGCAACGGCAAGGGTGCCCATGGTCTTGCCCAGAGGCGTCACGGTCAGCGCTGCGGCGAGCATGGCACCAACGATGACAATGGCCGAAATGGCGTTGGTCACGGCCATTAGTGGTGTGTGCAGCGCAGGTGTCACGTTCCAGACCACGTGATAGCCGACATAGATGGCCAGCACGAAAATGATCAGGTTGTAGATACCGTGGGAGATCAGCATGTCTTCCATTTGTAGTGTCCTCAGCCGTTCTTGCGCACGATCTGGCCATCGCGGCACATCAGGCACGCGGCGACGATGTCGTCTTCCAGGTTGATGGTGAACTGCCCTTCCTTGTCGAACAGCAGCTTCATGAAATCCAGTAGGTTGCGGGCATACAGCGCCGAAGCGTCGGCACCCACCTGCGCCGGCAGGTTGGTCGGCCCGACGATGGTCACGCCGTTATGCACCACCACCTGATCGGCCACGGTCAGTGGGCAGTTGCCGCCCTGCAGGGCTGCGAGGTCGATCACCACCGAGCCAGGCTTCATCTGTGCCACTGTTTCGGCGCTGAGCAACGTAGGCGCCTTGCGCCCTGGAATCAGCGCAGTGGTGATGACGATGTCAGCCTGCTTGGCGCGCTCGTGAACCGCCTGCGCCTGACGCTGCATCCAGCTGGCAGGCATGGGCCGGGCGTAACCCCCCGTGCCTTCGGCGCATTCGCGTTCCTCGTCGGTTTCATACGGCACATCGATGAACTTCGCCCCCAGCGATTCGATCTGCTCCTTCACCGCAGGACGTACGTCCGAGGCCTCGATCACCGCACCCAGGCGCTTGGCTGTGGCGATGGCCTGCAGCCCCGCCACACCGGCACCCAGAATCAGCACCCGTGCCGCCTTGACGGTACCGGCTGCGGTCATCAGCATCGGCATGAACCGTGGGTAGTGATGCGCCGCCAGCAGAACCGACTTGTAGCCGGCGATGTTGGCTTGCGAAGACAGCACGTCCAGGCTCTGCGCGCGTGACGTACGAGGCGCTGCCTCGAGGGCGAAAGCACTGATGCCCCGCTCCGCCATCTTGGCGATCAACTCGTTGTTGAACGGGTTGAGCATGCCCAGCAGCACCGTACCGGTGCTCATCTGCAACAGTTCTGCGTCGTTGGGGGGATTGACCTTGAGCACCAGCTGCGTGGCAAACACCTGCGCCGCGCTGCCAATGATCGCGCCAGCGGCCTCATAGGCACCGTCGGTCACGCTCGCGCGCACGCCTGCGCCACTTTCAACCGTCACCACATGGCCCTGAGCGACCAGCTTCTTGATGGTCTCCGGGGTGGCGGCTACACGTGTCTCGCCCTGCTGCGTTTCGAGAGGAACACCAATGTGCACGTTATATCTCCTGCTGGATCTTCTTCCTGGTCGTACCCAAGCACTGGCTATGGCTCATTCTGCGATGGCCCATCAGCACGATACCGCCTGAAAACGGCGGGCCGCGGCATTTTGCAGGCCCCGACGAGCGGCTTCAACAGGTTGTGGAGCGATACACGCAAAGCACTACAAGTCACGCTGTGACCGAATGTCACAGCGGTAGGCCTCAAAGCCTTCTAGATCGGTACTTACAGCGATGACTGGATGCGTCGAAATATTTTGCGAAATATTTGCAGGGTAGAGACCAATCAGCGTCAAAAACACGCCATAGTCAGGCAGTGCAAAGGCTGGCGCTGAAAATTCGCCATTTTTCGTATGTTTCAGAAACGCGCCAAAAACATATATCTGTAGGGTCTTTCAAGGCACCACTACGCATCGTCAGCGATGCTGGCGCCCTTCCATTGCGTGATAATCCTGCGCCTGCTGCATCAGCCAATCGCGAAAAACCCGCAGCGATCCCAGCTCGCGATGCCTGTCCGGCACGGCCAGGTAATAGGCTTTGGAACTGGTCAGCTCGTGGGCATTAGCAACGACCAGGCTGCCCTCGCGCAATTCCCGCTGGATCAGAAACGGAGGTATGAGCGCAATCCCCATTTCGTGCACCGCTGCTTGAGCCAGCATGGAGAACAGCTCATAGCGCGGACCGCTCAAATCACGCGGTACGTTCATGTCCAGGCTGGCAAACCACTGTCGCCATGCATAGGGACGAGTGCTCTGCTGCAGCAGCGCAAGTTCGGCAATGCGGGCCGGCGTCAATGCCGACTGCCCTTGCAGAAGCGCCGGACTGCACACGGGAACGGGATGCTCTTCCATTAGCCTGCTGGTCTGCGTGCCCGGCCAGTCACCGTCCCCGAAGTAGATCGCCGCATCGAAGTCGGTATCAGCGAACAGGAAAGGTCGAGTCCGGTTGGTCAGGTGGACCGTGATCTGCGGGTTATGCCGCTGGAAGTCCTTGAGTCGCGGCAGCAGCCATTGGGTACCGAAGGTCGGCACCACGGCCATCTCCAGGGTACTGGCGCCCTGCTGCCCCATCACCGCCAGCGTCTCGCGCTCCACGGCATCGAGTTGCGCAGCCACCCGGCGGCTGTATGACAATCCCGCTTCGGTCAGCTTCACGCCTCGCTTGGAGCGTCGAAACAGGCGCACATCGAGAAACGCCTCGAGATTGGCAATCTGCCTGCAAACCGCCCCCTGGGTCAGGAACAGCTCGGCAGACGCCTTGGTGAAGCTCTCATGGCGCGCCGCCGCCTCGAAGCAGATCAGTGCGGCCGTACTAGGTATTCGTCTGCGCATGTAACCGTTCCTCACTCAAGTCCCGGCGCTGTGCACCATGGCCCACTTATGAAGTGAGAAATTATCACAAGCCCATGCGTAATCCTGCTTTGTCCGCCAAGCCACAGCGGCCTAATCTGCCGGCATATCGATTTCGAGAGGACGGACACATGGCAAGGTTCAACTGGATCAACCCACTGCTACTGGACCAGCAACTTACCCAGGAAGAGCGCATGGTGCGCGACAGTGCGGAGCAGTACGCGCAGGACAAGCTCATGCCGCGTGTCCTGGAAGCCTTTCGTCATGAAACCACCGACCCCTCCATCTTTCGCGAAATGGGCGAGATGGGTCTGCTCGGCGCCACGATCCCGGAAGAATTCGGCGGCAGTGGTCTCAACTACGTCTGCTATGGCCTGATCGCCCGTGAGGTAGAGCGGGTGGACTCCGGCTACCGCTCGATGATGAGCGTGCAGTCGTCATTGGTGATGGTTCCAATCAATGAATTCGGCACTCAAGCGCAAAAGCAGAAATACCTGCCCAAATTGGCCAGTGGCGAGTGGATCGGCTGCTTCGGCCTGACCGAACCCGACCACGGCTCCGATCCAGGCGCCATGGTTACACGGGCGCGCAAGGTCGACGGCGGCTACCGCATGAGCGGCAGCAAGATGTGGATCACCAACAGCCCGATTGCCGACGTGTTCGTGGTGTGGGGCAAGGACGATGCGGGTGACATCCGCGGCTTCATTCTGGAAAAAGGCTGGGCCGGCCTCAGCGCACCCGCCATTCACGGCAAGGTCGGCCTGCGCGCCTCCATCACCGGTGAAATCGTCATGGACAACGTGTTCGTCCCGGAAGAAAACATGTTTCCCGATGTGCGTGGTCTCAAGGGGCCGTTCACCTGCCTGAACTCCGCGCGTTACGGCATCTCTTGGGGCGCGTTGGGGGCAGCGGAATTCTGCTGGCACACCGCTCGGCAGTACACCCTGGATCGCCAGCAGTTCGGTCGCCCGCTCGCCGCCAACCAACTCATCCAGAAGAAGCTGGCCGACATGCAGACCGAGATCACCCTCGCCTTGCAAGGCTGCCTGCGTCTGGGGCGGATGAAAGACGAAGGCACCGCGGCGGTGGAGATCACCTCGATCATGAAGCGCAACTCCTGCGGCAAATCCCTGGACATCGCACGCATGGCCCGAGACATGCTCGGCGGCAACGGCATCTCCGACGAATTCGGCATTGCCCGCCATCTGGTCAACCTGGAGGTGGTCAATACCTACGAAGGCACCCACGACGTGCACGCCTTGATCCTGGGGCGTGCGCAAACCGGCCTGCAAGCCTTCTATTGACAGGAGGTCGTCATGGGCGCGCTTTCGCATCTTCGTGTACTCGATCTGTCACGGGTGCTGGCCGGGCCCTGGGCGGGTCAGATCCTCGCCGACCTCGGCGCCGAGGTCATCAAGGTCGAACGTCCAGGCCGGGGTGACGACACCCGAGCCTGGGGACCGCCGTTTCTGGTGGATCAGGCAGGCAACAGCACGGGTGAAGCCGCCTATTACTTGGCGGCCAATCGCAACAAGCGCTCGGTTACCATCGATTTCACTCGGCCCGAGGGGCAACAGTTGATCCGCGAGCTGGCTGAGAACTCCGACATTCTCATCGAGAACTTCAAGGTCGGCGGTCTGGCCGCGTATGGGCTGGACTATGCGTCACTCAGTGCCGTTAATCCGCAACTGATCTACTGCTCGATCACCGGTTTCGGCCAGACCGGCCCCTATGCCACCCGCCCAGGGTACGACTTCATGGTGCAAGGCATGGGCGGCCTGATGAGCCTCACCGGCAAGGCCGATGGCGATCCTGGTGCCGGACCCGCCAAGGTGGGCGTCGCTCTGACTGACATCCTGACCGGTCTGTATTCCACTGTCGCCATATTGGCTGCATTGGCGCATCGCGACAAAGGCGGCGGTGGCCAGCAGATCGACATGGCCCTGCTGGACGTGCAGGTAGCCTGTCTGGCCAACCAAGCCATGAACTACCTCACCACAGGGGTCGCGCCTGGGCGCTTGGGCAATGCCCATCCAAACATCGTGCCCTATCAGGATTTTCCCACCGCCGACGGCGATTTCATCCTGACGGTGGGCAACGATAGCCAGTTCGCCAAGTTCGCCCAGGTGGCCGGCCATCCCGAGTGGGCCACCGACCCCCGCTTCGCCTCCAACCAGCAGCGGGTAGCCAATCGCACGCAGCTGATACCCTTGATCCGGCAGGCGACGGTGTTCAAGACGACCCAGCAGTGGGTCACCGAACTCGAAGTTGCTGGCGTGCCCTGCGGCCCGATAAATGATCTGGCCCAGGTGTTCGCCGACCCTCAGGTGCTTGCCAGAGGGCTGGCCATTCAACTGAAACATCCTCTGGCGGGCACCCTCCCCATGGTCGCCAGCCCACTACGGCTGAGCGCAAGTCCCGTGGAGTACCGACATGCGCCTCCTTTGCTGAGCGAGCATACCCAGGAAGTCCTGCAGCAGCTGTTGAACATGGATGCCCAGACCTATGACCAACTCCACGCCGCAGGCGTGGTGTAGTGCTGCTTCTATATAGGAGCAGCACGTGAATAAGGTTTATGACGGTTTTCTGAATTGGGGGTTGACGGCAGATTTCAAGTGTCTATAATTCGCCCCACTTCCGGCGCAGCCGAAACGATAAACGCCTTGTTAATCAATGAGTTAGTCGTTCAGGCAGTGAGGAAGTGCTTCGATCTTCAAGTTCGGAAGCGGTGAAAAAGGTGGTTGACAGCGGTTTGAAACGCTGTAGAATTCGCCTCCCGCTGACGAGTGATCGAAGCGAGTCAAGTGTTTGAAGTTGTTCAGGTTTCTGGAAAAATACTTCGAAATAAACGCTTGACAGAATGTGAGGCCAGCGTAGAATGCGCGCCTCGGTTGAGACGAAAGAATCAACCCACCGCTCTTTAACAATTGAATCAAGCAATTCGTGTGGGTGCTTGTGAGTTAAGACTGTTAGTCAACAAGATTATCAGC
>NZ_LGIR01000033.1:0-320263 GCF_001187875.1 Pseudomonas sp. RIT-PI-a
GACTAAGCCCCCCACACCCCGGCCACGAACCCGGCACATGGCGAGCGCCCTCGGCGCTGATGGCCGCCGGCCTACTGGAGGCGATCGGCGCGCATGCCCCCCAGGAACTACCCCGCCCCCGCTATTCCCCCGAAGCCCAGCCAGGCACACGGCTACGCAACGGCCACGCCATGCGCGCGTTCAACATCGCTTTGGCGAAGCGATTGGGCGAAGCCTGCAGACAGGGTGAGTTTGCCTTGGTCATCGGCGGGGGTTGTTCGATCCTTTTGGGGGCGTTGGCGGGCGCTCGCCAAGCCGGCCCCGTTTCCCTTATGCATATCGATGGGCACAGCGACTTTCGCCATCCGGGCAACTATGACTCGCAGCTGAGCCTCGGCGCGGTAGCGGGCATGGACCTTGCGTTGGCCACTGGGCGTGGTGAGTCATTGGCGACACAGTGGCCGGGCGTCGTGGGACCTCTGGTTGCTGACGTGGATGTCGTTCAGCTGGGCGAACGGGAAAATCGCGACGCAGATTTTGCGTGGCCTGACATCAACGATACGGCGATCAACCGGATCGATGTCTTTGAAGCGCTGAGATTGGGACCAGTTGCCGTCATTCAACGCATTCGCGAAACGCTGGGCCGAACACCTGAACAAGGGCTGTGGATACACCTGGATGTGGACGTTCTTGACCAGTCCGTGATGCCCGCCGTGGACTGCCCTGGCTCTCCGGGCATTCCAGCTGCGGACCTGTCGCGCATCATGGCTCCCTTCGTGGCTGACCCGCGGTGCAGGGGGATGACCGTCACGGTATTTGACCCTGACCTAGACCCTGACGGTCGCTACGCTGCGGTCATCGTGGATCTGTTGAAACAGTTGCCGTTCCCCGTTCAGGTGAACCCGTGATCCGAGCGAAGCAGGCCCTGTCCTTCAACCCCCACGAGCCCCGGGCATCACCCTCAACAGCTTCGCATCGACCCCATCGGTAAGCACATAGATCGACCCATCGGGAGCCACCTTGACGTCTCGCATGCGCTCGTCCAGTTCGCTCAGCAGCAGTTGCTGATCCACGATCTGCTGCCCGTTGCGGACAACGCGGCGCACGGCGCGTTCCTTGAGGGCCGGGACCAGCAAATCTCCGCGCCATTGGGGAAACAGTGGGCCGTCATAAATCGCCAAGCCTGAAGGTGCAATCGACGGTGTCCACTCCAGAACCGCATCTTGATAGCCCGGCAGCTGAGTGAACGGCGTCACCTTGGCGAACGGGTAGTCGATGCCAGCGGTCACGACAGGCCATCCGTAGTTGCCGCCCGGCACGATCCGGTTGATCTCGTCACCGCCGCGCGCGCCATGCTCGGTGATCAGCAGGTCGCCCGTTGTCGGATCCACGGCGATGCCTTGGACATTGCGGTGGCCGAGGCTGTAGATCTCGGGGGCCGCACCGGCTTTGCCGATGAAAAGATTGTCCGCCGCAGGCCTGCCCTCGCGATCAAGCCTGACCAGGGTACCCAGATCGTTCGCCGGGTTCTGCGCTTCCTCACGTCGCTCACTGCCGTCTCCCTGGGAAAGCACCAGGGTCTCGTCACCGAGAAAGGCAATGCGCCCACCGTTGTTGCCCGTGCGAGGTTTGAGCATGGAGCTGAACAGGACTCGGACATCCTCGATTCTGTCGCTCTTCAGCGTGGCCCGTACCAGGCGCGTGCCGTTCGCAGCGGCTTCGCCGTATCCCATCGTCAGGTACAGCCAACCATTGCGCTCGAACTGTGGATCCAGCGCGACTTCCATCAATCCTGCGGTGCCGCCCTGCTGGAAGATGGGCGGGAGCCCGTCGAGCTTGATCTGCGAAGCTGCGCCATTCGTGCCAATGACCAAGAGTCGCCCCCCCATTTCAGTGACCAGCACACGGCCGTCCGGAAGAAACGCCACCGACCACGGGCGGTTCAGCCCCGTCGCGACGGTTTGCACTTCATAGCTGGCCCGATCCGTTGTCGCCGGCTTGTCGGGGGCGCCTGGGGTCATGGCGAAAAAAAGCATGGCCGGTGCCGCCAGCAGAACTGCCACGACAGCCGCCTCGCGCCAGCGCCCTCCTCCGTCTGGCGAATCACTTCGTTTGGACGAGCTGTTCAGACGCGCATACAGCCACCCGCCGACGATCCCCGTCAGCGACATCAGGACAAGGCCCACAGTCGTGCGGGTGCCCGGCAGTGCGGGCATGGGGATCACCGAGCGCATCAGCCAGAAGACGAAAGCCAGACCACACACGCTGGCCGCGATGAACACGAACCGGCGCCAGGAAGGCGGCGCGAAACGCAGCACCCAGTGGCCTGCCAACACCGCGAGCAATAAGGCTGCCGCAGCGATACCGAACATGACCGGACCGAACCGTGCAAGGTCTTCGAGCGTCGTCCAGAGCCGAACCGATGAAGTCACCGGCGCCCCGAGACGGAGCAGCTCGCCTAGATTGAGCTGGGTCTGCACGATACTGGCGATGGCGCCGGTTGCCAGCGCGGCGACAAGCAGCGTCCTGAGGGTGCGAATCATGGCCGTCATTCGATTTCGTCTCTGGCTGGCTTCCACGTTTTGCAGAATCCCCACGCGTCCTGACCTGAGACACTTCCCCTGGAAAATTCGCTCATCGAGTGTGCTACCAGTTCTTACAGACGAACTGCCCGCGGTTCACCGGAGTTTCACGCCCCCAAACAACATACCTTCGTTGGCCTCGGCACCATCCCAGGCCTGGATGACCATGGCAACCTGCGACCTCAAGACCGCTTCCCCATCAGAACTGGTATTTAGCCGTGACCATGAGATTGCGTGGGTCGCCGTAGTAACCGCCGAGGAAGGTTTCATCCAGTGAACTCAGGTACTTCTTGTCGAACAGGTTGTTGACGTTGACCAGCGCAGACAGGTTGTCGGTGAACTCGTAGCGGGCCATCAGGTTGAAGACCGCGTAGTCGTCCTGTCTGGCTTTGACGGTCTTGCTCAACTGCCACGGCGTGGTGCTGAAGTGGATGCCGCTCTGCCAGTTGACGCCACCGCCCAGGGTCAGCCGATCCAGTTCGTCAGGCATGCGGTAGGTGGTCCAGAACTTGACCAGATCGGCAGGAGCAACGGTATTGATCCGGTCGCCATCGGCGTTTTCCGTCACGGCGTGGGTATAGCTGGCCGCGACTTTCCAGCCGGGCTGGATCTCACCGTTGATCTCCGCATCGAAACCGCGGGTCTTGGCGCCGTTGACCGCACGGTAGGCTCGTTCGCTGAGGGTGCCGCTGACGATCTGTCCTGGATCAAGCTCTGCCAGGTTGTCTTGCTTGGTCATGAACACGTCGAAGCTGGTGGTGATGCGACCGTCGAGAAACTCGCTTTTGACACCAATCTCGAACGCATCGCCGGTACGCGGTTCCAGGGACTTGCCGTCCCGATCATGCACACTTTGCGGCTTGAAGATGCTGGTGTAGCTGGCGTAGATCGAGTGTTGGTCGGTCAGGTCGTAGACGATACCGGCGTAGGGGGTGAACTCGCCGTGCTCCTGGTATTGGGTATCGCTACTGTTGGCGGCATCTGCCGGCGCCCGGTAATGGTAGTAGCTGTCGTATTTATAGTTGCTGGCCCGCCCGCCGAAGATGATCGACACGTCATCGGCAGGCCGCAGGCGCACGGCGGCGTAGGTGCCCAACTGGCGAATGGTGGTGTCGTTATCGAACAGAATCTGGCCGTTGCCCTGAGGTTCCTCGGTACGGTTGTTCCACGTGTAGTAGTTGATGGAGCGACCTTCGACATCTTCGCCCGCGGCAGGATCGTTGTGGTCTTCGAACTTTGTGTAGGTCATGCCGATCACGAGTTCATGCTCACGCCCGAACAACCGGAACGGGCCCTTGGCGTTGACATCAATCCCGGTCTGTTTTTGCCAGCCGGTCGACGAGCCACCATAGAGCTGCATGCCGTCACCGGTAGCTTCGTCGATAAACCCCCAGCTGGCGGAAGCCAGTTTCGAATCGCGCTTGCTGTACATCTGATTGACCGAAGCCTTCAGCGCCCAGTCATTGGCCAACTGCTGTTCCAGCGAGTAGAAGACATTCAGCGTGTCCTGCTGGCGCCTGCTCCAGCGCGACGCCGGGTTGGTGGAGCGGGAAAAATCGGTCTGCCCGCCCTCGCTGTTGAACAGCGGGAAACTGGCGAAGGACACGCCGCGCGGATCCTGTTTTTGATAGTCATAGCCAGCGGTCAGCAGCAGGCTGTCGGTCAAGTCGGCTTCGACGATGCCGTAATGGACCTGTTTCTCTGTCTGGTAGTGATCGATGTGGCTATTGCCTTGCTGATAGGCGTTGACCATGCGTCCGCGGATGTTGCCCGTGGGCGTCAAGGGTCCGGAAACGTCCATCTCGGTACGGTACTGATCCCACGAGCCCAGGCCTGCGCTGACATAGCCCTGCAATTGATCGGTGGGGCGCTTGCGCACCAGATTGATGGTGCCCGAGGGATCGCCGGCCCCGGTCAGCAGCCCGGATGCACCGCGCAACACTTCGATACGATCATAGATCGCCATGTCGGACAGGCTTTGCGGGGTGGCGCTGGTGGAAACCACCAACGTGGTAGGTACGCCGTCGTACTGATAGCTGTCGATACCATAGCCGCGGGAGTAGATGTTCACCCGCTCCGAATCCAGCGGTTGCAGAGAAATGCCCGGGGTTTGCTCCAGTACTTTGGCCAGGCTTGTGAGGTTCTGGTCATCGAGTCGCTGGCGGGTGATGACGCTGACGGTCTGCGGCGTTTCACGCAACGACAGGTTCAAACGTGTCGCGGTCGTGGTCGCCGTCGTGGTATAGGACCCGGAACCGTCGCTGGTAAGGCCCAGGGCTCGCGCATCGATACTGGTGGCTCCGAGCTCCACGGCGCCCTGCTCTTCGACGACCTGGTTCAGCAGGTAATTGCCCTGCGAGGTTTTCACCACAGCAAGGCCCGTACCCCTCAGCAAACGGGCGAAGCCCTGTTCCACGCTGAACGAACCTTGCAGACCGGGACTGGACAGGCCGGCGGTCAAACGGGCATCCGCAGACAGGGGAATTGCCGCCTGACGCCCAAACTGGCTGAGTGCCTGATCCAGCGGTCCGGCTGCGACCGAGAAGCTGACCACCGCCGAGACCGGCGCAGGCGGATCCTGAGCGTACACCCCAGAGGCGGCCAGCGTTGCGCCCAAGGAAAGACTGCTGGCCAGCAGCAACGGCAAAGACCAGACGCGGGTTTCTTCGATGGTGTGGCCAAGGGCCGGGCGACGGTGATGGCTAGGATGCTTCATGCAGTGTTTCCGGAAGGGCTGAAAAGGCCGCCTACATGGCGGGGGTATCCCCAGGCCAATCGAGAATCGAAAAACTGCCCCCCGTTTGAAAAAAAATCAGGCTGAACCCCGTGCCGCCACAGTGACCCAGTATCGCGTGCGGCGCACGATGCTCACCGGAAGGCTGTCCTCGAGTAGCGAGAGAATGCGTTCGCTGTCGTCCAGTGGGTAGGAGCCGGTAAGCAGCAGATCGGCCACCTGCGGATCGCAGCGCAGGACACCGTTGCGATAGCGCGCCAATTGCGCCACGAAATCGCCCAGCCGCATGCGCTCGGCCACGATGAAGCCGTCGATCCAGGCAAGGCTGGCCGCGTTGATCGGCTGGGGGGGGGAAATGCTCCCGCGAGGGATGCGGGCCTGACACCCCGCCTCGACGATCTGCTCCGCCAGGTTGCCGGGCATGGACGCCGCCACGCGACCGCTGCTCACTGACAGCAGTGTGCCTGACCCCGCCTCGTCGCAGCGTACGGTGAAGCGCGTGCCCAACGGACGCAGCAGGGCATCACGCGTTTGCACGAGCAGAGGTCGCCGAGCCGAATCGCTACCGGTGAGAATATCCACCTCACCGTAGCGCACGAGGATGCGCCGCTCATGAGCATCAAAGCGGATGTCCACTGCGCTGTCGGTGTTGAGCCACAACTGTGTACCGTCGGCCAGCCGGTGGCGGCGACGCTCACCGGTTGCCGTGCTCAGATCGGCCAGAGCCGATTGCAGCCAATGGCCGTCCTTTGTCTGCCAGCCGACTGCCCCCAGCAGCCCGGCCCCGATCAATATTTTCAATGCCTGGCGTCGGTCGCCACTGACGTAACGAGTCTGTTGCAAGGCGCGGCGCGCGACAGGGCTTTCCAGCGCCTGGGCGCGGTTCTTGATGACATCGGTCAGACCTGTCATGCGTTGCCAGGCGCGCTCATGCTCGCTGTCGCTTTGTCGCCAGCGCTGCAGTTGCTGTAGATCGGTTTCACTGATGTCGCCGGATTGGCTCAGGGTGAACCAGGCAAGTGCTTGATCTCGCACCTCGGCACGGATCGGCGACTCTGAGGTGCGGCGTGCAGACACGGGCTTCACTCGAACAGACTGGCGTAGCAGCGGCTGAATGCCTTGAGCATGGACTTCTGCACCTGATTCACGCTGAGCCCCAACTGGGCAGCGATCTGTTTGTAGGTCATGCCATCCAGCTGCGAGAGCAGAAAGATCTCCCGGACACGTGGCGACAGACCCTGCAGCAGTGCGTCGATTTCGGTGAGGGTTTCGATCAGCAGGTAACGTTGCTCGGCAGACAGCTCGACGTGCTGTGGCTGTGTGGCGAGCGCTTCGGCATAGGCGCGCTCGACGGCCAGGCGTCGCCAGCGATTGACCAGCAGGCTGTTGGCAATCGTCGCCAGGTACGCCAGCGGCTGCTTGAGTTCATCGACCGGATTGCGGGAACGGATGATCCGCACAAAGGTGTCCTGAGCCAGGTCATCGGCATCCGCAGCCTGGCCCAGACGGCGTTGGAGCCAGCCCTTGAGCCAGCTGTGATGTCGCACATAGAGGACTTCGACATCCTGTTCGAACGAGTTGTGCGTCCCCATCAGCCAGTACGCCTATCCGTAGATGATAACTATTCGCAATATTAGCGATAAGTCTCGGCTGGCTGCAACGTGTTACTCGGATCGCGTACGCGAAACTGCTTCGGCGACTGTCCCGTGCCGCGCTTGAAAAAACGCGAAAAATACGCGGGATCGGAAAACCCCAGGCGGTCGGACACCTGGCCGATGGTCATGGTGGTGTACACCAGGTCGCGCTTGGCTTCGAGCAACAGGCGCTGATTGATCATCTGCAATGCGGATTGGCCCGAAAGGCGCCGACACAAGGCGTTGAGGTGAGCGCTGCTGATCCCCAGGGTGGCTGCATAGTGGTCGATGGGCAAATGCTCGCGAAAGCGCAGTTCCAATGCCCGGGTGAAGTCCTGCAGATACTCCCGGCCCCGATCCGGTTGCGCGGCGTGCGACAAGGACAGCGCCTGTTTGCGGCGACTGAGCCAGATCGACAGCACCGTGATCAGCGATTGCAGCATCGCGTCGCGGCCGGCCTGCTGTTGGTTGTATTCCTGGGTCAGGGTTGCAAACAGGGTGTCCAGATAGGGGCGATCAG
This sequence comes from Pseudomonas sp. RIT-PI-a, assembly GCF_001187875.1. Classification (NCBI taxonomy): domain Bacteria; kingdom Pseudomonadati; phylum Pseudomonadota; class Gammaproteobacteria; order Pseudomonadales; family Pseudomonadaceae; genus Pseudomonas; species Pseudomonas sp. RIT-PI-a. The sequence goes on from NZ_LGIR01000033.1 coordinate 7,450, forward strand.
TACCGATCGGATAACAGGCCGCAGTGGTCAGCACCGGACTGTTGAGCAAGCTGGCCAGTTGCTCGGCCAACGGTTGCGCCAGGCTGAGTACGTAGCCCTGAATGTCTTCGGAGAACTTGAAGGTGTGCACACTCAGCGCCGGGACGACTTGCAGAGCAGGCGGATCGACGTGATTGATCACCTCCTCCACTTTCAGGCTCGCCTGCCCGGCCTGCACGTACAGCAGCTGCACCAGATCACTGTGTCGATGGGGCTTTATTTCCCAGCCGTGAAGCTGGCTGCGCGCGGGGATCGACTCGCAGTGAATCAGGTCGGGCGTCGGCCAGGCGCCGGTTTCGCCATACAGTTTGAACACCGGGACAGGTATCGCTGAGGATTTCGACATCGCTGGCTTTGCCTCGGGACGATCCACCGAAAGTCCATGGAATATGCCGAATATTGCCTTCTTATCTCAAGTTCAGTCATCAAAAATACCGGAGACAACAATAAAAAGTGCTCTGTGAGGCCTCGTGCCCCAGTGGCACACCTGAGGACAGCTCCCTATGAAAACCCAAGTCGCTATCATCGGCTCCGGCCCGTCCGGCCTTTTGCTCGGGCAACTATTGCATCGTGCCGGCATCGACAACGTCATCGTCGAACGCAAGAATCCCGACTACATCCTCTCCCGAATTCGGGCCGGTGTGCTGGAACAGGGCATGGTCGATCTGCTTCGTGAAGCAGGGGTCGGCGCGCACATGGACGCCCGCGGCCTGGTCCACGACGGCTTCGAGCTGGCGTTCGACGGACGCTGTGAACGCATTGATCTCAAGGCGCTGACAGGGGGCAGAACGGTGATGGTCTACGGCCAGACCGAGGTCACCCGTGACCTGATGGAAGCCCGCGCCGCCGTGGGCGCGCTGACGCTCTACGATGCCGACGACGTTCAGCCCCATGACATGAAAACCGACAGCCCTTATGTGACCTTTCAGCGCAACGGCGAGACGGTTCGCCTGGACTGCGATTACATTGCCGGTTGCGATGGTTTTCATGGCGTGTCGCGACAAGCGATTCCAGCCGAGGCGCTGAAGATTTTCGAGCGGGTTTATCCCTTCGGGTGGCTGGGGATTCTCGCCGACACCCCGCCGGTCAATCATGAGCTGATCTACGCCAACCACGAGCGTGGCTTCGCCTTGTGCAGCATGCGCTCAGCCACCCGCACGCGCTATTACGTGCAGGTGGGCGCCGAGGAAAAGGTCGAGGACTGGTCGGACGCGCGCTTCTGGGACGAGCTCAAGCTTCGCCTGCCGCCGCCTATCGCCGAGCGGCTGGTCACCGGCCCCTCCATCGAAAAAAGCATCGCGCCGTTGCGCAGCTTCGTGGTGGAACCGATGCAGTACGGTCGCCTGTTTCTGCTCGGCGACGCTGCCCATATCGTTCCGCCCACCGGCGCCAAGGGTCTGAATCTGGCGGCCAGTGACGTCAGCACCTTGTATCGCATTCTGCTCAAGGTGTATGGCGAGGGGCGCACCGATCTGCTGGAGAAATACTCGCAGATCTGCCTGCGCCGGGTCTGGAAGGCTGAACGCTTCTCCTGGTGGATGACCTCGCTGCTGCATCGCTTTCCCGATACCGATGCTTTCGGCCAGCGCATCCAGCAAACCGAACTGGACTACTTCGTAGGCTCGGTCGCTGGACGTCAGAGCATCGCCGAAAACTACGTCGGCCTGCCCTATGAGGACATCGAGTGAACGCGCTGAGCCACCCACTGAACTGACACGCGGGGGCTGCTATTTCTTTGGAAGTCGGTCCAGATCTGCGGGACCGAGTTCCACCCTTGCCCCCTCCCCTTCAGATTCGGCTTCTCGACTGACACGCTCATCATCCGTGAGGCCTTTGCCAACCTCCTTCTGCACGATCGGATCGTTTGGAGTATTTGGCGCGTCAGCGTTCTCGGCGTTCTTGTCGGTTTCTGTGTTCATGTCAACCTGCCTGATGAGTCAATCGAAACGAAGGGAAAAAGCGCTATCAGTCGATGATCGGGAAGGTAACGGTGAATTGGCTACCTCGCCCTGGACCGTCACTGTGCGCAGTTATACGCGCACCGTGCGCATCCACCAGTTCCCGAACCACGGTAAGCCCGATACCCAAGCCCGAGCCGTCGAAGCCGATGGCTTCCACGTCCTGGACGTAGGGATCGAATATACGAGGCAGCAGGCTCGACGGGATGCCTATGCCATTGTCCGATACAACGACGGCAAGGGTTTTTTCGGCCGGTGTACATATCAACGCGATCATTCCGTTTCGCGGTGTATATTTCGCCGCATTGGTAATGATGTTGGTGAAGATCTGCATGATGCGGACACGGTCGCCGTTCACCATGACTTCCGTCGCTGGAAGTGAAACATCGAATGTCAACGTCTTGGACAGTATCAGGGAGGCACAGCTGTCGACGGCTTCCTGAAGGATGGGAACGATATCGACCGGTATGCAATTCAGGCTCAGCTTTCCCCTGCTCACGCGGGAGATATCCAGCAAGTCCTCGATCATCCGTGACAGGTGCTTGACCTGATTTTCGATCAGAACGCCCATCTGCGGAACATCACAACTGGGCGTCATGCGCATGCGCTGGGCCAGCAGACTGATCGGTGTCAGCGGGTTGCGCATTTCATGCACCACCGATGTCAGCGCATTTCTCTGCTGCGACAATGCGTGTTCAGCATCGGCCTGAAGCTTTTGAGCCCTGAGCGCCGCCAGGACCAGGTGTTCATTGGCTTCCTGCATTTCTTGCTGCAGGCTTTTGAGTGTGGCCGGTTCCTGCACCGATGGAAGATCAGGCACTGCCAGGGCGGCGCGGACCAGCCGTTGGTTGGCCTCCACCAATAGCTGTATGTGCACGCCATTGCCAGCAACCGTTTCTGCTTCAAGAAGTTCGCGCTGCAGCGCAGCCAGATGGGCAAGCACCTGGCGCTTCTTCCTTGGATCGGTGAAAGCTAGCTTATGAGCCTCGTCCTTGTTTTCACGCGCGTCTGCTCCCTTCGACTCATTCACTAGGTGCTCTCATGAGATATCTTCTCCAGCAGGTGACGTCGAACAATGGCGTCGAGTCGGCCGGCCACCCAGCAGTCCCTCCTGGCCTTGGACCCTACCCCCGATTTGCAAGCCGTTGTCATTGATGCGATACATCCGCAGCTCGTCCGAATGCGCACTGGCCCTGACCTTGACCACGGCCATGATGCGCTGCAGACGACTGTCGACTTCGATATACCGCTGCACGATGATTGCATCGGTCAGAAACGCGGTTCCGTAAGGACTGAATCTGAGATCGTTGTAGCGATCTTCAAGCTCGGAGGTCATCAACACGGTGACCCCGGTCGAGGTGAGCGCACTGACCATGCGCGACAACGACTCGCGAAAATCCTCCCGGAAAGCCGGGGCAACGGCGAGCTCGAACCCTGACAACGAGTCGATGACCACCCGGGTCGCACCCAACCGCTGAATCTCACTGAACAGTTGCTGCACGATTTCATCGATGGACAGATCCGGCACGCGTCGATCGACTACGCCGACCTGATCGTTCTGGATCAGGCGAGTCAGTTCCGCGCTGCGCAGGTGGCTGGGCCGTTGTTCGAAGACCGCCATGACACCTTTCTCGCCACAACGCGCGCCTTCCTCGAGGAACGCCGCCGCCAGCAGGCTCTTGCCTGAACCCGAAGGGCCGGCAACCAACAGGGAGTAGCCCTGAGGAAGGCCACCGCCCAGCATGTCGTCCAGATGGGCCACGCCCATGCCCAGACGTTGCGCCAACCCACCTTGAAACAGCGCATCGCTGTGCTGGCTGCCTACCGAGGCCGGTGGAAACACAGTGACGCCGCCCTGGCCGATACGGAACGTATGCAAACCCGGTAGCGTCGGTTGCCCGCGCATCTTCATGATTTCCATCTTACGCACCATCGAGTTGCGCTGGACGCTTTGGCGAAGCCAGATCAATCCGTCGGCCACGGTGAAGATGGGGTTGCTGTCCAGCTCGTTGAAGTACTCGCCCAGCAGAAACGTCGTGGCATGCCAGGTGGTCATCAACATGCCCAGCTGTTGCACGAACTGAGGCAGGTTGTTGTTCGGATTGCATTCCGTTTCGCTGGCCAACACCACCGACCGAAACGAATCGACGAACACCAACGCAGGGGAATGGGTTTCCACCTCGCTGACAATGCGTCGAAGGACCTCGTCCAGGTCACCGGCGAGGGTATCGTCTGCCAGGTTGACGTAGCGGATCGACGTATTGACCGCTTCCTCGTCGAAGAAATCGAACTGCTGCTGATAGCGCAGCATCTTGAGCGGCGGCTCGCCCAGCACGGTGAAGAAAATGGCCGGACGTTCAGGCGTCGCCAAGGCAAACATCATGTGATGCGCCAGCGTGGTTTTTCCGCATCCAGGTGGACCTGCGATCAGGTTGAACGAAAACTCGGGTAGCCCCCCGCCGAGGATTTCATCGAAGCCTGGCACGCCGGTCTTGAGGCGGTTGATGGTGACTTTGGTACTCATTGTGGTGTGTCCTGCGGAGCTGGGCCGCTCAGAAAATTTCCCCACACGTCCAGTAGCAATCGTGCAGCCAGTGATCGTCCGATCAGGGTGGCGAGGAGCTCGTAGAATGTCTTCAGCAATTGCTCGCTAAACATGACTGCATCTGTCTTTTCTTGCTCGCTCAGGAGTGAACGTAGTTGCGTCAGGTTCATCGCAGCTGCGAGTCCCTTGTATCTTTCTGCATAATCCGGATGCGTCGACATGCACAAGAACAGGCTGCGACGGTATAAAGCAGCAACGCCTTTCGGCCCAATGATTGGCGTGAGGGTGGCATCGATATCCTCGAACATGGAAATGATCGCATCGGCGATTTGAAAATTGTCAACGAGGCTGCCAACCCGATGCGCCAAGGCTGCTGAGATCTTCTGGCTCGCTCCGGTTTCAGGTGACATGAGTGTAGATTCTGATAAATGTGTGTTAAGGGTACACCTTTCAGGCCACCAGGGTTGAATAAACGAATTCTATCTGATGAAAAGTCCCGACGGGTTGATTGCTGTTCGCATCGCTCTTGACATGTAACAACTTCAATACAAATTCTTATACAAGTTGTTATACAGTTCAATCCTGACTGAACAACTTAGTGCACAGCGTAGTACTTCCAAATGATTGTACCGCCCACACAATCATCAGCGGTACTGCATGACCCTATGGCACCGGGCGTTGGTCGACAGTGCCGGTTTCAGGCGTATGGCAGGCAACACAAGGCCTTGCGCATGGGCGTCCATTTCCACCCACCGCTCGCATGAACTCGGCCGATCGGTACGAAAACTGCATCTGTCCGATTCGCCGCCAATCCTATGACATCAATATGAAATTACGTCACTTCACCCCCGCCAGACTTTCGCCGTCGTCGCTGAGCAAAGCCTTGATCGGTTTCATTGCGCTGGTGTGCCTGTCCCTGATCCTGGCGACGGCCTGGCAAATGAACCTGTCCAGGCTGGAACGTCTGGCGACCGCCAAGGTGGCCGTGTCGAACGTCGTTCGTGCCGCTGAACAGCAAGCACAGGATACCGTGCGCCAGGCCGACAATACCCTGCGCGACCTTGTGGAACGCGTGGAGCACGACGGCCTGGCCATTGGTGAACGAGATCGCCTGGCAAAGCTGATGGCTCAGGACGTGGCGGACATGGAATCCATACAGGGGCTTTTCATCTACGACGCCCAAGGCAACTGGATAGTCAACTCCTTCTCCCAAGGACTGCAAAGCAACGACAACAGTGATCGACCGTATTTCATCTATCACCGCGACCATTCGGACAGGTCGGTTCAAATCGGCTCCATCGTGAAAAGTCGCCTCACCGGCGACATGGTCATCCCGATCAGCCGACGCATCGATGGTCCGGACGGCAGTTTTGCCGGCGTGGTACTGGCCACTGTGCCCGTGGCTTATTTCCAGAATTTCTTCGAGCGAATGGACGTAGACGACCAGGGCGTGATTTTCCTGGCACTCAACAACGGCGATCTGCTGGCTCGACGCCCGACCCTGACCGCGCTGATGACCACCAATCTGGCCAAGGGCGAGATTTTCTCGCGCTACCTTCCCCAGAGCGACAGCGGTATTGCCGTGACCAAATCGCTGGTGGATGGCGTGGAAAGGATCTATGCCTACCGACGCGTTGCCGGCCTGCCCATGGTCGCGGCTGCCGGCGTGTCCTCTCACCACGTCTTCGCGCCCTGGTGGGCATATGCCTATCGATCGGTAGGGATACTGGCCCTGATCTGCCTGGCGCTGATCGTGTTGAGCGTGTTGTTGTACAAGCAGATCCAGCAACTGATCACCGCGGAAAGCGAGTTGCAGAGCGCCCAGAACGAACTGGAGATCATCGCGCAGACCGACAGCCTGACGCACCTGGCCAATCGGCGCCGCTTCGACGTTGCCGTGCAACAGGAATGGGGACGGGCCAGCCGCAATCGGTCGACGCTCGCGATCATCCTGTTGGACATCGATTGGTTCAAGCAATACAACGACCACTACGGGCATGTCCGGGGTGACGACTGCCTTGTGGAGGTGGCCAGCCTTATCGGCGCCGCCGTGCAGCGAGCGAGCGATCTTGCTGCGCGGTATGGTGGCGAAGAGTTTGTAATTCTATTGCCCGAAACGGATTTCGCCGGTGCGCTCAGCGTGGCCGAAAAGGTCAGGCAGTCCATCTTCGATGCCCGCATAGCGCATTCAGCCAGCCCGCTGGGCAACGTCACGGTGAGTCTGGGCGTGGTGGCAATCACTGCGCCGAAACAAGACGCCTACACCGCCGCCCTGAAAGAGGCGGATCGGCTGCTTTATCGCGCCAAAAAACGAGGTCGAAACTGCGTCGAGGCCAACGAGCTGCTCGGTATGCAAGCAAGCAGCCCCTACACGACCAGCCCGGTGATCTGAAGACACGAGGATGCGGCCCGCCCCCACGGAGGCAGGCCCTACCCTTACACCTTGAAGCGTCGAACGACCGCGATGAGATTGGCGTTGGACGCGGCGAGTGCCGAAGTGCTGCTCTCGCTCTGCGCGCCACCGGCGACCAGTTCATCGACGATCTGCCGCACCGCCACCATGTTGCGGTTGATCTCTTCGCTGACGGCACTTTGCTCTTCAGCCGCCGTGGCTATCTGAGTGCTCAGGTCATTGATGCGCACCACCGACTCGGTCATCCCGTCCAAGCCTTCGTTGACTCTGGACGTCTTGTCGACCGTGGCCTGGCAACGCTCCTTGGTGTTCTCCATCGCCACCACTGCGGCACTCACACCGTGCTGCAGACGAGTGAGCATTTCGTTGATCTCCGAGGTGCTGGTCTGGGTACGCCCTGCAAGCGCCCTGACTTCATCCGCAACCACGGCAAAACCGCGACCCTGTTCGCCCGCCCGTGCCGCTTCGATTGCCGCGTTGAGCGCGAGCAGATTGGTCTGCCCTGCAATATCGCCGATGACGCCGAGCACGGAGTTGATGCGCTGGGCATCGTGCTCCATCGCCCTGACCTTGCTGGTCGCCTCTTCGACCTCCGAAATCAGCTCGCGAACGCTGCTGGACGCATCTTCCACCACCACCTTGGAATGGCGGGCTTTTTCGCTCGCCACCTGCGTCATGCTCGCCGTTTGTGCCGCATTACGGGCGACGTCATCGGCGGTCGAGCTCATTTCGGTGATGGCGGTCACGGCCTGATCGGTTTCGCTGGCGTGGCGAGTCAGGATGCTGTTGGTGCCACGGGACTGCCCGCGCAGTTGTTCGATCCCCTCGGCGATCAACGAAGAAGAGTCCGAAACTTCTGTGATCATTTTCTGCAAGTAGACGATGAAGCGGTTGATGGAGTGGCCTACCGCGCCCACTTCATCCTCGGCGCGGATCACGATGCGCTTGGTCAGGTCGGCATCACCCGCCGACAACGTATCGATATTGGTCTTGAGCACCGCCAAACGGTTCATCAGTTGCCTGAGGGCAAAGACGATCACCAGCAGCATGATGACCACCATCGGGATCTGCAGCATCGCCAAGGTCTTGAGCACATGGCTGCTCTGCGCCGTCAGTATCTGGGTAGGTTGCGCGACCGCCATCTTCCATGGCGTGCCTTCGACAGGCAGGAGGAACAGGGTGTACTCCTTGCCACTGCTGCCCGTGAACGTCGAGCGTGTGGCACCCGGGGTTTTCAGCAAGCCTTGCAAGGCCGCTGCGAAAGGATACTGGTCGGCCAGGTCGCTGAGGTTCTTGAGTACGATGTTGCCGGGGATCTCCGGCTGGTTGCTCAGGACCTTGCCGTCGCTTTCGACGATCATCAGCTCGGCGTTGATCTCGCGTTCTTTCTGGGCGATCAGATCATTGAAGAAGCCCAGCGTCACGTCGACGGTCGCCACGCCATAGGCGGCGCCCTCCTTGGTGATGGCCATCGCGCAGTTGGTGCGCGGCTCGGGGCTGGCGTCATCCTGATAGGCGGCCGCCCAATTGCACTGCCCTGCGGGCGCCTTGAGCCCACCCAGATACCAGGACTGCTCGAAGTAATTCTGCGATTCGGGCGAGTTCCAGTGCGTATTGACGATGAGCTTGCCGCTGGCATCTCGATGATAGAACGTACTGTGCTTGGCCCGGCCCTCGGTACGCTTGTTCGGCAGAGGCCAGATGCCACCGCCGAATACCTTCGACTCTCCGTACTGGTTGACCATGCTGGGTAGCAGGCGGTCGATACTGTCGCTGTCCAGTTGCGGAACCGTTTCGGTGATCACGCGCTGCTGCGCCTGCACCCTTGCCAGTTCACCCTTGATCACGGCACTGATTTCCCCCGCTTCAGTGACCAGCTTGCGTTCATCGGTGCTCGTCAGGCTGGGCGTGATCAAGTAGTTGATACCGACCGCCGTGAGCACGGCGATCAGCAGCACGAAGCCGACGAAGGTAGCGGTATAGCGAGCTTGAATGGTCTGCAGCATAGGGATGCATCCGCGATGTTTGGAATTGTTGGTCTTGTAAGACTTTATCGGCGCGGAGTGCTGCTGCATGAGGGCCAGTTTTCAGAAATACCCTGGTGTCGAAAGTGTTCTACCGAATGATTGCGCAAGAACCCATGAGGGTTTGTAGGCGCCCACTATTGTCAAGGCGATCAAGGTCACGGGCCGCAAGCAGATCATCATCGCCGGCGTGGTTACCGATGTGTGCGTGGCGTTCCCGACCTTGTCGGCGCTGGTTGAAGGTTTCGAGGTGTTCGTGGTCACCGATGCCTCCGGTACTTTCAATACCACCGTGCAACAGGCTGCCTGGGCCCGCATGAGCACCTGCTCAGTCAACGATCACTTGAATATAACGTTGAAGGGCGTACACTCGACCTTAACGAATAACGTTAAGCATTCAAGCCATGATCCGAAGCTTTGCATGTGCCGACACGGAAGCGCTTTTCACCACTGGCAGAACCAGGCGTTGGCCCGACATCAAGCAAGTCGCAGAGCGAAAACTGGCTGTACTGGATGCGGCAAACGAGCTTCGAGACTTGCGGTCACCGCCTGGAAATCGACTTCACTCCCTGGAGGGTGACAGACGGGGACAGCACAGCATCAGTATCAACATGCAATGGCGAGTCTGTTTCACGTGGACCGAAAGCGGCCCCGAAAACGTTGAAATTGTCGATTATCACTGAGGTGCATCATGTTCAAGAATGGCATGCGACCGGTACATCCTGGCGAGGTTCTTCGCGAGGACTTCCAGAGCGAGATGGGCTTTAGCGCTGCTGCCTTGGCCCGTGCTTTGAATGTCTCCACGCCCACCGTAAATAACATTTTACTTGAGCGAGGCGGCGTTTCTGCTGACATGGCTCTGCGCTTGGCCATCTGCCTGGATACCACTCCAGAGTTCTGGCTCAACCTACAAACAGCGTACGAGCTACGCAAGGCAGAGCAGGAGCACGGAGATGAGATCGCCGCTGCGGTACACCGCCTGGTTGCCTGAGCGCAAACTCAATACCCGCCGAGTGTGGGCTTTTTGCGCTTAAGCTTACGAAAGATACGGCTTGTTGATAAAAGCCGACATAAACCAGATCCCCGGGCTGCCAGCCTGTCGATCTGGTTTTTTTATTCCGGCACATCCGCGCGCACTGCCATCGGGCTTACGAACATCTACCTGCTTGTACGATGTCTTATCAGAGGGTATTACTGCACCTCCATAAAAATAAGATCATGGAGATCGCCCAGATGGACTTATCACTGCCTGCCCACTTCGAAACCTTTCCGATTGAACGCGACCGCGCCAATTGCCCATGTGTTCTGCGCGAAGAAAACACCTCTTGCGTCGTCGAATCGTGGGTCGCCCCATGAACGCACCTGCTGCACGCAACGTATCGCAGTTTCTCTCAGACCCTAAAATCGTACTGCTTTTGGCCACCCTTTGCTGTGCCTTGTGGGGCAGCTCTTACCCGGCGATCAAGAACGGCTACGAGATGCTCCAGATCGCTACGCACGACGTGTCGTCCAAGCTCATTTTCGCCGGCTATCGTTTTCTGCTGGCCGGCCTGTGCCTGTTGCTGCTCGCCGCCATCATGGGCAAGCCGGTCTTGCGCCTGAGCCGACACACGTTTGGCCAAGTGGCCCTGCTGGGTATCCTGCAAACGGGCCTGCAATACGTGTTCTTCTACATCGGCCTGGCCTTTACCACGGGCCTGCGCGCGTCGATTCTGAATGCCACCACCACCTTTTTCAGTGTGCTGCTGGCGCACTTCGTCTATCAGAACGACAAGCTGTCCACGCGCAAAAGCGTCGGCTGCCTGCTCGGTTTTGCCGGTGTATTGACCGTCAACGCTGGCGCAGGTCCGCTCGATGCCTTGCCGTCCCTGCACGGTGAGGGCTTCATCGTGATTGCCGCGTTCGTGCTATCGGCCGCGTCCATCTATGGCAAATACGTCTCGCATGGCATGGACGCAATGGTGATGACCGGCTGGCAACTGGCCATTGGCGGCATGGCTTTGCTCGTGGGCGGCTATGCCACTGGCGGCACTCTGGGTGACATGACACCAGCCTCCACCCTTCTGCTCGTTTACCTGGCCCTGCTGTCGGCAGTGGCATTCACGCTGTGGAGCCTGCTGCTCAAATACAATCCGGTTGGCAGGGTCAGCGTGTTCGCGTTTCTGGTGCCGGTGTTCGGCGCCGCGCTCTCGGCACTGTTTCTGGGCGAGAGCATTTTCGAATGGAAGAACCTGGCCGCCTTGGTGCTCGTGTGCGCCGGTATCGCACTGGTGACACGGGCACAGATGCCCAGCGTCGTGGCATCCAAGGCGAGCTAGTAGGGAAGCAGTGGTTACCAAGGCTCGTGGAAGGGGCGTACCTCTGCTATGAACGACCACGCATCTTTGGGTTGATGAGCCAAGTGATGGACCTCGCCGGCGATCGACGCCGGAGAGATAAAGAAATCATCCGGGGCTTCGGGACGCAGTTCGCGCTGCCAAGGCACATCGATTACAGCATCGATGATCAGGTAGGCGACATGGATTCCCTTGGGCCCCAGGTCTCGGGCCAGGGACTCGGCCAGAATGCGTTGGGCTGCCTTGGTTGGCGCAAAACCTGCGAAGGCTGCTTTGCCACGCAGCGCAGAGGTATTGCCGGTGACGATCAGAGCTCCCCTGCCTGCTTCGATCATGGCCGGTGTCGTCAGTCGTGCCAGGTGAAAGAGCGCCATGGTGTTGATCTCGAAGTTGCGCTGCAGGACGTCTGCATCGACCTCGGTGAATGTGCCGAAAGCCCCGCCTACCGCATTATGGATCACTACATCGGGATTTCCGATCCGCTGGATCGCACTCGCCAGGTCCTCGTGATGGGTCACGTCGCAGGGGACCGCGATGGAATGTGGGATCTCGCGTTCCAACTGCGCCAGTCTTTCCGCATTTCTCGCCAGCATGGCCACGCGATAACCCGATTCGGCGAAGCGTCGGGCAATCGCCGCTCCCGTACCAGGGCCGACCCCGGTCACCAAGGCCAATGGCTTGTTCGAATTGCTCATGAGTAGCTCCTTTTGCAGGGAAGTGAAATGGGGGTGCTCAATGCTTCGGACTGTCGCTACGGGTGCCGATCAAGCCGCCCAAGACGGCCGCCGGGGTCACGGGTCGACGGGGTACAGACTCGCCACTCCCTACCCCAGGACCGAACTGGGCTCGCAAGTCGCCGGGGCCGAGCACGCGGCCATCATCCGCGCAGATGGACACTGGCCTGATGCGTTTGCCGTTCTGGGAATCCGTGAAAACAATCCGCTCACCATCGGCGTGTGGCATGTGCTGCTCGCCCCATTGCGTCATGGCAACGAGGATCGGCTGCAGCGCTGCGCCCTTCTCTGAAAGCCGGTATTCCGGATGGCCCGGACCCTCTGATTTCTGAAGAACGCCCTCATCGACCAGCTTCTTCAATCTCAGGGTCAGCACATTTCGCGAGATGCCCAGGCTCTTGTGAAACTGATCGAAACGGGTAAGACCGAAGAACGCATCCCTGATGATCAGAAGCGTCCAGTGCTCGCCGATCACCGACAGGGTTTGCGCCAGGGAGCAATTGAATTGCTCGAAGGATTTCAACTTCACCGGAGGAACCCTGATTGATTTAGTCCTTTGATGCTACTAGGATCAGTCCTGTCAAACAACTAAATCAAATGGAAGTATGTTCTATGCCGTGTACTACGCTTGAGTCGCTGATCATTGGTAGCCACCGAAGCCCAGACAACATCGCACGCAATGCCGCACGCCATCCGCTTGAAACGCTGGAGTTTTTCGGCCTGCAACCGGACATGACCGTGCTGGAAATACTGCCGGGCAAAGGTTGGTACACAGAGATTCTGGCGCCCTATCTGGCCGAGAATGGCCGGCTGTATGCGGCGCATTTCTCACCCGATGGCGTCGAGTCGTACATGCCCGTCATTCTGGAGATGTTCGAGGATCGGCTGGTCAACGAGCCGGAAACCTTCGGCAAGGTCATCGTTCGGCATATCAACCCGCCAAGGGAGATCAGTGTGGCGCCTGCCGGGAAGGCTGACTTGGCGATGACCTTTCGTAACGTGCACAACTGGATAATAGCGGGCCAAGAGCATGAGTATTTCGCCGCGTTCTTCAAGGCGGTCAAACCCGGGGGCATCTTTGGCGTCGAGGAACACCGGGCTCCAGAACATGCTGACATGCACAGCATGCGCACCACGGGTTATGTGACGCAAGCGTACGTAATCGAGCTGGCAGAGCGCGCCGGTTTCGTTCTCGAGGCCAAGAGCGAGATCAATGCCAATCCCAAGGATACGAAGGATCATCCCAAGGGCATATGGTCCCTCCCGCCGTTGCTCATGTCAGGTGACGTCGAGAAATACCAAGCGATTGGCGAGAGCGATCGAATGACTCTGAGGTTTCGCAAACCGCAGTGAGGATTCGTGCGTTAAACGGGGCCGCAGTCGTAGCGGTCCTGGGTCTGCATTCTTCGCCATGGGAATAACCTGAATCATTTCCCTGGAAACCAAAAACCCCCGAAACGCTAAGCGCTCCGGGGGTTTTTGACGTATCGAATATGGCGGTGAAGAAGGGGTTCGAACCCTTGATACAGTTTCCTGTATACACACTTTCCAGGCGTGCTCCTTCAGCCACTCGGACACTTCACCGTTTCTCGTCAAACCTGTTCGATCTGTCGAGGCGCGCTAATGTATTCGAAAGCGTTCGTGATGGCAAAGCTTTTTTGCAAGTTTTTCATGCGCTTAAGCATAGCGCAGGATTTCTGCAGATGGGTTGACGTGACTGGGCAGTCAGTCACGGCGCTTTACCCAGCCGGCGAGGCTGGGTAACGTCGGCGCCACAACCTCATAAGGAATAACGCATGAACGAGCTGGTCGATTACCGATTCGAGGACGGCATTGCCACCTTGACCCTGAACAACGGCAAGGTGAATGCCATTTCGCCCGAGGTCATTGCAGCGTTCAACGACGCGCTGGACCAGGCCGTGCAGGCGCGCGCGGTGGTGATCATCACCGGCCAGCCCGGCATTCTCTCGGCGGGCTACGACCTCAAGGTCATGACCTCCAGCCCGCAGAATGCGATCAGCCTGGTCACCCAGGGCTCTACCCTCGCCCGCCGACTGTTGAGCCATCCGTTTCCGGTCGTCGTAGCCTGCCCGGGGCACGCGGTGGCCAAAGGTGCGTTCCTGCTGCTGTCGGCCGATTACCGGATCGGCGTCGAAGGGCCTTTCCATATTGGCCTGAACGAGGTGCAGATCGGCATGACCATGCACCATGCCGGCATCGAGCTGGCGCGGGATCGCCTGGGACGTGCGGCTTTCGAGCGCTCGGTGATCGGCGCGGAAATGTTCGACCCGGCCGGAGCATTGCAGGCCGGTTTTCTCGATCAGATCGTCGCGCCCGAGCAGTTGCAGGCAGCTGCGCTGGCCGCCGCGCAGCGGTTGCAGAAGCTGAACATGAAAGCTCACGCCAAGACCAAGCTCAAGGCACGTCGCGCGTTTCTGGAAACCCTCGACGAAGCGATCCTGCTCGATCAGGAGCAAGGCTTCTGACAGCGAGCGGCAAGCCAGACCCGCAATTGCCGATAGGGGTGCACGACCGTACACTGATGTTTTCCATTCAAGGTATTGCGCAGGATGCTCTACGCCGTTCGTCTCGTGTTGTTGGGGCTGCATTTCATTGCAGTGGGTGTGCTGGGATTGTTGCTCGGGCTGTGTCGACCGTTTCATCCCGACAACACGCGGTTGTTTGCCCGGCTCTATTCACTGCCCGCCAGACGGGTGCTGGGTGTAAAGGTCGAGGCGCAAGTGGATTCGCTGAACGCGCAGCCGCCCGGTTTTGTCATGGTTGCCAATCATCAGTCCAACTACGACCTGTTCCTGCTCGGCGGTATCGTGCCGCCGCGCACGGTGGCGGTCGGCAAGAAGAGCCTGGGGCTGATCCCGCTGTTCGGTCAGTTGTTCTGGCTGGGCGGCAACATCCTGGTCGATCGCGAGAACGCCCGAGAGGCCCGCCGCTCGTTGCAGCTCACATCGAAAACCCTGCGTGACCGCAGCACCTCCATCTGGATCTTTCCCGAAGGCACCCGCAACGGCACCGATGAACTGCTGCCGTTCAAGAAAGGCGCCTTTCACATGGCCATCGATGCCGGCGTGCCTATCGTCCCGGTGTGCATCAGCCGCTATCGGCGTACCCTGCGCCTGGGCCGCTGGCGCAGTGGCCAAGTGCGTGTACGGGCGCTGGCGCCCATCGCCACCCAAGGCCTGACGCACAAGGATACCGCCGAGCTGTTGCAACGCTGCCGCGCCCAGATGCAGCAGACGATCGATGAACTGGACCACGAACTGCGCCGCGCCTAGACACTCCTATCCACAGCAGGCCCATACCGGGCCGCCCCGCCAACCGAAGAAGTGAACATCATGGGCCGAGTGGTCGCCGCCGCCGTATACAGCGCGGGCAAGAAGATTACCGATATCAATCTCGACGAAGGCGCGCAGTGGGCACGGCGCCCGGGGCATTTCGTGTGGATCGGCCTGGAGCAGCCCAGCGCCGAGCAGATGAGCCAGTTGCAGAAGCAGTTCGACCTGCACGAACTGGCCATCGAAGACGCCCTGGAGGTGCACAGCCGGCCCAAGCTGGAGACCTTCGGCGATGCGCTGTTCATCGTCACTTACTCGCCTATTCGCCGCGACAACAAGGTGGAGTTCGTCGAGACCCATATCTTCGCCGGGCGTGGCTACATCATCACCTGCCGCAATGGCCATTCGGCGTCCTATGCCTCGGTGCGCAAGCGCTGCGAGGCCCGACCACTGCTGCTGGATCACGGTGAGGATTTCGTTCTTTATGCGCTGCTGGATTTCGTGACCGAAAACTATCAGCCAGTCAGTGAGACCATCCACGCCGAGATCGAAGCACTGGAACGCAGGGTGCTCGGGGGTTCGCTCAATGAGGCCGACATCCAGCACCTGCACGGGCTGCGCCGCGAGCTGCTGCGCATGCGGCGCTACGTGGCGCCCATGGTCGAGATCAGCGAGGAGCTGCAACGGCTGGACTTCCCGTTCATCGACAAGAACATGCGACCCTACTTCCGCGACGTGCAGATCCACGTGACCCGGCAGATGGAAGACTTGGGCACCATGAGCGACATCGCCACGCAGACCATCGAGATCGGCCTGCTGCTGGAGTCGTCACGACAAAGCATCACCCAGCGCAAGTTCGCCGCCTGGGCTGCGATACTGGCCTTCCCCACGGCCATTGCCGGCATCTACGGGATGAACTTCGAAAACATGCCCGAGCTGAGTTGGCACTACGGTTACTACATCGTGCTGGGCGTGATCGTGTCCGGCTGCAGCGGTTTGTTCGTCGGCTTCAAGCGCGCCGGCTGGCTGTAGCCAGGCGCGCAGAGCCCTCACCGCAGCCCGTTGCCCTTCACTGGGCGGGCTGGGTACCCTGCGCCACGAAACGCATCATCCACTCCGCCACGGTGATGCCGTGGTGATCGCGGTCGAGGCTGGCAATCGCCTGCTGATACACCGGCTCGCCCAGGTGCTGCTGACGAATGTCGAGCAGCGCGCGGGAGTAGTCGTGGATGAACTCCGGATGACCCTGGAAGCACAGCACCTGATCACCGATCTGGTAGGCCGCGAACGGGCAGAATTCGCTCGACGCCACCACCGAGGCGTCCTTGGGCAACGAAGTCACCTGATCCTGATGGCTGATGAGCAAGGTCAGGGTCTCGATTTCCGGAGTCATCCAGGGCGCGCGATTGGCCAGGCTGTACTCGTGGGTTCCCACGCCCCAGCCTTGGGTGGCGCGCTCGGCCTTGCCGCCCAGCAGCAGCGCCAGCAACTGATGACCGAAGCAGATGCCCAGCAGCTTGTCGCCACGCTGGTAGCGCTCCAACAAGAACGTCTTCAGCGTCTCAATCCATGGGTCGGTGGCAAACGAGTCCGCTTTGCTGCCCGTCACCAGATACGCGTCGTACTGGGCATCGGCGGGCGGATACTCGCCATTCATCACGTTGAACACAGTGAACCGGGCGGGAATGGGTTGGCTGGCAAACAGCCTTTCGAACATTCGTCCATAGCCATGGTATTGCTCGACCAGTTCGGGCCGCAGGACGTCGGTTTCCAGAATGCAGATGTTGAGGGTCATAGGTCACTCGAAGAAGAGGGAACGCAGGTGACAAGCCTGCCCGTTAATCGATTCCGCTGGCAAGTGAAGCCGCTTCGAATTTAGCCGATGAACGGTAGATTGCCTCTGCACACGGGCATTCCCGATCTCGGCTGTCTAGCCCGGCATGTTCGAATTTAGCAGAAGAGTTCCTTAGTCGAACTCGATTCGAAAAACCCGCCCAATTGCAGCAAAGCGTTCTAAGCCGCGCCAATCAAGGGTTCTAAGGTAAAAGCATGACTATTGATGCCGCCGATTGGGTGCATCGAGTCGTGGGGGTGCACCTTTTCGCCAAGCTCAACCCAGGTTGTGGCACGCGTTGGCGCCAGGAAGAACATAACTCATAGGCAGTCTGCCATGTTCAAACATCCGAAAATCCGTCAGGCCGGACTCATCGTGTTCACCATGACCCTGGTACTGATCCTGCCCAATCTGGGCAGGTTGTTCAGTTGAACGCTGGGAGCCAGGCATGAAACCGTCTTCGAGCCCGCAGCCCAGCGATGGCGTCGATTGAACGCCTAGCCTTGGGTCTGGCTCTGCGATTGGGGCTGACCGGCCACGCTGACGACGGGCGCGCTCGGGGCGACCAGCACCTTGGCGTGCATCTGCTCGAAACCGCCACCGCGACGCATCCCGCGCACCGGGCAGGCATCCAGATAGTCCAGGCCAACCGCCAGCTTCAGGTGACGTTCGGGACGCGCGAGTTGGTTGGTCACGTCGAAGCTGTACCAGGCGTCGTCCAGCCAGGCTTCGGCCCAGGCGTGGCTGGCCATGTGCTCGGTGTCCTCGGTGAACAGATAGCCCGACACATAGCGCGCCGGGATGCCGAGGCTACGAGCGCAGGCAAGAAACGCGTGGGTGTGGTCCTGGCAGACTCCGGCACCGCTGGCAAAGGCCTGAGCGGCACTAGTGTCCACGGCCGTTGCGCCGCTGGTGTAGGCGATGCGCTGGTGCAGGCCTTGCATCAGGTCGATCAGGCCATTGCGATCGCGCCGAGTGGGGCACTGCTGGGCGGCGAAGGCACGCAGGGCATCGTCGGCGTCGGTCAGTCGAGTGAAGCGCAGGAACGGCAGAGGTGATTGGGTTTCGTGTTCGGCTTCACGGGTCTCATCGATTTCGACCTGGCCGCGCGCGCCGATGATGATCGCATCATGGGGATCGTCCAGGGTCAGCACGTGCAGGATGTTACCGAACGGATCGAGCTGGGCCCGCACGGGGCGCGGCAGGTCCAGTTGCCAGCTCAGGATGCGCTGGCGCTCGCTGTCGTGAGGTGTCAGCCGCAGGTACTGGATGCTGGCCCGCACCTCATCATCGTAGTGATAGGCGGTTTCGTGACTGATGTTGAGCCTCATACAGCCTCCAGATAGGAACTGTGAATCGCGTTGCCCAGCTGGCGCACCAGTGGGATCTGTTCGTTCAACCACTCATGCAGGCCCTCGTCGAGGATCTCGCCGATGCCGGTGTAGCGCAGACGCGCGTCCAGCTCGGCCGCCAGACGCTGGGCCGGGCGGCCGTTGGCACCGGGCAAGTCGGCGAGGATCTGGTTGATCTCCTCGGTACAGGCGCGCAACGAGCGCGGCACGTCGGCACGCAGCAGCAACAGCTCCGCCACCGGCTTGGCCGCCGGGGCGTCGCGGTAGATCTCGGTGTAGGCTTCGAAACTCGACAACGCACGCAACAGCGCGCTCCACTGGTAGTAGCCCCGTGCCGAGCTGTCGTCGACCGAGTAGGCTTCATCGCCGAGCATTTCGTAACGTGCATCGAGCAGACGCAGAGTGTTGTCGGCGCGCTCGATGAAGGTACCCAGGCGGATGAAGCGGAAGGCGTCATTGCGCATCAGGGTGCCATAGGTCGCTCCGCGAAACAGGTGGGCGCGCTCCTTGACCCAGTCGCAGAAACGGCTCATGCCGTAGCGACCCACGCCCTGCTCGGCAATGCCACGGATCTCCAGCCACGTGGAGTTGATGTTCTCCCACATGTCGGCGGTGATGCGTCCGCGCACCGCATGGGCGCTGGCACGCGCCGCCCCCAGGCAGCTGTAGATGCTGGCCGGGTTGGCCGGATCCAACGCGAAGAAATGCAGCAGGCGCTCGGCGTGCAGCTTGCCATGGCGTGCCAGATAGTCTTCCAGGGTGCCGGTGATCAACAGCGGCATGGCGATTTCATCCAGGCCGTCACCCCGGCCGTCCTGGGGCATCAGCGACAGCGAATAGCTGACATCGAGCATGCGCGCCAAGTTTTCGACGCGCTCCAGATAGCGCGACATCCAATACAGATCAGAGGCAGTTCTACTTAGCATTGGCAGGCATCCTTAATCCTCGACCACCCAGGTGTCTTTGGTCCCGCCGCCCTGCGACGAATTCACCACCAGCGAGCCTTCACGCAAGGCCACGCGGGTCAGGCCGCCGGGCACCACGCGGGTTTCGCGGCCGGCGAGGACGAAGGGGCGAAGATCGATATGGCGTGGCGCTATGCCGTTCTCGACAAACGTCGGGCAGGTCGACAACGACAACGTGGGTTGGGCGATGTAGGCATGGGGCCGGGCCTTGATGCGCGCCCGGAAGGTTTCGATTTCCGCGGCACTCGCACACGGGCCTACCAACATGCCATAACCACCCGAACCCTGGGTTTCCTTGACCACCAGATCCGGCAGGTTGGCCAGCACGTGGGAAAGCTCCGAGGGCTTGCGGCACTGCCAGGTCGGCACGTTCTTGAGGATTGGTTCTTCATCGAGGTAGAAGCGGATCATGTCGGTCACGAAGGGGTAGACCGACTTGTCGTCGGCCACGCCGGTGCCGATGGCATTGGCCAGCACTACGTTGCCGGAGCGATACGCAGCCAGCAGGCCAGGCACGCCCAGCATGGAATCGGGGTTGAAGGCCAAGGGGTCGAGGAAGGCGTCGTCCAGGCGACGGTAGATCACGTCCACCGGCTTGGGTCCGTCGGTGGTGCGCATGAACACCTTGTCGTCACGCACGAACAGGTCGGCCCCTTCCACCAGTTCCACACCCATCTCGCGCGCCAGGAAGGCGTGCTCGAAGAATGCACTGTTGAAGCGACCCGGCGTCAACACGACCACGCTGGGGTTGTCGATGGCGCTGGAGCTTTTCAGGGTGTCGAGCAGCAGATTGGGGTAGTGATCAACAGGTGCGATGCGCTGCGCCGCGAACAGCTCGGGGAACAGGCGCATCATCATCTTGCGGTCTTCGAGCATGTAGCTCACACCGCTGGGCGTGCGCAGGTTGTCTTCGAGTACGTAATAGGTGCCATCACCATCGCGCACCAGGTCGACCCCGGAAATGTGCGAGTAGATGTCGCGGTGCAAGTCCAGGCCTTGCATCGCCAACTGATACTGCTCGTTGGCCAGTACCTGCTCGGCAGGAATGATGCCGGCCTTGATGATGCGCTGGTCGTGGTACAGGTCCGCCAGAAACATGTTCAGCGCCTTGACGCGCTGAATGCAGCCGCGCTCAACGATCCGCCATTCGCTGGCAGGAATGCTGCGCGGAATGGTGTCGAAAGGAATCAGCCGCTCAGTGCCCTGCTCGTCGCCGTACAGGGTGAAGGTGATACCGGCGCGATGAAACAACAAATCGGCCTCGCGTCGACGCTGGGCAAGCAATTCCTGCGGCGTCTCGGCCAACCAACGGGCGAACTCCCGGTAATGCGGGCGAACCTGGCCGTCGGCATCGTACATCTCATCATAATAGGTGCGGCTCATGCCGTACTCCTTGTCACCCGGACCCAAGAGCCTTCGCAAGGCCCGTGCCATCGGCATATGTGCCATTAAATCAAGTGCTTGGGATCCCTGATCGAGAACCGTGCACCGTTCTTGTGCGGCAATGTCCGAACGCCGATGACATACGCTTCATTGCGAAGCGGATTGTTCAAGCGGCTTGACTCTATGACCAGCATAGACAGAGTTGAATTCAATAGCTTGCGGCGTTAGCTGATAATTATTTCATCGAAACCGGCAAAAGCTTGGCGCTGCTGGAATCCATCGAATTCCCATTCGCCGCTCCCTTGAGAGCGGCTTTTTTTTGCCTGTCATTCGCTGGAACGAGTGAACCACCGCACCGCCGTGGTTCACTCCGGCTCAGGCCTGAGGACGCCTGACTTCGTGCTTGACGCCCCAGCCTTCGATCTCACCGCCCAGGGGTTCGACCACGGCTTCGAAATCCTGCTCGAATTCACCGATGCCACCGTGGGTGGCGTACATCAGTTTGCTCAATTCCAGATGCCAGGCACCGTCGTCGCGCTCACTGATCTGGGCGTTGAGCGACTCGCCGCGAAACTTGCCGGCAGCCGTGCGCGCCCGGTCTTCATCGGGAAAGACCGCATAGAACTCGATGGGATGGATGCGGGCGAAATCGAAGCCGCCCTCTTTCATGCGGCGTAATACATTGCTGCTGATGTCTTCTTGATAGGTTGTGCTCATGAATCGTCTCCCTCAGCAATAACGACGGATAGACTTTCAGTACTTCCAGAACCTCCTCGGGACAAGGAATGGGTGCGGTGCAGCGTCAGTGACGCAGCGCCTGGAATCGAGCGTGTTGCAAGAAGCGGGATATAAAGGCGAGCAGCGAGATCCGCGAGGACCTCGAGCGCAGAGTAACGCGAAGGCCGGGCCTGTGCCAATGGCCCGGATCACTCGCAGTTCACACGACTTCAGTGATGGCGGTGATTTCCACGCTGTGCTGGGACTTGAGCGTCTTGGCGACCGGCGAGGCTACGGTATCGGGAAGGTTGACTTCATCCAGTTCGGCTGCGACCGGGTACAGCCTGGAGCGCACGAGGGTCGCCGCCTCTTCGATCGACGGACAGGTGTCAGCATTGATCGCCATGCTGTCCAGTACGCCATCCTTGTTGAAGAAGCTGATTTTCCACTCTTTCATTGTTGTACATCTCCTCGACGCAATTCAGGCAGGAAGCTGCTGGATAGGCTCACTCAACGTTGACTCGCAACGCCCGGCATTCGTTCCGGACGGCAGATTGCCGGAGGTGTGCCGGAACGGGCTCGATCACCCCATGAAAAAAGGCCCCGAAGGGCCTTTTCACAGAGCGTCAGGGACTTACTCCTGCTTGCTCTCCACGGCACCTGCGGTGTTATCGAGCAGGCTCTTGGTCGCAGTCTGGATGAACGAGTCCAGCTTGGCCCGCAACTGCGGCACATCGGCGGCGTTGGCGTCGGTATCGGGGATCAACTGGGCGCCGAACTCGCGGCCCAGCTGGTAGCGATACAGGCGTGTGTCCATGTCGCGCGGCTCGACCAGAATACGGTCACCCTTGACGATGGCCACGGTTTGCTCGCTGCCCGAAGGCTTGATCACGGCGAAGCCAGGATCGCCTGCCGGCAGGTTGAGCAGGTCACGCCCCCAGCACTGGTGCTGGCTGGCGCCGCCCAGGCGACCCATGATGGTCGGTACCACGTCGGGTTGCGAGCCGACGGTGTGGTTGACCTTGCCGAACTTCTCCTGGATGCCGGGGCCGATGAGCAGCAACGGAATGTTGAAGCGCCCCAGGTCCATCTCGGTGATCTGCTGCTCGTTGCCGAAGCCATGGTCGCCCAGCACGATGAACAGGGTTTCCTTGAAGTATGGCTCCTTGCGGGCCTTCTCGAAGAACTGGCCCAGGGCCCAGTCCGAGTAGCGCATGGCGGTCAGGTGCAGGTCCAGGCTGCCACGACCGGTGACCTTGTCCACCGGCAGTTCGGCCGGCAAGGCATAGGGCACATGGTTGGACAGCGTTTGCAGCAACGCATAGAACGGCTTGCCGGCAGCGCCGCGCTTGGCCAGTTCTTCGTTGCCACGGTTGAACATGTCCTGGTCGGACACGCCCCAGGTCGGATCGGAGAACACCGGGTTGACGTAATCGTTGCGGCCGATGAACGTGGTCATGCCCTGGTTGCTGAAGAAACCGGACTGGTTGTCCCAGGCGAAGTCGCCGTTGTAGACATAGACGTCGTCGTAGCCACGCGCGGCGCTGAGCATCTCCGGCAGGCCCGACAGCTTGTGGCTGCCCTCCGGGGTCTGCATCAGGTATTCGAAGCCTGGCAGGTTGGGGAAGCAACCCATGGTCGCAAACATGCCCTGGTGGGTATGGGTGCCGCTGGAGAAGAAGTGGTCGAACAACAGACCTTCCTGGGCCAGCTTGTCGAAGTAAGGCGTGATGTTGCCTTCGGCGCCCAGCGCGCCCACCGAATGACCGGCGAAGCTTTCCATCAGGATCACCACGACGTTCTTGATCGGCAGCGTGTTGGCCTGAGGCGGCTGGAAGTTGCGACGCACGGCGGCAGTGTCGTCGTCCACCAAGGTGTCATGGGGTGTGAGCAGCATGTCACGCACGGTGCTCTGCGCCTGATCCTGCGGCAGGGTCGCTTTCCAGATGTTGTCGCGGTCCTCGGACATGCGGCTTTTCGCGGCAGCGATCAGCGTCAGCGAACCGTTGAGGCCCAGCTGGTTGGCGAAGTTCGAATCGGTGGTGTAGGCATCACCCCAGCGCAGCGGCGGCCCCTGGCGCAAGGTGCCGCGCGCGGCAACCACGGCGATCAGCAGGATCACCACGAACACGCCCACTCGTGCGTACCACGGTGCAACCGAACGGCCGACATTGGCGGGCGCCGCGACCCGCGGACGGGTCAGGCGATCGAAGCCCTTGAACACCAGGCTCAGCAGCCAGGTGACGAAGGCCCAGGCCAGCAGGTAGCGCACCACCGGATAGCCGTACCAGATCATGCTCAGCACGGTCTTGGGGTCTTCCTTCACGTACTGGAACACCAGGCCGTTGAGGCGCTGGTGAAACTCGCGGTAGAAGTCCATTTCCATCAGGCCGCACAGCAGCACCACGCTGGACGCGATGGTCAGCCATGCCCGGAACAGCCCGCGCCAGCGCATGGCGCGGGCGCTGAGCACGGCCAGCAGCAGAGGAATCAGCAGGTACACCACCAGGCGCAGGTCGAAGCGCAAGCCATTGAAGAAGGCTTCGACGAAGGTGCTGGTTGGGGTATCTCCGATCATCTCGCGGTTGTACATCAGCAATGCCAGGCGCAATCCGCTGAGCATCAGCATGATCGCCAGGCCGCTGAGCAGCGTATAAGCCAGGTGCGATTTGACGGTCGGTTGCAGTTTGCCGCGCGCGGCCTGCTTTTGACTCAAGGCGTCCGGAGTAGCCATGTGTAGGAAAGGTCCGTTGAGGTCTATTGTTGGGATCTGTTGGAAGTGCGTAGGGTAAATCTGGGCGCGGATTGTCCGTGAAGACAGGTGAAAATTCCGTTCAGATGCTACGCATCGGCCGCGAAACGGCGGTCGGGCCGAGGATGATACGTCGCCGGGGCAGGCAGGTCGAACCCGTTGCAGGTTCGACCTGTTTGATTCAGACCCGCACGTTGCCGCGTGGACCGGCGATGGCCCAGATGATCAGGCCCAGTACCGGCAGCAGGATGATCAGCAGTACCCACAGGACCTTGGCCCCGGTCGAGGCACCACTCTTGATGACGTTGATGACCGCCCAGATGTCCAGCGCGAGGATGATCAGGCCGATCAGGCTATTGAAAGTGGAACCCATGTGATACTCCTTGTGGATGGCATGCATCAACTAGGATAGCGGCGTGTCGCAGGGGTTCCGTGGTCGCCGTGCGAAAGGTGAAGGCTGCGTTCAGACGTGCACTGCCACGCGCAACGCTTCCAGGGCGGGCACGGCCCTGATGTGCAACTCGGCCCCCAGTGCCGCGACCCGATCGGCATCCTTGCCGTACACCAGCACCATCTGCAATTCATCATCCAGTGGCTGGCTGAAATCGAACAGCACGTACCCTCCCCGATCCTTGCTCATGGCAGCCAGTTGCACCTGGATACGATTGAGTGCGGTCAACGCGTCGATCTTGTTCAGCTGCTTGGGCTTGATGTTGAACGTGACGTCGGGCCCGAACGAATCGATGATCTGCTGCAGCAGCTCGGAGTAGGTATCGGCCTGGAAGATCACCGTGTCGGGCAGGCTGCCCACCACGACCCATTCGCCCAGGGGAATCGGAAAGCTGTCGTCGTAATTGATGTCGGGATTGGCAGTGAGGAACGCCTGGGGGTCGGCGTAGGCCTGGGCGGCCTCATCGGCGATGCGACCGATGTCGTCATCGCGCATGCAGCCGGAACTGATTTTGCCGATGAGTTCGACAAGTGACTGTTTCATGAGGCAACCCCTGCGACGCTGGAAAAATGGCCGCAAGGATAGCCGCAAATCAGCCAGACGGGTATCAGGCGGCCAGCTTCTCCAGCTGTTCGATGGTCAGCTTGGCACCCATGGCACGTGCGGCGCCCAATGCATTGATGCCCTGAGCATCCACCGCAGCCGGGTTGGCCCCTTGCGCCAAGAGGTACTCGACCATTTCCGTGCGGTTGAACATGGCCGCCATCATCAGCGCCGTGCGTCCATCAGCCGAAGCGCCATCGACGGGGGCGCCTTCCTCTATCAGCAACTGCACGATCGGCAGATTACCCTTGAAGGCGGCACCGGCCATGGGCAACTGGTTCTTGTCATTGGCAATCAACGGATCCGCCTTGTACCTGAGCAACACCCGTGTGGCATCGAGGTGACCATGATAGGTCGCCAGCATCAACAAGGTATCGCCGTTGTGGTTGCGCAGATTGGGCGGAAGGCCTTTTTCCAGCAGACGCTCGAGCATCTGCGCGTCACCGTTGCGGGCAACATCGAACACCTGTTCGGCGAACTCGGCGGCTTCTTCATCGTTCATTTGGCGAGCTTCGGGCTGGGTCATGGAAACCTCCTGGCAATGGATCACGGTAGACAGTGTTCCCGCTTGGGTTCAAGCCTGCAACAGAGCCTGGCTATCACCCGCGAATCGGGAATTTATTGGCGATTTGTGGTCATAGACAGTAGCGCCATGGGAAAAAATCCATTGCGCGCGCCTCACTCCCTCGCAACGACTCATCGCTCGCCTTACTCCGCCGCGCAAAATGCAGCATGTCAAATGGCTGTTCATGCAAATTGCACGGAGGGCAAAAAAAGCATAATTCTCAAGCTGCTGATTTATAAGGGTTTTATTTTTAAAGAGACTTGGCACACTCGCTGCAACTACCTAGACATGCCTGCCAACTTGCTAGGAGCTGCACATGAACTTCCTCCACGAAAAATTCGTTTCCGTTTTCTCCGAGTACGAAGTGACCACCCAGCCACGCCCGGATGGTGCCGTTCTGCTGACCCTGCGTGACACCGATGGCAAACAGATCAAGCGTTCGATTTCCTACGCTCAGCTGCACACCCCTGAGCAACTGACCTGGGTCATCAGCGCCATCCGCCGCGATCTGGCCGGTGAAGCCAGTCAGCTGCCAGCGATCAACATGCTGCAAAGTCAGAACCGCTTTGCCCTGCCGACCTACCATTCGGCCTGATCAGCGCAACTGATCTACCTGGCAAGCTTGGCTTGGCCTGACTGATACACCTCTGTTTCCTCTGCTCTGTTTATTGCAAAACCCGATACCTGGCGCATCCTGGTACCGGGTCTTTTTTTGCCTGGACGAAACCGGAATCAGTGATCCAGCTGCGGAAACAGGTCATTCACAGGCTGATCCACGTAATCGGGTCGCCAGCCATGGGAATCGGAGAGGATACGCAGGCCGAGGAACCGTGCACGTTCGCCCAG
This sequence comes from Pseudomonas sp. RIT-PI-a, assembly GCF_001187875.1. Taxonomy (NCBI): domain Bacteria; kingdom Pseudomonadati; phylum Pseudomonadota; class Gammaproteobacteria; order Pseudomonadales; family Pseudomonadaceae; genus Pseudomonas; species Pseudomonas sp. RIT-PI-a. The sequence continues at coordinate 34,260 of NZ_LGIR01000033.1, forward strand.
GTCCAGCCAATGCGCCACGCCTGCCGGTACCGTGATCCGGTCGTCACGTTCGCAGAGCACGGCATACACGTAGTCACCGGCGTGCACGCTCAACTGGGCACGCCCGGCCACCACGCACAGGACCCACTCTCCCTCCAGCCGGTTCTCACGCAGAAGCTCGGCCTGGCTCGAGGCCAGCGGGCGGTGATCTTCGTCAATGCTGACGACGTCTACGCTCATGTAGCCACCCTTGGCCATCCAGGCATCCACTTCACTGCGGCAGGTCGCGATGACCTCTTCCGCGCTCGCCTCCCAGGACACGGGAAGCGTCGCTTCGGCGCGCTCGAAGCCGATGCCCAGCTCGGCCAGGGTCGCGGCGATGTCTTCAGGGTGGCTCAACACCTTGTTGGGGATGTCGGGCGTGCTGCGGTGGTAGACGGTCAGGCGGCTCATGCAGAATCCTCGAATGGGTGTCAGTGGCTGGCTGCGGGCGGGAGCGTTGCAGGCGAGCGTTTGAGCATGATCAGGGCGGCGGCGAATGCGGCAAGGCTAGCCAGGGCAAACGTCCCCGTGGCACCCAGCGGTTGCCACAGGTAACCGGAGTACAGAGCACCCAGAGCGCCACCGACACCGGCCAACGTTGCGTACAGGGCCTGTCCCTGCCCCTGTTGATGGATGCCGAAGCTGCGTTGCACGAAATGGATCGCCGCGGCATGGAAGCTGCCGAAGGTGGCCGCGTGCATGAGTTGGGCGAGCACCAGCAGCCACAGGTGCTCGGCGAAACTGCCCAGCAACAGCCAGCGCACCGCAGCCAACAGGAAACTGGCGACCAGCACGTGGCGCAGGGAAAACCGCGCCAGGATCCGGCTCATGGCCAGGAACATCAACACTTCGGCCACCACGCCGACCGCCCACAGCATGCCGATCACCGCGCGGCTGTATCCCAACTGTTCAAGGTGCAGGGTCAGAAACGTGTAGTACGGACCGTGGCTGAGCTGCATCAGCCCCACGCATCCGTAGAACGCCAGTACGCCAGGGCGAACCAGTTGCTTCATGAAGCCGTCCCCCGGCGTCCGACGCGGGCCGTCGCCAACCGGCGCATCGGGCACCCAGGCACTGGCCACGACGATCCCGGCCATGATCGCCAGCAGGGTATAGGGGTAGGCATCCAGACTCAGGCTTTCGAACACCCGGCCCAAGCCAACGACGGTGAGGATGAAGCCGATCGAGCCCCACAGGCGGATCTGGCTGTAGCGCGCCGTCTGGCCCTGCAGATGGCCCAGGGTCAGGGTTTCGAACTGCGGTAGCACGGCGTGCCAGAAGAAGGCATGCAGCGCCATGACCAGCGCCAGCCAGGCGTAGCTGGTGTCCAGCAGGATCAGCGAGAAACTGGCCAGCGTACACACCGCGCCGATGCGCACGATGGCCAGTCGCCGACCGGTGTAGTCGCCCAGCCAGCCCCATAGATTGGGCGCCACGCAGCGCATGAGCATGGGAATCGCCACCAGCTCGCCGATGCGCGCGCTGTCGAAGCCCAGGTGATGGAAGTACAGCGCCAGGAACGGCGCCGTCGCCCCCAGCAAGGCGAAGTAGAACAGGTAGAAGGTGGACAGTCGCCAATACGGGACTGCATGTCCCGCAGGCGACGGCACCGCGCTCAAAGCTGGCCCAGCACCGGGGTGTCGACCTTGACGTCGGCATTCTGCCCACGATGACGCAGCAGGTGGTCCATCAATACGATGGCCATCATGGCTTCGGCAATCGGCGTGGCGCGGATGCCTACGCACGGGTCATGGCGGCCTTTGGTGATGATGTCGGCCGGCTGGCCGTGCACATCGATCGAGCGTCCTGGCGTGGTGATGCTGGACGTCGGCTTGAGGGCCAGATGAGCGACGATGGGCTGCCCCGAGGAAATACCGCCCAGCACCCCACCTGCGTGATTGCTGAGAAAGCCCTCGGGCGTCATCTCGTCGCGGTGCTCGGTGCCACGCTGGGCCACGCTGGCGAAACCGGCGCCGATTTCCACACCCTTGACCGCGTTGATGCTCATCAATGCATGGGCCAGATCAGCGTCCAGACGATCGAAAATCGGCTCGCCCAGACCGGGCATCACGCCTTCGGCGACCACGGTGATCTTCGCGCCGACCGAGTCCTGGTCGCGGCGCAGCTGGTCCATGTAGGCCTCCAGTTCCGGCACCTTGTCCGGGTCGGGGCTGAAGAAGGCGTTGTCTTCCACGCCATCCCAGCTCTTGAAGGGAATCTGGATCGGGCCCAGCTGGCTCATGTAGCCACGAATCAGGATGCCCTGGGTGGCCAGGTACTTCTTGGCGATCGCCCCGGCCGCCACGCGCATGGCGGTTTCGCGCGCCGAGCTGCGGCCACCGCCGCGGTAGTCGCGCTCGCCATACTTGTGATGGTAGGTGTAGTCGGCATGGGCGGGACGGAACAAATCCTTGATTGCCGAGTAATCCTTGGATTTCTGATCAGTGTTGCGGATCAGCAGGCCGATGGAGGTACCGGTGGTCCGCCCTTCGAACACGCCGGAGAGGATCTCGACCTCGTCGGGCTCCTGGCGCTGGGTGGTGTGCCGGCTGGTGCCCGGCTTGCGGCGATCCAGGTCGCGCTGCAGTTCGTCCAGGGAGATCGCAAGGCCTGGCGGGCAGCCGTCGACGATGGCGACCAACGCCGGGCCATGGCTTTCGCCAGCGGTGGTGACAGTGAACAGCTTGCCGTAGGTATTGCCGGACATGCAGGGCGCTCCGCGAAATCAACCGAATCAGACAGGGCGCCAGTATACGCAGGGTCGACGGCCAGTTCATCCCTGAACCTTACCCAGACGCCCCAGTCCAAATCGCACTTCCCTGGATAGTGGCTCGATGATGTTGCAGATGATGTTCCGATTGCTTGCCGTGTTCCTGTTCGCCAGCAGTGCCGCTGCACTGGCCGCCACGCCCGACATCGCCAGGCGCCCGATCGAGTTGCAGACGGCTCAAGGCACGTTGTACGGCTCGCTGCTGGTGCCCCGCGCCGACCGGCCGGTCCCTGTTGTGCTGATGATTTCTGGCTCGGGCCCCACCGACCGCGACGGCAACAATCCCGAAGCCGGGCGCAACGACAGCCTGAAGAAGCTGGCACTGCTGTTGGCCCAGAACAACATCGCCAGCGTGCGCTACGACAAACGCGGTGTGGCGACCGGCCGCAAGGCCACGCCCGACGAGCGCGACCTGAGCGTGGCGGGCTACGTCGACGATGCGGTGGCCTGGAGCGCGCTACTCAAGCGCGACCCGCGTTTCGGCCCACTGGTCATTCTCGGTCACAGCGAGGGTGCGCTGATCGCCACCCTGGCGGCTCAACGTACCGGCGCCAACGCGGTGGTGTCGCTGTCGGGCAGCGGCCGGCCCCTGGGTGAAGTGCTGCGCGAACAGATCGGCGAGCGTCTGCCGGCCGAACTGCAGCCGCGCAGCTATCAACTGATCGAGCGCCTGGAGGCGGGACAGTTCGACCCGGACGTACCTCAGCCCTTGCAGGTGCTGTTTCGCCCCAGCGTGCAGCCCTACCTGATTTCGCTGCTTCGCCAGGACCCTGCGCAAGCCTTCGCTGCATTGAAGATCCCGGCGCTGATCGTGCAGGGCAGCCACGACATCCAGGTGGGCGTCGGCGATGCGCAGGCACTGCAGCGCGCCAAGCCCGATGCGCAGCTGGCGATCATTCCCGGCATGAACCATGTGCTGCGCATCGTGCCGATGGACCTGCCGTCCCAGCTCAAGTCGTACCGTGACCACAATCAGCCGTTGGCGGCGGAGCTGGGCCGCGTCGTCGTGCCCTTCATTCAGGGTCTTTGAGCGGCGTTCTGCGCCGGGCACACTCAAGAGTGGGTCGAGGTAGCCGATACAAGGTGCGTGAAGAGGATCGCGCCATGACCGAACAAGACCCGCCGAACGCCGACATCGATGAACCCGCGCAAGTGCCGCGGCCATGGGCCGAGGTCACCACCGAGCAGTTCAGGATGCTGCGCCTGGCGCCCCTGCCCGCCGACCGGGCGACCGGCCCACGCCCGCTGCGTTTCGTGCAGTTCGGCCTGGCCGAGCGCCACGACCCGGCCCTGAGCCTGCTGCGGCTGGACATCCAACTGCCCGGCCAGCGTGTGCGCAAGGAACAGAACCAGTTGGACGTATGGGTCGATCACCAGCTCAAGCAGGTCACTCTGGGCAGCGAAGCGGGTCTGCAACTGGAGCCGGTCAACCGCGGCCTGGGCCGTTTCGTCATGGCCCAGGCCACCGCCTGGCTGCAGCGTCACTGGCCGCACTACACCCTGCAGGGCGCAGCGCTGTCGAGCAAGGAAGCGCTGCAACCGGCAGGCCTGGATCGCCGCGATCACGCCCTGCGCACCCAGGGCCTGAACGTCGAATACGCCGACGTGCAACGCCTCAAGGGGCGCTATCACCCCATCGCCGTCAGCCAGTTGCTGAGCACCTGGAACCCGGAAAAGGTCCAGGTGGTCGAGGTGCTGGCGGCCAGCGAAATGCTGCAACTGGCCGAACAGCAGTTGCAGGAGATGGAGCTGAAACTGCACACCCAGCAGGAGCGCATCGGCAAGTTCTCGCGAGAAGAAGGCGGCCTGCGCTTCACCATCGCCTGCCTGATCGCGTTCGCCGTGTTCCAGGCCGCGTTGCTGATCTGGATCGCCACTCACCGCTAGCATCAGCCGCGGTGAAGCGGGCGTGCGCGATCAGATCCGCGAAACGAACAGCGCCTGGTGCTCGCGGCACTGCTCGGCGCTGAGCATGAACACGCCATGCCCACCGCGCTGGAACTCCAGCCAGGCAAAATCCACTTCCGGATACAGCGCCTCGACGTGCACCTGGCTGTTGCCGACCTCGACGATCAGCAGGCCTTTGTCGGTCAAATGATCCGCCGCCTCGGCCAGCATGCGTCGCACCAGGTTCAAGCCGTCATCGCCACAGGCCAGGCCCAGCTCCGGCTCGTGCTGATACTCGGCCGGCATGTCGGCGAAATCTTCGGCATCGACGTAGGGCGGGTTGGACACGATCAAGTCGAACCGCTGTCCCGGCAAACCTTCGAAACCATCACCCTGCACGGTGTAGACGCGTTCTTCCTGACCGTGCCGCTCGATGTTCTGATTGGCCACCTCGAGCGCCTCGAAGGACAGGTCGGCCAGGATGACTTCAGCGTCCGGGAAGACATCGGCGCAGGCGATACCGATGCAACCCGAACCGGTGCACAGGTCGAGGATCCGCGCCGGCGGCTGGCTCAGCCACGGCTCGAAGCCGTTTTCGATCAACTCGCCGATCGGTGAACGGGGCACCAGCACCCGTGCGTCGACGATGAACGACATGCCACAGAACCAGGCTTCGCCGATCAGGTAGGCGGCCGGCACGCGCTCTTCGATGCGCCGCTTGAGCAGGTGTTGCACACGTACGATCTCGTCCTCTTCCAGACGGCAGTCGAGGTAGCTGTCGGCGATTTCGTAGGGCAGGTTCAACGCGCCCAGCACCAGCAGACGGGCCTCGTCCCAGGCGTTATCGGTGCCGTGGCCAAAGAACAGTTCTTCGCCATGAAAACGGCTGACGGCCCAACGGATGTGGTCGCGCACGGTGCGCAAGCGGGAAGTGATCACAAAAGCTCCTCGGTCGAATCAAGCCGGGATATTAACAGAGGGCCGCGGGCGATTTTCGCCATGTTCGCTCAATCCGATTCACAGAACGGCTCGAGCAGAGGACAATGCGGCAAAAGCCCTAGCCAAAGGAGCCCCCGATGTCCGTTCCAAAGACGATGTTCCAACTCAGCGGCCGCGGTTTCCCGCCCACGCGGATCGCCAACGCCAGCCTGATCATCATCGATGCACAAAAGGAATACCTCAGTGGCGACCTGGCCCTGTCGGGCATGGACGAGGCGCTGGCCAACATCGCCAAACTGGTGACTGCGGCACGCGCAGCCAAACGTCCGGTGGTGCACATTCGCCATCTGGGCACCGTGGGTGGGTTGTTCGACCCCCAGGGCGAGCGTGGCGAGTTCATCAAGGGCTTCGAACCCCAGGGCGACGAAGCCGTGGTCGAAAAGCGCATGCCCAATGCCTTCAACAACACCGGCCTGCACGAACTGCTGCAGAGCTACGGTCATCTGGACCTGATCGTCTGCGGCTTCATGAGCCATTCCAGCGTCAGCACCACCGTGCGCGCCTCGAAGGATTACGGCTATCGCTGCACGCTGGTGGCCGATGCCTGCGCCACCCGCGACCTGCCCCAGGGCGATGGCGTCCTGGCTGCGGCCAAGGTGCAGGAAGCCGAAATGGCCATCATGCGTGACAATTTCGCTGCGGTCGCCATGACCGGCGATCTGCTCTGACCTCCCAAGCCGGCCCGATCGCCATCGAGGAATCAATGAAGTCATCCCAGGGTTTCAATGCGCGCAGGCTCAGGAAGCGCAGTTCAGGTGGCTGGCGTTACCGTCTCGGCGCAGCGCTGGGTGCCGTGCTGTTGACCCTTGGCCTGCTGCTGGCCATGGCCGGCATCGCTACCTTGCTGGGGCATCCGCCCCAGGTGACCGGACTGGACACCACGACCACCGGCGCGGCCATCCTGGCGGGCATCGGCGTGCTGGTTCTGTATCTGGGCCTGTGGTTCTGGCGGCGCAGCCGCCGCGGGATGCGCCGCAGCCGTGAACTCGATCTGGCCCCGCATCTGATGAAAAAGCACGATTGAGTCGCGTAGACTAGCGCTCCCGTGCCGGAGGCCTTCATGCAAGACGACGAATTTTCCCTGTTCAAGGACCAGATGCGCGGCGTCAAGCCGATCCGGCACGACCGTGCCGACACCGGCAAGCCCAAGGCCGACAAGGCCAAGCTGCAAGCGCTGCGTCAGGCTGCGACGGTGGGGACCAACGTCACGACCGTCGACGGCCTGTCCGATCAGTTCGTCATCGACGTCGGCCCCGAGGACGACCTGCACTGGGCGCGTGATGGTGTGCAGGAAAGCCAGATGCGCAAGCTCAAGGTCGGCCAGATTCCCTTCGAAGGCAGCCTGGACCTGCACGGCATGACCGTGGAAAAGGCTCGCGAAACCCTCTGGGCGTTCCTCGCCGAAGCCACCCGCTTCGAAATCCGCTGCGTGCGCGTGACCCACGGCAAGGCTGTGCGCTTGGACGGCAAGCGGCCGATGATCAAGAGCCACGTCAACACCTGGCTGCGCCAGCACCCGCAGGTGCTCGGCTTCACCTCCTGCCAGCCCCGCCACGGCGGCGCCGGCGCGGTTTACGTGATGCTCAAGCGCACCATGCTCGAAGGGCGTGACGAATAACGCCCCGCTTGCACCCGTGCGAGCGGAGCCGTACCCTTCGCGTCTGCGAAATATTTCCCCACAGGTTTGATCATGTCCCTGGAACAGAACTACACCGAGATCCTTGGCCAGCTGGGCGAGGACGTTACCCGCGAAGGCCTGCTCGACACGCCCAAACGCGCTGCCAAAGCCATGAAGTACCTGTGCCGCGGGTACGAGCAGACCCTCGACGAGGTCACCAACGGAGCCCTGTTCAGCTCCGATGCGAGCGAGATGGTGATGGTCCGGGATATCGAGCTGTATTCGTTGTGCGAGCATCACCTGTTGCCGTTCATAGGGCGCGCCCATGTCGCCTATATCCCCAATGGCAAGGTGCTGGGGCTGTCCAAGGTCGCGCGGATCGTCGACATGTACGCCCGCCGCCTGCAGATCCAGGAGAACCTGGGCCGGCAGATCGCCGATGCAGTGCAGCAGGTCACCGGCGCGCTGGGTGTCGCGGTGGTCATCGAAGCCAAGCACATGTGCATGATGATGCGCGGTGTCGAGAAGCAGAATTCCTCGATGATCACCTCGGTGATGCTGGGCGAGTTCCGTGACAACGCGGCGACCCGCAGCGAGTTTCTCAGCCTGATCAAATAAGCCGTACCCCAATCTCGAGGACTGCCACATGTTGATGAAAGCCTTGCGTATCGGACTGGGCCAGGTAATCGTGGCGGGCGACCTGCTCACCCGTCCACCGCAGCGCAAGCGCACCGCCGAGGCGCAGGCCGAGGTGGACCGCGCAGCCAGCGGGCTGACGCTCTATCAGTTCCACGCCTGCCCATTCTGTGTGAAGACCCGCCGCACCCTGCACAAGCTCAACGTGCCGGCGAACCTGCGCGATGCCAAGAACGACAGCGTGGCTCGGGAAACCCTGCTGGCCGAAGGCGGCAAGATCAAGGTCCCGTGCCTGCGCATCGAGGAAGCCGGCAAGGTTACCTGGATGTACGACTCCAAGGTGATCATCGATTACCTGAACGAGCGCTTCGCGGCAGCCTGATCGCTGTCGCCCAGCTGTATCGTCGATTGATCGCGCCGCTGTACCGCTGCTGGCCGGACACCTTGGCTTACCCTTGACCGACGCTGTTCAGGACAAGGATCCGACCGCCATGCCCAACCCCATCACCTCTGCCCCACTGCGCCCGCTGGCCGACACTGCCCCCTGCGCGGTGGTGGCTGGCTTCATCGCCATGATGACCGGCTACACCAGTTCCCTGGTGCTGATGTTCCAGGCGGGTCAGGCTGCCGGCTTGACGACCGCGCAGATATCCTCCTGGATCTGGGCCCTGTCGATCGGCATGGCAGTGTGCAGCATCGGCCTTTCCCTGCGTTACCGCACGCCCATCACGGTGGCCTGGTCGACGCCGGGTGCGGCCCTGCTGATTACCAGCCTGGGCGGCGTGAATTATGCCGAAGCCATCGGCGCGTTCATCACCTGTGCGGTGCTGGTCACGATCTGTGGCCTGACCGGCAGTTTCGAGCGCCTGCTCAAGCGCCTGCCGGCATCGCTGGCCGCCGCGCTGCTGGCCGGCATCCTGTTCAAGATCGGCAGCGAAATCTTCGTCGCCGCGCAACACCGCACCGCCCTGGTGCTGTGCATGTTCTTCACCTACCTGATCGTGAAGCGCCTGTCGCCACGCTATGCGGTGCTGGCAGCGCTGGTCATCGGTACGCTGGTGTCCGGACTGCTCGGCCTGCTCGACTTCAGCCATTTCAGCCTGCAGGTGGCCCAACCTCAGTGGACCACCCCGTCCTTCTCCCTGGCCGCGACCATCAGCATCGGCATTCCGCTGTTCGTGGTTGCCATGACCTCGCAGAACATGCCCGGTATCGCCGTACTGCGCGCCGACGGCTACCAGGTGGCAGCCTCGCCGTTGATTTCGGTGACCGGCATCGCCTCGGTGCTGATGGCGCCATTCGGTTCCCATGGCGTCAATCTGGCTGCCATCAGTGCAGCCATCTGCACCGGCCCACAGGCTCACGAAGATCCGGCCAAGCGCTACACCGCAGCGGTCTGGTGCGGTGTGTTCTACGCCATTGCCGGCACATTCGGCGCCACGCTGGCCGCGCTGTTTGCCGCACTGCCCAAGGAGCTGGTGCTCTCGATCGCGGCGTTAGCGCTGTTCGGCTCGATCATCAACGGCCTGACTCAAGCCATGAGCGAGCCCAAGGAGCGCGAAGCGGCCTTGGTCACGTTCATGGTGACCGCGTCAGGGCTGACGCTGTTCTCGGTGGGCTCGGCGTTTTGGGGCATCATCGCCGGGGTCCTGACGCTGCTCATCCTCAATGCGCGCAAGGCCTGACACCTGAAGCATCATTAAAGGATTGTCATCAAGCCGAATGAACCGCACCTGCCGCGACGCTTTCACACCTGTAACTCCACATCACAGAGGACACAGGCATGAATCGTTTCCAGGACAAAGTCGTGATCGTCACCGGCGCGGGCTCCGGCATTGGCGCGGCCACCGCGCTGCGCTTCGCCAAGGAAGGTGCACGCGTCGTGTTGGTGGGGCGCAAGGCTGAAAAATTGGAAACCGTGGCCAAGGGCATCGGGCCCGGCCAGAGTCTGGTCGTCAGCGCCGATGTCTCGAAGTGGGAAGACGTGCAGCAGTTGGTCAAGCGTGCAGTCGAGCATTTCGGCCAACTGGACGTGCTGGTCAACAATGCTGGCGTGGCCCCGTCGGGCGCCTTGACCGAGGCCTCGCTGGACGACTGGCGCAGCGTGATGTCGATCGACGTGGACGGTGTGTTTTACGGTTGCCGCGCCGCCATGCCGCATTTGCTCAAGAGCGGCGGCAGCATCATCAACGTGTCGTCGGTATCGGGCCTGGGCGGCGACTGGGGCATGAGCTTCTATAACGCCGCCAAGGGTGCGGTCACGAACTTCACCCGCGCCCTGGCGCTTGAATACGGCGGCCAGGGTGTACGCGTGAATGCCGTATGCCCTGCCCTGACCAAGAGCGAGCTCACAGCAGGCATGGCCGACGACAAGGCCCTGATGGACAAATTCGCCGAGCGCATTCCCATGGGCCGCCCTGCCGAGGCCGAAGAAGTGGCAGACGTGATCGCCTTCCTGGCCAGCCACGACGCGCGTTTCGTCAACGGTGTGAACCTGCCCGTGGACGGCGGGCTGCACGCCTCTAACGGTCAGCCCAAGCAGGCCTGATCAGGCGTTGATCTGCGCCACGACATCGGCCAGCGCCTGGGCAGGATCGGCGGCCTGGCTGATCGGACGGCCGATCACCAGGTAGTCGGAGCCGGCGTCCAGCGCCTGGCGCGGAGTCAGGATACGGCGCTGGTCATCCTGGGCACTGCCCGCCGGGCGAATGCCGGGAGTGACCAGCTGCAGAGCGGGATGCGCAGCCTTCAGGGCCTGGGCTTCCAGTGCCGAGCAGACCAGACCGTCCATGCCGGCCTTCTGCGCCAGCGCCGCCAGACGTAGCACCTGCTCCTGTGGTTCGATGTCCAGGCCGATGGCGGCGAGGTCTTCACGTTCCATGCTGGTCAGCACGGTCACGCCGATCAGCAACGGCTTGGCACCGGAGCGCTGTTCCAGCACTTCGCGACACGCCGCCATCATGCGCAGGCCGCCCGAGCAATGCACGTTGACCATCCAGACACCCATTTCCGCCGCAGCCTTGACGGCCATGGCGGTGGTGTTGGGGATGTCGTGGAATTTCAAGTCCAGGAATACCTCGAAGCCCTTGTCATTCAAGGTTTCGACGATGCCCGACGCACTGCTGGTGAACAGTTCCTTGCCCACCTTGACCCGGCACAACGTGGGATCCAGCTGATCGGCCAGCTTCAGAGCCGCCTCGCGGGTCGGGTAATCCAGGGCGACGATGATGGGAGTCTGGCAGGCGGACATGGCGGGCTCTCTGAAGGCGGGTCGAAATCGGCGCGCATTGTAGCGGATTTTGCTGGCTCAGGGGCGTTGCCACGATTGTCCACGTCGCCATCGGGCGGCGTCGCTACAGGGCAGGAACGGGCTATGATGGAACCACTGCGACACCCTGTCGCTCCAATCTCTACAAGCGCCGCGCATATTCGGCGCACCGCTCAAGGAGTGTCCTCATGCCCTGGTATGCCTGGTTGATCCTGTTGGTGGCCATCGGCTCGATCGTCGGTGGACTGCTGGTGCTCAAGCAAAGCGCGCAGAAGCTGCCGTTGACCGACGAGCAGCTCAAGAAGGTGCACGAACGCAACGCCGAAATGGATGCCAAGGACGCGAGAAACCGCTGACAGGTACTCAGCCTCCCGGGTGTCTCTGCGCTTTGGGAGGCTGGCTAGTCACTCTCATGGGTTATCCAAGAAAAAGCTGCATGAGGCTGTGCATAAGCTGGGTGCAATACCCTGCAGGCCACGGCCCGTCAGCGTTTCCGGCCTTCGCTTAAAAAACGAGCAGTTTCAAGGGGTTGTGCACATTCGGCGTGCACCTGCCTGTGGATAAGCTTGGGAGAACACGCTGCAGGCCACGGGCCGCAAGGCTCAGCGAAGTCTGATCATTTTTTGATCAGCTGTTTTCTCCGCCCGACCCATCCTTCGCTGCGCCCTTGATTGCCTCAAGCAGCATGGCGAACGCCGGATTGTCATTGCTCTCGCGCCAGATCAGGTGCAGTTCGCTCTGCACACCCTCCCCCAGATCGATATCGCGGAACACCACATTCTTGAAGACCACGCTGGTGGCGCAGCGCGGCACCAGCGCCACCCCCATGCCAGCGTTGACCAGTGCCAGGATGGTCAGCGACGACCCCAGCCACTGCACGTATTGCGGGGTCACCTGAGCTGAACGCAGCATGCCGGTGAGCAATTCGTTGAACGGTGGATAGGCGGCGTGCGAGTACATCAGGAAGGGTTCGCCGTCCAGATCCTGCACACGTACCTGGGCTGCATTGGCCAGCCGATGGGTGGCCGGCGTTGCCAGCACGAACGGTTCGCGCACCAGGCATTCGGTGAGGTAGCCACTGTCGAGCAACGGCGCGCGGGCGATGCCCAGATCGATACGCCGGGCACGCAAGGCCTCGTGCTGCTGGTAGGTGTTCATTTCCGACAGGTCGATTTTCACCTGCGGTTGCTTGAGCCGCGCTTCGGCGATGACCTTGGGCAGGAATTCGTACACCGCACTGCCCACGAAGGCAATGTTCACCGAGCCGATGTCGCCATCGGCGAAGCGACGTGCCGACACCGCAGCCTGCTGGGCACGCTCCAGCAGATTCTGCGCCTCGATGAAAAAGGCCCGACCGGCCGCCGTCAACGCCACGCTGCGCGTGCTGCGGGTAAACAGCTCGACGCCCAGGTGATGCTCCAGCAGCTGGATCTGCCGACTCAACGGCGGCTGCGTCATGTTGAGGCGCTCGGCGGCCCGGCGGAAGTTGAGTTCCGTGGCCACGGTGGTGAAGCAACGGAGCTGGCTAAGTTCGAACATTGATTCAACCTCGGTATCAATCAAGTGCCAACTTGAATTGGACTGAAACAATACCCCAAGTTCATGATCGAGCCCTCCAAAAAAAACAATGATCGGAGTGTCGCCCTTGAACGTTCAATCCGGTGCCGTCGACCCCAGCGTGCTCGCCAGCGCAGTGGCCAAGGTCAAGCGGCACGTACTGCCGCTGTTCGTCGTGATGTTCATCGTCAACTACATCGACCGGGTGAACATCGGTTTCGTCCGCACCCATATGGAAACCGACCTGGGCATCGGCGCTGCGGCCTATGGTCTTGGCGCTGGTCTGTTCTTCGTTGGCTACGCGTTGTTCGAAGTGCCCTCCAACATGCTCCTGCAGCGCTTCGGTGCGCGTGCCTGGTTGACCCGGATCATGTTCACCTGGGGCCTGGTGGCCATGGGCATGGCCTTCGTTCAAGGCGAGACCAGTTTCTATGTCATGCGCTTCCTGCTCGGCGTCACCGAGGCAGGCTTCTATCCCGGCGTGCTCTACTACTTCACCCAGTGGTTGCCTGCCAGCGAACGCGGCAAGGCCATGGCGATCTTCCTCAGCGGCTCGGCGATCGCCTCGATCATTTCCGGCCCCATCACCGGCGCCCTGCTGAGCGTGACCGGGCTGGGCCTGCACGGCTGGCAGTGGATGTTCCTGATCGAAGGCGGCGCATCGGTGGCGCTGTGCGGGTTCGTCTACTACTGGCTGCAATCGCACATCCATGAGGCCAAGTGGCTCACCCCTGCTGAGCAAACGACCCTGAGCGGGGTAATCGCCGAGGAACAGCGCGCCCGTGAAGCCGAGCATGTGGTCAAGCCGTCGATCTTCAAGCTGCTCGCCGACACCCAGATCCTGGTGTTCTGCTTCATCTTCTTTTCGGTGGCGCTGACCATCTATGGCGCCACCTTCTGGCTGCCGAGCATGATCAAGAAAATGGGCAACGTCTCGGACTTCGAAGTGGGGCTGTTCAACTCCATCCCCTGGATCATCTCGATTGCCGCCATGTATGGCTTCGCAGCCCTCGCCGCGCGCTTCAAGCATCAGCAGGCGTGGGTGGCGACGACGCTGATCATCGCGGCCGGGGGTATGTTCATGTCGACCTATGGCGGCCCGGTGTTCGCCTTCGTCGCCATCTGCTTCGCTGCAGTGGGGTTCAAGGCGGCATCGGCGCTGTTCTGGCCTATCCCGCAGGCCTATCTGGACGCCCGGATCGCTGCCGCCGTCCTGGCGCTGATCAACTCGGTGGGCAACCTGGGCGGCTTCGTCGCGCCCACCGTGTTCGGCTTTCTGGAAGAGAAGACCGGCTCGATCCAGGGCGGCCTGTACGGCCTGGCCGCGACCTCCGTGCTGGCCGCGATCGTGGTGTTCTTCGCCCGCACCCGGCCTCGCGGGCAGAAGCCCGATGACAAGCCACTGCAACCTGCCGCCGCGCACTGACCGCCGTGTACTGATCGCCGTGTACTAGAAAGGAACGGCCCGCTGCGGCGCGCCTGCATACCGAGGAGAACGCCTGTGAAGATCAAACGTGTCACCGTCACACCCATCGCCTTCCGCGACCCGCCATTGCTCAACGCCAGCGGTATCCACGAACCCTATGCCTTGCGCTCGATCATCGAGGTGGAGAGCGACAACGGCTACGTCGGCCTGGGTGAAAGCTATGGCGATGCCCCGGCCCTGGCCATTCAGATGGCCATCAAGGATCAACTGCCGGGCCTGGACCCGTTCAACCTCAATGGCCTGCGCCAGATCGTCGCCAGCACCGTGGCCCGGCACAAGCCGGCCAGCGTGAGCGGCGCAGAACTGGCACCCGGCTCACATGCCAGCAAAGCCGTGACCAATGCCTACTCGGCCTTCGAAGTGGCGCTGCTCGATCTTCAGGCGCGGTCGCTGAATCGGCCACTGGTCGACCTGCTCGGCGGTGCGGTGCGCGATGAAGTGCCCTTCAGCGCCTACCTGTTCTTCAAGTACGCCGAGCACGTCGACTCGCCCTACCCTGCTGACAATTGGGGCGAGGCGTTGGACGAGGAGCAGATCGTGGCCCAGGCCAGGCGCATGATCGAGCAGTACGGTTTCAAGAGCATCAAGCTCAAGGCCGGGACCTTGGAACCCGAGCGTGAAGTGGCTTGCATTCTGGCGCTGAAGAAGGCTTTTCCCGACCATCCCTTGCGCATCGACCCCAACGGCAACTGGTCGCTGGAGACGTCGATCAGGATGGCCGAATTGCTGGGCGACAGCCTGCAGTACTACGAGGACCCCTGCCCCGGCCTGGACGACATGGCCCAGTTGCACAAACGCACCGGGCTGCCGCTGGCGACCAACATGGTGGTGACCGATTTCGCCGAGTTCCGCCGCAGTGTCGAGCGCAACAGCGTGCAGATCGTGCTCGCCGATCACCATTACTGGGGCGGGCTGCGCGATACCCAGGTACTGGCGAGCATGTGCCAGACCTGGGGACTGGGGGTGTCGATGCACTCGAACTCGCACCTGGGTATCAGCTTGATGGCCATGGCGCATGTGGCCGCGTCGGTGCCGAATCTGGACTATGCCTGCGACACCCATTATCCGTGGCAGGAGCCGGACGAAGAGGTGATCAAGGGCGGCAAGCTGCCGATCGTCGATGGCTGCGTCAAAATCAACAAGACCCCTGGGTTGGGTCTGGAGCTGGATCGCGACCAGTTGGGCATGCTGCATGAGCAGTTTTTGCGCTGTGGGATTCGCTCGCGGGACGACGTGCGGCAGATGGCTCGGTACAAGCCTGATTGGAAGGCGGTGAAGCCGCGGTTTTGAGGATTGATGGTTTGATCCAAGGGCCTCTTCGCGGGCAGAGCCCGCTCCCACAAGGACCGCGGTGCATGTGGGAGCGGGCTCTGCCCGCGAATGCTTATGTCTCACCTGCGGGAGCGGGACGGGCGGCGAGCCCTCTGCCCGCGAATGCTTGCAGCGACTCGGAAATCCGTCCATGGCACCCTTGGATATTCGGATTCCCGAACGATCCTCTTATCCCTCTCCCTCCTCAAAAGTGCTGCCCGCCCCAGCCGACCTGGCTCTGAGCCACTTCCCCCGCCTTGGCATGACTCATGCTCTACACTCTTCAACGAAACCGGCGCATACCAGCCGCCGAGCTTCGCCGTACCCCGAGGGCCTGCGGGCTCGATAAAAAAAACAAAGTCGAGGATTCACTGATGCGCATCGTTCCAAAACTCCTGAGCGCCGCCATTGCCGCCGCTCTGATCAGTACTCCAGCATTGGCCGCCGAACTCACCGGCACCCTGAAGAAAATCAAGGATTCGGGCACCATCACCCTCGGTCACCGCGACGCCTCCATCCCCTTCTCGTACATTGCCGATGCGTCCGGCAAGCCGGTCGGCTACTCCCATGACATCCAGCTCAAGGTGGTCGAGGCCCTGAAAAAAGACCTCGACATGCCGGACCTGAAGGTCAAGTACAACCTGGTGACCTCGCAGACCCGTATCCCGCTGGTGCAGAACGGCACCATCGACCTGGAGTGCGGCTCCACCACCAACAACGCCGAACGCGCCCAGCAAGTGGATTTCTCCGTCGGCATCTTCGAGATCGGCACCCGTCTGCTGAGCAAGAAAGAGTCGTCCTACAAGGATTTCGACGACCTGAAAGGCAAGAACGTCGTCACCACCGCCGGTACCACTTCCGAGCGCATCCTCAAGTCCATGAACGCCGACAAGCAGATGGGCATGAACATCGTCTCGGCGAAAGACCACGGCGAGTCCTTCCAGATGCTCGAATCGGGCCGCGCCGTCGCCTTCATGATGGACGACGCCCTGCTCGCCGGCGAAATGGCCAAGGCCAAGAAGCCGACCGACTGGGAAGTCACTGGTACCCCGCAGTCCTATGAAATCTACGGCTGCATGGTGCGCAAAGGCGACGAGCCGTTCAAGAAAGCCGTGGACGATGCCATCAAGGCAACTTTCGCCTCGGGCGACATCAACGGCATCTACGACAAGTGGTTCAACCAGCCGATCCCGCCAAAAGGCCTGAACCTGGGCTTCCCCATGAGCGACGAGCTCAAGGCGTTGATCGCCAACCCCAACGACAAGCCGGCTCCCGACAAGAAGTCGTAAGCACCACCCTGATTTCACCCGAACGCCGCCCGGCGCTCGGGTGAAAGCCTGTGCCCGTGAATCAATTTCCGAGGGGTATTCCCCATGAATTACAACTGGGACTGGAGCGTCTTCTTCAAGTCCACTGGCGTCGGCAGCGAGATCTACCTGGATTGGTACATCTCCGGCCTGGGCTGGACCATCGCCATTGCCGTGGTCGCCTGGATCATCGCCCTGCTGCTGGGCTCGGTACTGGGTGTCATGCGCACCGTGCCGAGCCGCTGGGTCTCGGGTATCGCGACCTGCTACGTCGAGCTGTTCCGCAACGTGCCGCTGCTGGTGCAGCTGTTCATCTGGTATTTCCTGGTACCCGACCTGCTGCCCGAAGGCATGCAGGAGTGGTACAAGCAGGACCTCAATCCGACCACCTCGGCGTTCCTGAGCGTGGTGGTCTGCCTGGGCCTGTTCACCGCTGCGCGGGTCTGCGAGCAGGTGCGTACCGGTATCCAGGCGTTGCCGCGCGGCCAGGAATCGGCCGCCCGAGCGATGGGTTTCAGCCTGTCGCAGATCTACTGGAACGTGCTGCTGCCCCAGGCCTACCGCATCATCATTCCGCCGCTCACCTCCGAGTTCCTCAACGTGTTCAAGAACTCGTCGGTGGCCTCGTTGATCGGTCTGATGGAGCTGCTGGCGCAAACCAAGCAGACCGCGGAGTTCTCGGCCAACCTGTTCGAGGCCTTCACCCTGGCCACGCTGATCTACTTCACCCTGAACATGAGCCTGATGCTGTTGATGCGGGTGTTCGAGCGCAAGCTCGCCGTGCCTGGGCTGATCTCCCTGGGAGGTAAATGATGGACTTCAGTGGAATCATTCCAGCCCTGCCGGGCATGTGGAACGGCATGGTCATGACCTTGCAGCTGATGGTGCTGGGCGTCATCGGCGGCATTGCGCTGGGCACCGTGCTGGCCCTGATGCGCCTGTCGTCGAACAAGCTGCTGTCGCGCTTCGCCGGCGCCTACGTCAACTACTTCCGCTCCATTCCGCTGCTGCTGGTGATCACCTGGTTCTACCTGGCGGTTCCTTTCGTGCTGCGCTGGATCACCGGCGAAGACACGCCGGTGGGCGCCTTCACCTCGTGCCTCGTGGCCTTCATGATGTTCGAGGCCGCGTACTTCTGTGAAATCGTGCGCGCCGGTGTGCAGTCCATTTCCAAGGGCCAGATGGGCGCGGCGCAAGCGCTGGGCATGAACTACGGTCAGACCATGCGCCTGATCATCCTGCCCCAGGCGTTTCGCAAGATGACCCCGCTGCTGTTGCAGCAAAGCATCATCCTGTTCCAGGACACCTCGCTGGTCTACACCGTCGGCCTGGTGGACTTTCTCAACTCGGCGCGTGCCAGCGGCGACATCATCGGTCGGGCCAACGAGTTCCTGATCTTCGCCGGCGTGGTGTACTTCGTCATCAGTTTCAGCGCCTCCCTTCTGGTCAAGCGTCTGCAAAAAAGGTTAGCCGTATGATCTCCATCAAGAACATCAACAAGTGGTATGGCGACTTCCAGGTGCTCACCGATTGCAGCACCGAGGTCAAGAAAGGCGAAGTGGTCGTGGTGTGCGGGCCATCGGGTTCGGGCAAATCGACCCTGATCAAGTGCGTGAATGCCCTGGAGCCTTTCCAGAAGGGCGACATCGTGGTCGACGGCACCTCCATCGCCGACCCCAAGACCAACCTGCCCAAGCTGCGCTCGCGGGTGGGCATGGTGTTCCAGCATTTCGAGCTGTTTCCGCACCTGACCATCACCGAAAACCTGACCATCGCGCAGATCAAGGTGCTGGGCCGCAGCAAGGAAGAGGCCACGAAAAAGGGCCTGCAACTGCTCGAACGCGTCGGCCTGTCGGCCCACGCCCACAAGCACCCTGGCCAGCTGTCCGGTGGCCAGCAGCAGCGTGTGGCGATCGCCCGTGCGCTGGCGATGGATCCGGTGGTCATGCTGTTCGACGAGCCGACTTCGGCGCTCGACCCGGAAATGGTCAACGAAGTGCTCGACGTGATGGTGCAACTGGCCCACGAAGGCATGACCATGATGTGCGTGACCCACGAGATGGGCTTCGCGCGCAAGGTTGCCAACCGGGTGATCTTCATGGACCAGGGACAGATCGTCGAAGACTGCCCCAAGGAAGAGTTCTTCGGCGATGTCAGCGCGCGCTCCGACCGCGCTCAGCAATTCCTCGCCAAGATCCTGCAGCACTGATGACCGGCCGTCCCGCGCCCGCGCTGTCGGGCGCGGGACGCTGGCTGCTTGAAGGCGACTGTGATGAAATGCCTGCCCGCCACAAAGCCTGACCTGATCGTGAAGCCCCGCCTGATTCGCCAACTGTTCCTGCCGCCCCTGATCCTGCTGTTGACGCTGGGCCTGGGCTACGTGGGCTTTCTGGTGAGTGAGCACAACAGTATTCGTGCCCTGTCCGAGAACGGCGAGCGGCAGCTCGAACTGCACGCGCGTGCGGTCGAAAGCGAAATCACCAAGTACACCTATCTACCCAGCCTGCTGGAGCTCGAAGACAGCGTCTCGACCCTGCTCAACGACCCCGACGGCGAACATCGCCAAGCGGTCAACGACTACCTGGAAGGCCTGAACCGGCGCAGCCGCAGCCGCGCCATCTATGTGCTCGACACCACCGGCCGCGTGCAGGCCACCAGCAACTGGCGCGATGCCGACAGCTTCCTCGGCGAGGATCTGTCCTTCCGCGGTTACTTCCAGGCGGCCATTCGTGGTCAGCCCGGTCGCTTCTACGGCATCGGTAGCACCACTGGCGAGCCTGGCTATTTCCTCGCCCATGGCCTGGAGGAGCACGGCAAGCTGATCGGCGTGGCAGTCATCAAGGTGCGCCTGGAGGCGCTGGAGGAACGCTGGCAGAAGGCTCGGCTGGAAGCCTTCGTCAGCGACGAGAACGGCATCATCATCCTCTCCAGCGATCCGGCACGGCGACTGAAGTCGATACGCCCGCTGACCCCGGAAATCAAGGAGCGCCTGGCGCGCAGCCTGCAGTATTACTGGTGGCCGCTCAACGAACTCGAACCCCTCGCCCGCCAGAGCCTGGCCGATGGCGTGGAGCTGCTGACCTTCGCCACCCACACCGACAAGCCGGGCAAGGACATCAACGTCACCTACCTGTCGCAGTCGCGGCGCCTGGCCGACACACCCTGGCGCTTCACCCTGCTCACGTCCCTGCAGGACCTGCGCCACGAAGCCATCGTCCAGGGCGTGCTGGTGGCCGTGGCGTTTGCCTTGCTGGCCTTCCTGCTGATCGCCTGGAACGAGCGCCGCAAGGTGCTGGCCACCCGCCTGGCCGCCCGTGAAGCGCTGGAACAGGCCAACAGCCACCTGGAGCGCCGCATCGCCGAGCGAACCCAGGACCTGCGCGCCAGCAACGAACGGCTCAAGGGCCAGATTCGCGAGCGCCGTCAGGCCGAGGAAACCCTGCGCAAGGCCCAGGATGAACTGGTCCAGGCAGGCAAGCTGGCGGCCATCGGGCAGATGTCGACCAGCATCGCCCACGAGCTCAACCAGCCGCTGGCAGCGCTGCGCACGCTGTCGGGCAATACCGTGCGCTTCCTGGAACGCGGCGCCCTGGACACGGCCAGCACCAACCTGAGCACCATGAACGAACTGATCGATCGCATGGGCCGTATCACCGCCAGTCTGCGCTCCTTCGCCCGGCGTGGCGACGACAAGGGCCAGGCCAGTCTGGGCAAGGCCCTGGACGGTGCGCTGCAGGTGCTGGCCAGCCGCATCGAGGCCAGCCATCTGAGCGTGGAACGCACGTGCGCCGAGCTGCAACTGGCGATCGACCAGACCCGTCTCGAGCAGATTCTGGTCAACCTGATCGGCAACGCCCTGGATGCCACCGCCGGCGCATCGGAACCGACGCTGTGGCTGGACGGCCGCATGGAGGGTGAACGCTACGCCCTGCGCGTGCGCGACAACGGCCACGGCATCGATGTCGAGACCCGCAAGCACCTGTTCGAACCGTTCTTCACCACCAAGCCCGGCGATCACGGCCTGGGCCTTGGCCTGACCCTGTCGGCCAGCCTGGCGGCCGCCGCCGGTGGCAACCTGGCCGTCGAGCACCCCGCCGACGGTGGCACCACTTTCATTCTCAGCCTGCCGCTTGCGGCAGCGTCGCCCAGCGAGTCGCCATGAACGCCTTGACCGTCCTGATCGTCGAAGACGACCCCCATGTACTGCTCGGCTGCCAGCAGGCCCTGGCGCTGGAAGACATTCCCAGCCAGGGCGTGGCCAGTGCCGAGGCCGCGCTGGCGTGCATCGGCGACGACTTCGCCGGCATCGTCGTCAGCGATATCCGCCTGCCCGGCATGGACGGCCTGGAACTGCTGAGCCAACTCAAGGCGCGTGACCCCAGCCTGCCAGTGGTGCTGATCACCGGCCATGGCGACATCTCCATGGCCGTGGGTGCCATGCGCAGCGGCGCCTACGACTTCATGGAAAAGCCTTTCTCGCCCGAACGCCTGGTGGACGTGGTCCGCCGCGCGCTGGAGCAGCGCGGCCTGGCCCGCGAGGTCAGCTCGTTGCGTCGGCAACTGGCCGAGCGCAGCTCCCTGGAAGGTCGCATCATCGGTCGCTCACCGGCTATGCAGAACCTGCGCGAACTGATCGCCAATGTCGCCGACACTTCGGCCAACGTGCTGATCGAAGGCGAAACCGGCACTGGCAAGGAGCTGGTCGCCCGCTGCCTGCACGACTTCAGCCGCCGTCAGCCACAGCCGTTCGTGGCGCTCAACTGCGGCGGGCTGCCGGAACAATTGTTCGAAAGCGAGATTTTCGGTCACGAGGCCAATGCCTTCACCGGTGCCGGCAAGCGCCGCATCGGCAAGATCGAACACGCCGACCAGGGCACGCTGTTCCTCGACGAAGTGGAAAGCATGCCCATCCCCTTGCAGATCAAGCTGCTGCGGGTGCTGCAGGAACGCACCCTGGAACGCCTGGGTTCGAACCAGAGCATTGCCGTGGATTGCCGTCTTATCGCTGCCACCAAGTCGGATCTGGACGCGTTGAGCCGGCAGAACCAGTTTCGCAGCGACCTGTATTACCGCCTCAACGTGGTCACGCTGGAGTTGCCGCCGCTGCGCGAGCGCCGTGAAGACATTCTTGAGCTGTTCCAGCATTTTCTGCAGCTGGCCGCCTTGCGCTTCGACCGCGAGCCGCCGGAACTCGATGCGCAGACCGTGTCGCGCCTGATGAGCCATGAGTGGCCCGGCAACGTTCGCGAACTGCGCAACGTGGCCGAGCGCTATGCGTTGGGCCTGCCGGCCTTCAAGAAGAACGGTGCGGCCAGCGTGGTCAGCCTGGGCTTTTCCGAAGCGGTGGAGGCATTCGAGCGCAACTTGCTGACCGAGGCTCTGCAGCGAACGGGGGGCAACCTCAGCCAGGCCAGCCAGGAGCTGGGCATGGCCAAGACCACCCTGTTCGACAAGGTCAAGAAGTACGGGTTGAACTGATAGGTGTGGTTGGCTTGCCGACCTTTTCGCGGGCAGAGACCCGCTCCCACAGAGACCTGGTGAGCCTTTACTTGTGGGAGCGGGTCTCTGCCCGCGAAGAGGCCCTGCCCGACACCCCACAACCCACTACAACCCGGCCAACACCCCTTCCCGCTGCCGCTGCTGCGCCAGGTACGGCAGCACCGCCCCCAACAGCGGCGCCTTGAAGGCCTCCTGGAAGCGATGCGCCAACCCCGGTATCAGCCGCAACTGGCTGCCCTTGATATGCGCCGCCAGATGCACCCCGTGCATCACCGGCAGCAGCGGATCGGCCGTGCCATGCACCACCAGCGTCGGCACCCGCAGGCGGTTGAGCAAGGCCACCCGGCTGGGCTCGGCCAGAATCGCCATGATCTGTCGCTGCACCCCCAGTGGATTGAACGCACGGTCGTATGACACCTGCGCCTGATGCAGCAGCTCGGCGCGATCGTCGGCGATCTGCGGGCTGCCCAAGGCTGCCAGCAAGTCAGCCTGCTGCTGCAGCGCCAACTCCCGGCTCGGCGCGCTGCGCTTGGCCAGCAGCTGAAGCAAGGCCGGACGCGGCTCCGGCAGGCCCGGCGCGCCCGAACTCGACATGATCAAAGTCAGGCTCTGCACCCGCTGCGGCGCACGATCGGCCAGGTGCTGGGCGATCATCCCGCCCATGCTCGCGCCCAGCACGTGAAAGCGTTGCACCTGCAACGCATCCATCAAACCCAGCGCGTCATCGGCCATGTCGGTCAAGCTGTATGGCGCCGACACCGCCAGGCCCAGCTTGTAGCGCAGCACCTCGAAGGCCAGGTTGGCCGACGGCGGCGGCTGTGACCAGGTCGACAGGCCGACATCGCGATTGTCGTAGCGAATCACCCGAAAGCCTTGCTCACACAGGGCGCTGACCACTTCGTCGGGCCAGTCGATCAGTTGCCCACCCAGCCCCATCACCAGCAACAGCGCTGGGTCCTGGACGCGACCGATACTTTGATAGGCCAGGTTGACCTGAGCCAGTGGAGCGTGTTGAAGCGGAACATCGACATCGCAGCGTGCAGCTGCAAAAACCCACTGACCGCACAGCAGCGCGGTCAGAAACACCCATAGACGCATGACTTGCACCAGAACGCAGAACCCCATTGAGGCGCGAGTCTGATGACTTTTCGTACATCGCGCTGCCACACTTCTGTGACCGTTTGATGAACTCCGCTGTACGGTCTGTGGTTCGCGCTCAGGCCAGCCGCTGCCGGGCCTGGCGCGCGGCCGCGACCATGTTGACCAGCGCCGCTTCGGTTTCGGGCCAGGCGCGGGTCTTCAGCCCGCAATCGGGGTTGACCCACAACCGTTCGGCCGGGATACGCGCTGCGGCCAAGGTCAGCAAGCGCAGCATCTGCTCGGTGGCAGGCACCCGCGGCGAATGGATGTCGTACACGCCTGGACCAATGTCATTGGGATACTCGAACGCTTCGAAGGCCTGCAACAACTCCATGTCCGAGCGCGAGGTCTCGATGGTGATGACATCCGCGTCCATGGCGGCGATGGCCTCGATCACGTCGTTGAATTCGCTGTAGCACATGTGCGTGTGAATCTGCGTCGCATTGGCCACTCCACTGGCGCACAGCCTGAACGCCTGCACTGCCCATTCCAGGTAGGCCGGCCACTGTGCCCGACGCAGCGGCAGCCCCTCGCGAAACGCCGCCTCGTCGATCTGGATGATGCGGATCCCAGCGCGTTCCAGGTCCTGCACTTCGTCGCGAACCGCCAGGGCCAACTGCCGTGCCTGGACTTCCCGCGGCAGGTCTTCGCGGGCGAACGACCACATCAGCAGGGTCACCGGGCCGGTCAGCATGCCCTTGACCCACTTGCCGGTCTGTCGCTGGGCATAGGTGATCCAGTCCACGGTCATGGCGCGCTCGCGGCTGATGTCGCCGTAGATGACCGCCGGTTTGACGCAGCGCGAACCATAGCTTTGTACCCAGCCGAAGCGGGTGATCAGGTAGCCATCCAACTGCTCGGCGAAGTACTCGACCATGTCGTTGCGCTCGGCCTCGCCATGCACCAGCACATCCAGGCCCAGACGCTCCTGGACCTGGATCGCATGGCGAATTTCGACGTGCATCGCGTCGGTGTAGTCGTTGGCCGAGAGCTTGCCGGACTTGTACGCCTGGCGGGCCAGACGAATCGATGCGGTTTGCGGAAAGGAACCGATGGTAGTGGTAGGAAACGCCGGCAAGCGCAGGTGCGCCCGCTGTACGTCGATGCGCGTGGCGAAGGCCGAAGAACGTTGCGTATCGGCAGGCGTCACCGCAGCGAGACGCGCTTGCACGGCCGGCTTGTGAATGCGCGGTGAGTGCTCGCGACTGACCCTTACCGCCTGGCTCTGAGCAAGCGCCTGCTTTACCTGGAGTGCTTCGGGTGTGTTCAGGGCCTGCACGAGCACGGCGATTTCCTCGCACTTCTGCACGGCGAAGGCCAGCCAGCTCTTGAGTTCGGCATCGAGGCGGTCTTCGCGGCGCACATCGACCGGGCTGTGCAGCAACGAGCAGGAACTGGCCACCCACAGATTGGCGCCGAAACGCTCGCGGGCCTGCTGCAGGTGCGCAAGCGCCGCCTCCAGGTCGCAGCGCCAGACGTTGCGGCCGTTGACCACCCCGACCGAGAGGACCTTGTAGGTGGGCAGGCGATCGAGCACCGCCGGCAGCTGCTCGGGCGCGCGCACCAGGTCGACATGCAGGCCATCTACCGGCAGGCCCGCAGCCAGGCCGAGGTTGTCGTCCAGGCTGGCGAAGTAGGTCGCCAGCAGCTTCTTCAGCGGTGAGTATTGGAGAATGTGGTAGGCGCGCTCGAACGCATTCTTCCAGTCCTGGGGCAAATCCAGGCCCAGGATCGGTTCGTCGATCTGCACCCACTCCACCCCCTGCCAGGCCAGGCGCGAAAGGATCTCACCGTACACCGGCAACAGGCGTTCGAGCAGGTCGAGCTTGTCGAAGGCCGAGCCCTTGGCCTTGCCCAGCCACAAGTACGTGAGCGGCCCGATCAGCACGGGCTTGACCTTGTATCCGAGCGCGACGGCCTCGTCGACCTCTTCGAACAACTGCTCCCAACTGAGCACGAAGCGCTGGTCGGCAGAAAATTCAGGCACCAGGTAGTGGTAGTTGGTATCAAACCACTTGGTCAGCTCCAAAGCATGCTGGGTCTCGCCCGCTGCACCGCCGCAACAGCTTCCGGCACCACGCGCCATGGCGAACAACGTGTCGAGCGTGGGCCTGCCATCGGCACCCAGGGCATCGGCGAAACGGCTGGGCACCACGCCGAAGGCAGCCGAGTGCGCGAGCATCTGGTCATACCAGGCGAAGTCGCCCACCGGCAGCAACTCGATGCCGGCCTGCGCTTGCAACTGCCAGTGGCGGGCACGCAGCTCGCGGCCGGTCTGGCGCAGGGCTGCCTGGTCGAGATCGCCTTTCCAATACGCTTCGAGCGCCTTCTTGAGTTCGCGGTCGGCGCCGATGCGAGGAAATCCGAGGGTGTGGGCCAGTGCCATGAGTGCAGCTCCTTGTAAATGATGGCGCCATTGTCGACAACCACACCAACATGAGACAAACTCAATCTTTTCGTGTTGATCACAAGTTCTACTCATGGAGACCAAGGTGCTCGAAATCCGTCACCTGAAAACCCTGCACGCCCTGCGCGAGGCCGACAGCCTGGTGGAAGCCGCGGAGCGCCTGCACCTGACCCAGTCAGCGCTTTCCCACCAGTTCAAGGAACTGGAGGAGCGCCTGGGCATGCAACTGTTCGTGCGCAAGACCAAACCGATTCGCTTCACCAGCGCCGGGCTGCGCCTGCTGCAGCTGGCCGATGCGACACTGCCGTTATTGCGCGGCGCCGAGCGTGACATCGCTCGTCTGGCCGGCGGCACCGCAGGCCGGCTGCACATGGCCATCGAATGCCACAGCTGCTTCCAATGGCTGATGCCGACCATCGACCAATTCCGCGATGCCTGGCCGGAAGTGGAACTGGACCTGGCCTCCGGCTTCGCTTTCGCGCCCTTGCCGGCCCTCGCCCGTGGCGACCTGGACCTGGTGGTGACCTCCGACCCGCTGGAGCTGCCGGGCATTACCTATGTCCCGCTGTTCACCTACGAGGCCATGCTGGCGGTGGCCAACCAGCACGCACTGGCGAGCAAACCCTTCATCGTGCCCGAAGACCTGGCCAGCGAAACCCTGATCACCTACCCGGTGGAGCGCGACCGCCTGGACATCTTCACGCGCTTCCTGGAGCCGGCCGACATCGAGCCGGCGCAGGTGCGCACCTCCGAGCTGACGGTGATGATGATGCAACTGGTGGCCAGCGGTCGCGGCGTCTGTGGCATGCCTCACTGGGCGCTGCACGAATACAGTTCGCGCGGCTATGTGAAGGCCAAACGCCTGGGCGACAAGGGCCTGTTCGCGACGCTGTATGCAGCGGTGCGCACCGACATGCTCGACGCGCCCTACATGCGTGACTTCCTGCTGACTGCCAAGGACACCTCGTTCTCGACCCTGGACGGCGTCAGCGCGGTACGCTGAGTCCGGCAGACGAGGCACTATCTAAGTAGCGCCCTGGCGCCTCGCTCACGGTTCGTAATGGCGAGCGCGATGACCCTGCCGGTCATCGCCTCGACATCAGGAAACCGTCTACATGAACGATGCCCCTACCCCCTTCGTTGCCCGTGCGCTGACCTACCTTACCTATCCGATGCGCCACGACAACCTGTTGCAGGAGGGCTCCCTGCTCTGGGAACGCGCCCGCACTCGCCTGCAGACACTGCTTGCGCACGCGCCGCGCGCGAGCGACGCCCTCCCGGCGCAGCAGCCACCGCTGGACGATCAGGCGCTGGAGGATCGACGCAGGCAACACTGGATCGACTATTGGAACGGCCGTGCGCCCGATTCGGCGGTCTCGCGTCGAGCGATGGCCGAGCAAGCCTTCCTCGACCACCTGCAGGCGGCTGCGCAGCTCGCCTACTATCATGGCCAGCTGAACCACACCCAGCTCCTGCCGCTGTTGACCCTGCTCGAAGGCGGTAGCGAAACACACTCGCGACAGATCTATGTGGAAACCGTCGCCTTGCAGACGGCCGACGGCACCCGCTTGAAAACTGCCGGAGCCCTGCTGCTGACCCCGGACAGCGATGCGCCTGTCGCGCAGTTGCTCTATCTGCCCTCACACGATCCCGCATTGCTGGCTTTTGCCGATCGCCAGGCGTTGCAGACCTACCTGCTGCAGAATCGTTCTCAGGTCTGGCCCCCCGCACCCCCGCCCGCCGATGCCGCCGTGAAGCTCAGCTACCAACCCGCGCAGCTTTCCAGCGCCTGCAAGCAATGGTTGAGCCACAGCCGCACGCGTTATCTGGAAGCGGCGCGCACCTTGCCGCGTTCCGACGATGAGGATCCGTCTGCAGAAAAAACCGACGCTGCAAGCCTGCCCGCAACCGCACTGCCGTTCGCCAACCTGACCGCCTTCGACCCCCCCGAGCCGACGCACAGTGTCGACAACTTCACCACGTTCGGCAGTCTCAGCCCTGACATTCCGCAGAGCCATCGCTGGGCCGAGCTCAAACGCCAGTATCAAGCAATGCTGAAGCTGCTCGGGGACGAGCTGCCAGCCGGCTCCGACAGCCCAGGTTGGGTGCGCCTCAAGGGCCTTCTCGTCGCCTTGACCGCCGCCCAGCAGCGCGCGGCCCAGGCAGCGGCCGGGCTGCTGGGCGCCGAACGGCTGGAAGACCTCTACCGCCTGCGCTATTTGCCCAACGCGCATTATTCGTCCCTGTACCAGGCGCGCCTGGAAGGCTTGCGCGCCGAAGTGGCCGTGCAACAGGCGCTAGGGCTGCTGACCCTGCCCCAAGTACAATTGATGCACGCGCTGCTCGCTCACCCGCAAGCAAGCACGCGCGGCACCGAGAGCGGCCTCGCTTGCGCGCTGGCACTGTCCGTCGCCAGTCTGAGCGGTACCACCACCACGACCCTGACTCAGGAACTGCCCGGCGTGGTGGCGTTCATGCCCACGCAAACACCAGCGAGTGACGGCTCCGTGCTGGTGTATTGGCCAGGCGTCGGCGGCGGCCTGGAGCCGTTCGAATCCGTGGCCCACCTCAAGCGCACACTGTTGCGCCTGAGCGCGGGTACCCACGACGTCACCCTGCACCTGTCCCCGGTGGCCGGCGACTTCTTCGACTATGGCCTGCAGAATCAACTGTCCGCGTGCGAGCAACAGGCCAGTGAGCTCATCGAGCGTCTGCCGGCCGCCACTCATGCGCCGGAGCGCCTGGAAGCCCTGCAGCAACTGACTGCATCCACCTACGAGCAATTGCTGGTACCTGCCCACGCCGCACGCGACCGTGCCTATGTGCAACTGGCCCAGGAAGGTTTCAGCGAGCGCCTGGAAGGTGAACTGCCCGGTTGGTTGAAAACCCTTGCACCTGAGGACCGTGGGCGCCTGAAGGCTTTACTCAGCGACTACGCGCGCGCGGCGCGTGCAACCAATCGGCAACTGGAACGGGATCTGCCGGACCTCGATCGCTACGCCCATGTGCTGCTGCAGCAGCGACTGCGCACCGACTTCAAGCTGACCGACGACGTGGAAGTGGTGATCGACATCCCCGACCGGGTCATCCATCGCAAACAACCCGTGTCCGGTTCCGGCGCGCCTGGCACGCCGCAGCAGACCGTCGCCAGCGCGGGCCCGGAACGCACGCCATGGCCGCTCGCCCGGCTGGCGCAGCACAACATCGACGACGACATGCTGCAACGCCTGGGCTTCATGCAGGTCAAGGTCAGCGGCGCCGATGCCGAGCAGCGCGCTCGGGTCGTGGCGGGCATCGACCTCGACTACCTGCGTCGAACGGTGCGCGACCTGGACCTGGCGCAGGCATGCGAAGACAAGATCCGCCAGGCGTTCCTGGGTCGCGTTGGACAGCCTGCCTATGCCCAGGCCCATCAGCGCGAATGCCTGCTCGAACCCGTGCGGCTGATGCTGCACATGCAAAGCGACTATGCCCGTCATCGGGGCTGGATCAGCACCCGTGGCCACGCCCTGGCCGTACTCGCCATCGACGCCAGCGCAGCATCGGCCTGGCGCGCTGGCGGGCAAGACGTGCAGTTACTGCCCGCGCGGTTCACGGTCGGCGGCAGCGATACCGATGACCGACCCACCACGCTGTCCGGGCTGACCTTCATTCACGATCGCAGCGGCGGCCCAACCCTGCTGTACCTGCCCGACGCTCCCGACCATCGCTGCCTGCGCGAATACCCAAGCCTTGAAGCCGCACGCCTGGGGCTGTTCAACCTGAGCTTCGACAGCACGATGGCCGACTACCTGGCCGATCGGGCCATTGCCGGCAGCGCCGCCAGCCACAAGGCGCGAATCGATCAGGCAGGGTTGCGCAACTTCGACGCGTTGATTGGCGTCGGCCACCCTTGGCCAGCCACCACCTCGCTGGCCAGTCATCTGCTCGACGCGCACATGGGTCGGCTCATCGAAGCCCAGCGCCGGCGAGGGCGCAGCAATGATGCCCTGTACCTGCAGCAAGCAGCCCTGGCCCACGGCAACGTATTCAACTACCTGAAAATGGCCCTCGGCGTCCTGCCCTTCGTCGGCACCGCAGTGGCTTTGCTCGATGCCTGGACGGCCGCCAACGCCGCAGTCGGTGCGTGGCGTGCTGGCCATGTGAGCGAAGGGTTGGACCAGCTGGAAGCCATGCTCGGTGCCCTGATCGATGCGGCCATCGATATCGTCCCGGGCGCCGTTTCGCTCCCCGCCGGCGGCCGCTTGCGGGCCCGCGCAAGACAGTGGTCGATGCTGGCCAGGCGCGCAGGCGGCCCCCGCGCAGTGCAGTCATCCTCGGCAGGCAGACCCGACCCTTTCATCGGCTATGGCTATACCTTGCCGCTGGACCTGAGTGACCTGCAACCGGCCACACAGGGTCTGTACCGTGGTATCTACCGCCATGCCGACGGCGATTTCATTCTGCGCGACGGCCAACCCTACCGCGTCACGCTTCACGCCAGCCCGCAGACCTGGCGCCTGCACGGCACGGCCAGCAAGAGCTACGCGCAGCCCATTGCACTGGATCCCAGCGGGCGCTGGCAGACCCATGGCGCGCTCTACGGCACGTTGATCAAGGAGGGGCTGGCGGGCGGCGGTGGCGTGCTGGGCTATCTGGGCCATCGCGCCGCCGATGGCTTGCAGCCGCTCTGGCCTGCCGCGGTCCGCGAACGACTGCCGCGCTGGCTGGTGGATCGCCAGTACCGCCGTCACTTCGAACTCTCCGGTAGCATCGAGCACCAGAGCAGACAGCTGCACGCGCAGTTGGACCGCCATGAACCGCTGATCATGACGCAAGCCGCCGACCCGCAGCGGCGCGCCAGTGCCGAAGCGGCGTGTGCCAGCGACATCCAGCGCGCCGAAACGCTCTACCTGCTGTTGCAGGAACACGAAGGCCTGGTCTCCCGTGACTTCCTCAAGCGCAACAAGCAATTCCAGAGCGAGGTCGCCTATATCGTCGCAGGACGCAAGATCAACCATGCCAACCTGGCCCGACGCACGATCAACGAGCTGATCGAAGCGCTCGACCAGGTCCGTACCCCGGGGGAGCTGTTCGATCTACCCGTGGCGAAAATGCTCGAACAACGCCGCATGCGCCTGGCCATGGACCAACAGTTCGAACTCATGAGGCAGCGCCTGCAGCAGGCCGAGACCTGGACCGGCCGGGTGACCCAGCGTAGCGACCGCGCCCAGTTGCGCGAAGTGCTGGACGCCTTGACAGACGCGGACCTGGAAATCGGCCGCGCCTCCAACCTGACGCAATTGGCGCACAGAACTGCGGACGTCAGCGATGTATCGCAGATGTATCACCTGCTTGATACCCGGCCGTTGAGAAACCGCTTCCATAACGGTCTGGAGAGCCATTATCAGCTGCTCGAGACCGCAGCCGACCTGCGCGAGCGACAGAGCGTGCTTCGCAGCTCGCGGCAGATCTACGTCGATTATCGCAACCAGATGAACATCTGGCGGCGCAATCGGCCGGATCGCTTCGACCTGGAAGCGTTCGAGCGGATGATGCAGTCTCTGGACCGTCTGATCGACCATGCCGACCGGATGATGCCGCAACTGGGCAGCATCGCCCGGCGGCCCAAACGACCCGGCCCTTCGAGCCGCAGGGTGTTCGAAACCCACGAGCATGATTTCTTCATCGGCAACCAAGGCCGCGGGGCGGACGGAGAACAGATCTTCACCCTGACCGGCGCTGGCGGCAGACAGGAAACCTACCGACGGGTGGGCAACCAGTGGCGTCTGCAGGACGATGCACCGGGCACCACGTTGCCGGGCCCTGCGCAGCCCCTGAGTGAACTGATCGCCGAAGGCCGGAAATGGCTGGATGCCAGCGATGCCCACGAACGACGAGTGGCCCGCTACGCCGTCCCAGGCGAAGCACCGGCCAATCTCGAAGACTTGATGGTCAACCAGGGCAGGCAACTGGAGTTGCGTGCCTCGGCCATCGAGCAGCGCCAGCCTGAGCATGAACTGGCACAGCGCCTGCGCACGCGGGCCAGGGAGCTGCGGGCCAAGGGTCGGGCCTTGCGCATCCAGCAGGCGATGAGCAGCCAGACGCCCACCGAGGGATACCTGGACTATCTGCTCGAACAACGCCAGGTGGACATCGTCAAAGTGGGAAATCGCACCCCCATCGGCACCGGACGGGCCGAACCCGATTTTCTTCAGGAGTACGTCATCCGTGACCTCACCGCCGAGCCACCCGTCCCGCTGTGGTACGCACACTTTCACTACCGTCGGGAGCGGGCGAGGTTCGAGCAGTTCGAAAAAGCCCACATCAAGCGGCCGGATCAACGCATGCAGGGCTTGCGCTGGCAGCAGGAGCAGGGTGACGAAGCGCAACGCATCTGGCGCGGGCCCATCGGCAAGCCGCTGGCGATGAAACACTTCGAGGGGGTGCAGGCGTAGAGTAAAGGGCACGCAAGCACGCGCCCTACCCCGTTACCGGATGCGAGGCGATCCGACGACAGGGTAACGGGCCTACATCAGGAACAGGGTGGCCAGGCCAAGGAAGATGAAGAACCCACCGCTGTCGGTGACGGCGGTGATCATCACACTGGCGCCCATCGCCGGGTCGCGACCGAACCTGGCCAGGGCCATGGGAATCGACACGCCCATGAACGCGGCGAGCAGCAGGTTCAGGGTCATCGCCGCGGTCATCACCACGCCCAGTGACCAGCTGCCATACAGCAGATACGCCACGACCCCGATCACACCGCCCCAGACCACGCCATTGACCAGCGCGACGCCCAGTTCCTTGCGCATCAGGCGCTTGGTATTGCCATTGCCGGGGCTGACCTGGTCCAGGGCCATGGCGCGCACGATCATGGTGATGGTCTGGTTGCCGGAGTTGCCGCCGATACCGGCCACGATCGGCATGAGCGCCGCCAAAGCCACCAATTTTTCGATCGAGCCTTCGAACAGGCCGATCACCCGCGAAGCCATGAACGCAGTGATCAGGTTGATCGCCAACCATGACCAGCGGTTGCGCAGCGAACGCCATACCGAGGCGAAGATGTCTTCTTCCTCGCGCAGACCGGCCGTACGCAATGCTTCGCTTTCGCTTTCTTCACGAATCAGGTCGACCATGACATCGATGGTCAGACGCCCGATCAACTTGCCGTGCTTGTCCACCACGGGCGCGGAAATCAGGTCGTAGCGCTCGAACGCCTGAGCGGCTTCGTAGCCGTCTTCGTCGGGATGGAAGCTGACCGTGTCGCTGGCCATCACCGCGGCTACTTGTTTTTCCGGATCGTTGACCAGCAGGCGCTTGATCGGCAGCACGCCCTTGAGAATGCCGTCGGAGTCGACCACGAACAATTTGTCGGTGTGGCCAGGCAGCTCCTTGAGACGGCGCAGATAACGCAGCACCACTTCCAGGCTGACGTCTTCGCGGATGGTGACCATCTCGAAGTCCATCAGCGCACCGACCTGGTCGTCCTCGTAGCTCAGGGCCGAACGCACGCGCTCGCGCTGCTGGGCATCCAGGGTTTCCATGAGCTCGTGAACCACGTCGCGCGGCAGTTCGGAGGCCAGGTCGGCGAGTTCGTCGGCGTCCATTTCCTTGGCCGCAGCGAGGATCTCGAAATCGTCCATGTCCGCAAGCAAGGTTTCGCGTACCGAGTCCGATACTTCGAGCAGGATGTCGCCGTCGCGCTCGGCCTTGACCAACTGCCAGACCGTCAGGCGCTCTTCCAGGGGCAAGGCTTCGAGGATGTAGGCGACGTCGGCGGAGTGAAGATCGTCGAGCTTGCGTTGCAACTCGACCAGGTTCTGCCGGTGAACCAGATTTTCGACCAGATCGTTGTGCTGGCCTTCCTGGCGATGAGCCAGGCTTTCGACGATACGCTGGCGCTGCAACAGGTCGATGACCTGGGCCAGACGATCCTGCAGGCTTTCTTGCGTTTTTTTTGCTTCTACTTCAGACATAGGCGAACTCCACTCCCAGCAGTGGGCCCGCCGGGAGAATCAATCGGTCGATTCTTGATGTGTATACAGCTTTAGCGAGTAACTACTGGGTAAGTCCATGGAGGTTTTCCAAAGCCCCGGCGGGGCTGACGGGCGCAATCATACACAAGTTGTACGGATTCATAGCGAAAAAAACAGGGTGAAACAACTGCTTGCGTGCAACGCTCGCAAATCATGCCTCAACGGGGGTGGGACGACGCATTCGGTAAACAAAGCACAAAGCGTGCGTCGCCAGGGCTGACTAGTCTGCAAGCCAACACGATCCACAACCCAGGACGGACACCGGTGTACAGATCCTTCTCCACGCTTGTGCTGCTGGCTTCGCTGGCGCACCCGGGCGACGCCGCCGTCGTGCAGCGCTGCCAAGGCCCGCAGGGGCACATTACCTTCACCCACTCGAACTGCCCCGAAACCCAGCCCTGGGTGCGTCAGCGAGCGCTGAACCCGGCATCCGGAAGAAAGCCCATGGCGCGCAAGGCGGCGCCCCGGCGGTTGCCGGTCACGATCGTCGAGGACGGCACACGTACACGGTTGGCAGCGCCACCCACGCCGCCCGTCAAGGCACCGAAAAAAGCCAGTCGCATGAAGAAAAAGAGAAGACCCAAGTACCTGGCTGAGGAGCAGACGCCGTCTTCCAGAACACTCAAAACGCAGAAAGCAAAAAGCCCGCAATAAATGCGGGCTTTTCACTTGTATGGTGCACTCGACAGGATTCGAACCTGTGACCGCTCGGTTCGTAGCCGAGTACTCTATCCAGCTGAGCTACGAGTGCAGGTGGCATTTTGTTGGACCAGGTTACCACTGGTTGAAGCAGAAGCTGCAGACATTGCTGAAAACAGCTTCTTGTATGGTGCACTCGACAGGATTCGAACCTGTGACCGCTCGGTTCGTAGCCGAGTACTCTATCCAGCTGAGCTACGAGTGCATTTGTTGCCGCGCATTATAGGCCGTCGATTTCTTTTGTAAAGCGCTTTTTTCAGTAATTTCAACAACTTACAGAAAAAGCCAGATTCAACGTACTACGCAAATAATGGCGGAGAACGGGGGATTCGAACCCCCGACACCCTTTTGAGGTGTACTCCCTTAGCAGGGGAGCGCCTTCGGCCACTCGGCCAGCTCTCCGCAACACGGGGCGTATATTAACCACCTTCTTCCCCGTTTGCAAACATAAAAAACGATAAAAATTAATGGCTTGGTTCGTCGTCCTTCTCGTTCTTGATCCGCAGGTAGATTTCTTCGCGGTGGACGGCCACTTCCTTGGGTGCATTCACCCCGATTCGTACCTGGCCACCTTTCACGCCAAGCACCGTGATGGTGATTTCACCGTCGCCAATGATCAGGCTTTCCGCGCACCGACGAGTCAGAATCAGCATACCTTTCTCCTTACGCTTTCATTTCAGGGACAACACAGTCTGCAAAAAAAGGCACTCACCCATGGTGGGAAGCCATGGACATCGCCCGAAAACAAAGAAGGGCGCGGTTAGCCGCGCCCTTCTTTCACTGCACGTTACTCACCCTGTCGGGCGGCATCGAGCTCGAAGGCCGTGTGCAGCGCACGCACGGCCAGCTCCAGGTACTTCTCCTCGATGACCACCGAAACCTTGATTTCGGAAGTGGAGATCATCTGGATGTTGATGCTTTCCTTGGCCAGGGCCTCGAACATGCGGCTGGCTACACCGGCGTGCGAGCGCATGCCGACACCAACGATGGACACCTTGGCGATCTTGGTATCGCCCACCACCTGACGCGCACCGATCTCGCTGGCG
This sequence comes from Pseudomonas sp. RIT-PI-a, assembly GCF_001187875.1. Taxonomy (NCBI): domain Bacteria; kingdom Pseudomonadati; phylum Pseudomonadota; class Gammaproteobacteria; order Pseudomonadales; family Pseudomonadaceae; genus Pseudomonas; species Pseudomonas sp. RIT-PI-a. The sequence goes on from NZ_LGIR01000033.1 coordinate 69,929, forward strand.
GTCTGCTCCAGCACGGCCAGAGCGGCCTGGTAATCGTTGCGGTGCACGGTGAAGGTGAAATCGGTGGTGTTATCGTGAGAAACATTCTGCACGATCATGTCGACTTCGATGTTCGCCCCGCTGATCGGGCCGAGGATCTTGAAGGCCACGCCGGGGGTGTCTGGCACGCCACGGATGGTCAGCTTGGCTTCATCGCGGTTGAAGGCGATGCCGGAAATGATCGGCTGTTCCATGGATTCCTCTTCGTCAATGGTAATGAGGGTGCCCGGACCCTCCTGAAAGCTGTGCAGGACGCGCAGCGGGACGTTGTACTTGCCGGCGAATTCCACCGCGCGAATCTGCAACACCTTGGAACCGAGGCTGGCCATTTCCAGCATTTCCTCGAAGGTGATCTTGTCCAGGCGCTGAGCCTGGGCAACCACGCGCGGATCGGTGGTGTAGACACCATCGACGTCGGTGTAGATCTGGCATTCGTCGGCCTTCAGCGCAGCCGCCAGGGCAACGCCGGTGGTGTCCGAGCCGCCGCGCCCCAGGGTGGTGATGTTGCCGCTTTCGTCGACCCCCTGGAAACCCGCCACGACCACCACTCGGCCGGCCTTGAGGTCGGCGCGGATCTTCTGGTCGTCGATCTGCAGGATGCGCGCCTTGTTGTGCGCGCTGTCGGTGAGGATGCGCACCTGATTGCCGGTGTACGACACCGCATCGACGCCGCGCTTGATCAGGGCCATAGCCAGTAGCGCGATGGTGACCTGCTCGCCGGTGGAAACGATCACGTCCAGCTCGCGTGGTACCGGCTGGTCGCTGATCTGCTTGGCCAGGGAAATCAGGCGATTGGTCTCGCCACTCATGGCCGACAGCACGACCACCAGGTCATCGCCAGCATCGTGGAATTTCTTCACTTTGTCGGCGACCTGTTCGATACGCTCGACAGTGCCCACCGAGGTGCCGCCAAATTTCTGTACGATCAAAGCCATTTCAAAGCCGCCTCAGCCCGTGAAGGGCGCCCATTAAATACAACACCGGGCTCGTCGCGAAAGGCACGAGCCCTGGCGAGGGTTGAATCAGTTCGCGTTTTCCACGAACGGCACGGCCAGGGCCAGTGCAGCGTCCAGGGCGCTGGCGTCGACGCCGCCGCCCTGGGCCATGTCCGGACGACCACCGCCCTTGCCGCCGACGGCTGTCGCCGCCTGCTTCATCAGGTCGCCGGCCTTGAGCCGGGCCGTCAGGTCCTTGGTCACGCCGGACACCAGCACGACCTTGTCGTCGTGCACGCCGCCGAGCAGGATCACGGCCTGGCCCAGCTTGTTCTTCAGTTGGTCGACCAGCGCAAGCAGTGCCTTGCCGTCCTGACCGTCGATGCGTGCAGCAAGGACCTTCACGCCCTTGACCTCGACCGCCGAGGCGGACAGGTCGTCGCCGGCAGCGCTGGCGGCCTTGGCCTGCAACTGTTCCAGCTGCTTTTCCAGGGCACGGTTGCGCTCGATGACTGCCGAGAGCTTGTCGATCAGGTTGTCGCGGCTGCCCTTGACCAGCTGCGCGGCTTCCTTGAGCTGCTCTTCGGCCTGGTTCAGGTAGTTCAGGGCGGTCGCGCCGGTGACCGCTTCGATGCGGCGCACGCCCGAAGCCACACCGCCTTCGCTGGTGATCTTCAACAGGCCGATGTCGCCGGTGCGCTTGGCGTGAATGCCCCCGCACAGCTCCACCGAGAAATCGCCACCCATGGTCAGCACGCGTACGGTGTCGCCGTATTTCTCGCCGAACAGCGCCATGGCGCCTTTCTTGCGCGCCTCGTCGATCGGCATCACTTCGGTCTGCACCGGGGTGTTCTTGCGGATCTCGGCGTTGACGATGTCTTCCAGCGCCTTGATCTGCTCGGGCTTGATCGCCTCGAAGTGGCTGAAGTCGAAGCGCAGGCGCTGACTGTCGACCAGCGAGCCTTTCTGCTGCACGTGATCGCCCAGCACCTGGCGCAGAGCCGCGTGCAGCAAGTGGGTCGCGGAGTGGTTCAGGCCGGTGGCCCGCTGCAGGGTTTCGTCGACCACGGCACTGACTTCGACACCGACCGCCAGGTCGCTGAGCACGGCCACGCCGTGGTGCACAAAGGCGCCGCTGGTCTTGGTGGTGTCGCGCACGTCGAAGCGCGAACCGCCGGCCAGCAGGTAGCCACGGTCACCGACCTGGCCACCGGATTCGCCATAGAACGGCGTCTGGTCGAGGATGACCACGCCCTCCTCGCCCTCTTTCAATACGTCGACCGCGACACCGTCCTTGTACAGCGCAATGACCTTGCCATTGCCGTGATTGGCGTCGTAGCCCAGGAACACGGTGGGTACATCGACCTTGATCAGGCTGTTGTAGTCCATGCCGAACGAGCTGGCCGAACGGGCGCGTTCGCGCTGTGCGTTCATTTCGCGCTCGAAACCGGCCTCGTCCAGGGTCAGCTCGCGTTCGCGGGCGATGTCACCGGTCAGGTCCATCGGGAAGCCGTAGGTGTCGTAGAGCTTGAACACCACATCGCCCGGCACGACGCTGCCCTTGAGCTCGGCCAGATCCTGTTCGAGGATCTTCAGGCCCTGCTCCAGGGTCTTGGCGAACTGCTCTTCCTCGGCCTTGAGCACGCGTTCGATGTGCGCCTGCTGGCTTTTGAGTTCCGGGAAGGCATCACCCATCTCGGCCACCAGGGCGGCGACGATCTGGTAGAAGAAGCTGCCTTGGGCACCCAACTTGTTGCCGTGACGGCAGGCCCGGCGAATGATGCGGCGCAGCACGTAGCCACGGCCTTCGTTGGACGGCAGCACGCCGTCGGCGATCAGGAAGCCGCAGGAGCGGATGTGATCGGCCACGACCTTGAGCGAGGCCTGGCCCTGGTTGGCGCAGCCGATGGCGCTGGCCGAGGCTTCGAGCAGGCTCTGGAACAGGTCGATTTCGTAGTTGGAATTGACATGTTGCAGGACCGCGCTGACCCGCTCCAGGCCCATGCCGGTGTCCACCGACGGCGCCGGCAGTGGGTGCAGAACCCCGTCGGCGGTGCGGTTGAACTGCATGAACACGTTGTTCCAGATCTCGATGTAGCGATCGCCGTCTTCCTCGGGCGAGCCGGGTGGGCCACCCCAGATGTCGGCGCCGTGGTCGTAGAAGATCTCGGTGCAGGGACCGCAAGGGCCGGTGTCACCCATGGTCCAGAAGTTGTCGGACGCATAGGGAGCGCCCTTGTTGTCGCCGATGCGAACCATGCGCTCGGCCGGCACGCCGATTTCCTTGGTCCAGATATCGTAGGCTTCGTCGTCGCTGGCGTAGACCGTGACCCAGAGCTTTTCCTTGGGCAGGTTCAGCCACAGCTCGGACGTCAGGAACGTCCAGGCATAGGTGATCGCGTCACGCTTGAAGTAATCGCCAAAGCTGAAGTTGCCCAGCATCTCGAAGAAGGTGTGGTGGCGGGCGGTGTAGCCGACGTTTTCCAGGTCGTTGTGCTTGCCACCGGCGCGTACGCACTTCTGGCTGCTCACGGCACGGGTGTAGGCGCGCTTCTCCTGGCCCAGGAAGCAGTCCTTGAACTGGTTCATCCCCGCGTTGGTGAACAGCAGGGTTGGGTCGTTGCCCGGGATCAGGGAGCTGGAGGCGACTCGGGTGTGGCCTTGCTCCTCGAAGAAGCGAAGGAAGGCTTCACGGATTTCTGCGCTTTTCATAGGTTCTTCCACGACAGGCTGCGGCCAGAGGCCAGTGCGCACGCCCGACGGGCGATGCGACGGCAAAGGGCCGCATTATATAGGCCCTGCGGCCTGGGTACAGTGTGTTTATACGATTGGTCCACTCAATTGGACAGCAAAGCGTTCAGCTGCGCGCGAAATCGGCGAATACACCGACGACCTGCTCGATCTGCTGCGCATCGACACCCAGATGGGTGACCATGCGCAGCCGCGGTGCGGCCGTCACAGTGACGCCACGGGCGGCTGCGAATTCCTTGAACGCGCCGGCGCGCGCATCCAGGTGCACGTAGACCATGTTGGTCTGCACCGGCTCGACGGTGTAACCCTGTCCCTGCAGTCCCTCGGCCAACCGCGCGGCATGGGCATGATCCTGCGCTAGGCGCTGTACCTGGTGATCCAGTGCGTAGAGCCCGGCCGCGGCCAGGACCCCGGCCTGACGCATGCCGCCGCCGACCATCTTGCGCAGGCGCCGCGCCTTGGCGATGTAGGCTTGCGAACCGCACAGCACCGAACCGACAGGTGCGCCAAGCCCCTTGGACAGGCACACCGAGACCGAATCGAAATACTGAGTGATCTCACCGGCCGGCACACCCAGCTTGACCGCAGCGTTGTACAGCCGGGCGCCGTCCAGGTGCAGTTGCAGGCCCTGCACGCGGGTGAAGTCGCGGGCCTGGGCCAGGTAGCTCAGCGGCAATACCTTGCCCTGCATGGTGTTTTCCAACGCCAGCAAGCGGGTGCGGGCGAAATGGAAATCGTCGGGCTTGATCGCCGCCTTGACCTGATCCAGGTCCAGCGTGCCGTCAGGCTGGAATTCCAGGGGCTGGGGCTGGATGGAGCCGAGCACGGCAGCCCCGCCGCCTTCGTATTTGTAAGTGTGGGCCTGCTGCCCGACGATGTACTCTTCGCCACGTTCGCAGTGGGCCATGAGGGCGAGCAGGTTGCTCATGGTGCCGCTGGGCACGAACAGCGCCGCCTGGAAACCCAGACGGGTTGCCAGCTCGGCTTCGAGGCGGTTGACCGTCGGGTCTTCGCCATAGACATCATCGCCGGTCGGTGCTGCGTGCATGGCCGCGAGCATGCCGGGCGTGGGCTGAGTAACGGTGTCACTGCGCAGGTCGATGATGGACATGATGGCCTCGGGTTCGTGTCAGCTTCTATTACTGCGGGTTGCGCGGCCACGAATCAAGCCTTGTCGAAACAATTGTCCAGGCCGCTGTTCAGCGCGTCCGCAAGTATGTTACAAAACTCGCGCCGCCCCATGGGGGGGTGGCAAACGTTCTCAGGGCGGGGTGCAACTCCCCACCGGCGGTGATGACGCGCAACGCGTCGAGCCCGCGAGCGCTTGTGAGCCGGTAACGGCCTGCAAGGTCAGCAGACCCGGTGTGATCCCGGGGCCGACGGTCATAGTCCGGATGAAGAGAGAACGGGATTGCGACACCTTCAAAAGGCCAACGCAGGGCCGTGCCATACGCATGTACCCACAGATCCCCTTCGATCCACATGCCCTGTTTTTTTCTTGAACAGGAATGAACCGATGCAACCCACTGCAATTGATAGCAAGAGCCACACCCACGAACGGATCGCTTTCGTCCAGGCTTGCTGGCACAAGGATATTGTCGATCAGAGCCGCAAAGGTTTCGTCGGAGAAATGCGCGCGCTGGGTTATCAGGAAGCCGATATCGACTTCTATGAAGTCGGCGGCGCCTTCGAAATCCCCCTCCACGCCAAGCTGCTGGCCAAGACCGGCCGCTATGCCGCCGTGGTCGGCGCGGCCCTGGTGGTGGACGGCGGTATCTACCGTCACGAGTTCGTCGCCCAGTCGGTGGTCAGCGCGCTGATGCAGGTGCAGCTGGAAACCGAAGTACCGGTATTCTCGGTGGTGCTGACCCCGCACCATTTCCACGACGGCGAGCAGCATCACACCTACTTCTTCAACCATTTCCTGCACAAGGGCGCGGAAGCCGCGCGCACCGTGGCCGATACCGTGCAGAAGGTACGGGCCCTGCGTCGCCTGCAGCAGCAACAGAAAAGCGCTTGAGGCTCAGGCCTGCGCCGTCGGCACGATGAGAATGCCGGCGCGCAGGCCATTGGCAACCTTGGGGTTGGGGAAGATGATGCGCGCCCCCTGCTCTTCCACGACCCAGCGCTGCTCACGACCGTCCTCGGCCAGCAGATAGCCGGGGGCCAGTTCGGTGAAATTCTCGATATCGTCGTCCAGATGCAGACGGAAGGCATCCGTGTGCTTGATGATTTCGCGCGAAACCGAAAACAGCGCCAGCTCATCCAGAGGCTGTTCGAGGTCCGTCTCGACCCCCTCGATCAAGTGCCGCAAGCTGGCCTCCAGACGACTCAGATCAACCTCGGCGTTGTGCCCGAACGGCCTGGCCTTGCCCAGCTCCAGGGTGAAGGCTTCGGCGTCGAGCTGCTCGTAGGTGAACGCGCTGAACGTGATGGAAGGCTTGTTCTGCAGTAACACGGCGCGCATGCCTGCCGTCTGCAGGCGCGCCAGTTCCTGCCGGGAATGCTCACGGCCCTGCTTCCAGGGATAGAGGGCGAACTGCTCGATCCGGGAGCCACGGATGGCGGTGTGCAGGTCGTAGTGCAGACGCGTGCGCTGCGGCAGGCTGAAGAAGGTCGTGGCCAGGCGTTCCAGTTCGCAGGCACGCAGGGCTTCGTTGCCGCTGACAGCATCGTGTCGGCCGTTGAACAGTCGGTTGACGTCGCGCTCGATGTAGCGGACGCCACGGCGCATCGCTTCGGGATTGCCGAACAGGAACAGGATGCGTGCGCGGGGAACCAACTGGCCGCGGGCGATGGCCTGAACAAGCGTGTCGAGCAATTCGATGGGCGCGGTTTCATTGCCGTGCACACCGGCCGACAGCAGCAAGTCGAGGCCGCTGTCGGTGTTGGCCGCGGGGCGCACTTCCAGGGCGCCTTCCCCGAGCCAGCGCAGGCTGACGCCGCCGGTGGTCAGCTGGATCTTCTGCGCCGGCTCGCGGCCGGCCAAGGTCAAGTCGAGCAGTTTGCCAAGAGCGAGCATGGGGCGGCGTCCCTGAAGGATGGAGTTTTAGTGGTTGCAGTCCGGACCGTGAACGTGACCGTCCTCTTCTTCGGCGCCCGCATCGGCCGGTTCCATTTCCAGCTGCAGGCTGACCAGGTTGGTCGCCAGGGGTCGCAGCAACAGGTTGGCGTATTCGGCATCGCCTTCTTCGACGTCCACGCCGATCAGCAGCTGGCCACGGCCGTCGTGCTGGATCCAGACTTCCTTGCCCTGCCAGACCACGCAGAAGCGGGTGCAGGAGGTTTCCAGTTGGGTGCCGTCGGTGTCTTCGAGAATCAAGCGCAGGGCGTCGGACATACAGTTACCTCAATGATATTCAGTGTTGAAAAAATGGTCAGCGCTGGAAAGGATAGACCGAACCCAGTGCCAGGATCCGAGTCAGCTCGTCCAATGCCTCGCGGCATTCGATCAGCAGTTGCGGGTCAGCCATGTCGGCCTCGACCAGGCGGTCGCGGTAATGCCGCTCGACCCAGTCGTTCAGCGTTTCGTACAGCGCAGGCGTCAGGATCACGCCAGGGTTGACCGCTGCCAGCTCCTCGGGCTTGAGCGCCACGCGCAGTCGCAGGCAGGCCGGCCCGCCACCATTGCGCATGCTTTGCTTGAGGTCGAACACCTTGACCTCAGCAATGCCGGTGCCTTGCCCGGTCAGGCGCTCCAGATAACTCCAGACCCGCGGGTTGGCGCGGCATTCTTCCGGGACCACCAGCAGCATGCTGCCGTCGGCACGGCTGAGCAACTGGCTGTTGAACAGGTAGGTGCGCACGGCGTCGTCCACCGAGACCTCGGCGCGGGGCACGCCGATCGCCTGCAAGCGCCCGCCACGCGCAGCGAGCTTGGTCTGCAGTTCGGCCAGCACGCGGTCGCTGTCGAGGAACGCGTCCTGGTGGTGGAACAGCAACTCGCCATTACCGACCGCGATCACGTCGTTGTGAAACACGCCCTGATCGATGACGTCCGGGTTCTGCTGGGCGAACACCACGCCCTCCTCGCCCAGCCCATGCAGCCGGGCCACGGCCTGGGACGCTTCCAGGGTCTGGCGCGCGGGGTACTTCTGCGGCGCGGGCAGGCGCGCGTCGAAGGCACTGCGACCGTAGACGAAGAATTCCACCCCGGCCTCGCCATAGTCCCGGCACAGGCGGGTGTGGTTGGCGGCGCCCTCGTCGCCGAACTGGGCAACGGCAGGCAGCGCCTGGTGATGAGCGAAATAGGTCGGGTTGGCGAACATCGCCTGCAACACACGGCTTGTGGTGGGGTGCTCGATGCTGCGGTGGAACTTGCAGTTGAGGTTGGCGGCGGTGAAATGCACGCGGCCATCGGCGGTGTCCGCGCTGGGGCTGACGGTCGCCGCGTTGGCAACCCACATGCTCGACGCCGAGCAACTGGCCACCAGCAGCGGCATGGCGTCGCGCGCGGCTTGGGCGATCACCTCGGCATCGCTGCCGGTGAAGCCCAGGCGCCGCAATGCGGCCACATCGGGACGCTCCTGAGGCGCCAGCACACCCTGGGTGAAGCCCAGCTCCATCAGCGCCTTCATCTTGGCCAGGCCCTGACGCGCCGCTTCGCGCGGGTTCGAGCCTTGCTGGCTGTTGCTCTGCGACGCCACGTTGCCGTAGGACAACCCACCGTAGTTGTGGGTCGGCCCCACCAGGCCATCGAAATTCACTTCACAGGGTTTCATCGGTTCGGCTCCGTGGATCTGTTCTTGTACGCAACGTTGCAACGACGTTCTACAGCGTGATGCCCGGACTCAGGGTCGCCGGCAGACTGAGCGCAGGGGTTTCCAGCGAGGCCACCGGATAGGCGCAATAGTCGGCGGCGTAGTAGGCGCTGGCGCGGTGGTTGCCGGACGCGCCGACACCGCCGAACGGCGCGCTGCTGGCGGCGCCGGTCAGTTGCTTGTTCCAGTTGACGATACCCGCCCGGCTGCGCAGCCAGAATTCACGATAGCGTTGTTCGGAATCCGAGAGCAGCCCTGCGGCCAGCCCGTATTGGGTGGCGTTGGCCTCGGCGATGGCGGCATCGAAATCAACGTAGCGCACCACTTGCAGCAGCGGGCCGAACAGCTCTTCGTCCCGTCGACCGTGGGCTTGGGTGACGTCGAGGATACCGGGGGTGAGCAAGGCCGCGTCGGCCCGTGGCTGGGTCATGCTCAGCAGGCTGACCGCGCCGCTGTTCAGCAGGTGTTCCTGCGCCTCGAGCAGCGCCTGCGCCGCTTGCAGCGAGATCACCGAACCCATGAAGGGCGCCGGCTGACGGTCGTATTCGCCGACTTCGAGGGTGGCGCAGACCTCTACCAGACGCTCGAGCAACCGGTCGCCCCACGCCCCGGCGGGTACCAGCAAGCGCCGCGCGCAGGTGCACCGCTGCCCGGCGGAAATGAACGCCGATTGGATAATGGTATAGACCGCCGCATCCAGGTCCTGGACCTGCTCGATCACGAGCGGGTTATTGCCACCCATTTCCAACGCGAGGATCTTGCCTGGCTGGCCAGCGAACTGCTGATGCAGCAGATTGCCGGTGGCACTGGAACCGGTGAAGAACAGCCCGTCAAGCCCGGCGTTGGCGGCCAGCGCCATACCCGTCTCGCGACCACCCTGCAGCAGGTTCAGCACGCCCGCTGGCAGCCCGGCTTCGGCCCAGCAACGCACGGTCAGCTCGGCCACCTTGGGCGTCAGCTCGCTGGGTTTGAACAGCACGCAGTTGCCGGCCAGCAGCGCAGGTACGATGTGGCCGTTGGGCAGGTGACCGGGGAAGTTGTACGGGCCGAACACCGCCACCACACCGTGGGGCTTGTGCCGCAGGGCCGCCGTGGCATCGGCCAGGGGTGCGCTCTTCTCACCGGTGCGCTCGGCGTGACTCTGAATCGAGATGGCGACCTTGTTGACCATGCTGGTCACTTCGGTGGCCGCTTCCCACAACGGCTTGCCGGTTTCTTCGCCAATGCACCGCGCCAGTTCGTCGGCGCAGGCCTTGAGCCGATCGGCGAACGCATGCAGCACGGCGATGCGCGCCGACAGCGGCTGGCTCGCCCAGTTGAAAAAGGCATGCCGCGCGGCCAGGACGGCTTGATCCACCTGGCTGGCGCTGGCACTGCGCCCTTGCCAGACCACGGCCTGGCCCACGGGATTGAGCGACGTCAGTTGTTCACCTTCACCTGCCAGCCACTGGCCATCGATGTACAGGGTATTCATCAGAGCACCTCCCGTGCTGGCGGGGTCATGGGCACTGCGCGCACCTGATCGCCCGCGCTCAGTTGCAGGCGGCGGGCGGTCAACGGATCGACCACCAGGGTGCCGGAGGCGAAACGCGCAGGGGCTGCGGTGATGCGGCACGCTTCGCGCTCGCGGTTGTAGATCAGGAACGGTGGCGCATCGTCACCTGGAGTGCCGATGGCCAGGACCAGGCTCTTGCTGTCGTGGACCGCGCGGATCTTGCTGGTTTCGCATTCCACGGCCGGGCCTGCGTCGAAGATGTCGACGTAACCCTGGTAACTGAAGCCTTCGGCCTTGAGCATGGTCAGCGCCGGCTCGGTGTCCGGGTGAACCTTGCCGATCACCTCCCGCGCCGCCGGTGACAGAAAGCAGCTGTACAGCGGGAACTTGGGCATCAGCTCGGCGATGAAGGCGCGGTTGCCAACGCCAGTGAGGTAGTCGGCCTGGCTGAATTCCATTTTGAAGAAATGCCGACCCAGGCTTTCCCAGAACGGCGAGCGTCCGTCGGCATCTGAAATGCCGCGCATCTCGGCAATCACCTTGCGCCCGAACAGCTCCGGAAACTGGGCGATGAACAGCAGCCGCGCTTTTGCCAGCAAACGGCCGTTCAGGCCCTTGCGGTAGCCCTCGCGCAGGAACAGCGAACACAGTTCCGAATTGCCGGTCAGGTCGTTGGCCAGGAACAGCGTGGGAATCTCGCGATAGATGTTCAGTTCCTTCGAGGCGCTGACCGTCAGCCCCACCCGGTAGTTGTACCAGGGCTCGCGCTGACCCACGGCGCCGGCGATGGCCGAAATGCCCACGACCGTGCCGTCGTCGTCTTCAAGGACGAACAGGTAATCGGCATCACCCCGCTCGGCTTCGCCACGGAAGGTTTTCTCGGCCCAGCCGACGCGGTGCGCCAGCCGCTCTTCGTTGGCTGGCAGGGTGGTCAGGCCGGGGCCGGTGCTGCGGGCCAATTCGATCAGCGCTGGCAGGTCGCTGCTGCGTACGGGACGAACGATCATGCTTTCTCCTCGAGCAGGCACCGCACGGCACCCGCAGAACTCGGCCTGTTCAACCAGGTATCAAACTGCAACCAGGCGCACGCTGGCGCCCTCGCCCACACCCAGCGCTTCGGCTGTCGCCAGATCCAGGCCGACCGGCTTGCCGGGCACCCAGTCGAGCTCCAGCAACACCGCGCGATAATCCTGCAGCAGCCCGTTGGAGACCAGATAGGGACGGCCCGGACCACCACGTTCATCGCTGGCCGCGACCAGCTTGACCGGGACCACCCGGCTGTGGGCGATGGAGCGAATGCCCGACACACGGGCATGCAGGGTCGGCCCGCCGTCGAAGATGTCGATGTAGTGATCGGTCTCGAAGCCTTCGCGCATCAGGATGTCGAACGTCACCTGGGCCCGTGGATGCACCTGGCCCATGGCCTCCTGGGCCTGGTCGGGCAGCAGCGGCACGTAGATCGGGTAGTGCGGCATCAGTTCGGCAAGAAACGTGCGACTCTTGATGCCGCAAAGGCGTTCGGCCTCGGCGTAGTTGAGGTCAAAGAAATTGCGGCCGATTGCGTCCCAGAAGGGCGAATCACCCTGCTCGTCGCTGTAGCCGACGATCTCGGTCACCACCGAATCGGCGAAGCGTTCCGGGTGGTTGGCCATGAACAGCAGGCGGGCGCGGGAGTTGAGTTCGGCCCAGATACTGCCCACCAGCTCGGGCACCACGTAGAAGCTGGTCAACAGGCTGTTGCCGGTCAGGTCGTGACACTGCGAAAGCACGTGAATCTTGTTGTGGATCTTCAGCTCGCGCGAAGCGTGCACGAAGGTTTCGTTGCGAAAACTGTAGAACGGTTCGGAGTAGCCGGCAGAGGCGACGATCGCCGAGCACCCCACCAGACGCTGGGTGGCCAGGTCTTCCAGCACGAAGAAATAGCTTTCTTCACCGTTGAAGCTGACTTCGGCGGCAAAAGAGGCTTCGGACTTGGTGATCTTGTCACTCAGCCGACCAGCATCGTCCGGCAGGGAGGTGACACCGATGGGGCTGTCGGCGGCCAGCCGCTGAACCTCGGCCAGGTCAGCCATTTGCGCAGGGCGCATTACCAGCATGGTGTCACTCCTTGTCCATTGAAGCAGGCGATTGAAGCGGTCGATTGCAGCGGTCGATTGCCAAGGCAGCGCCGGCCTGGGGCCAACGCTGCGAACAGGCCATTCAGGCCTGGGTCAAGTGCGCCACGGCGCGCTCGAAACGGTCCAGACCTTCATCGATGTCGGCTTCCTCGATGACCAGGCTTGGGGCAAAGCGCACCACGTCGGGACCGGCTTGCAGGATCATCAGGTCGTGCTGCTCGGCAGCATTGAAGAAGTCCTTGGCGCGTCCCTTCCAGGCGTCGCTCAAGGCGCAGCCGATCAGCAGGCCCAGGCCGCGCACCTCGGTGAACACGCCGTAGCGCTGGCCGATCTGCTCCAGGCGCGTCTTGAAGCGCTGGTGCCGGGCCTTGACGCCGGCCAGCACTTGCGGGGTGTTGACCACGTCGAGCACCGCCTCGGCGACGGCGCAGGCCAACGGGTTGCCGCCATAGGTGGTGCCATGCACGCCGACGGCGAAATGCTTGGCCAGGGCGTCGGTGGTCAGCATCGCGCCGATGGGGAAGCCGCCCCCCAGGCTCTTGGCGCTGGAGAGGATATCCGGGGTCACGCCGTAGTTCATGTAGCTGTACAGCTCGCCGCTGCGACCCATGCCGCTTTGCACTTCGTCGAACACCAACAGGGCATTGAACTGGTCGCACAGGGCGCGCGCGCCTTGCAGGTAGGCCGGGTCGGCAGGCACCACGCCGCCTTCGCCCTGAACCGGCTCCAGCACCACGGCGCAGGTCTTCTCGGACACCGCCGCTTTCAGCGCTTCGAGGTCGTTGTACGGAACGTGACGGATGCCGGTGATTTTCGGACCGAAGCCATCGGAGTATTTCGGCTGACCGCCGACGCTGACGGTAAACAGCGTGCGACCGTGAAAGCTATTGATGGCCGAAACGATCTCGTATTTCTCGGGACCGAATTTGTCGTGCGCCACACGCCGGGCCAGCTTGAAGGCGGCCTCGTTGGCTTCGGCGCCGGAGTTGCAGAAGAACACGCGGTCGGCGAAGGTGGCGTCGACCAGCTTCTTGGCCAGGCGCAGGGTCGGCTCGTTGGTGAAGACGTTGGACACGTGCCACAGCTTGTTGGCCTGTTCGGTCAACGCGCCGACCAATGCCGGGTGCGCGTGGCCCAGGACGTTGACGGCGATGCCACCGGAGAAATCGATGAGCTCGCGACCGGCCTGATCCCATACCCGGGAACCGGCACCGCGCACGGGAATGAAAGCGGCCGGCGCATAGTTGGGAACCATTACCTGGTCGAAATCGGCACGTTGCACGGGGGCTTGCTCAACGGACATCGGAGTCTCCTGTCAAGGAACGCTCAGCGCAAAATGGGCGAGCGATGGGGAATTGTAAGGACTGGTGCACGCGCGGCATTGCCGCCATGCGACAACTTGTTACAGCGCCAAACCGCCATTCTACGGGGGTTGTCGCGAATGCGACAAATAGGGATATAAAGATGCTCGCCTCGCGGTTCAGCCTTATATACGGCAGCGCGCCCTTCGCGGGCAGAGCCCGCTCCCACATGCTGGTGGGAGGGCACCCTTCGCGGACAGAGCTTGCTTCTGCTTCCCTGTAGGAGCGGGCTCTGCCCGCGAAAGCCGCGCCGCGCTTCATCTGACACAGCGCACCCCAGAGGCAGGGTCAGCCGCGTTCGGCCGGCACCGAAGACAGTTCGAACGGGCTGCTGCTGCGGCGCTGGTTGCGGTCTTCGCGGGGGGTGGCGCCGAAGAAATTGCGGTAGGCACTGGAGAAGTGCGGCCCGGAAGAAAACCCGCACGACAGGCCGATCTGGATGATCGATTTGCTGGTCTGCATCAGCATCTGCCGAGCCTTGTTCAGGCGCAGCTCAAGGTAGTACTGGCTTGGCACGCGATTGAGGTACTGCTTGAAGATGCGCTCCAGCTGACGCCGCGACACACATACATGCTGGGCGATCTCGTCGGTGGTCAACGGCTCTTCGATGTTGGCCTCCATCAACAATACCGCCTGGGTCAGCTTCGGGTGGCTGGAGCCCAGGCGATTCTGCAGGGGAATGCGCTGGCGCTCCCCGCCTTCGCGGATACGCTCCACCACCAGTTCCTCGGAGACCGCCCCGGCCAGTTCGGCGCCATGATCGCGGGCCAGCACCGCCAGCAGCAGGTCGAGCACCGACAGACCGCCGCAGGCCGTCATGCGGTCGCGATCCCAGTCGAACAAATGGCTGGTGGCGATGACCTTGGGGAAGCGCTCGGCGAAATCATCCTGCCAGCGCCAGTGCACCGCCGCACGGTAACCGTCGAGCAGCCCCAACTGCGCCAGCGGGTACACCCCGGCGGACAATCCACCGACCATGCAGCCGGCTCGGACGGTCTGCTTCAGCGCGGTGGACAGTGCCGGCGCCAACGCCGCCGGTGGCTCGTCGGCCAGCAGAAACAGCTTGTGGCACCCTTCCAGGCGACCGTTCCACGCCTCCCCTGGCAGTTGCCAACCACCCGGCACGGGCGGCTCGGCCTGCAGGAACAGCAACTCGTAGGTCACGTCCGGGTGCACCTTCTGCGCCACTCGCAGGGCCTCCTCGGCCAGCGCCAGGGTCAGGGCTCGCGTGCTGGGCCAATAGAGGAAACCGATTCGTTGGGCTGTCATCTGATGCGGACCGAAACCTTAAGTATCAAAAACCGAATGGGACATGGTACTGCGCCGGGTCAGGCATGCCTGCCCTGCACACACGAAAACACTCGGCAAAATGTTTCAAGCAAGGATCACTTGAGGCTGCCGGACAAAAACTGCTGCAACCGCTCGGAGCGCGGATTGGCCAGCACCTCGCGGGGATCGCCGGTCTCCTCGACCAGCCCCTTGTGCAGGAACACCAGCTGGTTCGAGACTTCGCGGGCAAAGCCCATCTCATGAGTGACCACGACCATGGTCCGCCCTTCCTGGGCCAGGGCCTGCATCACCTTGAGCACGTCACCGACCAGCTCGGGATCCAGCGCCGAGGTCGGCTCGTCGAACAGCATCACCTCAGGCTCCACCGCCAGCGCGCGGGCGATGGCCACACGCTGCTGCTCACCGCCGGACATGTGCCCCGGATAGGCATCCTTGCGGTGCGCAACACCAACCTTGGCCAGATAGTACTCGGCTTTCTCCAGGGCTTCCTTCTTCGAAACACCCAATACGTGCACCGGTGCTTCGATGATGTTTTCCAGGGCGGTCATGTGCGACCACAGGTTGAAATGCTGGAACACCATCGACAGCCGCGAGCGCAGGCGCTGCAACTGCTTGGGATCGGCGGCCTTGAGCGCGCCGTCCTTGCCGGGGACCAGCTTGAGTTCTTCGTCATTGAGCAGGATCTTGCCCGCATGGGGCTGCTCGAGCAGGTTGATGCAGCGCAGGAACGTGCTCTTGCCCGATCCGCTGGAGCCGATGATGCTGATCACATCGCCCGCCTTGGCAGCCAGCGAGACACCCTTGAGCACCTCGTGCGAGCCGTAGCGCTTGTGCAGGTCCTGAACTTGAAGTTTGTACATGATCGGGGGTCTCGCAGATCGGTCAGTCACGGCTCACTGGCTCGCGACGAAAGGGTTTTCGCTGCACGCGGTCAGTGCCTGCGTGGAGCGAGGTAGGCCAGCCAGCGGCGCTCGGCCAGCTTGAACAGGCGCACCAGAATGAACGTCAGGCACAGGTAGCAAACGCCCGCCGTGATGTAGGCTTCGAACGGCAGGTAGTACTGGGCGTTCACCGTACGCGCCGCGCCGGTGATGTCGATCAGCGTCACGATCGAGGCCAGACTGGTGGTCTGCAGCATCATGATCACTTCGTTGCTGTACTGCGGCAGCGCCCGACGCAGCGCCGAAGGCAGCAGGATGCGTCGATACATCCCGGCCTTGGACATGCCCATCGCCCGCGCCGCTTCGATCTCGCCCGGGGGCGTGGCGCGCAGGCTGCCGGCGATGATCTCGGCGGTGTAGGCGCTGGTGTTGATGGCAAATGCCAGGCAGGCGCAGAACGTGGCACTCGACAACCAGGGCCAGAGCACACTGTTGCGCACGACCTCGAACTGGGCCAGGCCGTAGTAGATCAGAAACAGCTGCACCAGCATGGGCGTGCCGCGGATGACATAGGTGTAGAGCCACGCGACACCGTTGACCAGTGGCTGCCGGGACACCCGCATCAAGCCCAGCGGCAGCGCCGCCAGAAGGCCGAAGAACAGCGAGATGGCCAGCAGTTTCAAGGTTTCCAGCATGCCGCTCATGTACAGCGGCAGGCTGTCCCAGACGACGTTGTAATCGAAGATCATAGTTCAGCCGCCTTGATGCCCACCGAATAGCGTTTTTCGACGGCGCGCAGCAACAGCAGCGACACGCTGGTGATCACCAGATACATCGCCGCCACTGCGAGGAAGAAGGTGAACGGCTCGCGGGTCGCATCCGCCGCCTGCTTGGCCTTGAACATCATGTCCTGCAGACCGACCACCGAAATCAGGGCCGTGGCCTTGGTCAGCACCAGCCAGTTGTTGGTCACACCGGGGATCGCCAGGCGAATCATCTGCGGTACCAGTACCCTGAAGAACACCTGCAGGCTGCTCATGCCATAGGCCATGCCAGCCTCGGCCTGGCCCTTGGGAATGGCCATGAACGCACCACGGAAGGTTTCCGAGAGGTACGCCCCGAAGATGAAGCCCAAGGTGAAGATACCGGCGAGCAGCGGATTGAGGTCGATGTAGTCGTCGTACCCCACCAGCGGCGCAACGCGGTTGATGATGTCCTGGCCGCCATAGAAGATCAGCAGGATCAACACCAGATCGGGAATGCCACGAATCACCGTGGCGTACAGATCGCCCAGCCAGGCCAGCCAGCGTACCGGCGACAGGCGCAGGGCCACGCCGAACAGACCCAGCACGACGGCCAGCGCCATGGACGACAAGGCGAGCTGCAGCGTCAGCCAAGCGCCATCGAGAATGACGGCCCCGTAGCCTTTCAACATGTAGAGATCCTCGCCCGGAGAATGAAAAATGGTGCGAACCGCGGTTCCCCGCCGTTGGCACCATCAGTCAGGTAACGCCTGCCGGCTTATTTGCCGTAGATGTCGAAGTCGAAGTACTTGTCCTGGATCTTCTTGTACTCGCCATTGGCACGAATGGCGTCGATGGCCGCGTTGATACGCTCCACGTTGGCCTTGTCACCCTTGCGCACGGCGATGCCGATACCGTCACCGAAGTATTTCGGATCGTTGACCGACGGGCCGACGAAGGCGTAGCCCTTGCCGGCGTCGGTGTTAAGGAAACCGTCCTGCAACAAGGTGGCATCGGCCAGCGTACCGTCCAGGCGACCGGCAGCCACGTCCAGGTAGATCTCGTTCTGCGAGCCATACGGCATCACTTCCACGCCCAGCGGCTTGAGCACTTCGGTGGCATAACGGTCATGGATCGTGCCGCGCTGCACGCCGATCTTCTTGCCCTTGAGCTCGCTCATGTCGTCACTGACCGTGGTGCCCGCCTTCATGACCAGGCGCGCCGGCGTGGCGTAGTACTTGTTGGTGAAATCGACGGATTTCTTGCGGTCATCGGTGATCGACATCGACGACAGAATGGCGTCGATCTTGCGCACCTTGAGGGCTGGAATGAGGCCGTCGAATTCCTGCTCGACCCAGGTGCACTTGACCTTCATCTCGGCACACAGCGCGTTGCCGATGTCGTAGTCGAAACCGACGATGCTGCCGTCCGGCGCCTTGGAGGCGAACGGTGGGTAAGCGGCCTCGATGCCGATCTTCAGCGGCTTTTCATCGGCGAACGACGCCGCCGACAGCACGGACAGTGCCAATGCGCCAAACAGTGCGAGTTTCTTCATTGGGTGAGCTCCAGCGAAAAGGGCAGTAAGGGCAAAGTGAGCGCAGGCCCAGAATGCGAAAAAATAAGGCTGAACAGGCGACGCCGCAGGGTCCGGCGAGTGAGCGCATTCTAACGGCACTGTGCCAGTCGATATTTCGTCAATGCGACAAGTAGTTACAGAAGCAACGAGACACCCAGACCAGGGGATTGACAGCCCTCATCGAGTGTGATTTGGAAAAATGAGAGGCAATCTGAGACTGAAGCAATTAGCGCGCCCATTATTGGCAAAGCCTTCTGGGACGGCAAGTGTGGCGTTGCAGGTGGAAGCAGGTAGGCGTTGCAGTGGGGTATTGAGTGGCAGGTAGTGTGTGCTAGACCCTCATGCAGTAACACAGGCAATCTTCGGCGAGTCTTGAGGCGCCTTCGCGGGCAGAGGGCTCGGCCGCCCGCCCCCGCTCCCACATGTGCGCGTCAATGCACACTCATGTGGGAGCGGGGCTCTGCCCGCGAAGAGGCCCTCAAGATCACATCACATCACCTCAAATCACGCAGAAGCCCGATGCATATCCTTGTGGGTATCGATCAACTGCTGCACCACCCCCGGATCGGCCAGGGTGGAGATATCGCCCAGCGCGTCGTACTCGGACGTGGCGATCTTGCGCAGGATGCGCCGCATGATCTTGCCCGAACGCGTCTTGGGCAGCCCCGGCGCCCACTGGATCACATCCGGCGACGCGATGGGACCGATCTCCTTGCGCACCCAGTTCTTGAGTTCCAGACGCAATTCCTCGCTGGCCTGCTCGCCACCATTGAGCGTGACGTAGACGTAGATGCCCTGCCCCTTGAGGTCGTGAGGCACACCCACCACAGCCGCTTCGGCCACCTTGGGATGGGCGACCATCGCACTTTCGATCTCGGCCGTGCCCATGCGGTGCCCGGAAACGTTGAGCACGTCATCGACCCGCCCGGTGATCCAGTAGTAGCCATCTTCGTCGCGACGGGCACCGTCGCCGGTGAAGTACATGCCGCGAAAGGTCTTGAAATAGGTGTCGACGAAGCGATCGTGATCGCCGTACAGGGTGCGCGACTGGCCCGGCCACGAATCGAGGATCACCAGGTTACCCTCGGCGGCGCCTTCGATGATGTTGCCCAGGTTGTCCACCAGCGCCGGCACCACACCGAAGAACGGCTTGGTCGCCGAGCCTGGCTTGAGGCCGATCGCACCCGGCAGCGGGCTGATCAGAATGCCGCCGGTTTCGGTCTGCCACCAGGTGTCGACGATCGGGCAGTTCTGCTTGCCGACCGTGTTGTAGTACCAGTTCCAGGCTTCCGGGTTGATCGGCTCGCCGACCGAACCGAGCAGGCGCAGGCTCGAGCCATCGGCGCCCTCGACCGCCTTGGAGCCCTCGGCCATCATCGCACGGATCGCCGTGGGCGCCGTGTAGAGGATGTTGACCTTGTGCTTGTCGACGATCTTCGACACCCGGGTGATGTCCGGGTAGTTGGGCACGCCCTCGAACAGCAGCGTGGTGGCGCCGTTTGCCAAGGGGCCATAGACGATGTAACTGTGGCCGGTGATCCAACCCACGTCTGCGGTGCACCAGTAGACGCCGCCAGGCTTGTAGTCGAACACCCGCTCATGGGTCAGCGCGGCATACACCAGGTAGCCGCCGGTGGTGTGCAGCACGCCCTTGGGCTTGCCGGTGGAGCCGGAGGTGTAGAGGATGAACAGCGCTTCCTCGGCGCCCATTTCCTTCGGCGCGCAGGTGCTCGAAGCCACTTCCAGCAGGGAGTGGTACCAGATGTCGCGGTGACGGTTCCACTCGATGTCGCCGCCTGTGCGCTTGCATACGATGACCTTTTGCACGCTGCTGGTTTCAGGGTTGGTCAGGGCCCGGTCGACGTTGGCCTTGAGCGCCGTCTTGCGCCCGCCGCGCAGACCTTCGTCGGCGGTGATCACCACCTTGGACTGGCAGTCGATGATGCGCCCTGCAAGCGCCTCGGGCGAGAACCCGCCGAACACCACCGAATGCACCGCGCCGATGCGCGTGCACGCAAGCATGGCCACCACCGCTTCGGGGATCATTGGCATGTACAGGGTCACCACGTCGCCACGGTGCACGTCCTGGCCGCGCAGGGCATTGGCGAACTTGCACACTTCGGCATGCAGCTCACGATAAGTGATGTGACGGCTCTCGGAGGGATCGTCACCCTCCCAGATGATCGCGAACTGATCGCCGCGCTCGGCCAGGTGCCGGTCAAGACAGTTGTAGGAAACGTTGAGGGTGCCGTCGGCGAACCACTTGATGTCGACATGGTGGTCGTCGAACGAGGTCTGCTTGACCTTGGTAAAGGGCTTGATCCAATCGAGACGCTGCGCCTGCTCGCGCCAGAAACCGTCCGGGTTGACCACGGACTGCTGGTACATCGCCTTGTAGGTCGCCTCATCGGTCAGCGTGGACGCCGCCACTTCGGGACGAACGGGATACAGGGAAGCCGCACTCATCATTCTTACCTCGGTTGAATAGTTGTTGTTGTATGGACCTGTTTTAAGGGTATCTGCTCCAGGCAGCCATTCGACGATGGTAGTACCGGGACCCGTGCCGATGCCTGCTCGGCGATGCGCGATTAATGCAGATTCGGATAAAACTGTTTATCCAAACCCGCTCTGTTTACCACAGGCACCGGGGCCTAGAATCGATTTCGCCAGCAACGGCACTGCGATCGACAAAGACTGTATCCCCCACGAAGGCTGTCGATCGCAACTTTCCCACTCTCAAGTTTCACACGTGACCTCACAAGGGCCGCGTGCCCCCTGACGACTGTAAAACAGGAAAATCGAAATGAAAGCTTTGTTGATTCTTGCGCTGATTGGCTCGAGCGGTATCGCCCTGGCCGATGAGACGACCACTGCCGCCACACAGAAACCCGTGGTAGAACCCTATGAGTATTCACAGCACCCGGACATCGCCCATGTCATTTCTAACTCGGCGATCCCCAATGTCTGCGCCGTGGTTCCAGCGCGCCTGACCTACGAGGACTCGCAGGGCAAGCGCCACATCATGGAATACCACGTCATGGGCAACGGCTGCACAAACAGCTGAGTACCTTTCAGCGCCGGGGCCAAGGCCCCGCTGCTGGC
The DNA here is from genome assembly GCF_001187875.1 of Pseudomonas sp. RIT-PI-a. Taxonomy (NCBI): domain Bacteria; kingdom Pseudomonadati; phylum Pseudomonadota; class Gammaproteobacteria; order Pseudomonadales; family Pseudomonadaceae; genus Pseudomonas; species Pseudomonas sp. RIT-PI-a. Next base: position 90,979 of record NZ_LGIR01000033.1, read on the forward strand.
TCCTGCCACACGCCACTGGCGCTGCACGCAAACCAAGCCTTTCCTCTCCCGACCTCTCTTTTTGTGCCTCGTGCCTCTATCATGAGCGTCACGTAAGCCTGTCCATGCTTTCCCGCGCATCGAGCACTCCACCTGCCTGGCGGTGCCTGCGCCTACTTTCTGCTTTTGCGACGGATCTACCCATGCCCCACTCCCAGCGCCCCATGACGGTCACGCTGCAAGTCGTCTCCATCGTACTGTTCACCTTCATCGGCTACCTGAGCATCGGCATTCCCCTGGCGGTATTGCCCGGCTTCGTCCACAGCGATCTGGGCTACGGCGCGGTGATCGCTGGCCTGGTGATCAGTGTTCAATACCTCGCCACCCTGCTCAGCCGCCCCCAGGCGAGCAAGATCATCGACAACCTGGGCAGCAAGAAGGCTGTGATCTACGGGTTGGTCGGCTGCGGCATCAGCGGGTTGTTCATGCTGTTGGCCGGCTGGTTGCAAAGCTGGCCGGCACTGAGCCTCACCAGCCTGCTGCTGGGTCGGGTGTTGCTCGGGTCGGCGGAAAGCCTGGTGGGCTCCGGTTCCATTGGCTGGGGGATCGGTCGCGTCGGGGCGGCCAACACGGCCAAGGTCATCTCCTGGAACGGCATCGCCAGCTACGGCGCGCTGGCCATCGGTGCGCCACTGGGTGTTTTGATGGTCAAGCATCTGGGCTTGTGGAGCATGGGCGCGAGCATCATCGTACTGGCGGGCGTGGGCATCGCCCTGGCCTGGAACAAGCTGCCTGCGCCAGTGGTGGCCGGCGAGCGCCTGCCGTTTCTGCACGTTCTGGGTCGGGTGCTGCCCCACGGCACCGGGCTGGCCCTGGGCGGCATTGGCTTCGGCACCATCGCCACGTTCATCACCCTGTACTACGCCAGCAATGCCTGGGACAACGCAGCGCTGTGCCTGAGCCTGTTCGGTGCCAGCTTCATTCTCGCGCGGCTGTTGTTCGGCAACCTGATCAACCGTCTGGGTGGCTTTCGCGTGGCGATCGTCTGCCTGAGCGTGGAGACCCTGGGCTTGCTGCTGCTATGGCTGGCACCCAGCCAGGAACTGGCCATGGCCGGTGCGGCGTTGACCGGTTTCGGTTTTTCTCTGGTATTCCCGGCACTCGGCGTCGAAGCGGTCAATCTGGTGCCAGCGTCGAGCCGCGGTGCTGCAGTGGGGGCCTACTCGCTGTTCATCGACATGTCGCTGGGCATCACCGGGCCGGTGGCCGGCGCCATAGCCGCCGGCTTCGGCTTCAGTTCGATCTTTCTCTTTGCAGCCGTTGCTGCGTGCACGGGCCTGGGCCTGACCTTCTATCTGTACCGCCAGGCCGCTCGCCTCCCGCCACCGGAAGACAAGCTGGTCTGAGGATAACGCCCTTCAGAAGTCGATCTTGCCGCGCCCGGCCTTGATCGCGCCACGCTTGGTCTTGCCTTCCAGGCGGCGGGTCTTGGAGCCCAGCGTGGGCTTGGTCGGCCGCCGCTTCTTCTCGACCTTGGTGGCCATCAGAATCAGCTCACGCAAGCGCTGCAACGCATCGGCCCGGTTCTGCTCCTGCGTACGGAACTGCTGCGCCTTGATCACGATCACGCCGTCACCGGTGATCCGGCTGTCACGCAGTGCCAGCAGCCGCTCCTTGTAGAACGGCGGCAACGACGAGGCGCCGATGTCGAAGCGCAGATGCACCGCACTGGAAACCTTGTTGACGTTCTGCCCACCCGCGCCTTGCGCGCGGATGGCGCTGAGTTCGATTTCAGCGTCGGGCAGATGGACGGCGTTGGAGATCTCCAGCATGCAGCACTCCGCTCAGGACAGTGGCTTGGGCTTGAGGCGATAGCACAGGTACATCCCGCCGACCCACAGTGGAATGGCATACACCGAAATGCGAATACCCGGAATCATCAGCATGATGATCAAGATGAACGCCACGAACGCCAGGCACAGGTAGTTTCCGTACGGATACCACAGCGCCTTGAACAACGGCACCTGGCCCTGGCGCTGCAGGTGCTGGCGGAACTTGAGGTGCGAGTAGCTGATCATCGCCCAGTTGATCACCAAGGTCGCGACAACCAGCGACATCAACAGCTCCAGCGCCTGCTGTGGCACGAAGTAGTTCAACGCCACGGCCACCAGCGTGATTGCCGCCGACACCAGCAGCGCACGTACCGGTACGCCGCGCGCATCCACCTTGGCCAGCGCGCGCGGCGCATCGCCCTGCTCGGCCATGCCCAGCAGCATGCGGCTGTTGCAGTAGGTACCGCTGTTGTACACCGACAGGGCTGCGGTCAGGACCACGAAGTTGAGCACATGCGCCGCCGTGTCGCTGCCCAGCATCGAGAACACCTGCACGAACGGACTGCCGCTGTAGGCGTCGCCCGAGGCATTCAGGCTGGCCAGCAGGCCATCCCACGGGGTCAGCGACAACAGCACCACCAGCGCGCCGATGTAGAAGATCAGAATACGGTAGATCACCTGATTGATGGCCTTGGGGATCACCGTCTTCGGGCTGTCCGCCTCGGCCGCGGTGAAACCGAGCATTTCCAGGCCGCCGAAGGAGAACATGATGATCGCCAGGGCCATGACCAAGCCGCCGACGCCGTTGGGGAAGAAGCCGCCATGCTCCCAAAGGTTGCTGACACCTGCCTGCGGGCCGCCATTGCCGCTGACCAGCAGGTAGCTGCCCAGGGCGATCATGCCGACGATCGCCGCCACCTTGATGATGGCGAACCAGAACTCGGCTTCCCCGAACACCTTGACGTTGGTCAGGTTGATAGCATTGATCATCAGGAAAAACACCGCGGCCGACACCCAGGTGGGTATCTCCGGCCACCAGTAGTGCACGTACTTGCCGACGGCGGTCAGCTCCGACATGCCCACCAGGATGTACAGCACCCAGCAGTTCCAGCCCGACAGGAACCCGGGAAACCGGCCCCAGTAGCTATGGGCGAAGTGACTGAAGGAACCGGCGACCGGCTCCTCGACGATCATCTCGCCCAGCTGGCGCATGATCAGGAAGGCGATGAAGCCGCAGATGGCGTAACCCAGGATCATCGACGGTCCGGCCGATTTGAGCACGCCCGCAGACCCCAGGAACAACCCGGTGCCGATGGCTCCGCCCAGGGCGATCAATTGGATGTGGCGATTCTTCAGCCCACGCTTGAGCTGGTTTGGTTCAGTCATCAGGGAGAAGTCACTTCTTCGACGTTCAAGGTATCAAGAGTGCAATGGTCCGCCGCAGGCAGACCTTGTGGGAGCGGGTCTCTGCCCGCGAAGAGGCCCCACCGACACCCCACAAAAAAACGCCAACCCTGGAAGGTTGGCGCACGTGGACATCAGCTGTCCTTACTCAGGCTTGGGCTTGCGACGGCCGAAGCCTGGACGCTGACCCGTGCCCGCTGCCGGACCGCGACGATTGCCCGAAGGCGCGTCGTCCACCAGCTTGATGCCTGGACGCTTGGCCGCAGGCTTGGCACCTGGCTTGCCCGCAGGCTTGGCCGGGCGCTTGTTCATGTCCGCCGGACGCTCGGCCACAGGCGTGCCACGGCCACTGTCCTTGCGCGAAGCCGGCGCCGAATCGCCACGCGGCTGGCGAGCCGGGCGCTGTTCGGTGGACGGCGCGCCGTCGTGGGCCGGACGCAGGGTGCGCACACGCTCGCCCCGGCCCATGGGACGTGAGGACTTGCGCTGCATGCGCTCCAGCTTGTCCTTGGTCTTGGTGGTCATCGACGGCATGGCGACCGCAGCCAGACCCACCTCGGCACTCAGGGTATCGACCTCACCCTGGGTCAGCTCACGCCACCGGCCCATCGGCAGGTCGGAGTTGAGGAACACCGGACCGAAACGCACACGCTTGAGGCGACTGACCACCAGGCCTTGGGATTCCCACAGGCGACGCACTTCACGGTTACGGCCTTCCATGACCACGCAGTGGTACCAGTGGTTGAAGCCTTCACCGCCCGGTGCTTCCTGGATGTCGGTAAAACGCGCAGGACCGTCTTCCAGAATCACGCCGTTCTTGAGGCGCAACAGCATGTCTTCGTCGACTTCGCCGCGTACACGTACGGCGTACTCGCGGTCCATTTCGAACGACGGGTGCATCAGGCGGTTGGCCAGCTCGCCATCGGTGGTGAACATCAACAGCCCGGTGGTGTTGATGTCCAGGCGGCCGACGTTGATCCAGCGGCCTTCGCGCGGGCGCGGCAGGCGGTCGAAGACGGTGGGACGGCCCTCAGGGTCGTCGCGGGTACAGATTTCGCCGTCAGGCTTGTTGTAGATGATCACGCGGCGCACGGTTTCCGAGGCTTCTTCGCGCTTGATCACCTTGCCGTCCACGGTGATGGCGTCGTGCAGATCGACGCGCTGACCGAGGGTGGCGACCTTGGCGTTGACCTTGATCCGGCCTTCGCTGATCCACGCCTCTACGTCACGGCGCGAACCCACGCCGATACGGGCCAATACTTTCTGCAGTTTTTCGCCGGCGGGGCCTATTTCCTGGCTGCCGTCTTGCTGATCGAGATCTTTCATCGTAAGCACCTCCCGGTGGGTCGAATGGAATACTGCTCGGCGCAGGCGCGCCGGAGGGCCGCGAATGATACGCGCAACACGGGTGTTGCGCATCCAAGGCTAGCCGATTTTTTCAGCCTTTCTTCTTTTTCCGCTTGGCGGTGCCCTTCATGTCCTTCAACCGCTGCGCGGCCTGCTCGTTCACCTCGCGGCGCTCATCCTTGTCCATCTTCTTCCAGGCCTTGCACTCAGGCTTGGTCCGTCCGCAGGCGATGCAGGTGTCATCGGTGAACTTGCAGACGCTGATACAGGGGTTCTTGCTGCTCATGGATAACGGTACTCGAGGATGGCCGAATCGTTTGGACAACGGCCCCGCCAAATCGCGCCCACAAAAAAAGCGACCCTAAGGTCGCTTCCTTTGTTCGCTTCGAGGAGTTCAAGGGCCTCGGAGCTATGTATGGCGCAGCGGACGGGACTCGAACCCGCGACCCCCGGCGTGACAGGCCGGTATTCTAACCGACTGAACTACCGCTGCGTATCGCTCGGACTTGCGTCCGTTTGAAACCTGTTGACCGAGAACTCTCGAGTTTCTCGATCACTGACCCGGAAAACCGAATCAGTACAAAAAATGGCGCAGCGGACGGGACTCGAACCCGCGACCCCCGGCGTGACAGGCCGGTATTCTAACCGACTGAACTACCGCTGCGCAGTGTGTGCTCTCGAACTTCAGCACGTGTTGCTCTCTGTTGCGTTCTCAGCTGCATTTCAACGAAATGGTGGGTGATGACGGGATCGAACCGCCGACCCTCTGCTTGTAAGGCAGATGCTCTCCCGGCTGAGCTAATCACCCTTTGCTTCGCTGAGGCCGCGAAATTTACGCAGGTACCGAACCTAAGTCAATACCCTGTATGAAGTTTTTTTGAAAAAGGTGTCAAACCCCAGAGCTTGTGAAACCTTGCGGGCCTCTTCGCGGGCAGAGCCCGCCCCCACAGTAACCCAGCTCAACTGAGAACTCTGTGGGAGCGGGGCGGGCGGCGAGCCCTCTGCCCGCGAAGAGGCTCTCAGCGCTTACAGCGCAGCCAGCCCGCGCGCGAGATCGGCCTGCAGGTCGCCCACGTCTTCCAGGCCTACTGCCACCCGGATCAGGCTGTCACGAATCCCTGCCGCTTCGCGCTCGGCTGGCGACAGGCGCCCGTGCGAGGTGGTGGCCGGGTGGGTGATGGTGGTCTTGCTGTCACCCAGGTTGGCGGTGATCGAGATCAGACGCGTGGCATCGATGAAACGCCAGGCGCCCTCCTTGCCTCCCTTGACCTCGAAACTGACCACTGCACCGAAACCCTTGGTCTGACGCTTGGCCAGCTCGTGCTGCGGATGGCTCGCCAGACCCGAGTAATGCACCTTCTCGATCCCGTCCTGCGCTTCCAGCCACTCGGCCAGCGCCTGGGCACTGGCGCAATGGGCACGCATGCGCAGGCTGAGCGTTTCCAGACCCTTGAGGAAGATCCAGGCGTTGAAAGGGCTCAGGGTCGAACCGGCGGTGCGCAGGTAACCGAGCACCTCGTTCATCTCCTTGCTGCGCCCACACACCGCGCCGCCCATGCAACGGCCCTGGCCGTCGATGAACTTGGTCGCCGAGTGCACGACGATGTCGGCACCCAGAACCAGCGGCTGCTGCAAGGCCGGCGTGCTGAAGCAGTTGTCGACCACCAGCATCGCACCACCGGCCCTGGCCACTGCGCTCAGGGCGGTGATGTCGACCAGCTCGGCCAATGGATTGGACGGTGACTCGACGAACAGCAATTTGGTATTGGCCTTGATGGCCCGCTCCCAGCCGCCGACGTCAGCCAGTGGCACGTAGTCCACCTCGATACCGAAGCGCTTGAAGTACTTCTCGAACAGGCTGATGGTCGAGCCGAACACGCTCTGCGAAACCAGCACATGGTCGCCCGCGCTGCACAGGCTCATGACCACCGCAGTGATCGCCGCCATGCCGGTAGCGAAACCGACGGCCTGCTCGGCGCCTTCCAGGGCGGCCAGGCGCTCTTCGAAGGAGCGCACGGTGGGGTTGGTGTAACGCGAGTAGACGTTACCCGGCACTTCGCCGGCAAAACGCGCCGCGGCATCGGCCGCGGTACGGAAAACGTAGCTGGAAGTGAAGAACAGCGGATCGCTGTGTTCGCCTTCCGGCGTGCGGTGCTGGCCGGCGCGAACGGCCAGGGTGTCGAAGGACACCCCTTCCAGATCGCTATCCAGTCGCCCGGCATCCCATTCCTGTGTCATGCCGTTGCTCCCAATCAGTTGTTGTAGAGGTCTATGATCGCGCTGACCGCCTGAGACTTGCTCTTGTTGGAGTCATTGCGCGCCTGTTCGATCTTGCTCAGGTAGAACTCGTCGATATCGCCGGTGACGTACTTGCCGTCGAACACCGCGCAGTCGAAGTTCTCGATCTTGACCTTGCCGCCACCGACCGCGTCGATCAGGTCGGGCAGGTCCTGGTAGATCAGCCAGTCGGCACCGATCAGATCGGCCACTTCCTGGGTACTGCGGTTGTGCGCGATCAACTCATGCGCACTCGGCATGTCGATGCCGTAGACGTTCGGGTAGCGCACGGCTGGAGCAGCCGAGCAGAAATAGACGTTCTTGGCGCCCGCTTCGCGCGCCATCTGGATGATCTGCTTGCAGGTGGTGCCGCGTACGATCGAATCGTCCACCAGCATCACGTTCTTGCCGCGGAATTCCAGCTCGATGGCATTGAGCTTCTGGCGTACCGATTTCTTGCGCGCGGCCTGGCCAGGCATGATGAAGGTACGGCCGATGTAGCGGTTCTTGACGAAGCCTTCGCGAAACTTCACGCCCAAATGGTTGGCCAGTTCCAGGGCTGCGGTGCGGCTGGTGTCCGGGATCGGGATGACCACGTCGATGTCGTGCTCGGGACGCTCGCGCAGGATCTTGTCGGCCAGCTTCTCGCCCATGCGCAGGCGCGCCTTGTACACCGAGATGCCATCGATGATGGAGTCCGGACGTGCCAGGTAGACGTGTTCGAAGATGCACGGCGCGTATTGCGGATTGGGTGCGCACTGGCGAGTGTGCAGCTTGCCGTCTTCTGTGATGTACACCGCTTCGCCCGGTGCGAGGTCGCGGATCAGGGTAAAGCCGAGCACGTCCAGGGACACGCTTTCGGAAGCGATCATGTACTCCACGCCTTCGTCGGTGTGCCGCTGGCCGAACACGATCGGACGGATCGCATGCGGGTCGCGGAAACCGACGATACCGTAGCCGGTGATCATGGCCACCACTGCGTAACCGCCGGTGCAGCGCTTGTGCACGTCGGTGACGGCCGCAAACACGTCTTCCTCGGTAGGCTGCAGCTTACCGCGCACCGCCAGTTCATGGGCGAAGACGTTGAGCAGCACTTCGGAGTCGGAGTTGGTGTTGACGTGACGCAGGTCCGATTCGTAGATCTCCTTGGCCAGCTGCTCGACGTTGGTCAGGTTGCCGTTGTGCGCCAGGGTGATGCCGTAGGGCGAGTTGACGTAGAACGGCTGGGCCTCGGCCGAGGTCGAGCTGCCTGCCGTGGGATAGCGCACATGGCCAATACCCATGTGCCCGACCAGCCGCTGCATATGGCGCTGCTGGAAAACGTCCCGTACCAGCCCGTTGTCCTTGCGCAGGAACAACTTGCCATCGCTACTGGTAACGATACCGGCAGCATCCTGGCCGCGGTGTTGGAGGACCGTTAGCGCGTCATACAGCGCTTGATTGACGTTCGACTTACCGACGATACCGACGATGCCACACATGCGACGCAACCCCTACTTAATGAATCTGAACTGAGCACCACTCACTGCGCTTTCGCGGCAGGCAAGAGGTGTTCCTTGAACGGAATGTCAGCCGGTGCGCTGATTCCGCTGGCGAGCCACTGACTGGACATCCCCAGGATGAGGTTTTTCGACCAATCAGCAACCAAAAGAAATTGCGGCAGCAGGCGTGATTCCTGCCACCAGGCATCCTGTTGAACCGGCCCCAGGCTCAGCAGTCCGGCGGCCACCACCACCAGCAAGCCACCGCGCGCGGCGCCGAAGACCATGCCCAGAAAGCGGTCGGTGCCCGACAGTCCGGTGACGCGAATGAGTTCGCCGATCAGGTAGTTGACCATGGCGCCAACCAGCAAGGTGGCCACGAACAGCACGGCACAGCCTGCGATGACACGTGCCGATGGCGTCTGGATGTAATTTTCGAAGTAACCGGCGAGCGAACCGCCGAACAGCCAGGCCACGCCACCTGCGACTATCCACGTGACCAGCGACAGGGCTTCCTTGACGAAGCCGCGTGTCAAGCTGATCAGTGCGGAGATGGCGATGATCGCAATGATCGCCCAGTCGACCCAGGTAAATGCCACGGTGCGGCCTGCATACGGATAAGGCGGCGCATTTTAGCAGAGCGCGGGCGCGGTAGTAAGCGGCGATTGTCGCCTGCACCGCAGCGCGCCCCTTCGCGACGGCTGACCGCTCCCATAGCTTCCCGTAGGAGCGGTCAGCAGCCGCGAGGAAAGCGACACGATCCCACAGCGAACCAAGTCCTCAGCCGCGCTCAGGCTCGAAGCGCACCACGAAACCCTGCAGCTTCTGCTGGCGATTGATCACGTCACGCAACCGTTCGGCCTCGGCGCGTTCGACCAATGGCCCGACGAATACCCGGTTCTTGCCATCGGCCGAGCGCACGTAGGCGTTGTAGCCCTGGGTACGCAAGCTCTTCTGCAGAGCGTCGGCGCCGGCACGGTTGGACAGACTGGCCAACTGCACCGACCAGCTGACCGGCAACCCGTTGGGGTCGATCTTGCTGGCGGTGTCCGGCTTGGCAGCCGGTGCCACCTTGGCGGCTGCAATCGGTGCCGAGGGCTGCACCGATTCCACTGGCTTCTTCGCAGCTGCGGCAGGCGCTGTGGGCACCGGCTGGATGGGCTGGCTCGGCGCGCTCGCCTGCACCGGGGCCTGCTGAGGCACTGGCTCGGACTCGATGATCTGCGGCTCGGGCACGGCAACCGGCTCGACCTGTACCTGTGGCGCGGCCGGCGCCTGGGGTGCTGCCGGGGCCTGCACCTGAACCTGGCGCACGGTGTCGTCCTGCCGCGAAAACAGCATCGGCAGGAAAATCACCGCCAGCGCGATCAGCACCAACGCGCCGATCATGCGCTGCTTGAACACCTTACTGGGCAATGCCATCCACGTTCTCCCGTTCTACGTTGCCATACATCCATTTCAAGGCCTGGGCGACACAGTGGAACGAGCCGAACACCAGAATCTCGTCACCCTCGCCCGCTGCTTCGCACTGCGCTTCGAGCGCATCGGCGAGGCTGCCATGAGACGTCGTGGTGGCGCCAAGGTTCAGGAGTGCAGCATTCAACTCGGCGGCTGGCCGGGTGCGAGGCGTTTTCAGCGGTGCCACCGCCCACTCGGCGATGACAGGAGCCAATGGCTCGACCACACCGGCCAGATCCTTGTCGGCAAGCAGGCCGAACACGGCCAGACGCCGGCCCGTCAGAGGCTGGCGCGCCAGACGCTCGGCCAGGAAGCGCGCAGCGTGCGGGTTGTGACCCACGTCCAGGAGAATATCGAGCGTCTTGCCTGCCACGTTCACCCGGTGGCGATCCAGGCGACCGGCCACTCGGGTATGGGCCAGTGCCCACCCGATGCGCGCGGCGTCGCGCGGCAGATCCAGGGCGACGTAGACCTGCAGGGCCAGCGCCGCGTTCTCCAGTGGCAGGCTGGGCAGCGGCAACGACAGCAGCTCGACCGGGTAGCCTTCGACGTCCACGCCTCGCCACGACCAGTGATCGTCATGCTCGGTGAAATCGTAGTCGCGGCCACGCAGATAGAGCGGACAGCCCAAGGTGGCCACCTGATCGAGCAATGGCTGTGGAGGATCGATATCGCCGCACAAGGCCGGCACGCCGGCACGCAGGATACCGGCCTTCTCGAAGGCCACCGACTCGCGGGTATCGCCCAGGTATTCGGCATGATCCAGACCGATGCTGGTGATCACGGCGAGGTCGGCATCCACCAGGTTGACGGCGTCGAGCCGACCACCCAGGCCGACTTCCAGAACCACGGCGTCGAGCTCGGCACGCTGGAACAACCAGAACGCGGCCAAGGTGCCCATCTCGAAATAGGTCAGGGTGGTCGCACCACGCGCCGCTTCAACGGCCGTGAACGCTTCGCACAACTGGGCGTCGGTGGCCTGCTGGCCATCGATCACGACCCGCTCGTTGTAGCGCAACAGATGCGGCGAGGCATAGACCCCGACCTTCAGCTCGCGGTCCTGCATCAGTGCAGCGATGTAGGCGCAGGTCGAACCCTTGCCGTTGGTGCCGGTGACCGTCACCACACGTTCGGCCGGCCTGCCCAGGCCCAGGCGTTGCGCGACTTCGCGGCAACGGTCCAGGCCCATATCAATGGCCGCCGGATGCAACTGCTCCAGGTAGGCGAGCCACTGGCTCAGGCTACGCTCGGTCATACGTTGGCAGGCGCCGGTGGCACCACGATGGGCTCGATCGGAGCGGCCACGTAGGTGGGCGTCGGCAGGCCCATGAACTGGGCCAGCAGGCTGCCCAGGCGCGGACGCAGCTCCTGGCGCGAAATGATCATGTCGATGGCGCCATGTTCGATGAGGAACTCGCTGCGCTGGAAGCCTTCGGGCAGCTTCTCGCGCACGGTCTGTTCGATCACGCGCGGGCCGGCGAAACCGATCAGCGCCTTGGGCTCGGCAACGATTACATCACCCAGCATGGCCAGGCTGGCGGAAACGCCACCGTAGACCGGGTCGGTCAGCACCGAAATGAACGGAATGCCCTCCTCGCGCAGGCGCGCCAGGACCGCCGAGGTCTTGGCCATCTGCATCAGCGAGATCAGCGCTTCCTGCATGCGCGCACCACCGGAGGCGGCGAAGCAGATCATCGGGCAGCGATTTTCCAGGGCATAGTTGGCAGCGCGCACGAAGCGCTCGCCAACAATGGCGCCCATTGAGCCACCCATGAAGGAAAATTCGAATGCGCTGGCCACCACCGGCATGCCCAACAGGGTGCCGCTCATGGAGATCAGCGCATCCTTTTCACCGGTCTGCTTCTGCGCGGCGGTCAGGCGATCCTTGTACTTCTTGCCGTCGCGGAATTTCAGGCGATCGACCGGCTCCAGATCGGCGCCCAGCTCGGCACGGCCCTCTTCGTCGAGGAAAATGTTCAGGCGCGCACGTGCACCGATACGCATGTGGTGGTTGCACTTGGGGCAGACGTCGAGGGTCTTCTCCAGCTCCGGACGGTACAGCACTGCTTCGCAGGACGGGCATTTGTGCCACAGGCCTTCGGGCACCGAGCTTTTCTTCACTTCCGATCGCATGATCGAAGGGATCAGCTTGTCTACCAACCAGTTGCTCATGCTTTATTTCTCCAGTACCGGGGACTGCTGGCCTGGCCAGGTCCCGCGCATGCTCTTGAGCGTGTTCAGATATGAAACGAATGCGTGGGCGAGCGTGGCGCAGGCTTGATACCTGCGTGCCGCGCGTTTCGCGAAACGTATGGACGGTGCCGGGCAGCGCGCCGTCACATGCCGCTCCCACGCACTGCCTTGATGAAAGCGTCGATCTTGCCGTGGTCCTTGATACCCTTGCTCGACTCGACCCCGCCGCTGACATCCACCGCCCAGGGTTTGACCTGAGTGATGGCCTGGGCGACGTTGCCCGCATGAAGTCCGCCGGCCAGCACGATTGGCTTGTCCAGGTGCTCGGGCACCAGCGACCAGTCGAAGGCTTCGCCAGTACCGCCGGGCACGCCGGCCACGAAGGTGTCGAGCAGAATGCCGCTGGCGTTGCGATAGGCGCGGCAAGCTGCCTGCAGATCGTCGCCGGGGCGCACGCGCAGGGCCTTGATGTACGGACGGTGGTAACCCTCGCACTCGGCCGGCGTTTCGTCGCCATGGAACTGCAGCAGATCCAGCGGCACGGCATCGAGGATTTCGCCCAACTCGCAGCGGCTGGCGTTGACGAACAGGCCCGTGGTGGTCACGAACGGCGGCAGCGCGGCGATGATCGCGCGGGCTTGCTGGACGTTCACCGCCCGCGGACTTTTGGCATAGAACACCAACCCGATCGCATCGGCACCGGCGTGCGCAGCGGCCAAAGCATCCTCTATGCGGGTAATACCGCAGATTTTGCTGCGAACGGCTGACATGTCGGCGAGTACCTCGACTTGGCTAGGGAACGGCGGATGTTAGCAAATGCTGTCGGTAACGTCAGCCAGTGTGTCGAACCCGGTCAGGAAGTGCGGGCCAATGTAGCGTTCGGGCAAGGGAAACTCGTCACGGTACTCGACCTGCACCAGGTACAGCCCGAACGGATGGGCAGTGACACCGCCAGTCCTGCGCACCCGGCTCTGCAACACTTCCGCGGCCCACTCGATGGGCCGCTCGCCGGTGCCGATGGTCATCAGCACGCCGGCGATGTTGCGCACCATGTGGTGCAGGAAGGCATTGGCGCGCACGTCGATGACGATCATCTTGCCGTGCTGGGTGACCCGCAGGTGATGCAGCTGCTTGATCGGCGACTTGGCCTGGCACTGACCGGCGCGGAAGGCGCTGAAATCATGGGTACCGACCAGTGCCTGCGCGGCGGCGGCCATGCGGGTGACGTCCAGCGGGCGGTGATTCCAGGTGATTTCCTCGCCCAGGTGCGCGGGCCGGATCTGGTCGTTGTAGATGACGTAGCGGTAGCGTCGGGCGATGGCCTTGAAGCGCGCGTGGAAATTGGGCGGCATGACCTTGGCCCAGGTGACGCTGACGTCGTGGGGCAAGTTGATGTTGGCGCCCATCACCCAGGCTTTCATGCTGCGTTCGGCCTGGGTGTCGAAGTGCACCACCTGGCCGCAGGCGTGAACCCCGGCGTCGGTGCGGCCGGCGCACATCAGCGAGACAGGCGAGGCTGCGACCTTGCCCAGAGCGTCTTCGAGGGTTTCCTGGACGGTGCGCACGCCCGACGCCTGGCGCTGCCAGCCGCGATAGCGCGAACCTTTGTACTCCACGCCCAGCGCGATACGGTAAAAGCCGTCGGCCGCCGATTCGGCGGCCGAGTTGTCGATGTTTTGCACGAAGTTGCAGCCTGTTGGTTAAGCGATGGCGGCGATTATACCGGATCCTGAAATTGCGGCGCCTGGCCCGCCGCCTTCGCGGGCAGAGCCCGCTCCCACAGGGGGCCGGCGACGGCACCCCCGGATTATCGGCTGATACGCCCCAGCATTTCGCGTGCCTCGCCCTGCTGCCCGGCGCTGCCTTCCTTGAGCACTTCACCCAGGATGTCGCGCGCGCCGTCGTTGTCGCCCATTTCGATGTAGGCACGGGCCAGGTCCAGCTTGGTGCCGGCCTCGTCGCCACCGTCGAGGTAGTCGAAATCATCTTCGCCTTCGATCGGCGGGAGGTCTTCGGGTTTGGGTGGCGTGGCGAACGGTTCGGCCATAGGTGTGCGCGCAAAGCCGTCGGAGAGTTTTTCCAGCTCCGCGTTGATCTCGGTCAGGCGCGACTCCGGCGTTTGCGGCTCTTGAGCATCTTCGGCCAGAGACAGGTCGAAATCTTCCGGCAACGTGGTGTCGTTGTCGTCGGCCGGGCTCGCGGCTGCCGCTTTCTGTTCGGCCAGCAGGGTGTCGAAATCGATGTTGCTGTCCGTGGTGGGCGCGGTGTCCTGAGTGTCGTCCAGGTTCAGATCGAAATCGGTGTCGAAGGTACCGTCCAGCGAATCGGCCGCGCCAGGCTCGTCCTGCAGCAGCTGCTTGACATACTCCGCATCCATTTGCGCAGCAACCGCCGCCGCACCGGCAGCTGCCGCAGCGGCGCCGAGCATGGCCGGGAAGCGGGTCTTCAAGCGCTCGACATCGGCGTGGTTCTGGCCCGTGGCAATCAGCTGTCGCTCCTGACTGACGAAACCATCGCGGTCACCTTGCAAGCCGTAGACTTCCATCAGCTTCAAGCGCAGGTCGCTGCGCTTGGGTTCACGTTCGGTCGCAGCTTCCAGCAGTTCGGCGGCGTGATTGAGACGGCCCCGCGCAATGCTCTGTTCCACTTCCGCGAACAGACCTTCATCGGTGTCGATGCTGGGGCGCAGTGGTGGCGTGGGCAGTACGGTCTGCTCAGGCGCCGCAGCGAACGTGGAAGGCGCGGCGCTGGCTCGGGCGCCGGCTACCGAGGCGGCGACCATGGCCGGGGTCAGGTGCACGGTCGCGGCCGGGCGCTCCAGCCCTTCGAAGCTGTTGGGCGGCAGGTCGAGGTCCGGGCCGTGCTCCGGCTCTTCGGCCAGGGCACGGGCCATGCGCATGTGCTTTTCGGCTTCCTGCTGCGCCTTGCGGCGGCGGGCCAGCAACAGCAGCAGCAATAGCAGCGCGGCCAGGGCGCTGGCACCGACCACCATCAGCAGGGTGGAATTGTCGGCGGGCTGGTCGGAGGCGGCGTCGTCGGCCGGATCGTTGACGGCGTCCAGCGGCTCACCCTGAGGCGCTACCGGCGTACTGGCGGCAGCGTCCGGGTTGACCTGTTCGGTGGCACCCGGCACGGTCGGTGCCGGAACCAGCTCGGCGTTGGTTGTCGCAGTGGGGTCACCGGTGGCAGGCGCGCTGCCATCGGCTGTGGGCGCCAGCGCCTCGGCCGGGACCAGGGCTTCGGCAGGCACCGGCACATCGGCGCCCGCCGCCTGCATCTTGGCCGGTTGGGCGTTTTTGAGCTGGATCAGCTTCTGCAACTTGTCGAGCTGGCTCTGCAGGTCGGCGTTGCGGCTGCGCAGCTCTTCGTTGTCACGCCGGGTGGCATCCAGCGCTTCCTGGGTCACGGCAAGCTTCTGGTCCAATGCCTTGGCATCGCCTGCCGGACCGTTGGCCTCGCTGGCACCCGACACCAGGCTGAGGTTGTCCTGCGGTGGCGCAGCAGCCGGGGCTGGCGTGCCATTGCCGCGCCGCGTGGCGTCGACCTGCTGGGCACGCGGGCCCAGCCGACGGCCTTCGCGCCACGCAGCATTCTGTCGCGCGACTTCGGCCACTGCCGGCCCAGGCGCAGTGGCCGATGTCTGCTGCACGTCAGGCATGCGCAGGACCTGCCCGGTCTTGAGACGGTTGATGTTACCGTCCAGGAACGCGTCGGGGTTGAGCGCCTGAATGGCCAGCATGGCCTGCTGGACCGAACCGCCCTGGCGATTGCGCGCGGCGATCTCCCACAGCGTATCGCGCGAACCGGTTGTGTAGGACGCCTGGTTGACGGTGGCCGCCGGCGCACTCACGGCGGGTCGAGGAGCGTTCTGCGCGGCTTGCGCGGCCTGAGGTGCAAACTGCGCCGGATCGAGCAGCATGCTGTAGTCGCGCAGCAGACGACCGCTGGGGAAGTTGACCTGAACCAGGAACTTCACCAGCGGCGCGGACAAGGGTTGGGTCGAGGTCACACGGATGACGCTGCGGCCATTGGCGTTGATCACCGGCGTGAAGCGCAGGCTGTCCAGAAACGCCTGGCGCTCGACGCCCGCCTTGCTGAACTCCTCGGCCGGAGCCAACACAGGCTGGACCTCGGCGGCGCTCAGGCCGCGCACGTCGAGCAGTTCTATCTCGGCCAGCAGAGGCTGGTTCACCGCGGACCTGAGGGTCAATTCCCCCAGCTCCAGGGCGTTGGCGATACCGGAGGACAACGCCGAAGCGGCAGCCATTGCTAACACCAGTTTGCGAACTTGAACCATGGCCTAATCCTTGTTTGAACATTCCTCGGCAAGCGAGAAGAAGCTTGCACTGTCGCACGAACGACTGTTACACGCGATCAGCTGGGCAAAGCGTGCCAACTCTCTGCAAATTGTCGGCAAGTATCTTTTAGCCATGACCTTTAATCAACAACTCGGCCACTTGTACCGCATTCAGGGCTGCACCCTTGCGCACGTTGTCCACCGTGGCCCACAGGCTCAGCGCCTGAGGATCATCGATGCCGGTACGCACACGGCCCACGTACACCACGTCCTGGCCCACCGCATCGCCCACCGCTGTAGGGTAGTCGTCTTCCACCGTTTCGATACCCGGCGCTGTCGCCAGGACCTGGTTGACGGCGGCAAGGTCGAGCGCGGTGCCGCTCTGCACGGCGATGCTGTAGCTGTCGCCGAAGAACACCGGGGCCTGCACGCAGGTCACCGAAATCTTCAAGGTCGGCATGCCGAGCAGCTCACGCAGTTCGCTCACCAGACGGCGTTCCAGCGGCACATGGCCCTGCGCGTCGGGCGTGCCAACCTGCGCCAGCAGGTTGAAGGCCATCTGGCGGTCGAAGAAGCGCGGCTCCAGCGGCCGTACATTGAGCAGTTCGGCAGTCTGCCGGGCCAGTTCGCTGACCGCTTCGCGACCAAGGGCCGACACGGCCAGGCACGCCGTGACGTGGACCTGCTGGAGATCCAGCACAGCGCGCAGGGGCGCCAGGATCACGGCCAGGGCAATGGCGGCGGCGCTGGGGCTGGCCACCTGCACGGGCACCGGTAGATCGGCAAGTATGGCGGCGTTGGCTTCCGGCACCACATTGGGCGCCTCGTTCACCGGCAGGCCGCCCGAAAGATCGATGATCGTGCAACCGGCCGCCGTCGCACGCGGGGCGAAGCTGCGGGTCACTGCGGGACCGGCCGCGAAAAACACCCATTTGACCAGACTGAAATCGAACTGATCGACTTCACGCACACGCACGTTCTTGCCGCGATACGCGACCGACGCGCCAGCCGATTCGCTGCTGGCCAGCAGATGCAATGCCCCGACCGGAAAGTCCCGTTCTTCCAGCAGCTGCACAAGCGTTTCGCCGACCGTACCGGTGGCGCCGATCACGGCGATGTCGAAAGTCTGGGGCATGGGCAGGGTCCTCGAAGTATGAACAGGCCGCGCACTCTATCGGTTATCGACCGTTTTGTCCGCGTCGCATCCCGTAGCAGCGGTCATCGGCGCGAAACAGACGCCGTGGCTCGCCTGAACGAGCGCAGCGCACTCTTCGCGGCCACGGACCGCTCCTACGAACATGCGCACGCCAGAAGTAGGAGCGGTCATCGGCCGTGAACGGTGCGATGCGATCGCTCAGTCCTTTTTGTCTCTTTTGAACGCCGCTTCGAGTGCGTCGTTGATCGTGCGCAGCACCTTGACCCGTGCCCAACGCTTGTCATTGGCCTCCACCAGCGTCCAGGGTGCCACTTCGCTGCTGGTGCGGTCGACCATGTCGCCCACGGCATCGCGATAGGCGCCCCATTTCTCACGGTTGCGCCAATCGTCTTCGGTGATCTTGAAACGCTTGAAGGGGATCTGCTCGCGCTCCTTGAAGCGCTCGAGCTGGGTCTGCTCGTCGATGGCCAGCCAGAATTTGACGAGCACCACGCCCGCCTCGGTGAGTTGTTCTTCGAAGTCGTTGATTTCGCTGTAGGCACGCATCCAATCAGACGCACTGCAAAAACCCTCGACCCGTTCCACCAGCACGCGGCCATACCAGGAGCGATCGAACACGGTGAATTTGCCGCGCGCCGGCAGCTGGCGCCAGAACCGCCACAGGTAGGGCTGGGCCAGTTCGTCCTGAGTGGGCGCGGCGATGGGCACGATGTGGTACTGGCGCGGGTCCAGCGCAGCGGCGACGCGTTTGATCGCACCGCCCTTGCCGGCCGCATCGTTGCCTTCGAACACGGCCACCAAGGCATGACGGCGCATGCGCTTGTCGCGCATCAGCCCGGCCAGACGCGCCTGCTCGGCGATCAGTTGGCGTTCGTAATCGTCTTTTTCCAGCCGCTTGCTCAGGTGCAGGCTGCCGATCAGGCTGCGTTTGTCGATGCTCTCGCCCAAAGTGGCCACAGCCTGAGCCTTAGGCTCGACGGGCGTCTTCAGCGCCGCCTGCAAACCTTCGAGAATGATCTGTCCCACCGCCAGGCTGCGGTAGTGGGCATCGGCACCTTCGATCACATGCCACGGCGCATAGTCGCGGTCGGTCCTGCGGACCACGCGTTCGCCGAAGCGTACGAAGCGGTCGTAGGTCTTGGACTGTTGCCAGTCCAGCGGGCTGATTCGCCAGCTGTGCAATGGATCGTCACGCAGCGACTTGAGCCGCGCCTTCATCTGCTGTTTGGACAGATGGAACCAGAATTTGAAGATCAGCGCGCCTTCGTCGTAGAGCATCCGCTCCAGCCGCTGCGCACCGTTGATGGCCTGTTCCAGACGGCCGTCCTTGATATCGCCATGGACGCGATCCTGGATCATCTGGCTGTACCAGTTGCCGAAGAACACGCCCATGCGGCCTTTGGCCGGCAGCTGACGCCAGTAGCGCCAGGCCGGTGGGTGGGCGAGTTCTTCGTCGGTCTTGTCGTCGAAGGTCCGCACCTCGATCAGGCGCGGGTCCATCCATTCGTTGAGCAACTTGACCGTCTCGCCCTTGCCGGCCCCTTCGACCCCATTGATCAGCACGATCACCGGAAAGCGCGCCTGCTCCTTGAGCTCGTACTGGGCCTCGAGCAGCGCTTCGCGCAGGGCTGGCAAGCGCGCTTCATAGGTGTCCTTGTCGATGGCATGACCAATTTCGGCAGATTCGAACATGGGGCAGGCATTCCTCGTCGGTTAGCTTGACTGAACCTCGCTGGGCTCGGGGCTACGCTGTGTATCACTATTGAAGCCGACCTGTTCGAGCAGGGTTAGTTCGGCAAGCAAGGTGTTCTCGGCGTCCTGGCGACGCCGGGCGATGTCGTTGGCGCGACGCAGGTAATCACCACTGCTGCCCGGCTCCTGGCTGTCATCGAGCGCAGTGAGTTCGTCGGCGAAGGGCGCCAGGCGCACCTCCAGGGTTCGTGCGTAGCGTTCGCGCAGGTAGTCGGCCCAGAAGGTCTGACGCGGCATGAACGTCGCGAAGGCCGATCCGTTTTCGGCTTGCAGGACCTCGGTCTGCGCCGCGTCGTAGATCTCGACACCAATGCCGGCAGTCGCCGCATACGCCATGCTGTGCGGCTGCCCGGGCAAGCTCAGACGACGAGCCAGGTAGGTCCGCAAGGCCATGCGCACTTCCGCTTCATCGACGACGATGCCCCGGCGTCGGCGCTCGGTGATGATACGGCGGGCGATGGCTTCGAGCTGGTCGAGCCTGAACAACCCACGGGCCAGTTCATAAAGGCGCTGGCCACGCTGCGCCCAAGTGGCACCTTGCAGGGCGTCGTGCTGCAGCACCTGCACCTCCATGTCGCTGAACATCAGCCGCTCGCCATCCACGCAGGTGTCCAACTGCTCGGCCATGGTGTAGAGACGCTGGCGCAACTGACGATTCGCGGAGGCACCGACGATGACGTTCCACACGCGCCGCGTCATTTCGGCCGCATTGCTGATGAAATCCGGCGTACGGCGCAGATTGTCGATCAGGTCGATGAAGGCCGCCGACCCCTCTTCTTCGGTCAGTCCCTGCCAAAGCTGCGCCCGATGGCGTCGCTCCACTTCACTGGCACCCTGCAGCCAGGGGTCGACCGAAGGCCGTCCCACCCGAGTCGGACGGACGTCGTTGGTGCGGTGGGTATAAAACTGGAACCGTCGTTGCGGCCGTGCGCTGCCCAGCTGACGCAGCGTTTGAGTGTCCAACGAATTACGATCGAGAAAGACATCGACACTGCGCTCCTCGGCCATTTCGGTAAATACTGCATCGGGGATGTGACGCAGTCGAGTGCGGTACAGGTTCAAGGTACGCAACGCTGGCAGGCGCGAAGCCCACTGCGGCCAATGAGGCAGAGCCAGGCCTGCCAGGTTCAGTTGCTGAAGCTGGGCGAAGCCGCTGGACGAAGCGATCTGGCCCACGGTGTTGCCGCTCAGGTTCAGCATGCTCAGATTGGGCAGGCGGCCAAGCCGGTCGAGTAACGCCTGATCCAGGGTCAGATTGCATAACGTCAAGTCCAGCTCGGTCAGTTGAGTCAACCGATCGACCGCTTCGGGTAGATGGCCGAGGGCGCATTCACGCAGCGTCAAACTGCGCAGTTGCGCAAAGCTGCCCAATAGGTTGGTCAGCGCCTGAGCATCTATCGTGCTGCCGGTCAGGTTCAGGTGTGTGACGAAGCGCAGGTCAGCGCTCAGGGCGGGAAAGTCGAGCAGCGGCACGTAGGTGAGGTTGAGGTAATAGTTGAAGCCATGGGCGGCGCGCTCGGAGGGCAGTTGGCGGCGCCAGGCAATGTCCAGGCGTGCCGTGACGTCGGCGCGGTAGTACACCAGGTCGCCGCTGCTGGCGTTGTACCGCGCCGGTAGATTGGCCGGCGCCGGTCGACGGGACCAGGCTTCCAGTTGAGCGTGCATTTGCCCGCGCTCGTAGGTGAGGTTGTCCAACCCCTGCATGATGCCGGCGCGACTCATGCCGGTCTCCTCGTACAATCCCAACAATTCGCGCGCGGCCCGTTCGCTGGTGCCGGGGTAGACACGACGAATGCGCGCCACCAGCACTCGGCGCGACAGGGCCACCTCGCGCCGGCCGCTCATGGGGTAACCCGCGCGCCCGTACCTATCGCGCATCGGTGCTCTGAAGCGATCCGGCGACGGCGTCTGCCCCAGCCAGCGGGCACAGTCGTCGCGATGGGCGAAAGCGTAGTCACGCACCGCATCGGCCTGGGCGGTTTCACCCAGCACCACCTTGATGGCCTGCTCCAGCTCGAGGCTGTCCACCGACTGCGCGACGCTGAAGCACAGGCCTTCGAACGCGCGGTTCAGGCGTTGGCACTGCTGATAGATGCGGGCACGTTCGGCCAGTTTCAGGGGAATGCGGCGGTTGGACAGCATCTGCGCCTGTTCGCCCGGCGGTACATCAAGCAACACCTCTTCGGCGGCTGCCACGCTCAGGGCAGGAAAATCGCGACGAATCAGTTGGCTGGCAGGGCCGCTGCCGAAATGGGTGGCGTCGTAGAGTGCTTCGAACCGGGCCTGAGCGGCGTCGTCGGCCAGTCCGGCCCTTTGCATTTGACGATGCAGGGCGAAGCGTTGCAGCGCGTCGGTCAGCAGGGCGGCGGGTTGATCGGCCTGGGCATGGATGTCGTCCAATGCGGCCTGTGGCAGACCGGTGCTGGCCAGGGCATGGTGAAGATCCTGCGGCTCCATGCCTGACAGCCGCCAGCCCAGGCGGTCACGTAGCGTAGTGCCAGGTGCCTCGGGTTGCTGCTCGGCGGCCAGTCGCCAACCCGTACTGGTTTCTTCAATAAGGGGCTCATAGGCCTGTGTGTCGCTTGGGTGAGTGATGCGCCATTGCCGGTAGCGATCGTCGAAGCGCAGGTCGTGGACGCGACCATCGATGACTACGCTGTCACGCGTTTCATCGTGGTAGAGGCGATCGGTTTCTGGCAGCAAATCGGCAGGCAGGGCCTGAACGGCGACGTATTCGTCCAGGTTGGGATGCCAGAGATGATGGCGACCGTCAGTGAGCGTTACCGGTATCAGCTCTGCCAACTGGGTCTGGGCAGCCACTTCGGGCACTTTGGGCGCTATCCATGTCCGGCCGGCGTGCACGGCGCCTGCGAAGACCGCCATGGTCGCCAGGTTCTCGGCCACGCCCATGACGTGGGTGAACGCGGCGTGGTCATCGCCCCGGCGCCAATCGTCGATGCCGCTGAGCACCTCATGCAGCAACTGTGCAGCAGCGCAGGCGAGCATCGCCGTACCCAGTGCCGGGACCAGCAGCCCGGCAATATTGAGCAGAGTCATGCCAGCACCCAGGTACCGTCGACGCTCACGCTCCAGGGCAATGGCGTCTTCATCGGCGGTCGGCACCGCCATCACTCGGGCATCCTGGTAGACCTTGATCAAGCGATCGCTGTGCTGCAACTCGAAAAGATCGCCCAGCACCGGGCGCTTTTCCAGGTTCAGGTGCTGTTGCCAATCGCCAGCCGGGTTGTCGAGCCGTTGCAGCAGACGCTGGATGAACGGTGCGGCGAACTTCTCGCCAGCCAGTGCGCCGAAATAGCTTCGGAAATCGGTCTGCTTCAGCTTCTCTCCCAATGCTGCGGCAAAGGCCTTGAACGACGGGTATTGCTTGACCGGATGATCCGGCTCGCCCGGCATCAGCACCACGCAGCGGCCATCCACGGTCGATTCGATCAACTGCACGCCGTAGAGCGCCACGGCGGCGAAATCGGCGCTGCCCAGCAGACGCAGCCAGTGATAGCGCACCGCGTTGCCCGCCCAGGCCGGCGTTGCACCTTCGGCAACCTGCAGGAGCATGCGGTAGGCATCTTCGTCGATATCGTCACGCAACCGGGCGATGTGGGTCAGCACCGCAAAGTGGGCGCGATCATTGCGCTTGAACAGTGCCGCCACGTGTTCGGGTTTGAACACCGTATCCAGATGAGCCTGGTACTGCTTGCCCAAGTCCAGGCTGCGGCACATCGTGGTGAATCGCTTCGGATCGATGGCGATCGCCGGCTTGTCGCTGCGGGCGCGGAAATCGATGTCCTTGTCGGCCGTGACGTACTCGACCCCGCCGACCGGCAGCACCATCGAACCCTGCGCAAACTGCAGGTTCGCCTCGAAGTTCTGCATGGCGGCAACCAGCAGGTTCTGCTCGATGGGCCAGCGGTGGCTGAACCCCATCCCAACGTTGTGCATGGCGCGCACCAACGAATAACGACGCGGGTCGATGTCGAGTTGAAACTGCTCGCGGATCGCTTCGCTCACCAGGTCGGCGCAGAACTCGGTGACATCGCGCAACTCGGCCAGCACTGGAGCAAGGGCCAGCTTGGCGGCATGGCTCTCGTTCTGACTGGCGCTCAAGGCCTGGCGCATCGCCGGGCTGGCCTGGGTCAACCAGGTGGGCAGCCGCTGCGCGACGATGCGTGCGTGGCGACTGTCTCGGGCACTGGCCGCTTCACTCATTGGGGGGTAGATCGTGTGCATGCTCGGCTCCTTGCCGAAAGAGGAAGCGTGCACGGTAGCCAGTGCGGAACCTGCCGGGACGTGTATTAATCACCACCTGAAGACGGCCAAGAGCTGCGCTGCGGCCCAAGCGTCCTTGCGCTCGCGAACCCAGGCCTGCGCGTTACAATGCCCGCTTGCCCATTGCCGAAGCCGTCATGAAAACCCCGAGCCTTCTCGCCCAGCTGGACTGGACCGACACCGGTCACCCTCGATCGCGCGCCTTTGGCGACGTGTATTTCGCCGCCGACGGCCTGGCCGAAACCCGCCATGTGTTCATCGAGCAGAATCAGTTGGCCGCACGCTTCGCCGCCCTTCCGGACGACGGTCGTCTGGTGATCGGGGAGACCGGCTTCGGCACCGGGCTGAGTTTTCTCTGCGCCTGGCAATGTTTCGCCGCCTCGGCCGCACCGGGCGCCCGTCTGCATTTCATCAGCGTGGAAAAATACCCCCTGAGCGCCGCAGACCTGACCCGTGCCCTGGCCCTGTGGCCGGAACTGTCGGCCTACAGCGACGCATTGCTGAGGCAGTATGTGGCCGTGCATGAAGGCTTCCAGCGGCTGATCTTCGACGGCGGCCGGGTCACCCTGACGCTGCTGATCGGCGATGCGCTGGAGCAGCTGCCATGCCTCGAGGGCCAGGTCGACGCCTGGTTTCTGGATGGTTTCGCCCCGGCGTGCAACCCCAACATGTGGACCCCCGAGCTGTTCGCCGAGCTGGCGAGGCTGGCGGCGCCCGGGGCGACGCTGGCAACGTTCACCAGTACCGGCTGGGTGCGCCGCGGTCTGGCGGCGGTCGGCTTCAAGATGAAACGGGTGCCGGGCATCGGCAACAAATGGCATGTGTCCCGAGGCGTATTCCTGGGCGATAGCGGCGCGCCTGCGCCTGCGGCCAAGCCCTGGTTCGCCCGCCCCGAGCCGCTCACGGGTGAGCGCCACGCGCTGGTCATCGGTGCCGGCCTGGCAGGGTGCGCCACCGCAGCCAGCCTGGCGGCGCGCGGCTGGCGCGTGTCGTTGCTCGAACGGCATGCCGAGGTCGCCCAGGAAGCGTCGGGCAATCCCCAGGGCGTGCTGTACTTGAAGCTGTCAGCCCACGGCACGGCGCTTTCGCAGTTGATCCTGGCCGGCTTCGGCCACACCCGTCGCCTGCTCGAACAACTGCAACGCGGGCACGACTGGGATGCCTGCGGCGTGCTGCAACTGGCCTTCGACGACAAGGAAGCGCAGCGCCAGCAGCAACTGGCCGATGCATTCCAACCCGAACTGCTGCACCGACTGGATCGTCTCGAAGCCCAAGCGCTGGCGGGTGTCGAACTGCCCAGCGGCGGTCTGTTCTACCCCGAGGGTGGCTGGGTCCACCCGCCTGCGCTCTGCGAGCATCTGGCCCGCCATCCGCGCATCACCTTGCTGCGCCATCATCACGTGGCCGAACTGCGCTACCTCGACGGTCAATGGCAGGCCTTCGACGGTGACCACCACCTGGCCAGTGCGCCGGTGGCCGTGCTGACTTGCGCCGCCCAGGTCCGGGCCTTTGCCCAGACCGCCACGCTGCCGCTCAAGCGCATTCGCGGACAGATCACCCGCCTGCCCGAAACGGCGCGCAGCGCTGCGCTGTCGACGGTGGTCTGCGCCGAAGGCTACGTTGCCCCTGCCCGTTCGGGCGAACACACGCTGGGCGCCAGCTTCGATTTCCACAGCGACGACCTGACACCGACCCAGGCCGACAACCTCGACAACCTGACGCTGCTCGAAGCCATTTCCCCGGATCTGGCGAGTCGCATCGACAGCGCCTCAATGCCTATCGAGCAACTGCAAGGCCGGGCCGGATTTCGCTGCACCAGCCCTGACTACCTGCCCATCATCGGGCCGGTAGCCGACGCTCAGGCCTTCGCCGAGCGCTTTGCGATCCTGGCCAAGGACGCCCGTCAGGTGCCCGAGCAGTCTTGCCCGTGGCTGCCGGGGCTGTACGTGAACAGCGGGCATGGCTCGCGGGGGCTGATCACTGCCCCGCTCTCGGGGGAACTGATCGCTGCCTGGTTGGACAACGAACCTCTGCCGCTGCCACGCGAGGTGGCCTGGGCGTGTCATCCAAACCGCTTCGCGCTGCGGCGCCTGATACGCAACAAAGCTTGAACCTGCTTGGGGGCCGGTACTCACAGTCACAGCCCCTTCCGCTGCCGAGGCGTGAGCGTCGCGGCTTCACCGTCATGAAGAAACCAGCCCATGTTGCGTATCCAGGGTTTGCACAAGACCTACTCCACACCGCAAGGCCCGCTGCCCGTGCTGCAAGGCATCGACCTGCACCTGGAGCGTGGCGCCAGCCTGGCCCTGATGGGTGAATCGGGCAGCGGCAAAAGTACCCTGCTGCATCTGGTGGCCGGTTTGGATGTCGCCGACAGCGGACGAATCGAAGCCGCCGGGCAGGTGCTTACCCAGATGAGCGAACGGGAACTGGCGCGCTGGCGGCGCTGCGACATCGGTCTGATCTTCCAGCAGTTCAACCTGATCGGCAGCCTCAGCGTGGCCGATAACCTGGCCTTCCAGGCCCGTCTGGCCGGACGCCTGGACCCCGCCTGGCAGCGCGAGCTTGCCGAACGGCTGGGCCTGTCGGCCCTGTTGCAGCGCTACCCCGAGCAACTGTCCGGCGGGCAGCAGCAGCGCGTGGCCCTGGGCCGCGCCCTGGCCTCGCGCCCGCCGCTGTTGCTGGCCGACGAGCCCACCGGCAACCTCGACGAGGCCACCAGCGAACAGGCGCTGGACCTGATGCTGGAGCTGCTGCAAGCCACAGGCAGCACGCTTTTGATG
The DNA here is from genome assembly GCF_001187875.1 of Pseudomonas sp. RIT-PI-a. NCBI lineage: Bacteria > Pseudomonadati > Pseudomonadota > Gammaproteobacteria > Pseudomonadales > Pseudomonadaceae > Pseudomonas > Pseudomonas sp. RIT-PI-a. The sequence continues at coordinate 117,222 of NZ_LGIR01000033.1, forward strand.
GTGACCCACAGCCCGCTGGTGGCCGAGCGCCTTGAACATCGCGTGGTACTCAAGGCCGGCCGCATCGTCGCCGGGGCGGATCGCTGACGTGGCGGTGCTGTACTGGACCCTGCGCTGCCTGCTCAGCCGTTGGCGCCGGCATCCGGCCCCGGGCGTGGCACTGATCCCCGGCCTGTGGCTGGCCACTGCGTTGTTTACCGGCGTACTCGCGCTGAACAGCCAGGCGCGGCAGAGCTATGCACTGGCCAGCCAGATGATCGGCGGGCAGGCCCAGGCGAACATCGTGGCACGCGACGGCGCAGAATTGGCGCAATCGACCTTCGTTGACCTGCGCCTGCAGGGTTGGCCGGTCTCGCCGGTGCTCGAAGGTCGAATCACCCTGCCCTCCCACCCGCAACTGCGCCTGCAAGTGGTTGGGATCGAACCCTTGACGTTGCCGGTGGGCAGTCCCGTGGCGGGCACGGTGCCCAGTGTGGATGAGCTGAGCGCCTTCATCGGCGCACCCGGCCGAACCTGGGTGGCACCACAGACCCTGCGCGAACTGGGCGCAGAGGAAGGCGCACGCCTGCAGACCAGCAACGGCAGCACGCTGCCTCCCTTGCAGACACGCGCCCAGGCGGCACCCGGGGTGTTGCTGATGGACATCGGTGCGGCGCAGACGGTCCTGCAGATGCCCGACCAGTTGAGCCGACTGCTGCTGCCCGGGACGTTCCAGCACGCTCTTCCCGAGGCTTACACAGAGCGCCTGCAGATCAACCGCAGCGACGCCGATGGCGACCTTGCCCGTTTGACCGACAGTTTCCACCTGAACCTGACCGCCCTGGGCCTGCTGGCCTTCGTGGTCGGTCTGTTCATCGTCCATGCCGCTATCGGCCTGGCGCTGGAGCAACGCCGCGCCCTGCTGCGCACCCTGCGCGCCTGTGGCGTGAGCGCGGCCTTGCTGGTGCTGGCTCTGGTGCTGGAGCTGGGCTTGCTGGCGCTGCTCGGTGGCCTGGCCGGCATTGCCAGTGGCTACGGACTGGCCAGCCTGCTGCTGCCGGACGTCGCCGCCAGCCTGCGCGGTCTGTATGGTGCGGAAGTCGCCGGGCAATTGAACCTGAGTCCGTCGTGGTGGCTGGCAGGCCTGGCGCTGAGCCTGGGCGGCGTACTGCTGGCCGGTGCCGACAGCCTGTGGCGCGCCGCACGCCTGCCGCTGCTGTCTCTGTCGGGTGGCGAAGCCTGGCATCAGGCCCATCGCCAGTGGCTGCGGCGTCAGGCCTTAGTGGCTGCGGCGGCAGCTGTATTGGCGCTGGCGTGTGCCGTGTTCGGCAACGGTCTGGCCATTGGCTTCGTGCTGATGGGCAGCCTCTTGCTGGCGGCGGCACTGGCCCTGCCGGTCCTGCTCAGCACTGTCCTCGCCCTGCTCGCCCGGCGCCGTTGGGGCGTACTGGGGCAATGGTTCCTTGCCGACTGCCGCCAGCAGTTGCCAGGCCTGAGCCTGGCGCTCATGGCATTGCTGTTGGCCTTGGCCGCCAACATCGGCGCCGCGAGCATGACCGAGGGTTTTCGGCAGACTTTCAGTGGCTGGCTGGAACAGCGCCTGAGCGCCGAGCTGTACCTGCGCCCGCAACACCCCGAGCAGGCTCAGGCGCTGCAGCACTGGTTGCAGCAACAGAATGAAGTGCGACAGGTGCTGCCGGGCTGGGAAATGCAGATCCGTCAGCAAGGCTGGCCAACCGAATTGGCCGCTGTGATCGATGCACCTCTCTATCGCCAGCACTGGCCGCTGCTCGAACAGGCCGCCGGCAATCCGTGGGATCAATTGTTTTCCGGCGACAACCTGATGCTCAGCGAGCAACTGGCCCGCCGCTTGGGCGTGGGCATCGGAGCACGGCTGGCACTGCCTGCTGCTCAGGGGCAATGGAACCCGACCGTAGTGGGTATCTACGCCGACTACGGCAACCCAAAGGGGCATATCCTGGTCAGTGCCGAGCAGTTCCAGCGTCACTGGCCCGGTACCCCGCCCGCGCGCTTCGCATTGCGCATGACCGAGGCTGATACTGCCTCGCTGAAAAACAAAGTGCAGCAAGCGTTCGGCCTGGACGACAGCCATGTGGTGGAGCAGCAGCAACTCAAGCGATGGGCCTCGCAGGTTTTCGAACGCACCTTCAGCGCCACCGCCGCGCTGAATGCGCTGACCCTGGGTGTGGCCGGGGTCGCCCTGTTCATTGGCTTGCTGACCCAGAGCCAGAGTCGCTTGGGCCAGCTCGCGCCGCTGTGGGCGATGGGTGTCGGCCGTCGCCAACTGATCCTGTTGAGTGTGGCGCAGACCTTGATCCTGGCCCTGCTGACCTTGCTGCTCGCCGTGCCGCTGGGCATTCTGCTCGCCTGGTGTCTGGTCGCGGTGATCAATGTACAGGCCTTCGGCTGGCGCCTGCCGTTGCAAGTGTTTCCCTTGCAGATTCTGCAACTGTGCGGCTTGGCACTGATCGCCGCGATGCTGGCTTCGGCCTGGCCCATGCGGCGTCTGCAACGCAGCCAACCCACCGACCTGCTGCGAGTGATGGCCAGTGAACGCTAAGCTGATCCAAACCCTGTTGCTGACTGTATTGCTCGCATTGAGCGGGTGCGACCCGACGCCGCCGCCGGCCGGTTTCGCCGGTCTGGGCGGACAGGCTGGCGACTTCGCCCAGGTCAAACCGGGCAAGGTCTTCAGCTTTCCGGCCGATCATGGCGCCCACCCGGACTTCCGCATCGAATGGTGGTACCTGACCGCCAATCTCGAAGACGACCAGGGCCAGCGCTTCGGTGTGCAATGGACCCTGTTCCGCAGCGCCCTGGCGCCGGGCAGCACGGCGTCCGGCTGGAACAGCCGCAATCTGTGGATCGGTCATGCCGGGCTCACTTCGGCGACTGACCACTACAGCGCGCAGACCTTGGCCCGAGGCGGTATCGGCCAGGCGGGTGTAGAGGTCAAACCCTTCAACGCCTGGATCGACGATTGGCACCTGCGCAGCCAGCCGGGCGCCGCGGACAGCCTCGCGGCCATGGACGTGCAGGCCAAAGGCCAGGGCTTCGCCTACCAATTGACCCTGACCAGCGAGCGTGCGCTGGTGCTTCAGGGCGAGCAGGGCTACAGCCGCAAATCCGATGCCGGACAGGCTTCGTATTACTACAGCCAGCCATTTTTCAGCGCAGCCGGGCAGGTGCAGATCGAAGGCAAGCGCTATCAGGTCAAGGGCCGTGCCTGGCTCGACCGGGAATGGAGCAGCCAACCGTTGGCCGCCGATCAGTCCGGCTGGGACTGGTTTTCCCTGCACCTGGACGACGGTCAGCAGTTGATGGTGTTTCGTCTGCGTGGCGCCGGCGAACAACATTTTCTCAGCGGCAACTGGATAGACGCGCAAGGCCATAGCACGCCGTTGGCACCGGGCAGCATCAGCCTGCGCCCACTGCAGGACACCCTTGTGGCCGGCAGGCAGGTGCCCACGCGCTGGGCCATCGACATCCCCAGCCATGCTTTGCATGTGGAAACCACGGCATTGAACCCCAAGGCCTGGATGGCTGTAGGCACGCCCTACTGGGAAGGCCCGGTGACCCTGACCGGGAGCCACGGCGGCGAAGGCTATCTGGAAATGACCGGATACTGATACACGCACGGCTTTTTGTACAAATATCAAACCAACCGGCGTCGCAGCGGTCCTTGTACAAATACCTCAGGACGCTCCGTCAAGGCATGCCGACCCCCAGCGCTTTTGCCAAACACTGGTTCGCCAGCCGTCAATGGAAGCCGTTTCCTTTCCAGAAGGACGTCTGGGCCGCCGTCAAACGCGGCGAGTCGGGCATGCTTCACGCCAGCACCGGTGCCGGCAAGACCTACGCGGTCTGGTTCGCCGCCCTGCAACGTTTCGCCAAGGCCGGTCCCGTCATACCCAAGGGTAAACGCAAGCCCGTCATGGCACCCTTGACGGTGTTGTGGATCACCCCCATGCGCGCCCTGGCCGCCGACACCCTGCGCGCCCTGCAGGTACCGGTAGACGAATTGCAGATCGGCTGGAGCCTGGGCCTGCGCACCGGCGACACCAGCAGCAGCGACCGTGCTAAGCAAACCCGTCGGTTGCCGTCGGCGCTGGTGACCACACCGGAAAGCCTGACGCTGCTGCTGGCCCGCGACAAGGCCTGCGAAGAGTTGAGCAGCGTTGCTATGGTTGTCGTCGATGAATGGCATGAACTGATCGGCAACAAGCGCGGGGTGCAGTTGCAACTGGCCCTGGCGCGGCTGCGGCAGTGGAATCCGCAACTCATCGTCTGGGGTATTTCCGCCACCTTGGGCAACCAGGCTCATGCGCAGGAAGTTCTGCTACCCGGCCAACCGAGCGTCAGCGTACAGGGAGCCCAGGCCAAGACCATCGAGGTCGACACCCTGTTGCCCGCAGCCATCGAACGGTTTCCCTGGGGCGGTCACATGGGCCTGCGCATGCTCGATCAGGTGGTGGCCGAAATCGATCGCAGCAGCAGCTGCCTGGTGTTCACCAACACCCGCGCGCAGTCCGAAATCTGGTTCCAGGCGATCCTCGACGCGCGTCCGGATTGGGCGGGCATCATCGCCCTGCACCACAGTTCGTTGTCGCGTGAGGTGCGCGAGTGGGTCGAGCGCGCGCTCAAGGATGGCCAGCTCAAGGCGGTGGTGTGCACTTCGAGCCTGGACTTGGGGGTCGACTTCCTGCCGGTGGAACGGGTGCTGCAAATCGGGTCGGCCAAGGGCATTGCGCGCTTGATGCAACGGGCCGGCCGCTCCGGACATGCCCCGGGCCGTGCTTCGCGGGTCACCCTGGTACCGACCCACAGCATGGAACTGGTGGAAGCGGCGGCCGCCCATGATGCGGTCGCACAGCGGCGCATCGAGCCGCGCGAATCACCGGAAAAACCGCTGGATGTGCTGGTTCAGCATCTGGTCAGCATGGCCCTGGGCGGCGGCTTCCTGCCCGAACGACTGCTGGCCGAGGTGCGCACGACCTGGGCCTACCGCAACCTCAGCGATGACGAATGGCAATGGGCCTTGGCGTTCGTCCGTTACGGCGGCCACTCGTTGACGGCCTATCCGGATTACCGCCGAGTCGAGCCGGACGAGCACGGCCTGTGGCGCGTGCCCGACGCGCGCCTGGCCCGCCGTCACCGCATGGGCATCGGTACCATCGTCAGCGATGCCAGCCTGCAGCTCAAATACTGGAGCAAGGGCGGCGGCGGACGCTCCCTGGGCAGTGTCGAGGAAGGTTTCATCGCCCGCCTCAAGCCGGGCGATGGTTTCCTCTTCGCTGGTCGCCAACTGGAACTGGTGCGGGTCGAGGACATGACTGCCTACGTCAAGCGCAGCACCGCCAAGAAAGCTGCCGTGCCGCGCTGGAATGGCGGCCGCATGCCGCTGTCCGGCGAATTGGCCGACGCGCTGGTGGCGAAACTGGGCGCGGCGGCTCGTGGTGAGTACGACAGTCCCGAGATGCGCGCCGTACGCCCGCTGCTCGATGTACAGCAGCAATGGTCAGCGCTGCCCAGCGAAACCACGCTGCTGGCGGAAACCCTCAAATCGCGCGAGGGCTGGCATCTGTTCCTCTACCCCTTCGGCGGTCGTCAGGTGCACCTGGGGCTAGGCAGTCTGCTCGCCTGGCGCCTGGCCCAACGCCAACCCCTGACCTTCTCCATTGCCGTGAACGACTACGGCCTGGAGCTGCTAAGCGCCACGGAAGTGGACTGGGCCACCCAACTCGACCCGGCGCTGCTCAGCGCCCAGGGTCTATTGAACGACGTGCTGGCCAGCCTCAACGCCGGCGAGTTGGCCCTGCGACGCTTTCGCGAGATTGCGCGGATCTCCGGGCTGGTCTTCGGCGGCTATCCCGGATCGCAAAAAAGTACCCGACAGGTGCAGGCCTCCAGCGGTCTGTTCTTCCAGGTATTCAAGCAATACGACGCCGGCAACCTGCTGCTGACCCAGGCCCAGGAAGAGGTTCTGAAACAGGAGCTCGAAGTCGAGCGACTGGAGCACGTGCTGGAACAGATCGCCAGCCGTCGACTGGATCTGCACGCCGTCAAGCGCCCCACACCGCTGGGCTTTCCGCTGCTGGTGGAACGCTTCCGCGAAAGCCTGAGCTCGGAGAAGCTGGCCGATCGTATCCGCCGCATGGTCGGCGACCTGGAGAAAGCCGCAGGATGAGTGAGTATTGCAGCGTACAACTGGCGGGTGCCGAACTCTGGTTGCTGGCCGAAAAGGCCATCTACTGGCCTGAACGTGAAGTCCTGCTGATCGCCGACGCGCACTTTGGCAAAGCGGCCGCCTACCGCAAGTTGGGGCAACCCGTGCCCCATGGCACCACCGCCAGCAACCTGCAGGTGATCGATCGGATCATGGGAAGATACCCAACCCGGCACCTGATCTTCCTGGGCGATTTTCTTCACGCACCGGGGTCGCACTCGGCAGGAACGCTGGGCGCGCTGGCCGCCTGGCGTGCGGAAGTCGCACATCTGCGCATCACGTTGATTCGAGGCAACCACGACAAGCGCGCAGGCGACCCGCCGCCCGAGCTGCGTTTCGACGTGGTGACAGAACCTCTGGAAATGGGCCCGTTCGCACTGCAACACGAGCCGGATGCGCATCCGGCGCTGCACGTGCTTGCCGGACACATACACCCGGTGTACCGACTGCATGGGCGGGGCCGACAGAGCTTGCGGCTGCCGTGTTACCTGCTGGGCGCAAAGGTCAGCCTGCTACCAGCCTTCGGCGCGTTCACCGGCGGATTCAACATGAACAACGACGCCGACCAGCGCGTGTACGTGGTCGGCGACGGTGGCGTCTGGCAGGTCGCCTGAGCGGTCAGGCCACAGGCGCGGGCGGAGGCTCGTCGGGGATGGTTGGGCTGCCGGGTTCGGTCGGCTGCGGGGTATCAGGATCGGGTTGGCCGGGCACTCCACCGGCCATGTGGCCGTAAGAGTCGGCCAGAAGCGACCAGGCAAGTATGCCAATCTGGTTGGGTTGCAGCTGAGCCAGTTGAGCACTGATAGTCGGGTCGATTTTCATAGACACTCCTGAGCGATGGCCCGGCCTACGGTAAGCAAGCCGGGGAGTTCACTCATATGGAGTGGGAAATGGGCAACTAGTTCGCCCATCGCCGGTTTCAGGTGCGCGGCAGGGTGACGCCGCGCTGACCTTGATACTTGCCACCGCGGTCCTTGTAGGAGACTTCGCACTCCTCGTCGGACTCCAGGAACAGCATCTGCGCCACCCCTTCATTCGCATAGATCTTGGCCGGCAACGTCGTGGTGTTGGAGAACTCCAGGGTCACGTGCCCTTCCCATTCCGGCTCCAGCGGCGTGACGTTGACGATGATGCCGCAACGCGCGTAGGTGCTCTTGCCCAGGCAGATGGTCAGCACGTTGCGCGGGATGCGGAAGTACTCGACGGTGCGCGCCAGGGCGAAGGAGTTCGGCGGAATGATGCAGACGTCGCTCTTGATGTCGACGAAGCTCTTCTCGTCGAAATTCTTGGGGTCGACGGTGGCCGAATTGATGTTGGTGAACACCTTGAATTCGTCGGCGCAGCGCACGTCGTAACCGTAGCTGGACACCCCGAAGGAAATCACGCGCTCGGCGCCCTCGCCGCGCACCTGGCGTTCGACGTAGGGTTCGATCATGCCGTGTTCTTGCGCCATGCGGCGAATCCACTTGTCCGATTTGATGCTCATGGCGGGTGTCCTGAATAGCGAGGTGAATAGAATCCGAGCGGCATCTTACCGGGCCTCGCGCCAGGGTTCAAAGACTGCCTCGCCCAATGCCCGTCCAACCTGCCACAGGTCGACGCGAGGCCGCCGATCAACATTTGCAAGAAACCCTCAAAAGACCATTGGCACGTTCCCGAAAAAGGGTTAAGGTGGCGTCACTGTGTTGCTTGTGTCACTGAGAATCTCTACCCGATGTCCAACATCTTCATGAATTTTCCTGCTCTTTGCACTCAGTCTCGGCCAGGGCTCTTCCCGAACCGCAGTTAACTTTGTCCAAGGAGATACACCATGTCCAATCGCCAAACCGGTACCGTTAAGTGGTTCAACGATGAAAAAGGCTTCGGCTTCATCACTCCACAATCCGGTGACGACCTGTTCGTACACTTCAAAGCCATCCAGGCTGACGGCTTCAAGAGCCTGAAAGAAGGCCAGCAGGTCTCTTTCATCGCTACCCGCGGTCAGAAAGGCATGCAAGCTGAAGAAGTTCAAGTTGTCTAACTTGAGCTGAACAGCTTCTAAAAGACCCCGCCCTCACCGGCGGGGTTTTTTTATGCCCGCGATTCGTCGGCTTTCCGCGAAAGCGGCGAGCGCACCCCAGTGCACTCGCCGCCCATTCGACGGTAATCAGTCGTCAGTCATGGTAATGCTGGGCATCGCCGGTGCATTGGCTTCCTGCAGGACGATCCGCGCGCCGACGTGCCGGGCCAGTTCCTGATAGACCATGGCAATCTGGCTTTCCGGCTCGGCCGCTGCAGTCGGTTTGCCGCCGTCGGCCTGCTCGCGAATCAGCATCGACAGCGGCAACGATGCCAGCAGCTCGACCCCGTATTGCGACGCCAGCTTCTCGCCCCCGCCTTCGCCGAACAGGTGCTCGGCATGGCCGCAGTTGGAGCAGATGTGCACGGCCATGTTCTCGACCACGCCGAGCACCGGGATGTGCACCTTGCGGAACATCTCCACACCCTTGCGAGCATCCAGCAAGGCCAGGTCCTGGGGCGTGGTGACGATCACTGCACCCGCCACCGGCACCTTCTGCGCCAGGGTCAGCTGGATATCGCCGGTGCCGGGCGGCATGTCGATGACCAGGTAATCCAAGTCGTCCCAGGCGGTCTGGGTGAGCAGTTGCAACAGCGCGCCGGACACCATCGGACCACGCCAGACCATGGGCGTGTTGTCATCGGTGAGGAAGGCCATCGACATCACTTCCACGCCATGGGCCTGGATGGGCACGAACCATTTCTGATCCTTGACCTTGGGCCGGGTGCCCTCGGCGATGCCGAACATCACGCCCTGGCTGGGGCCATAGATGTCGGCGTCGAGAATCCCCACCCGGGCGCCTTCGCGGGCCAGGGCCAGGGCCAGGTTGGCCGCGGTCGTCGACTTGCCGACCCCGCCCTTGCCCGACGCCACGGCCACCACGTTCTTGACGTTGGCCAGGCCGGGAATCTGCGCCTGCGCCTTGTGCGCCTGGACCACGCAATCGATCTGCACGCGGGCACGGTCGACGCCGGCGATGTTTTCGACGGCGGTCTGCAACACCTGGGCCCAGCCGTTCTTGAACAGGCCGGCGGCGTACCCCAGTTGCAGGCGCACCTGCACCTGCCCGCCGTCGATATCGATGGCCTGCACACAGCCGGCGCTGACCGGGTCCTGGTTCAGGTAAGGGTCGGTGTACTGGCGAAGGACGGCTTCCACCGCTGCGCGATTCACGGTGCTCATGGCTACTCCCGATCAAAGACTGAGCAAAACAGGCGGCTATCCTAACGCGTCTGCCCAGGCACCGGCAGATTGGATTTGCGCGCGCGCCGGCAGGCCGTCCACGGCATCGGTGCCCGGCGCCCAGATTATTCAGCATACCTTTGGCCCTGCGCCCCCCAATCCGTTAGAATCAGCGCCTTTTCAAAAGCGGGAGACAGGCAGCATGGCGCAGCAGTATCAACCGGGGCAACGCTGGATCAGCGACAGCGAAGCGGAACTCGGCCTGGGCACCGTCCTGGCCCAGGACGGTCGCTTGCTCACCGTGCTCTACCCGGCCACCGGCGAAACCCGCCAGTACGCATTGCGCAATGCCCCATTGACGCGCGTGCGTTTTTCCCCGGGCGACGTGATCACCCACTTCGAAGGTTGGAAACTGACCGTACGCGAAGTCGACGACGCCGACGGCCTGCTGGTCTACCACGGCCTGAATGCGCAGAACGAGCAATGCACGCTGCCTGAAACCCAGCTGTCCAACTTCATCCAGTTCCGCCTGGCCAGCGACCGCCTGTTCGCTGGGCAGATCGATCCGCTGCCGTGGTTCTCGCTGCGCTACAACACGCTGGAACACACCAGCAAGCAGTTGCAGTCCTCGCTCTGGGGCCTGGGCGGCGTGCGTGCGCAACCCATCGCGCACCAGTTGCACATCGCTCGCGAAGTGGCCGACCGGATCGCCCCCCGCGTATTGCTGGCCGACGAAGTGGGCCTGGGCAAGACCATCGAAGCCGGCCTGGTGATTCACCGCCAGCTGCTGTCTGGCCGCGCCAGCCGCGTGCTGATCCTGGTGCCGGAAAACCTCCAGCACCAATGGCTGGTGGAAATGCGTCGACGCTTCAACCTGCAGGTGGCGCTGTTCGATGCCGAGCGCTTCATCGAAAGCGATGCCAGCAACCCGTTCGAAGATGCGCAACTGGCGCTGGTCTCGCTGGAATGGCTGACCGAAGACGAGAAGGCCCAGGATGCGCTGTTCGCCGCTGGCTGGGACCTGCTGGTGGTCGACGAGGCGCACCACCTGGTGTGGCACGAGGAAAAGGCCAGCCCGCAGTATTCGCTGGTCGAGCAACTGGCCGAGGTCATTCCCGGGGTGCTGCTGCTCACCGCTACCCCCGAGCAATTGGGCCAGGACAGCCATTTCGCCCGCCTGCGCCTGCTCGATCCGAACCGCTTCCACGACCTGGCCGCCTTCCGCGCCGAAAGCGAGAATTACCGCCCGGTCGCCGAGGCCGTGCAGGAGCTGCTGGACAAGGGTCGGCTATCGACCACCGCGCAGCAGACCATCCATGGTCTGCTTGGCGCTGATGGCGACACCCTGGTCGCGGCGGTCAACGCCGGCGACGAGGAAGCCGGCCCGCGCCTGATCCGTGAACTGCTCGATCGCCACGGCACCGGGCGCGTGCTGTTCCGCAACACCCGTGCGGCGGTGCAGGGCTTTCCCGAGCGCAAGCTGCACCCCTACCCGCTGCCGAGCCCGGACCAATACCTGGAACTGCCTCTGGGCGAACACGCCGATCTGTACCCGGAAGTCAGCTTCCAGGCCCAGGCCGAGGACGCAGAAGCCGAGCGCTGGTGGCGTTTCGATCCACGGGTGGAATGGCTGATCGACACCCTCAAGATGCTCAAGCGCACGAAGGTGCTGGTCATCTGCGCCCATGCCGAAACCGCGATGGACCTGGAAGATGCACTGCGCGTGCGCTCCGGCACCCTGGCCACGGTCTTCCACGAAGGCATGAGCATTCTGGAACGGGACCGTGCGGCGGCCTACTTCGCCGACGAGGAATTCGGCGCACAGGTCCTGATCTGCTCGGAAATCGGCAGCGAGGGGCGCAACTTCCAGTTCGCCCACCACCTGGTGCTGTTCGACCTGCCTGCGCACCCCGACCTGCTGGAGCAGCGCATCGGTCGTCTCGACCGGATTGGCCAGAAGCACATCATCGAGCTGCACGTGCCGTACCTGGAAAACAGCCCGCAGGAACGTCTGTTCCAGTGGTACCACGGCGCGCTCAATGCCTTCCTCAACACCTGCCCGACCGGCAACGCGCTGCAGCATCAATTCGGTCCGCGTTTGCTGCCGATGCTGGAAAACGCCGACGACGGTGAATGGCAAGCGTTGATCGACGAAGCCCGTGGCTGTCGCGAAGCGCTGGAAAGCGAGCTGCACACCGGGCGTGACCGGCTGCTGGAGCTCAACTCCGGCGGCGACGGCGAAGGTCAGGCGCTGGTGGCGGCGATCGAGGAGCAGGACGACCAATTCGCCCTGCCGATCTACATGGAAACCCTTTTCGACGCCTTCGGCATCGACAGCGAAGACCATTCCGACAACGCGCTCATCCTGCGCCCCAGCGAAAAGATGCTCGATGCCAGCTTCCCGCTGGGCGACGACGAAGGCGTGACCATCACCTACGACCGCGAGCAGGCGCTGTCGCGTGAAGACATGCAGTTCATCACCTGGGAACACCCCATGGTGCAGGGCGGCATGGACCTGGTGCTGGCGGGTTCCATGGGCAACACCGCAGTGGCGCTAATCAAGAACAAGGCGCTCAAGCCTGGCACCGTGCTGCTGGAGCTGCTCTACGTGAGCGAAGTGGTGGCACCGCGCTCGCTGCAGTTGGGGCGTTACCTGCCGCCCGCTGCCCTGCGCTGCCTGCTCGACACCAATGGCAACGACCTGGCGTCGCGCGTGTCGTTCGAAACCCTCAACGACCAGCTCGAAAGCGTGCCCAAGGCCAGCGCCAACAAGTTCATCCAGGCCCAGCGCGATGTGCTGGCACCGCGTATCACTGCCGGTGAAAGCAAGATCGCGCCACGCCATGCCGAACGCGTGGCCCAGGCACAACATCGCCTGGCCGCCGAGACGGATGAAGAACTGGCACGCCTGACCGCTCTGCAGGCAGTCAATCCAACCGTGCGTGACAGTGAACTGGTCGCCCTGCGCAAGCAGCGTGAGGAAGGCCTGGCGATGCTCGAGAAGGCCGCCCTGCGCCTGGAAGCGATCCGGGTTCTGGTAGCAGGCTGATCCATCACTTGCCCCGCAGGCCCAAGCCTGCGGGGCAAGGCGTTACGGTTTCACCCCACCTGTTACTGAGCGTGTCGCCCGCTCACTCTCATGCCCTGCGCTTGTCTCGCCATCGGATGCAGCGCTGAACAGCCCCCAGCGAAAATGATTCAGCGCCGCACCAGTGCGGTGCAGCTTTTACTGCGATGCCCTTTCCTGGATCACCACCCAGGGCGAAACCACCACCGCCCATAGCGTCGGATCGCGCTCGCAGAAATCCAGAGCCCGCGGCGCAGACAGCTTCTCGACCTGCCCATCGGCCAGCCATTGAGCTACCAACGCGTGCGCGTCTTCCGCCAACGCTTGCGCCACCGTGATCAGATCCAGCGCAGGATCGACCCACAACAGGGCACCCTTGGCGAAAAAGGGTTGCAGCGCCTGCCATTCGATAATTGCAGTCTCGCCCAGCAGCTTGGCATAGAGGGTGCTAGCGTTTTCAGTCATGGGTTCTACCGTCAGGAAAAAAATCGGCGCCATGATAGCCGTCCGAATCACCTGGAAAAACCCGGTTGCAATATACAGCTTCGAGTTTTGCCCTTGTAATCGGGGCGTTCTGGCGCTGTCACCCGCCGAAATGTACTCGAATCTGTAACTTTATGTCGATTTAGCGACAACCGATCGATTTCGCTGCAAACGCCAGCTTTCCAACGGATAAAGCGGCGCTCTACACTGTACCGGTACAGTTGTCGGGTGCAGATTCGGATGTCGTCTGCCATGTCTCGCCGAGGGGGTAAAGCGGTGGGCATGGCCAAGATTCGGTCCGTCGCCTGTTCGGCCAGGACTATAAAAAATACAACGCAAAAAGGGAGCACTAATGAATAAGCAGATTTCCAAACTGTTTGCCGCTCTGGTTCTGGCCGGCGTCGCCAGCCACTCGATGGCGGCCGACACCATCAAGATCGGTATCGCCGGTCCCAAGACCGGTCCGGTCGCCGAATACGGCGTGATGCAGTTCAACGGCGCGAAGATGGCCATCGAGCAGATCAACGCCAAAGGCGGCGTCGACGGCAAGAAACTCGAAGCGGTCGAATACGACGATGCCTGCGATCCCAAGCAAGCCGTTGCAGTCGCCAACAAGGTGGTCAACGACGGCGTCAAGTTCGTCGTCGGTCACCTGTGCTCCAGCTCCGCCCAGCCTGCATCCGACGTCTACGAAGACGAAGGCATCATCATGGTCACCCCGGCGGCCACCAGCCCCGAGCTCACCGCGCGTGGCTACAAGCTGGTCTTCCGTACCATCGGCCTGGACAGCGCCCAGGGCCCTGCCGCCGGCAACTACATCGCCGACGTGGTCAAGCCCAAGACCGTGGCCGTGATCCACGACAAGCAGCAGTACGGCGAAGGCATTGCCAGCGCGGTCAAGACCACCCTGGAAGGCAAAGGCGTCAAGGTCGCCGTGTTCGAAGGCATCAATGCCGGCGACAAGGACTTCTCCTCGCTGATCGCCAAGCTCAAGCAGGCCAATGTCGACTTCGTCTACTACGGTGGCTACCACCCGGAACTAGGCCAGATCCTGCGCCAGTCCAAGGAAAAAGGCCTGAACGCCAAGTTCATGGGCCCTGAAGGCGTGGGCAACGACTCGATTTCGCAGATCGCCGGCGAAGCCTCCGAAGGTCTGTTGGTCACCCTGCCCAAGTCGTTCGACAAGGACCCGACCAACGTCGCTCTGACCAAGGCCTTCCAGGACAAGAAACAGGATCCTAGCGGTCCGTTCGTGTACCCGTCCTACTCGGCCGTGCAAGTGATTGCCGACGGCATCACCGCCGCCAAGAGCGAAGACACCGACAAGGTGGCCGAAGCCATCCACGCCGGTACCTTCAAGACGCCAATGGGTGAATTGAGCTACGACGCCAAGGGCGACCTGAAGAACTTCCAGTTCGTGGTCTACGAGTGGCACTTCGGCAAGCCGAAGACCGAAGCCGCCCAGTAAGCCTGGCAACACCCCCACAAAGCCCACTGCACCGCAGTGGGCTTTGTTTTACGAGTGACGGGTACAGCCGGTGCAATCCACCGCCTGGCCCCCTGAAAATCTTGAAACCGTGACCAGCGGTTCACCTGCCCTGCCCGGCAACACTGCGCCAAGGAGAGCGCTCGGACATGGCCGGAGAAATGCGAACAGGTTTTTAGGAGCGCGGTAAATGCCTGAACTATTCCACTACATGCAGCAGTTGGTGAATGGCCTGACCATCGGCAGCACCTATGCATTGATCGCCATCGGCTACACGATGGTGTACGGCATCATCGGCATGATCAACTTCGCCCATGGCGAGGTGTACATGATCGGTTCGTATGTCACCTTCATTGTCCTGGCGGGCCTGGCCATGCTGGGCATCCACAGTCTTCCGATCCTGATGATCGCCGGCTTCGCCGCCGCCATCCTGGTCACCAGCGCCTATGGCTACAGCATCGAACGAGTCGCCTATCGGCCGCTGCGCAACAGCAACCGGTTGATCCCGCTGATCTCGGCGATCGGCATGTCGATCTTCCTGCAGAACTCGGTGCAGCTGTCCCAGGGCTCGGGCAACTTCGCCATTCCCAACCTGCTTCCCGGCAGCCTGACCTTCGGCCCCGGTGGCGCCGAGGAAGTGCAGATTTCCTACATGCAGATCCTGGTGTTCATGGTGACGCTGGCCGCGATGTACGGCCTGACCCTGTTCATTTCCCGCTCGCGCATGGGCCGTGCCTGTCGCGCCTGCGCCGAGGACATGAAGATGGCCAACCTGCTGGGCATCAATACCAACGCGATCATCGCCCTGACCTTCGTCATCGGCGCGGCACTGGCGGCCGTCGCAGCGGTGCTGCTGAGCATGCAGTACGGCGTGATCAACCCCAGCGCCGGCTTCCTGGTCGGGCTCAAGGCCTTCACCGCTGCTGTTCTGGGCGGCATCGGCAGCATTCCAGGTGCCATGCTCGGCGGCCTGGTTCTGGGCGTGGCCGAAGCCTTCGGCGCGGATATCTTCGGTGACCAGTACAAGGACGTCGTTTCGTTCGGCCTGCTGGTCCTGGTTCTATTGTTCCGGCCGACCGGCATTCTGGGCCGCCCGGAGGTTGAGAAAGTATGAGCAAGTCTCTTCGATCCGCGCTCTTCAGCGCGGCACTGGTGTGGGCCGTGGCCTACCCGGTACTGGGCCTGAAACTGGCCTTCTCCGGTGTCACCCTGGTCGTGCAGAACGCCAGCACCGGCACCCTGCTGATCATCGCTGGCTGTTCGGTGCTGATGTTCCTGCGGGTGCTGTTCGCCGAGCGCATCGGCGGCTTGCGCCGCGATTCGAGCCGCCCGTTGATACCGGCCAAGGCCTCGAACTTCCTGACCCTGCCCAGCACTCAGCGCTGGGCCATCTTGGCCCTGGTGGTGCTGGCGTTCATCTGGCCGTTCTTCGGCTCCCGCGGCGCGGTCGACATCGCGACCCTGATCCTGATCTACGTCATGCTCGGCCTGGGGCTGAACATCGTGGTCGGTCTGGCGGGCCTGCTCGACCTGGGCTACGTCGGCTTCTACGCGGTCGGCGCCTACGGCTACGCCCTGCTGTCGCACTATTTCGGCCTGAGCTTCTGGGAATGCCTGCCGCTGGCAGGCCTGCTGGCGGCCACCTTCGGCTTCCTGCTGGGCTTCCCGGTGCTGCGTCTGCGCGGTGACTACCTGGCTATCGTCACGTTGGGCTTCGGCGAAATCATCCGGATCTTCCTGCGCAACCTCACCGACATCACCGGTGGCCCGAACGGCATCAGCAACATCGAGAAACCGACGTTGTTCGGCCTGACGTTCGAACGCCGCGCCGCCGAGGGCAGCCAGACCTTCCACCAGTTCTTCGGTCTGGAATACAGCCCGATCAGCAAGGTCATCTTCCTCTACCTGATCGCCCTGCTGATGGCCCTGGCCGCGCTGTTCGTCATCAATCGCCTGTTGCGCATGCCCATTGGCCGCGCCTGGGAAGCCTTGCGCGAAGACGAGATCGCCTGCCGCGCGCTGGGCCTGAACCCGACCGTGATCAAGCTTTCCGCGTTCACCCTGGGCGCAGCCTTCGCAGGCTTTGCCGGTAGCTTCTTCGCCGCGCGCCAAGGCCTGGTTACCCCGGAGTCGTTCACCTTCATCGAGTCGGCGATCATTCTCGCCATCGTCGTGTTGGGTGGCATGGGTTCGCAGCTGGGGGTGATCCTCGCCGCCATCGTGATGATCCTGCTGCCCGAGTTGATGCGTGAATTCAGCGACTACCGCATGTTGATGTTCGGCGCCCTGATGGTGCTGATGATGATCTGGCGTCCGCAAGGCTTGCTTCCGATGCAGCGTCCCCACCTGGAGCTGCGCAAATGAGCCAGAACATTCTGCAAGTCACTGACCTGAGCATGCGCTTCGGCGGCCTGCTGGCGGTCAACGGTGTGGCCCTGAGCGTGAAGGAAAAGCAGGTGGTGGCCCTGATCGGCCCCAACGGCGCCGGCAAGACCACGGTGTTCAACTGCCTGACCGGTTTCTACAAGCCCAGCGGCGGAACCATCTTGCTCGATGGCCAGCCGATCCAGGGTCTGCCAGGCCATCAGATCGCCCGCAAGGGCGTGGTGCGCACCTTCCAGAACGTACGCCTGTTCAAGGAAATGACCGCGCTGGAGAATCTGCTGATCGCCCAGCATCGGCACTTGAACACCAATTTCTTCGCCGGTCTGTTCAAGACGCCGAACTTTCGCAAGAGCGAAAGGGACGCCATGGAGTACGCCGAATACTGGCTGGAAAAGGTCAACCTCAAGGAGTTCGCCAATCGCACTGCGGGGACGCTCGCCTATGGCCAGCAACGCCGCCTGGAAATCGCTCGCTGCATGATGACGCGACCGCGCATGCTGATGCTCGACGAGCCTGCAGCCGGCCTCAACCCGCGTGAAACCGATGACCTGAAGGCCCTGATCGGCGTTCTGCGTGAAGAACACAACGCCACCGTGCTGCTGATCGAGCATGACATGAAGCTGGTGATGAGCATTTCCGACCACATCGTCGTGATCAACCAGGGCACCCCCCTGGCCGATGGCACGCCCGAACAGATCCGTGACAATCCTGACGTCATCAAAGCCTACCTGGGGGAAGCGTAAATGCTGCAGTTCGAAAACGTTTCCACCTTCTACGGCAAGATCCAGGCGCTGCACGGGGTCAACGTGGAGGTCCGCCAGGGCGAGATCGTCACGCTGATCGGCGCCAACGGCGCGGGCAAGTCGACCCTGCTGATGACCCTCTGCGGCGCGCCAAGGGCGCACTCGGGGAGCATTCGCTACATGGGCGAAGAGCTGGTGGGCAAGGAATCGGCGGAAATCATGCGCAAGAGCATTGCCGTGGTGCCCGAGGGCCGACGGGTGTTCGCGCGCCTGACCGTCGAGGAAAACCTGGCCATGGGCGGGTTCTTCACCGACAAGGGTGATTATCAGGAACAGATGGACAAGGTCCTGGCGTTGTTCCCGCGGCTCAAGGAGCGCTTCAGCCAGCGCGGCGGCACCATGTCCGGCGGTGAACAGCAGATGCTGGCCATCGGTCGCGCGCTGATGAGCAAACCCAAGCTGCTACTGCTCGACGAACCCTCGCTGGGCCTGGCGCCGATCATCATCCAGCAGATCTTCGACATCATCGAACAGTTGCGCCGCGACGGCGTGACCGTGTTTCTGGTGGAGCAGAACGCCAACCAGGCCCTGAAGATCGCCGACCGCGCCTATGTGCTGGAAAACGGCCGAGTGGTCATGCAGGGAAGCGGCGAAGCCCTGCTGACCGATCCAAAGGTGCGCGAGGCCTATCTGGGCGGTTGAGTGGGCGCCAGGCTCATACATGGGAGTTGCCGCCCCGCTACCCGTAGGAGCGGTCTGCGGCCGCGAAGGCATCACCGCGGCCCGACTGACAGACCGCGGTAGGGCCTTCGGGGCCGCGGACCGCTCCCACGGTAGACCGTTAAATGGAGTGAGCGGCGTAGCCCAATCCCCGTGAACACGCTTTTCACGCCCCCTGTGCTACCGTGCCCTCCATTGTTCAGGAGACCCACGATGCACCTGCCCCGCTCCCTTGCCATGCTCGCCCTGCTGCCGCTGCTCGCCAGTTGCCAATCCTTCTTCAATCGCGCACCTGACGCGCCCTCCACCGCCGGTCTGACGCGCATGCAAGGCGCACTGCAAGGTGACAACGGCCGGCTGTTCTTCCAGCCCTGCGGCGATCCGCGCCGCTACGCGGTCATCGACAGCAACGACACCGGCGTGCTTCAGGAGGCCTCGCAGCTGGCGGGCAATCGCCCTGTGATCTACGCCGACCTGCGCGGGCGTTTCGATGCCAGCACAAATGGCGGCACTGATGGCCAGTTGCGCCTGCATCAACTGTATCGACTCGACCGCTCGCTGGCCGCGTGCAAGGATCCTGACTTCAAACTGTCCAGCCTGAGCGCCGGTGGCGAGTCTCCGCGCTGGCAGGTCAGGGTCACGGGCCAGGGCATGGTCGTGGACCGTGAAGGTCAGGCCCCCCTCGCGTTGCCCTACGTCGAAGAGCAGGTCGGCGGCGGTCGCTTCAACCTGTCCACCGAAGCCAACAACCAGCGCATCGAGCTGTGGGTGGCTCCCCAGCGCTGTGTCGATTCGCGCAACAACGGTGTGCAGTTCCTCTCCGCCGAACTGCGCGTGAACGGCGAGGTACAGCGTGGCTGCGCCACCTTCGGCGGAGCGCGCAACCAGTAACCCGCACCGTCCGGCGTTTTTTACCTGACGTCGGGCGGCGCATCGCGTTTATAATGCCGGGTTCTGTTATGCCCCCGGGGCGCGCCCGGATTTTTGGACCTGTCATGCTACGAATCACCGAACTCAAGTTGCCCCTGGACCACTCCGACGACGCCCTGCGCCCTGCCATCGTGCAGCGCCTGGGCATCGCCGACGCCGACCTGCTGGACTTCACCCTGTTCAAGCGCAGCTACGATGCGCGCAAGAAGAACAGCGAACTGCAGTTCATCTACACCATCGATCTGCAGGTGAACGGCGAAGCCGGCGTGCTCGAGCGCTTCGTCGATGACCACAACGTCAACGTGGCTCCGGATGTCAGCTACAAGGTCGTCGGGCATGCACCGCAGGACTATGCCCAGCGCCCCCTGGTGGTAGGTTTCGGACCTTGCGGTATCTTTGCCGCCCTGCTGCTCGCGCAGATGGGCTTCAAGCCCATCGTGCTCGAGCGTGGCAAGGAGGTGCGTCAGCGCACCAAGGACACCTGGGGCCTGTGGCGCAAGAACGTGCTGAACGCCGAATCCAACGTACAGTTCGGCGAGGGTGGCGCCGGTACCTTTTCCGACGGCAAGCTCTACAGCCAGATCAAGGACCCGTACCACCACGGGCGCAAGGTCCTGCATGAGTTCGTCAAGGCCGGCGCGCCCGAGGAAATCCTCTACGTCAGCAAGCCGCACATCGGGACGTTTCGCCTGACCGGCATGGTCGAGAACATGCGCCAGCAGATCATCGCCCTGGGCGGCGAGATCCGTTTCGAGCAAAAGGTCACCGATCTCTTGATCGACGGCGAGCGTCTGCAGGGTGTAGTCCTGGAAAGCGGCGAGCAGCTGCATTCCAATCACGTGATCATGGCTCTGGGGCACAGCGCCCGCGACACCTTCCGCATGCTGCACGCGCGCAACGTGTTCATGGAAGCCAAGCCTTTTTCCATCGGTTTCCGTATCGAGCATCCGCAAGGCATCATCGACCGGGCGCGGCTGGGCAAATACGCCGGGCATCCGAAGCTGGGCGCAGCTGACTACAAGCTGGTGTACCACGCCAAGAATGGCCGGTCGGTCTACAGCTTCTGCATGTGCCCGGGCGGTACCGTGGTGGCAGCGACGTCTGAACCGGGTCGCGTGGTCACCAACGGCATGAGCCAGTACTCGCGCAACGAGCGTAATGCCAACTCCGGTATCGTCGTCGGCATCACACCCGAGCAGGATTATCCAGGTGGCCCGCTGGCCGGGATCGAGCTGCAGGAGCAGCTCGAATCCACTGCGTATCTGCTGGGCGGCAGCAACTACCAGGCGCCCGCGCAACTGCTGGGCGACTTCGTGGCCGGCAAGCCGTCCACCGCACTGGGCAGCGTCGAGCCTTCCTACAAGCCCGGCGTCACTTTGGGCGACCTGGCGCTGTCGTTGCCGGAATTCGCCATCGAAGCGATCCGCGAAGCGCTGCCGGCCTTCGAGCGCCAGATCAGAGGCTTCTCGATGCACGACGCCGTACTGACCGGTATCGAGACCCGTACGTCCTCGCCGCTGCGCATCACCCGCGGCGTCGACTACCAGAGCCTCAATCTCAAAGGCCTGTTCCCAGCCGGTGAAGGCGCAGGCTATGCCGGCGGGATTCTCTCCGCCGGTGTCGACGGCGTACGCATCGCCGAAGCCGTGGCCCGCGACATTCTCGGCCTGCAACCGGCCTAGGTTGCCGATCGGCAAGCATGAAAAAACCGGCCGAGGCCGGTTTTTTCATGACAGGGTTCGCTTAGTGAGCGACGCGGCTGGTGCCGTCTACCGTCATGATGCGGACACGTTCGCCAACGCGGAAAATCTCGTTCTCCTGCACGGCCTGAACGTAGGCACGCATGCTGCCGTCATCCTCGCGCACGGTGATTTCCACGCCTTGAGTACGGGTGAAACCTTCCTCGGTCGCCGAACCCAACAAGCCACCGGCCACGGCGCCGATCACGGCCGCGACGATGCTGCCACGGCCACCGCCTACCGCGCTGCCGGCAACACCACCGACCACCGCGCCAGCACCGCCACCGATTGGCGTCTTGGTGCCTTCGATCTTGACCGGACGCAGCGACTCGATGGTGCCCATGCGCACGGTTTGCACGCGGCGCGCTTCATCGCGCGAATAGGAGTCGCCCGACAGATTGGAGGCGCATCCGCCCAGCAACAGGGACATCGTGGTGAAGCAGGCAACTAACAGAACTGACTTGCGCATTTTGGCAGGACTCCATGGGACGTGTGTTCATTAGACGCCGCAGGGCAACGGCTGTCACGACACGGTCTATAAAAATTTAAGTCATGTTGGCGTCAGACGGGGCTGATGCAGGCCAGAAAGCTCGACCGGCCACTGAACGTCTGGACAACGTTGAGTGGCAAAAGGTCAGAGCAGGGTCAGGGCGCCAGGCGTTCGCGGATCCACGAACCGGCGTCGAGGCGGTAGTTCAGGCGGTCGTGCAGGCGACTGGGTCGCCCCTGCCAGAACTCGATGCGATCAGGAACCAGACGGTAGCCGCCCCAGTGCGCCGGGCACTGCGGTTCGGTACCGCTGAAACGCTGCTCTGTCGCTTCAAGCAACGCTTGCAGTTCGCCACGATCGGCAATGACTTGGCTCTGCGGCGACGCCCAGGCACCCAGGCGACTGCCCAGTGGGCGGACCTGGTAATAGGCGTCGGACTCGGCCGCACTCACCTTGC
Source organism: Pseudomonas sp. RIT-PI-a (assembly GCF_001187875.1). Taxonomy (NCBI): domain Bacteria; kingdom Pseudomonadati; phylum Pseudomonadota; class Gammaproteobacteria; order Pseudomonadales; family Pseudomonadaceae; genus Pseudomonas; species Pseudomonas sp. RIT-PI-a. The sequence goes on from NZ_LGIR01000033.1 coordinate 139,189, forward strand.
TCACCCTCCCCTCGATGCGGACCTGCCGCTCGAGGGTCGGCCAGAAAAAAGTCATGGCCGCGAACGGCCGTTCCGCCAACTGCCGGCCCTTGGCGCTCTCGTAGTTGCTGAAGAAGGTAAAACCCTGTTCATCCAGGCCCTTGAGCAGCAACACGCGGCAGTGCGGACGACCGTCGGCATCGACGGTCGCCAGCGTCATCGCGTTGGCTTCCACCGGCGCCTGTTCGGTGTTGACCGCATCGCCGAACCACTGGCGAAACAGGCTGAACGGCTCGGACGGCGCCTGGGCCTCGTCCAGGCCATCGCGGGTGTAGCTACGGCGCATATCGGCCAGGGCTTGCGTCATGGCATCGATCCTTGCATCAGTGCGCCTTGGCCTGGTCGTTGTTCACGGCTTTCTTGGCGACAGCTTTCTTGGCCTCGGTTTTCTTGGCAGCCGGTGCAGCTTTCTTGGCCACGGCGGGCTTGGCTGCGGTCTTCTTGGCGGTAGCAGCCTTGGCTGGCGCCTTGGCGGCTGGCTTGGCAGCCGGCGCCGGCACAGCCTTGACGTCCTGGGTCGCCAGCATTTCAGCGGCGGTGAAGGTCGGCTGGTTGTACTTGGCCAGCAGCGCCAGCATGGTGTTCTGCGGGGTCAGGAGAATTTCCACGCGGCGGTTCAGCGACCGGCCTTCGACGCTGTCGTTGGCGGCGCGCGGCATGACCGAGCCCATGCCACGCAACGTCAGGCGGTCACGCTGCAGACCGCTGAGACGGAAGATCGAGGCGATCGACTGCGCGCGTTCCTGACTCAGTTTCTGGTTCAACGGTGCGGCACCACTGGTGTCGGCGTGGCCCAGAATCAGGACGGCGGTCTTGTGGTCGGCATCGATGGCCTTGGCCACACGGGTGATCGGGCCGAGGCTGATCGGCAGCAACATCGAAGGGCGGTCCGGGTTGAACGAAGAGTCGACCGGCGCGGTGATCACCAGCAGGTCTTCGCGACGCTCGAGCTCGAACTTGCTGTCCTTGATGGCTTCGCGCAGCTTCGGCTCATAGGCGTCGAGCCAGGCCTGGGTAACCTTGGGATCAACCTTGGGCACTTCGGCGACCTTGGCCTGAGCAGGCGTGCTGCTGGCACCGAATGGCCACCACCAGCGGCTTTCGCTGTCGGACTTGGAGTCGGCCTTGGCCACCTTTTCGTTGATGGCCTGCTCGACGTCCTTGTCAGCCGTCTTGCTGGCGACTGCGTCACGGCCAAATGGCCACCAGCTATGCCCGCCCTGGGCCGAGGAATCCTGGGGAGTTTGAGCACAACCGGTAGCGGCCAGGCACAAGGCAAACGCGATGGATTTATTCGGTGACATGGTGGTTCCACAAGGTGTTGGTAAATACAAACCGGTTTAACAAACCGGCCTAAATTATTGATTGATAGAGTAGTGCAGGCATAGCCCAACGGACGACCGCTGGTCGATTTCTGATCAATTGCTTCAGAGGCAAGCGCGCAGAACGCGGACCAGGTGCTGCGCTCGCGGGTCCATCAGTACATAGGGGCCCAGTGTATTCACGGCAAAGCCCAGGGCAACATCGTGCTCCGGATCGGCGAAGCCGACCGACCCCCCTGCTCCGGGATGACCGAAGGCACCGGCGCCAAGGCCGAAGGTGGCGTTGGCCACTGTCGGCTGATCGAGCATGCAGCCCAGACCGAATCGAGTTGGCGTCATCAGGGTCTTGTCCATGCCCAAGCTGTGTTCACGGGTCAGCTCTGCCAGCAGCTCGGGCTCGAGCAGGCTGCCATCGAGCAGGCCGGCGTAGAAACCGGCCAGACTGCGGGCATTGCCATGACCGTTCGCCGCAGGCTGCTCCATGCGGCGCCATTCCAGCTTGTTGGTGCTGGTCAGCACCGATGGCGGATTGGTGAAGGCGCGGGTGGCCATGGCTTCGGGTTCGCGCATGGTGACCTGCAACAGACGCTGGGCCGCTTCGTCGCCGACATTGCCCTTGCCACGGGCGATGTGTGCAACGCGATGAAACTCCTCGTCGGACAGCCCGACATGGAAGTCCAGCCCGAGAGGCCGGGCTACCCGCGCCATGATCGATTCGCCGGGGCCGCGATGATCGGCCCGGCGCAGCAGCTCGCCGACCAGCCAGCCGTAGGTGATGGCGGCATAGCCATGGCCCGTGCCCGGCGGCCACCACGGCGTTTCCGCGGCCAGTGCGGCGGTCATGCGTGGCCAGTCGTAGAGCGCTTCGGGCGGTAACAGGTCACGCAGGGCCGGCAGACCGGCCTGATGGCTGAGCAGATGACGCAGGGTGATCGATTGTTTGCCGGCTGCGGCGAACTCCGGCCAGTACTGTGCCACCGGCGCGTCCAGCGCCAGCTTGCCCTCGGCGACCAGCTGCAGGGCGGTCACGGCGGTGAAGGTCTTGGTGCAGGAGAACAGGTTGAGGATGGTATCGCTGTGCCAGGCCTGGGCACCGTCCTTGTCGGCGGTGCCCGCCCACAGGTCGACGACCGTTTCCCCACCGATCTGGATGCACAGTGCGGCACCGCGCTCCTGAGGGTTGTCGAACAATGCCGCGAACGCCTCGCGCACGGCTTCGAACTGCAGCTCGAAGTGACCTTGTATCTGCACCCTGACTCCCATCGACCGCGCGGCAAAAAATGAAGGGTATTGTTTCAGCGATTCAGCGCTTTGGGAACCGCTCTGCCAGGGAGAATTATTTCATCTGGCCAGCACAGGCCATCACGAAATTTCGCGGCGGAACGGTGGCAAGGCATTGAGGATCGCCTTGCCGTAGCGCTGGGTCACCAGGCGCCGATCGAGCAGCGTGATGGTGCCGCGGTCCTGCTCGGTACGCAGCAGCCGCCCGCAAGCCTGGATCAGGCGCAGAGAGGCATCGGGCACGCTGATCTCCATGAACGGGTTGCCGCCACGCGCTTCGATCCATTCCGCCAGCGCCGCCTCGACTGGGTCATCGGGCACCGCGAAGGGGATCTTGGCGATGATCACGTGCTCGCAGTAGGCGCCTGGCAGGTCGACCCCTTCGGCAAAGCTGGCAAGGCCGAACAGTACGCTGGAGTCACCGCCATCGACCCGCGCCTTGTGCTTGTTCAGGGTTTCCTGCTTGGACAGGTTGCCCTGGATGAACACCTGCTTGCGCCAGTCGCGGTCCAGCCCGTCGAACACGTCCTGCATCTGCTTGCGCGAGGAAAACAGCACCAGCGAGCCGCGGTAGCCTTCCACCAGGTCCGGCAGGTCACGGATGATGGCCGCCGTGTGCGCCGCCGCATCGCGGGGATCGGCACGCAAATCGGGAACCCGCAGCACGCCTGCCTGCTCATGGTGAAAGGGGCTGGGCACGATGGCAGTCACCGACGCTTTCGGTATACCGGCGCGCATGCGGAACCGATCGAACTTGCCCAAGGCAGTCAGGGTGGCCGACGTCACCAGGGCGCCGTAGGCAACGTTCCACAGGTTGCGACGCAGCATTTCCGCCGCCAGGATCGGGCTGGCATTGACCTCGATGTCATAGAGCGCACTGCTGTCGGCCAGGGTCAGCCAGCGGGCCATGGGCGGGCTGTCTTCGGGGTCTTCCGCGGTGAACGCGGTCCACAGCTCCCAGCTGCCCTGTGCGCGTGCCAGCAGGCTGCCGAACAGGGGGTACCACTCTTCGGCCTGGTGACTGGCGATGCCGACGTTCTTCTCGCCGTCCATGCCTTCCTTGAGCAGCTCGCTCAGGCGGGTGAACAGATCGGTCAGTTTGGAGAAGCCCTTCTTCAGCTCGATGCCCATTTCCCGCATGTGTTCGGGAATCACACCGCCCACGAAGCGATGGCGTGGCCGTTCGCGGCCTTCCATATCCTCACCCGGTTTGAAGTCCGCCAGTTGCTCGCAGGCGCTGAACATGAACTGCTGCTGGGTCTTGATCTCGCGGGCCAGCTCCGGAACCTGCTCGATCAGGCGCCCCAGGTCGCCGGGCAGCGGATGCTGGGCCAATAGCTTGGTCAGGTTCTTGGCCGTGGTTTCCAGCCAGTCGGCCGTGGAGCGCAGGCGGCTGTAGTGGGCGAAATGACCAATGGCCTTGTCGGGCAGGTGATGACCTTCGTCGAACACATAGACGGTGTCACGCGGATCGGGCAGTACTGCGCCGCCCCCCAACGCCAGGTCGGCGAGCACCATGTCATGGTTGGTGACGATCACATCGACCTTGCCCATCCCTTCACGCGCCTTGTAGAAGGCGCATTGCTGGAAGTTCGGGCAATGGCGGCTGGTGCACTGGCTGTGATCGGTGGTCAGGCGTGACCATTGCTGGTCTTCCAGGGCCACCGGCCAACTGTCGCGATCGCCGTCCCATTTATTGCCGGCCAGTTTCTCGATCATGCTGGTGAACAGTTTCTGGCTCGCCTCGTCGACCTCGATCTTGAAGCCTTCCTCTTCGAACAACTGCGCGGTCGCGCTCTGCGCATGACCCTCCTGCAGCAGCACGTCGAGCTTGGACAGGCACAGATAGCGCCCACGGCCCTTGGCCAGGGAGAAGGTGAAGTTCAGACCACTGTTGCGCATCAGGTCGGGCAGGTCCTTGAAGACGATCTGCTCCTGCAGCGCCACCGTGGCCGTGGCGATCACCAGGCGCTTGCCGGCTGCCTTGGCGACCGGAATGGCGGCCAGGCTGTAGGCTACCGTCTTGCCCGTACCGGTACCCGCCTCGACCGCCACCACGGCCGGATCGCCACTGCGACGACCTTCTTCATCGCAGGCGATGTCGCCCAATACCTTGGCGATTTCGGCAATCATCAGACGCTGGCCGTAGCGCGGCTTGAGGCTCTTGGCTTCGAGAAAACGCGTGTAGGCGCCCTGGATCGTGGTTTTGAGTTCGTTACTGATCATCGACTGGTCATGGCGAAAGGCTGGATATATTTTCAGTGTTTCTCATCGGGTCGCTATCATACCCTGCTCGACTTCGATGTGCTGGCTGGAGATAACCATGAGCGCCGACGGCGTCTTCCAAACCCTGCACGGGCTCGCTGCACTGATGTGGCTGGGCGGCATGCTCGCGAGCTGGATGATCCTGCGCCCCGCCGGGCTTGCAGCGGCTTCGCGAGCTCGGCGCTTGACGCGCCTGGCGGATATTTTCCCACAGGTATTCGGCTGGATCTGGGCAGCCGTGCTGATTCTTCCGATCAGCGGCGTCGCCTTGGTGCGCCTGCACTTCACCGGCTTCGAGACGGCACCACGCGATGTGCAGATCATGATGGGCCTGTACGTGATCATGGCGGCGCTGTTCCTGCGCATGCAGGGGCTGCAACTGCCCGCGCTGCGCAAAGCCGTCGCGGCCCAGGAATGGGCGGACGGCATGGCTGCCACGAAAAAACTGCGACGCCTGGCCATCGCAGGTCTGCTGCTGGGTCTGGCCGTCGTGGTGCTGGCCATGGCCAGACAGCTCAACGGCGTTTAAAAGCGCTGGACGCTCAAGGTGCCCGCTGCGCCCGCCTCGCCGACACGTCCCGGCAAGCCCTCACGGCCCGACTTGCCGCCTTCGGCGCGGTAAACCACGCAGCCCTTGGATTTGCCGCCGGCGCCTGCACGTCCCGGTACACCGGCTGCACCGCCCTGGCCGCCATCGGTGCGGACCTTGATCGATTCGCTGGCAAAGGTGGCCGGTACGCGCAGACGGACGTTGGCGCCAGACGCCCCCGGCAGGCCATCGCCACCATTGTCGCCATTGCCACCGCGTCCCGCCGAACCCCAGGTGCAGCCGGGCGCCTCGCCATTGCCGCCATCGAGACCGGCATAGCCATCGGCGCCCGCGCCGCCGCGCGCATCGATGTTCAATTCCTGAGCGTTGAGCGATTGCAGCTGTACGTCGAGATTACGCCCCGCGCGCGCCGCCTTTTGATGAGTGCCCGGTGCCCCACGGGCCAGAATCTGGCTGCCACTGCCCAGTTCGGCGTGCTGCGCCCGCAGGCGCAGTTCCTGCTCGCCCGGCACCACAGCGATGCGTGCCTCATGTCCCAGGCGCAATTGCTCGACACTGAGGTCGGTCAGGTTAGCCGGAATCAACAGGGTGCCGTAATCCGCCACGTCCAGCCGTTGCAGCTGCAGCACGCTGGAGCTGGCCGGCAGGCGCAGCAGGGAATGAGGTTCGACACTGACCGACTCGGCCAATGCCAGCGGCGCAAACAGTACTGCCAACAGACCCAGCTTACGCATGGCTAGCCTCGGTATCGAGCGGTGCAGGAATGGATTGGATATGAAAGATCCCGGCCAGCAGGATCTGCACGCGATCGAGCCAGGGATGGCTGCGCCCGCGCAGGCGCTTGTTGAAAGCGACGACTTCGATCACATGCAGCAGCAACAGCGTGCCGCCGGCCAGGTTGATCAATGCATGAAACGGTTTGACCATCGGCATGAACAGGTTGAGCAGCACCACCCACCAGAACAGCAGCGTCAGACATTTACCCAGAATCAGAAATCCTTTCATGTGCCCCCCACGGCATCGGCTAGGCGCACATTAACGGCTGGGGGGTGGCGGTGACCAGAGGCCGGCAGGAAAAAGCTCTGTCGGCCTCTATTCGTCAATGCGTCAGATGGATTTCCACGCGACGGTTCTTGGCCCGTCCGGCGTCGGTGTCATTGCTGTCGACCGGCTCGCTTTCGCCGCGGCCTTCGCTGCTCAGCTTGTCTGCCGCAACGCCTTGCGACAGAAGAAAGGAGACCACGCTGGCAGCACGCTGCTCGGACAGCTTCTGGTTGAAGCCATCGCTGCCGACGCTGTCGGTATGGCCGACGATCCTGACCGTGGCCACTTGGGAGGCCTTGATGCGCGAGGCCAAGGAAGTCAGCTCTGTACGAGCACTGCCGGTGAGTTCGGCGCTGCCGAATTCGAACGGCACATCGCCGGCATCGCTCAAGGTCACGACCTCGGGAATGTCCGCCACGGGCGGCTCAGGCGCCTTGGTAACCGCCGGATACACGGGCAACGGGCAGCCGTTGTGCTTGACCGGGGTGTTGGCCGGGGTATCGGGGCAACGGTCGCGGCGGTCGAACACGCCGGCTTCGTCTTTGGCGCCCTCCTGGGCATAGCAGACCAGGCCAGCGGCCCCGGCGCCCGCCCGACCGCCCCCGGCGGCCCCCGCGCCCCCTTCGATGGCACCCAGGCCACCACCGGCCAGACCGCCCAGCACGCTGCAAACCGGCCAGGTACGCGAATTCAGTGGAGATGCGCCATCACGGGTGGTACTGCAACCGCCCAGCACACCAGCGACCAGCAGAGCGGGAAGTACGGCCCGCGATAGATCTTTCAGCATCATTGAAGGCTCCTGAGTCGCCGGCGGGTGCCGGCAACTGAGAAGTAAAGCGTGCCGCCGGTCGATGTACAAGGCGACTGGCGGTCACTGGCAAAGGTTCAACGCTGGATGAGAATCTCGGTACGCCGGTTCATGGCGCGACCGTCTGCGGTGTTGTTGTCGGCGACCGGTTGAGCTTCGCCCATGCCTTTGACCGATACCACGCTGGCACGTGGCACGCCGCTGCTCACCAGGTAGTCAGTCACCGCCTTGGCGCGCTGCTCGGACAAGCGTTGGTTGTAGGCGTCTCTGCCAACACTGTCGGTATGACCGCTGACGCTCAGGCGCGCCGTGGTGGCCTCGGTTTTCAAGCGGGTAGCGACGGTATCGAGTTGCGCCCGGTCGGCGGCGGTGAGGGTGGCCTTGTCGAATTCGAAATGCACGTTGCGGATGACGATCGTTTCCTCCTTGGGCAGCGGTGCCGGTTCGGCGGCCACGGGCATCGGCGCTGGAGCGGGCGGTGGGCAACCGTTGGCGTCGACCGGGGTGCCTTTGGGCGTGCCGGGACACTTGTCGCGGCTGTCCGGTACGCCATCACCATCCTCGTCGCCATCGCCATGCACCCAGCAATAGGCGGCACCGACACCGGCCGCCGCTGCGCCGACACCGGCGGCCAGCGATCCGCTTTCGATGGCACCCAGCGCCGCGCCGGTCACGCCGCCCACGGCTGCACACATCGGCCAGTCGGTTTTCTGCAAGCCTGCGCAACCGGTCAGCACGCTGCTGACCAGGATCAAGGGTAACGCCGTCCGAACTATGCTCATCTAGGTTTCTCCTCAGGGAAATCGGCGACAGGGGCCGATGTTCAGGGAGTAAAGACTGCCCAGGCCATATGCGCCAGCAATAAGCCATGTCGGGACGGCTCAATCAGTGCTGGGCCATCAGGCCGAGGCCCTATAATGTGACGGCCAAGACCGAGGAGTAGCAATGACCGACGCATTTTCTGCCCGCACCCCGCAACAGGCCCTGGCGGCCCTGCTCGAACGCCATGCGCCCCAGCGCCTGCTGCTGATCGGCGCCAGCGACTTCCCCGCCCTGGCGGCGTTCGAGGCGGCGCACCCCGAAACCCAGGTCTCCAGAGCGGCACCCGGCCCCCTGCCCGCGCATCTGGCCGGACAGCGCTTCGACCTGGCGCTGGCGCTGGATTGCCTGGAACACCTGAGCAAGCCCGAAGGCACGCGCCTGCTGGCCGGCATCCGCAACCTCAATGCGAGCTGCATTGCCGTACTGGCCGACCCGGTCGCCAGCGGGTGGAACGACACCGACTTCTACGCCCTGGCCCTGCAGGCCAGCGAACGCTTTGCCCGCGACCAGCAGGTGCTCACGCTGTACACCTATGATGTGCGCGAATACAAACAAGTCCCGGATTGGCTCAACGCCAAGTTCTGGGCCAACCCGGAAAACTTCGGCAAGTATTGGTGGTGATATGAGCGTTTCGATCTGTCCGTGCGCAAGCGGCAATCTGCTGCCGGCCTGTTGTGGCCGCTATCACGAAGGCCAGCCGGCCCCCGACGCCCAGAGCCTGATGCGCTCGCGCTACAGCGCCTACGTGCTGGGCCTGGTCGATTATCTGGTGGCCACCACCCTGCACGCCCAGCAGGCCGGTCTCGACCGCCAGGCCATTGCCCAGTGGAGTTCTCAAAGTACCTGGCTGGGCCTGGAAGTCGTCGCGGCGGAAGTCTTCGGCGGCCAACCCGAACATGCCTTCGTGACCTTCAGCGCCCGCTGGCACGACAGCGCTGGCGAACACTGCCACCGCGAGCGCTCCGCCTTCGTGCAGCACGACGGCCGCTGGTACTTCATCGACCCGACCGTGCCGCTCAAGGCCAGCCGCAACGACAGCTGCCCCTGCGCGAGCGGGCAGAAGTTCAAAAAGTGCTGCCACAATTACCTATAAGCCAATTCTGTCCTGTAGGAATCACCATACCCAAGGCTTTCGCTGATGAGCACGGGTACGAACTTGCAGCCCCTAAGGAGTAGCTGTTCTTTGACATCGTCCTCAGCCTCAGCGACTAGTTCATCGCTGAGCTTGGTTTGGAGCCGACGGAATGAATCGTCAGCGTCGCTGACGGGATAGAATACCAAAGCAGGCGCTTTGAGCGTATGCACGAAAGCGGTCAGCTTTCAGCGTGGTTGCACGTCTCAGCGAATCAGTCGCCAGCGGCAACGCCATCACCCTGCCGGGCGTACTCCATCCAATACCATGAATACCAAAAACTCGCTTTTGCTCTGCTCTGGCTTCTGTCTATGGATAGACGAGGGTTGAAGCCGTTGGAGATCTCAATAGGCACGGCGGTGTGGGCGTCATCATCGATCAAGGTCATTCACGGGTGATAGGCGGTTCACGTCCACGGCCAACAAAGGCTGTAGCCAATCAGAGCCAGCAAACTCACAAAATACTCACAAGTTATCCACAGACGTGTGTATTGCAATACTCAATACACCGCATTATCTTGTATGCCAAGCGCAGCAAAGGCACTACATGTAGGGTTTTTGCTGCGTCAGGTGCCGATCCTGAGTGGATCGTGCGGAAGGAAAGACTGCGGATGAACACGAGACGTTTGGCGACAGAACGTGCTCACCCGCATCACCCCAAGGCAGGCATTCGAAGACGCATGACTCTGGAGAGAGCGGCCATTAAGCCAACACAGTGACATTGTCGTCAACTGTCAGCGGTCGGCGTCGTTCGCTCCAGATGATTGCACTAAGCAATCATATTGGAGATATCCCCTATGGGTACTCAGCTTCGTCGGCGCCATCGCGCGTCGCCCCCCCCTGTAAAAAATGTTTTCGTTCACGACTACCCCCGGTGGCGCTTCGGGCGGTGGGAGCATGTACGGCAACATTACCGCAGTATGCCGCACCAATTGATGCTCGACCTCTGAAGTAGCAGCTCCCACCCTGTAAGGGGTGGGGCTTTCTTCAGCACATTCTACAAAACCGCGCCTTTCAACTCCCCTGAACAAGGATGGTGATTATGAAATTGCACATAGCGGCGGCTGCACTGGCAGGAATGATCGGTAGCGTCACTGCTATGGCCGTCCCAATGGTTTACGGTCAAGGCTCCCAAAGCTGCGGGGAGTATGTTGCAGCTACGGACCGGGCAAGAAATGGGGATCAGTCCGCTGTCTATCCATTCACTGTTTGGATGTCCGGCTACGTGAGTTACGCGAGCGCCGTCTCGGGCGTCGAGTATTTCACAGGTCTGGACAACAAAGGTGTGCAGCTATCCATGGAGAACTACTGTAGAAGACACCCTCTGGACCGATTCGTGTCCGCTGTCACAAACCTGATGACAGAAATTATCGATCGAGATTCGTAGGTTGATTCTGCCCATGCTATATACCCCCTCGCTGGGAGCAAAGTTGCGCATCGAAGTATGATTGCTTGAGATGGCTGGAAAAGTAAACTGGGCGCTGTCATCTGTACCAGAACGGCTAAGCGCCCGGCAACACCTCGCTGTGGGAAGCTGACTAATTCCGTAAGAACTTCTTGGGGTTCAGTAGCCACGATAGGTGCTGGAATCATCGCTGAGGTAGGATGTAAACAACAAAAACCCGCAATTGGCAGGCTGTAGTGAGCATCTAGAGGCTATCAGACCTTGTTCCAGTGACGCTTCACTGTTCCAATACGGATACCAAATTCAGCGGCCACCTGAGCCTGTGTCATGTCATACGCCATCTCAGCGTGCACGGAACGCGTGATATCAGTGGCTTCGGGACGGCCAAGCTTCTTGCCTTCGGCCTTGGCACGTGTCAGTCCCTGGGTACGCTCGATAAGCAAGTCACGTTCGAACTCAGCTATAGCCCCTAGCACTTGCATGGTCATCGTGTCTGCTGCACTGGTGAGGTCCACACCTCCAAGGGCGAGGCAGTGAACACAAATGTCACTTTCTTTAAGGCGCTCGACAGTCTGACGCACGTCCATGGCGTTACGGCCCATGCGGTCAAGCTTGGTTACGATCAACACATCCCCTGATTCCATACGATCCATCAGTTTCTGAAAGCCGGGGCGTTCGCTGGTGGCGATGCTGCTGAAATGGATTCTTCGACTACCCGGCTCGCCTGTACGTCAAAGCCCGCGACTTTCGCCTCCTGCACATTGTTGGTGGTGAATTGCCCGGCAGTAGAAACGCGGCAGTGCAGGAAGGTGCATGACATGGTGAAGCCTCCGTATCCTTTAACGTAATATTGTTGTATCAACAATGCACGGGCCCTATTTTGTCGGTACTGGATACCGCCTGTCTGGAAGGGATCGTTTAACGTACGATTGATGATGCTACTTAACGAGTGGCACCTTGATATGAGCCAGCGGTAGCATGCAGGAACATCCCAATGGAGGCGCAGATATGAATTTATTCTCTCCCGCAGGCGGGCAAGACACGATCTACATCGAGCGGAATGGAGAGCGTCGGGGGCCTTTCAAATGCAACTTCGGCCACCCTAAGCAAACATCGTTGTTCTACAAAGAGTTTGATGTTGAAGAAGGCGATACGATTTTCCGACCTATACCGGGAAAGGAGGAGGTGTACACCGTTACAGCCGCTGGCTACAGCCCCGGCTTGGGCGGGCATAGCGGTATTCCGCCCCACTGGACAATCAAAACGGTGAAGAAGACAGCATATACGCCGCCGTCACTTGAAGCTTCACATGTGATCAATATCCACGGCTCGACTGGCATTCAAATTGGTAACCACAACGTTCAGCACCTTGAAGCAGGGCTAAAAGAGTTGCTTGCAGCAATCGACAAGTCAGAAGGCGAGCCGGGGGCCAAGGAGGAAGCAAAGGGTCGGCTGAAAGTGTTCCTTGAACACCCGCTCACAGCAAGTGCGGTGGGTGCCGGGCTGCCAGCCTTGATGGGCTTGCTTGGGGTTGGAGGCTGATCATTCGCTAAGGCTTGGGCTGGAGAGACCATTTCGGCGCTCCGCTGCTGAAAACGATGATTCTGGCCCAGCTCGAACGTTTTTTGCCGTCTGAAATCGTTCGGAAACTATCTTTCAACGCGTCACGCTTATCCATATAAGGCCAAAGGCCCCGGAAATACTGAGCTACAGGCGTGCTACAAATTTCAAAGCAGGTGAATACACCCGCCGCTGGCAGCGTATTGGCCGTATTTGAGGGCGTATTATAGGGTTTAAATCGAATTACGCTGCACGGGAAGCACTGCCATAATGGCCCAATCACACCGAGAACGAGCCCCATTATTCCACAAATAGACACGGGAAAAGGACACGACGCGCCTGTTACGGCGATGCAGATGATCCCACTACCGGCATCGACGCCATACGGCAACTTCCTGCTGAAGCACATGACTATCATGGGCAGGCTAGACGAGGCGAATCGCCAAATTGAAGTTGCTTACACCGAATGGGGGAGATTCATAGCTCAACAATTCCAGCCGAGCGTGGAACTGTCAAAGGCGTACGACCTGCATAGATTCGCCATGGAATATGCCACTACCTAACTCCGACGCGTTGCAGATGAACTCATCGCCCTTCTGTGGTGCCTCGATTCCTACCGTCAACAAGGACAGTACCCGGAGCGGATAGAAATTGATTCCATCGGAATGATGTTTAGAAAAAAAGACTATCCGGGACCAGATGGCTTGCTTCAGCCCCACTACAATATGCTTCGGGCGTTGAACGACATCAGCAATGCTAAGAAGCACTCTTTTATCGACTCGGATGTCACCGTTGCTGGTGTCGATGAGCCAGCCATATCAGCTTTGGCTCAAAAAAATAGTGCCCATGCGAACGAACCGAAATTCTACGTTGTGGCACTGTCAAAGCGGTAGCTGACTACAACCCCTTCCTGCACGATTGCAACAAATGGCTGCGAGCGCACGCTGAACCACCTGCTCCCATCGCCCCGGGCCGCGCTATTTGATCCAGTTACCTCATGGAAGTAAATCGACTCATACGTTGCCGTATCGGCTTGTAGCGGCGTGGGAGCGACATCTAACACGCATCCATCAGGCTCATCACGAGACTTGTGAATGTCATTGAGCACGTATAGAAGCGCTGCTGGTGTCACTGTAGCTACCACGACAGAAGCCAGCGATAGCACCTGAAGCGTTAATTTGCCCAATGTGGCCATATATTAAAGGGTTGGCACGAGTGCTTCGGCTATGCCTGCCAGTTCTTTGCCGTAAAACACGGCGAAAAAGTCGGGTAATAGGCCTGATTCGAGGATGAAGAATCACGATGGTGTACCCGTTTTTGTGCACTTGGTGATGAATGCTGCCAACTGGTCAAGGTCTGGACGAATCACAGCATGACGCTGTAGCTCAGCAGCGAAGATATCCATCGGATACACATCCTGTGTCAGCAGCTTGAATCCTTTCCCCTCCTTGCCCAGAAGTGCTGCCTTGAATGCTGACAGCGCTTTGGTCGACATACCATCCAGATTAGCAAGGTATTCGGCGTGTTCTGGCACGCCTGGGTCAAGATAGTCGTGAAACCAAGACAGCGTTTTATGGCGTGTAGAGGGCTAGAGTTTCACGGCTTTGACGAACTCGGTGATCACACCTTCGCCTAGGAACTGAATGATTCGGGCGACTGTGGACAATCGGCTGTCGCCCTTGTGTATCATGTAGTGGAATTCCGGCTGTGCACGGGGAATGCTTACGCTATGGCCAAAATGCTTTGTGCAGTGGGAGCGGTTCATGTTCAATGGAGCGATTAACAGATTGTTAGCGTGGAACAGGCCGATGGCCGATTGGCCCTTCATAAAGTGGATATGGCTCATGGCGTATTTGCGTATATCGCCGTACTGATTTGCACTAAAGGTAGCGCTTGTACAGGACGTACAGGGTTGCATAACATCAGAAGTGCTGCGCCAGCTACATCAGCCAATGACCCTGAGATGGGAAATGTCCGGCACCTGAATGCTTTCCTCGTGCCGCAACTGCCCCATGTCGCTGCCTGCGGGCGCCAGGCTGAACTGCTGCAGGTTGAGGTTCGGCGCACGTACTGCGGGCTTTTCCTCCTGCAGATCGGCGCCCACCTCGGCGATGGCGAAATCGGGGGCGTCGACGGCCACGAACGCCGCCATGTAGGCATCGCGCGGCACGACCTCGGCGCGGCGTGCCACGGCCATGGGTTTCTGGCCGAAGTCACCTGCCGCGGCGGGCGCGGTCATGATGATTTCCTCGATCTCCTGGGCCATCTCGTCGATGCTCGCCACCGCGCCTGCGCGCGCCAGGGCTGCGCGGTACTTTTCCGCCGCCTGGGCGTCAAGGTTGTTCTTGAGCACAAGTCGGCGCCCGGAAAACAGCAGCTCGATACGCTGGGCATCGGCCTTGAACAGGGTCGCCAGGTTGCTCTTGACCTGATCCAGCGACGCGCCAGGCACGCATTCACCGCTGAAAACGATCTCGTACAAGCTCATGGCAACTCTCCTGGCGTGACACCGTTGCCGGCAGTGGGGATGGGCAGCTAGATGCCGAAGGGCCAGCACCGTGACGGTGATTATGGACCACGATGTTTCGGCGCAACAAGCTCGCCCTTGTCATGCGCACGGGCCTTGTTAGACTCAGGGCAAATCCAGAGGTCCGCGCCATGTCCGCTTGCACTCTCGTTCTGCGCAGCATCGGCTTGCTCTCAGTGCTGGCGCTCACGGGATGCGCAACCTGGTTCACCGGCAACTACGAGGACCCCAAGGTGCACCTGGTCAAGGTCGAAGTGGTCAAGGCCAACCTGCTGCAGCAGCGCTTTATCCTCCGGTTTCGCATCGACAACCCCAACCGCCGCAGCCTGCCCGTACGTGGCATGAGCTACAACGTGCGCCTGGAAGACATGCTGCTCACCGAGGGCGAGACGAGCGACTGGTTCAGCGTGGCCGGCAGAAGCGGCGAATACTATGAAGTGCCGGTGCGTACCAACCTCTGGCAACACGTGCGCGAGTTGTCGAAGCTGCTCAAGCATCCGGATCGACCGATCCGCTACGAGCTTCGCGGTGAACTGCGTACCGGGGTGCTGTTCGGTCACGATGTGGTGTTG
This sequence comes from Pseudomonas sp. RIT-PI-a, assembly GCF_001187875.1. Classification (NCBI taxonomy): domain Bacteria; kingdom Pseudomonadati; phylum Pseudomonadota; class Gammaproteobacteria; order Pseudomonadales; family Pseudomonadaceae; genus Pseudomonas; species Pseudomonas sp. RIT-PI-a. The sequence goes on from NZ_LGIR01000033.1 coordinate 154,515, forward strand.
AATCACACCGGTGAAATCAACGCCCGCGGCCTGCCCGGCCACTGACCATCGCAAAGATTCTTGGCGCAGCCCTTCTATTCCAGACCCAGGGTGAGATAATTCCGGCCAATTTCAATCACGGAGCTCCCCCGATGTCCCAGCAACCTCACGTGCACGGTCCTGACTGCAACCACGATCACGACCATCACCATGAGCACGACCACGGTCACGTGCATGGCCCGCACTGCAATCATGCTCCGCAGGAGCCGGTGCGCAATGCCCTCAAGGACGTCGGCCGCAACGATCCGTGCCCGTGCGGCAGCGACAAGAAATTCAAGAAGTGCCACGGCGCCTAAGCCGAGCCTCTGCGTGAAGGGGCTGCGTTCCGGCAGTCCCCTCTGTAACCCGAGACCTAGCCCGAGGCTGACCGCATCGCATACTGTCCGCAAGCGGCTCGACCCAGGCAAAAATAACCCCCGCCAGACGCTTGCGCGCTTCCTTCTCCCTCTCTAACGTAGCGCCTTTTACGCCAGCCCCCGCAGGAGCTTCGCCATGGCCTCGCCCGCCCGTTCTTTCTTCATGCCCAAGTTCGGCTGCGCCGCCGTGGTGACAGGCATGCTTAGCCTGACTGGCTGTCAACAATGGCTGGGCGGCTCTGCCGAACAAAGCCTGCCGCCCAGCGTGGGCGTACAGCCGCTCAAGGGTCTGGCGCAGAACGTCTCGGTGCGGCGCAACGGCCTGGGGATGCCGCTGATCGAGAGCAACACCTTCCACGACGCCCTGTTTGCTCAAGGGTATGTCGCCGCCAGCGACCGTATCACTCAGATGGTACGCATGCGCCTGTTGGCTCAGGGGCGCCTGGCCGAGCTGGACGGTGCCGATGCACTGGACAGCGACCGCCTGCTGCGCAGGATCAACCTGAAGAAGAACGCCGACCAGCTGTACGCCGCTGCATCACCGCGGCTCAAGCGCTTCTTCGATGTCTACGCGCGGGGCGTGAACGCCTACCTGTTCCGCTATCGCGGCAAGCTGCCGGCACCGCTCAGTGGCTACACCCCCGAATACTGGAAGGCCGAAGACTCGGCGCTGATGTTCGCCCTGTGGTCGTTCAGCCAGTCGCTCAACCTGCAGGAAGAGCTGGGCTCGCTGGCACTGGCGCAGAAAGTGGGCACCGACAAACTGGCCTGGCTGCTGCCGGTCTATCCGGACGAGAGCCTGCCGTTCACCGAGGCCGAGAAACTCAAGGGTGTGTCTCTGGGCAACTCGCTGACCCATGTGGCGGGGCTCGGCACTTTGAACCATGAACTCGAGCGACTCGGCACGGCCAGCTCCAGCAACTGGGCCATCGCCCCGCAACGCGCGCGGTCCGGAAAAAGCCTGTTCGCCAACGATCTACATGCCGCCACTGCGGTACCCTCCGCCTGGAGCTTCGTCCAGCTGCGGGCACCGCGTTATCAGGCCGCGGGCGTCGCCCTGGCCGGTCTGCCGGGCGTGCTCACAGGCTTCAATGGTCAAGTGGCCTGGGGCATGTCGGCCGTGATGGGCGACAACCAGGATCTGTTTGTGGAAAAGGTCAAAAGCGAAGGCGGCCGCGTGCTTTATCAGTCTAACGGCAAATGGCTACCGACGCGGGTACGTCAGGAAACCTTCCTGGCCAAGGGGCAGCGGCCACTGCGCGAAGCCGTGTACGAAACCGGACATGGTGCCCTGCTCAACGACCTCGCCGGCCTGTCGGCCAGCGGTGGCTATGGCCTGGCCTTGCAACTGCCGGACCTGACCGAAGACAAGAGCCTGGACGCCCTGTTCGATCTGTCGCGCGCCAGCAATGTCGAGAAGGCCTCGGATGCCAGCCGGCAGATCCGCGCGGTGGCTACCAACCTGCTGTTCGCCGACGCCAACAGCATCGGCTGGCAAGTCACCGGCCGTTTCCCCAATCGCCTCGAGGGCAAGGGCATGCTGCCCTCCCCCGGCTGGGATGGCCGGTATGACTGGGACGGCCTGGCCGACCCGATGCTGCATCCCTACGACCAGGACCCGCCGCAGGGCTGGCTGGGGACCGCCAACCAGCGCATCGTGCCGCCGGGTTACGGTATTCAGCTCTCCAACGGCTGGTACTACCCTGAGCGCAGCGAGCGCCTCGCGGAACTGGCCGGCGCCGGCAAGCATGACACCCGCAGCATGATCGCCATGCAGTCCGACCAGACCACCCCGTTCGCCGCCAAACTGAAGAAGATGTTTCTCGCACCCGGCATGGTGCAACCGCTGAAGAGCGCCATCGACGCCCTGCCCGACGCCGATCGCACCAAGGCCCGGGAGGCCTACACCCGGCTGATGGCCTTCGATGGCCGGCTGAGCGCGCAATCCGCTGACGCCGCGTTGTACGAGCTGTTTTTGCAACAAAGCATGCAGCGCACCTTCCTCGACGAACTGGGGCCGATCGACAGCGCCGCCTGGAAGGCCTTCGTCGCTCAGGGCATGGCTTCCTACTCGGCCCAGGCCGATCATCTGCTGGGCCGCGACGACAGCCCGTTCTGGGACGACGTGACCACGCCTCAGAAGGAAGACAAGCCTGCCATCCTGGCTCGCAGCCTGGCTGCGGCGGTTACTGCTGGCGAGACACAACTGGGCGCCGACCGCAGCAAATGGCAGTGGGGCCGCCTGCACCGCACCAGCTGGACGGACGCCGCTGGCCAGACAGTACGCGGTCCGGTGGCCACTGGCGGGGATCACACCACGCTCAATGCCGCAGCCTACCGGTGGGGCGACAGCTTCGACACCGCGTCGATACCGGCCCTGCGCATCGTCGTCGACTTCGCCCAGACCGAACCCATGATCGGCCTCAACAGCAGCGGGCAATCCGGTAATCCGGCCAGTGCCAACTACGCCGATGGCATCGATGCCTGGCTCAAGAATCAGTACGTCAGCTTTCCAATGCAGCCGCAGAACTTCGAGAAGGCCTATGGCATCAAGCGACTGACGCTGACGCCGCAGAAGTAACCACCTCGACGGCCCATGACGGTCCCCCGCCACTCGGACGGGGGCTGGTCATCGCCCGGGATCCCGGCCTATGGGGAAGAACACCCCACCGCTCCACACCCCCAGCCAACCGTCACGCACCACCGCCAACTCGACGAGACGATAGAACACGTTGCGGTGGATGCGCGCTTCCAGGTTGGTACGCACCCGTACGTAGGGCGAAGGCTCCTGGCTGCAGGGGTCGATGTCCACCCGCAGCGGATGCTCCTCACCCGCATCGAAACTGTCTTCGACATTGCTGGTGAAGCGCAGCGTCTGCTGCTCGCCTGCACCCGATACCTGCATGTCGACGGCCACGAACGGCGCGTCATCGACGACGATGCCCACCTTCTCCACCGGGGTAACCAGGACGTACTCGTCGCCATCGCGGCGCAGGATGCCCGCGAACAACTTGACCATCGCCGGCCGACCGATCGGCGTGCCCTGGTAGAACCAGGTGCCGTCGCGGGCAATGCGCATGTCGATGTGCCCGCAGAAATCGGGATTCCACAGGTGCACGGGCGGCAAACCCTTTTCGTGAGTGGGGATGTGCGCCAGCAAATCGTCGGCCTTGCCCGTCATGCCTGTCTCCTCAGCGGCTTACGCCCAACAGGCTACGAGCGTAGTCCTCCAGGGGCGGGCCAAGCAAATCTTCCGGTTTGTTGTCATGCATCGTCAGCAGTCCGCCACGGCTGCGGATGGTGGCGGTATCGATGAGGTAGTGAGTGCTGGTTTCGATGAGCATGATCTGGATCACGCTGCTGTCCACGCCGAGTCGATCCAGGGCCTCCTGGTCGGCCCACTCGTCCGTGTTGCCGATGCGGTCGTCGGCACGGGCAAAACGGGCATAGAGCAGGTAATGCGCACCGGCATTGCGGGCTTCGCCCATGGCTTGTTCCAGGCCCAGCGGTGCCGGGGCACGGCGTACCAGGGGAAAGTACTCGACGAAGGCTTCGAACGCTTCTTCGGCGACCACGTTGGGCCTGGGGTAGGCGCCGCCGGGAGGCACGAACGAGCCTTGGGCGATGTAGATGAACGAGTCGGGCTGCACGCGCAGGTTATTGAAGCGGCGGGTTTCGCTGTGATTCAGCACGCCTGCATCGCTCAAGTGGTAGCGAGCGCCCTCGCCCAGATCACTGACCTTCATGCAGCCGCTCAACGCCAAGAGCGCCAGCAGCACGACCAGGTTACGCATGCATCCTCCAGAGCCGGCGACAAGATCCCGGCGATTGCCTGGCTGATGCAGCTTCTGCGCCAGTTCGCGAAGCTGGGGAGTGCCCAGGCTCAGGATTCCTTGGGACCCGGCAGTTCCGGATCGCGCTTGCGCTTGTTGCCCATGCGCACGCCGATGTCCATCAGGAACTGGAAAAAGCCTTCCTGATCTTCCAGCACATTGCTCCAGAACGGCGAGTGATACAGCGCCACCGCGCCGTGCACCAGAGCCCAGGCTGCGCAATAGTGGAAGTACGGCGGCACATCCTCCAGCTTGCCTTCGCTGATCCGTCCCTCGATGAGGAAGGTCAGTCGCTCGAAATTGGACGCGCGAATCGTATGCAACTGCTCGACGAGTTCGGGCACCTGATTGCCTTTGACGACCTTCTCTTCGAGCCTGTCGAACAGTCGGTAGCGCTGCGGATCGCGCATGCGGAATTCGAAATAGGCGCGGGACAAGGCTTCCTTGTCGCGATCGATGTCGGCCGAATGCAGCAGTGCGTTCAAATCGCGCTCGTAGTCGAGCATCAGGCGCAGGTAGATCTCGGCCTTGGATTTGAAGTGCTTGTAGATGGTGCCTTTGCCGATACCGACGGTGTCGGCGATCAACTCGACCGTGACGCTGTCTTCGCCCTGCTCGAGAAAGAGCGCAAGCGCGGTGTCGAGGATTTCCTGCTCACGGCGGCGAAACTCACGGACCTTACGAGGTTCTTTTTGCATAGGAAGGACTGGATCGAAAGCGAAGGCCGTCATTATGCCTGTATGAGGTCAAAATGCACGGATCATCCGAAATCTCTGGCGTTATGGCGGATATGCCACACAACCCCGAAATCGGTGCTGAGCAACCTTGCACGTATTCCAAATACGTTTAAGAAAACCCGCATGGGCACTGGCGCCCGACCGGCGCTCGACGATACTCAAGGAGTCGTCGCGTCATCTCCCCCAATGACGCGTCGGCAAGGCGTCGATGGACCACGCGCCTGTAGTGACTCCTAATGGTCTTGACCCGGGATTCTCCCCCCAGAGCCCGGGTTTTTTTTGCCTGCGCAACGCTCAGGCCTGACGACGAACCCGTGCCAGTGGGAACAGCCGGCAAAAGTTGTCGGTGGTGCGCTCGGCCAGGCTTTCGAACGTCTCGCCCCGGACCGTGGCGATGCACTGCGCCACTTCACGAACGTACTGCGGCAGGTTGGACTTGCCACGGTAGGGAATGGGCGCCAGGTAAGGCGAATCGGTCTCGACCAGCAGGCGATCGGCAGGCACCTGGCGGGCGACTTCGCGCAGGGCATCGGCATTGCGGAACGTCACGATACCGGACAGCGAAATGTAGAAGCCCAGGTCGAGGGCAGCCTTGGCCATGTCCCAATCTTCGGTGAAGCAGTGCAGTACGCCGGCCTGGGGCAACTGCGCCTCGCGCAACAGGGCCAGGGTGTCGGCACGCGCGCCGCGGGTATGCACGATGACCGGTTTGCCGGTCAGGTTGGCCGCCTGCAGGTGCAGGCGGAACGATGCCTGCTGCAACTCTGCGGCCTCGGGTTCGTAGTGGTAATCCAGGCCGGTTTCGCCGATCGCCACGACGCGGGGATCATCGAGCTCGCCTAGCAGCCAGTCCAGGGCCGGTGGCTGCCCGGGTGCCAGGTCCAGGGGATGAATGCCGACCGAGCAATCGACATCGTCGTAGCGGCCGGCCAGGGCCTTGACCGCTGCAGCATTGTCGGCGCTCACGCCGATGCACAGGAAGTGGCCGACACCGCAGGCGCGCGCGGCATTGAGCGCGGTGTCCAGGCAGCCGTTGTGTTCGGCGAGGTCGAGGCGATCCAGGTGACAGTGGGAATCTACAAGCATGAGGATAGGACAACTACATCGTGTGAGTGGGACGGTCGGACTTCAAGGCACCGGCCAGGTAGGTTTCGATCTTGTTGCGCGCCGTGTTGTCGCCATCGTTGAACTGCACGCCGACTCCGGCAGCGCGGTTGCCCTGGGCGCCCTTGGGGGTGATCCAGGCCACGCGGCCAGCGACCGGAATCTTTTCCGGCTCGTCCATCAGGTTGAGCAGCATGAACAACTCATCGCCCAACTTGTAGCTCTTGCTGGTGGGGATGAACAGGCCACCGTTCTTGATGAACGGCATGTAGGCGGCATACAGGACGGCCTTGTCCTTGATGGTCAGGGACAGAATGCCGTTGCGCGGTCCGGGACTGACGGGTTGATTCATTCGTGCTCCCTTACTGGTGGTCGATTTTTGCGGCCACGGTTGGCAGTGCCGCGTTGTATCGGAAAAATCCCTTGCGCCGCTGCTACACATTCACATGCAGGCTGCATTTGGCCGCCCCTGTAGCAGCGGTGCAAGCCGCCTCCGGCGTCGGCAGCGTCCGATCACAATGCACCCATCACCGCTGCCCCGGCAAGGCCATCCAGGACACCAGCAGCGCTTCGATCAGCAACACCCTGTTCAAGTTGGCCTTGGCCAGAACCTTCTGGCGCTGCATCAGCACCCAGTCCTGAATGGCCAGCACCTTGTCCTGAGTGCTCTTGTCGGCCAGATATTGCAGCACCTTGCGCATGTCGCTCAAGCCCAGGCCCTGCTCGTCCGCCGTCAGGCGATAGCGCAGCAGCAGGTTCGACCACTCGCAGAACCAGTCGAACAGCAGCAGCAACGGTACACCGCTCCAGGCGTCGGCCAACTGGCTGGGCGTCTGCTGCCCTTTCAACAGCTTCTTCACCCCATCGACGACCAGTGCCCGCTGCTCGACGATCCCGGCAGCCTGCAACCTGACGGCGGCCAGAGGCGAGCCGGCAGCCAGGGCCAGCAGATCGGCGCGCGCGCCTTCGTCCACGTCCGGCAGCGCCGTGGCCAGCCATTGCAGGCTGACTGCCTGGCTCGGCAGCGGGCAGGCCTGCTGCACGCACCGGCTCTTGACCGTGGGCAGCAGGCGGCTGGGCTGATGGCTGACCAACAGCAACACGGTATTGCCCGAAGGCTCTTCGAGACTCTTCAGCAAGGCATTGGCGGCGTTGATGTTCATGGCCTCGGTGGGCTCGATCAGCACCACCTTGCGCCCACCCAGCTGCGCCGTCTGCACCACGAACGCCACCAGTTCGCGGACTTGGTCGACCTTGATCGCCTTGTCCGCTTCCTCGGGTTCGAGGATGAAGTTGTCCGGATGGCTGCCGGCGTGCAGCAGCAGACAGGACTTGCAGGCGCCACAGGCCTGCTGCGCGGCGGGACGCTGGCACAACAGCAACGCCATCAGCCGCTCGGCCAGGGCACGCTTGCCGATACCCTGTGGCCCGTGCAGCAGATAGGCGTGGGCATGCTGGGTGCGTCCGGTGAGCTTGTGCCACAGGTCGTCTTGCCAGGGGTAGGCTTCAGCCACGCAAATGCCCTCGCAGTTCGGTCGACAATCCTTTGCCCGAAAGCAATGCAAACCAGACGTCAACGCCGGGCAAAATCACTGGAAACGTCATCGAGCCTACAATTTTCAATGAGGAGAATAATCCCATCGCTGGCGAAATGGGCATTTTCAAAGCGGGAACAGGCAGACCCGCCAGCCGTGAAGCCTGGTGATTGTATAGGGTCTTGTGGGCCATGTCTGGACAGGGTGAATGGCGCGTGCAGGCCAGGCATGTCCCCAATGGTGACGTCAGAACAGGCAGATAGGTAACGCCGCTCGCCTTACTGTCGTTTCAGTAACGTACTGGGCGAAACGCCGAACGCTTTCTTGAAGGCATGGCTGAAATGCGAGAAATCGGAAAAGCCATAGTCCAGTGCCACCTGCGACACGGAACGGGCCTGGCCGCATTCGATCGCTTCGCGGCTGCGTTGCAGTCTCACCTGCCAGAGCGCTGCCATGGGTGTTTTCTGGTGGCGGGCGAAAGCACGGGTGACCGTTCGTGGTGACACATGGTGGGCCTGTGCGATGCGCTCCACGCTCAAGTCTGTCTCGGCCAGATGACGCAACATGTAGTTCATGGCACGGGCATACAAGCCGCGCTCAATACTGGCGGTGTTGCTGTCCTGCAACTCCAGACTCAGCACCAGCAGATCCAGCAGCGTTTGCGAGAACCGTCCGGCCACCTCCGGCGGCTCCAGGGCCGCAGGCTGGGTAGCGGCCTGGCGCAGCATTTCGCGCAGCGGCACTACGCCAGGACGCCCTTCGTCGAGGACGGTAGAGGTCAAACGCTCTACCTGCGGTAAGCGGCTGCTGAGCAGGTGCCGGGGAATGCGCATGAGATGGTTGTCGCGACCTCCCAGGCTGAAACGAAAGGTCTGCGCGGCGTCGTAAAGCACCAGGCTGCCGGGCTGCAACAACGCGTTACGCCCGCCTTGCTCCAACTTGCCATGGCCATGCTCGATAAAACCCAGCCACAGGTCGTCATCCGGACCGGTTCGCAGGTCGCCGGGCTTGCGCTCCCACTCATGCAGTGCGGCGCTCAGCGAGCAGATATCCAGCGGGCCGAGGCCTTGCACGCGTAATTGGCCCTCGAACGGCGTGTCCTCCAGAGCTTTACTGGAAGCCGGAATGCAGTGTCGGCAGATCACTTCCTTCCAGTAATCGAAACGCTGCGGGGCGGCGACGGCCAGGGTGGTGTAAGCGGCTTGGCTCATGACATCGATCTCGCGGTAACGGGCTCACGCCCCCTTCACGAAGCCCCGGAGGGCCTGTTCGGCAGTTCGCCCAGCAACTATCGGGCCAGTGCCTGTGATGCCGCATGATACGTACCGCGGGCCGAAAGTACGGGTATGGACGTGCGCTGAAATGGCGCCAGCGACCACGACCCTGCCAATCGATGAGGCACATCGGACCCTCGATCGCGCACTGTCCTTTTCAACCAAGCCGACGTCCGCCCGAATCAAGCGGCACTCGCGAAGCTTGCCTTAACGTGAGCCCCATCGAGGTCGCCACTCACGGTGACCGTTGGAGGCCCCATGCCCAGCCTGCGTCCGTCCCCCTTTGCCGAATGCCTGCTGGCCCTCAAGGGCCGTGATCTGGCGCCGGAAGAGTTCGTATCGGTGCTGATCGAACTGGGTTGCCTGGCCTACCAGCTTCGCCGACGTGGACGTGCCTCGTCCAACTGCCTCGATACCTCAGCCTGATCGTCTCAAGGAGTGCCCATGGAATCTGCAATCGACAAGCATCTGAAATGCCCACGCACGCTGTCCCGCCGTGTGGACGACGACTACCAGCCACCGTTTCCCATGTTCGTCGGCCGTGCCGACCCCAAGCTCGAGCAGGTGGTCATGGCTTATCTGGGCGTGCAGTTCCTGCCCGTCCACCACGCCATCGCGGTCCAGGCCATGCAAAAGATCGTCGCGCAGTTCGCTGGCGATGATGCCCCGGGCAATCACGACATCACCTATCACGAGGACAACCAAGGCTACGGCAATTTCATCGTGGTCGGTTACTGGGCCGACCCTGCCGCCTACTGTCGCTGGCTGCGCAGCCCTGCGGTCGAGTCATGGTGGGCCAGCGACGAGCGCCTGAGCGAGCACCTGGGCTACTTCCGAGAAGTAGTGGCACCGCGCGCCGAGCAATTCGAAACCTTGTACGCCTTTACCGATGACTTGCCCGGCGTGGGCGCCGTCATGGACGGCATCAGCGGTGAAATTCAGGAGCATGGCTATTGGGGGTCTGCGCGAGACCGATTTCCTGTGTCGCAAACCGACCGGATGCGACCCGACGCGTCCCTGCAGGTCATCTCGGGCGATCCGGCAAAAGGCGGACGAGTACTGGTCCGCGGCCACGACAACCTGACCCTGATCCGCTCCGGGCAAGACTGGGTCGAGGCCGGTGAGGAAGAGCGCGCGCTGTACTTTCAGGAAATGCTCCCACCGCTCCAGGACGGCATGGATTTTCTGCGCGACCAAGGCCAGGCCCTTGGCTGCTACAGCAACCGTTTCGTGCGCAACGTCGACCTTGACGGCAATCTGCTGGACATCGCCTACGACATTGGCCATTGGCGTTCGCTCGATCGCCTGGAGCGGTGGGCCGAATCGCACCCGACCCACCTGCGCATCTTCACCACGTTCTTCAGGGTGATTGGCGGGCTCTCGAAACTGCGCCTGTACCACGAAGTATCGGTCAGCGACGGTCGCAACCAGTTGTTCGAGTACATCAACTGCCATGCCCAGACCGGCATGCTGCGCGACGCCCAACCCCTGCCCGCCTGACCGGCGGCAACCCTCTGCGCTCAAGCCCACATCCCGCCTGGCGGGGTGCTGGCCCCCGTTTGTCCATGAAAAGGTGCTCGGCCATGGCCACGATTCGTTACCCCATCACGCTCGCCTCACTGTGCTGCTCGCTTACCGCTCAGGCCGCTGAAGTGGCTCCGGGCGATTACGACCAGTTCCCCACCAACGCCACCATTGGCTTGCTCTATTACCAACACGCCCGCACCGACAATCTGTATGCCAATGGCCACAAAGCCAGCTCGGATTTCGATGTGCGCTCGGACATCGGCATCCTGCGACTGCTGCATGTCTATGCGCTGACCGACCGACTCACGGTCGACCCGCAGTTCCTCTTGCCTTTCGGTCGCGTCGCCGGCCATGGCGATGCCTCGCTCCTCGGGGACAGCAATGGCATCGGCGACCTGATCCTGGCGCCCGCTTTCAAGTACCGGCTCAATGACGCCGGCGACGTGCTTGCCTTCACGCCCTACCTGTACGTACCCACTGGCGAATACGACAATGAAGAAGGCCTGAACCTGGGCGAGCATCGCTGGAAACTCGATTTGCAATCTGCCTATGTCAAACGATTTGGAGAGAAATGGGCCGTCGACATGGTCGGCGACGTCATCTGGTACGGCGACAACAACGACTACGGCGCCGACTCGGTCCGACGCGAGCAGCAGGTGTCCTACAGCGTCCAGCTCATGGGCCGCTACATGCCCACACCACAGACCGCCTTCGCCGTAGGCGTCGGCCATAACTGGGGCGGTGAAAACAGCGTCGACGGCGTGCATCAGGACGATGAAACCCGCACCACGTATTTGCGCCTCAGCGCCACCACCTTTGTCAGCCCGCGCGATCAGCTGCAGCTGCAGCTGGGCCGGGACCTGTCCGTGGAAAACGGCCCGCGCGAAGACATGCGGGTGAACCTGCGCTACGCCCATGTGTTTTGACGGCCTGACCGTCTCAGCCAAGCCGCTGTCCGCCACAGCCAAGCCATCGGCCGGCGGACGCGCCACTCTTGACTCCACCCGACCGTGACCCAGCGCACCCCGTGCGCCGTACCGAAACAGGACACTCCATGGCCATCGAACGCCCCACTCCCGAACAACTCGACGCGCTCGCGCAGCGCCTGCACATGCACCTGACGACAGAGCAGGCGAGCGAGTATCTGGCCCTGATGCAACCGAGCTTCGACGCCTACGACCTCATCGATGCCCAGCCCGACGAAATCCCGCCGGTGCGCTACCCGCGTGACGCAGGCCTGCGCCCCAGCAAGGCCGACAACCCGCTCAACGCCTGGTACTACCGCACCGAGGTCTGCGGCGCCGCTCAAGGCAAACTGGCCGGACGTACCGTTGCGCTGAAGGACAACATTGCCTTGGCCGGGGTACCGATGATGAACGGTGCCAGCACCCTGGAGGGCTTCGTGCCCTCCTTCGATGCCACCATTGTCAGCCGGCTGCTCGATGCGGGCGCGACCATTACCGGTAAAGCCACCTGCGAGCATTTCTGCCTGTCCGGCGGGAGTCACACCTCCGACCCGGGGCCGGTGCACAACCCGCGCCGACACGGCTACATCGCCGGAGGGTCCTCCTCCGGCAGCGCCGCACTGGTAGCGTCAGGGGCGGTGGATATGGCCATCGGTGGCGATCAGGGCGGCTCGATCCGAATCCCGTCAGCGTTTTGCGGCACCTACGGCATGAAGCCCACCCATGGCCTGGTGCCGTACTCCGGGATCATGCCCATCGAGGCGACAGTCGACCACGCAGGGCCCATCACCGCCAACGTGTACGACAACGCGCTGATGCTCGAAGTGATTGCCGGTGCCGACGGTCTTGATCCGCGCCAGTATGCCCCGGTGGTCGAGCCCTACACCCAGGTGCTGGATCGCGGCGTGCGCGGGCTCAGGATCGGCGTCCTGCTGGAGGGTTTCCAACTGCCGAACCTCGATCCGCGGGTGGCCGACAAGGTCCGCTTCGCGATCAATCATCTGCAGCAACTCGGCGCTCAGGTCAGCGAAGTGTCGATAGCCGAACATGGCCTGGCCGGCGCGCTCTGGCAACCGATCGGCTGCGAAGGGCTGACGGCGCAGATGATGCACGGCAATGGCATGGGCTTTAACTGGAAAGGTCTGTACGACGTCGCGCTGCTGGACAAGCATGCCCAGTGGCGTGAAAACGCCGACGCGCTGTCGGCGACCCTCAAGCTGTGCATGTTCGTCGGCCAGTACGGTCTGGAGCGCTACCACGGTCGCTACTACGCCAAGGCACAGAACCTGGCCCGCCGCGTCCGCGCGGCCTATGACCAGGCGCTGAGTGACTACGACGTCCTGCTCATGCCCACCGTGCCGATTCTGGCCCAACCACTGCCCTCGGCGACCGTCTCGTTGACCGACTATGTGGCACGCGCATTCGAGATGATCGGCAACACCGCGGCATTCGATGTCACCGGCCATCCGGCGATGTCGATCCCCTGTGGCCAAGTCGAGGGGCTGCCAGTCGGCATGATGCTGGTGGCGCGCCATTACGGCGAAAGCACGCTGTATCAAGCCGCCGCCGCCTTCGAGGCCAGTATCGACTGGCAACACCTGTGAGGATCCAGCAATGAGCCACGACCACGACCACGACCACGATCATCATCACGACCACACCGAACCGCCCGCCACCGCAGAGCTGCGCATCAAGGCCCTGGAGTCGCTGCTGCTGGATAAAGGCCTGGTCGACCCTGCCGCCCTGGAGGCGCTGATCGACACCTACGAGCACCAGATCGGCCCGCGCAACGGCGCGCGCGTAGTGGCAAAGGCCTGGGTCGACCCGCAGTACAGACGTCGCCTGCTGGAAAACGCCACCGCTGCCATCGCCGAGCTGGGCTTTTCCGGCGTGCAGGGCGAGGAGATGGTGGTAGTGGAAAATACCCCTCAAGTGCACAACGTCACCGTGTGCACGCTCTGTTCATGCTACCCCTGGCCCACGCTCGGCCTGCCGCCTGCCTGGTACAAATCCGCCCCTTACCGCTCGCGCGTGGTGATCGACCCGCGTGGCGTGTTGGCTGAATTCGGACTACAGATTCCTGCCCATCAGGAGGTACGCGTCTGGGACAGCAGCGCCGACCTGCGTTACCTGGTACTGCCCGAACAGCCCGCAGGCACACAGGGGTGGAGCGAAGAGCGCCTGAGCGAACTGGTCACCCGCGACGCCATGATCGGCACCGGGCTGCCCATCGCACCCGTCGCCTCAGAGGAGGTCGTCGAATGAATGGAATACATGATCTGGGTGGTTTGCATGGCTTCGGCCCGGTACTGGCTGAAGAAGATGAACCGGTCTTTCACCATGACTGGGAGCGCCGGATCTTTCCGCTGTTTGCCGCGCTGTTTGCCGGGGGGCATTTCAATGTCGACGAGTTCCGCCATTCCATCGAGCGCATGGACCCGATCCACTACCTGGAAAGCAGCTACTACGAACACTGGCTACACGCCTTCGAGACACTGCTGGTGGAAAAGGGTGTGATCAGCACAGCCGAATTGCACGGTCGGGCTGCACCGACTCCAGCGCCACAACCGGTTCAGGTGCTCACTGCAGATCTGGTGGAGACAGTGATTCTCGGCGGCGCCTCGGCACGTGCCAAGCACGAGGTGTCCGGCCGCTTCAAGGTCGGCGACAGGGTGCGGGCGAAGAACCTCAACCCCACCACTCATATCCGTCTGCCTCGCTATGCGCGGGGCAAGGTCGGCGTCATCGAACTAGCCCATGGTGCGTTCGCAACGCCCGACAGCATGGCCCACGGCCTGGATGAGCAACCGCAACAGGTCTACACCGTACGGTTCAGCGCCGAAGAACTGTGGGGCACAGCCACCCCGGACTCGGTGTGCATCGACCTGTGGGACAACTATCTGGAGGCGGCATGAACACGACCCCGCACAGCGATTACGCAACCCTCGGCCTTCCGCTGGATACCGAAGGATCGGTTTTCGAGCATCCCTGGCAGGCTCAGGCCTTTTCCCTGGTGGTGCACCTGCACCAGGCAGGCCATTTCAGCTGGGCCCAATGGGTGCAAGTCTTCAGCGATCAGATCAAGGCAACCCCTGCTCAGCCGGGCGAAAGCGTCAACGATGCCTACTTCCGACAGTGGTCCGATGCCATGGAAACACTGGTGGAGACGCTCGGCCTGTGCGGGCGGGACACCATTTCCCAGCGTGCCGACGAGTGGTGTCGAGCCTACCTCAATACGCCCCATGGAGAGCCCGTGAACCTGCTGAACGCAAGTTGTCCGCCAGCCCATGCCCACCCTCATTCACGGCGCACCGGACCGGTCACGGTCAGCCCGGCGGGCTGAGATGAAATGAGGGGTGCAGAAACGTCTGCATCAGCCGATTGGATCGCTTTGCTGTCGAGAGGTGTCGCGTGTCGTTTCTCTTTGGTTCTATCCGTAGTGCGCTGACGGCCTTGGCGAACCGCTTGGAAGGCGGTGACGCGCCCCTGCCAACGGCACCCACCCCCTGTTACAGCGACTATTCAGGGCCAGCGAGCAACTGCTTGCCGAGCAAACCCACGCCAGGGAGCGGATCGCCGAGTGCGGCACCACGGTGCACCAGCAATCTGCCGGCAGTGAACGCGGCGATCGAAGCGGCTCGTGCCGGGGAGGCCGGCAAGGCCGGGCGTGGATTCGCCGTGGTCGCCGACGAGGTACGGAAACTGGCCATGCGGACCAGCGAAGCGACCCGGGAGGGAGCCGGAATGATCGCCAGCTAACGTCTGGGGCGTGCCTTGCCGAGGCAATAGGCAGGCGGCGATACACTTTTTTGGGGAGGTATCGCCTAACCGATCCCTTTTTCAGTCAGCAGATTTGCAACGACGGCCAGAACGTTACCGCTCACCACGTCGAACGGCTCTGACGCATCGATGACCACGAAGGTGTCCGGCGCCTCCTCTGCCTGCCGCAGGAATCCGTCCCGGGCCCTGGAAAGAAACTCGAGCTTCTGCCTCTCCATCCGGTCCAGCCCCTGGCCGCGGGAAGCGACGCGCTTCATGCCGATCTCGGGATCCACATCCAGGATGATGTTTAGGTCCGGTGCAAAGCCCTCCAGCGCAAAGCCGTTGATGCTTCGCACCAGGTCCAACGCAATGCCCCGTCCGTAGTGCTGGAACGCCACGGTCGCAGGGGTGAAGCGATCGCACACCACGACCTCGCCTGCCGCTATCGCAGGAATGATCTTTTCCTTCAGATGCTGTGCTCTGGCAGCGGCGAACAGCAAAAGCTCAGTGGTATCGCAGAGTTCTGGCGTCTCCGGATCAAGGACCACCTCGCGAATCTTCTCGCCGATCCGTGTACCGCCAGGCTCGCGGGTAATGACCACCGGGTGGTTCCTGGCGGTCAGGAATTCTTCGATGGCGCGAATAACGGAAGACTTGCCCGCCCCGTTATTTCCGTCGCATACGATGAGGCAACCTTTTGCCATGTGCTTGTCCTGGTACCTGAAAGTGTTGTTTGGTATGCGGCGGCTGGTTTTGCAGCAAGGTAGACGAATGCGTTCCGCGAACGGCCTACCTCTGCACCGTCATTGAGCGGGCGCCTCGGCGGCGTCCGGCTTCTCTTGTGGCTCGCGCGTGCCGGTCTCGCTCGGCGCCGCCGCGGGCGCGGGGCTTGATCGATAATCGGCGCGTCGTTTGAGCTGGTACTCACGCACGGCAGCGTTGTGGGCATCCAGATCGTCGGAAAAGACATGGCTGCCGTCGCCGCGCGCAACGAAATACAGGCTGCTACCGGAAACTGGGTTGAGCGCGGCGTGAATCGCTTCGCGGCCCACCATGGCGATGGGTGTAGGCGGCATTCCGGCGATCACGTAAGTGTTGTAGGCCGTCGGCTCGCGCAGGTCGGCGCGGGTCAGCTTGCCGTTGTAGCGTTCGCCCATGCCGTAGATCACGGTCGGGTCGGTCTGCAGCAACATGCCCGCCTTGAGGCGGCGCACGAAGACGCCGGCGATCTCGCCACGCTCCTGGGGCACACCTGTTTCCTTCTCCACCAGAGAAGCCATGATCAGCGCCTGATAGGGTTCGCTGTACGGTGCGCTGGCGGCGCGCTCGGCCCATTCGCTGGCCAGCACCTCTTCCAGTCGCCCGTAGGCCTGCTGCAGCAGCTCGACATCGCTCATGCCACGCACGTACTTGTAGGTGTCGGGGAAAAACCGGCCTTCGGGAAACACCTTGGGGTGGCCGATGCGCGCCATGACTTCACTGTCACTGAGGCCTCCCAAGGTCTGCTCGAGCTTTTCCTGGCGCGCCAACGCGGCGCGCACCTGACGGAAATTCCAGCCCTCGACCAGGGTCAGGCTGTACTGCACCACTTCGCCGCGCTGCCAGACATTGAACAGCTCGTTCACGGTCATGCCCGGGGTCAGGCGGTATTCGCCGGTGTGCAGCGGCTGCCCGGCGCGATTGAAGCGCCAGTAAAGACGCAGCCAGAAGGCATCCCGCAGGGTGCCCGCCGCCTCCATGCGCAGGATCGTGCCGCCGGGGGTCGCGCGGTTGGGTACATCGAGCAATTGTTCTTGAGTGACGGCCAGCGGCTGGTTCAGGGCGCTGTCGACTTTCCAGGCCGCCACGCCCGCTGCCAGTACGGCAACCACGATGAGCGTCTCCAGCAACAGCAGAAATTTACGCTTCACAAATCAGGCATCCAATAGCGCGTGGGCAATGCCTTGCAGTTTACGGGTGAGCGGACCCGCCGGCCACCTCAGTGACGTGAATGCGCGCACAGGCCACACGCCGTAGACGCTATTGCACACGAAGACTTCCTCGGCCCGTGCCAGGTCCGCTGGCCACAGGTCGTCCACGACAACCTCCAGACCCAGGCTTGCGGCCTGCTCCAGCAGTTCGGCACGCATCACCCCGGCCACGCCACAGCGCTGCAGGGAAGGCGTGTGCAGCACCCCGTCGATGACCAGAAACAGATTGCTGTAGACCCCTTCGACCAAGCGCCCGGACATGTCCAGCATCAAACCTTCGGCGAAGCTCGGGTCGCTCCATTCGGCGCGTGCCAGGACCTGTTCCAGGCGATTGAGGTGCTTGAGTCCGGCCAGCAACGGCTGCTCGGCCAGGCGCGTACTGCAGGGGTAGAGTTCCACGCCCTGCGCGCCGTTGGCCTGCGGATAGGCAGGGCTTGGACCGCCTTGCAGAATACGTCGCGCACCGGCCTGCGGATCGGGCGCGTAACCTCGGGCACTGTCGCCACGGGTGACGATCAGCTTGAGCACGCCCTTCTCCAGCGCTGCGGCATAGCGGACAATTTCGTCGCGCAGCACATCCGAGTCGATCAGGATGGCCAGACGCTGGCAGCCCAGCGTAACGCGCGTCAGATGACGTTCAAGAAGTACCGCCTGGCCACCGCGCACGGCGACGGTTTCGAAGACACCGTCACCGTAGGCCAGGCCCCGACTCTTCAGGCCCAGCGCATCGCATGGCTGCCCGTCGAGCCAGGCCTGCATCAACCGGCGAAGCGCCGGAAGACCAGCGAACCGTTGGTGCCACCGAACCCGAACGAGTTGCTCAGCACCACATCGATCGGCATGCTGCGTGCGGTATGGGGCACGAAGTCCAGATCGCAGCCTTCGTCAGGCTCGTCGAGGTTGATGGTGGGCGGCGCCATCTGGCTGTTGATCGCCAGCACACTGAAAATCGCCTCGACCGCACCTGCGGCGCCGAGCAGGTGCCCGGTCATCGACTTGGTGGAGCTGACTGCGAGCTTGTAGGCATGCTCACCGAACACGGTCTTGATGGCACTGACTTCGGCCAGGTCGCCCGCCGAGGTCGAGGTGCCATGGGCATTGATGTATTGCACCTGGTCGGGCGTAATGCCGGCATCGCGCAGGGCGTTGGCCATGCAGCGCGCCGCGCCGGCGCCGTCTTCGGGCGGCGAGGTCATGTGGAACGCATCGCCGCTGGTGCCGAAACCGATCAGTTCGGCATAGATGGTCGCGCCGCGCGCCTGCGCATGCTCGAGTTCTTCGAGTACCAGCGCGCCAGCACCGTCGGACAACACGAAACCGTCACGGCCCTTGTCCCACGGACGGCTGGCACGGGTGGGCTCGTCGTTGCGCGTGGACAACGCACGGGCCGCGCCGAAGCCGCCCATGCCCAAGCCGCATGCAGCCATCTCCGCGCCACCGGCGATCATCACGTCAGCTTCGCCATACGCGATGTTGCGCGCGGCCATGCCGATGCAATGGGTGCCGGTGGTGCAGGCCGTGGCGATCGCGTAGTTGGGCCCCTGAGCGCCGAGGTGGATCGACAGGAAACCGGAGATCATGTTGATGATCGAGCCAGGCACGAAGAAGGGCGATATCCGGCGCGGTCCGCTGTCATGCATGATGCGGCAGGTTTCTTCGATATTGGTCAGGCCACCAATGCCCGAACCCATGGCCACGCCGATACGCTCGCGATTGGCGTCGGTGACTTCAAGACCGGCGTTGCGTACCGCCTGGAAACCCGCCGCCAGGCCGTATTGAATGAACAAGTCGAGCTTGCGTGCCTCCTTGACCGAGAGGTATTGCTCGACCTCGAACTCCTTCACCGAGCCGCCGAAACGGGTCGAATAGGCCGATAGATCCGTATGCTCGATAGGACCTATGCCACTGCGGCCGGCCAGGATGCCCTGCCAACTGCTCGGCACGTCGGTGCCCAGCGGTGACAGCATGCCCATACCTGTGACCACGACGCGTCTACGCGACACAGCACTCTCCTTATTCTGGAAACATCAACGCGCGGCCGTCTAAAGAAAAAACCGCACGCCAACGAAGGCAGTGCGGTTTTTCCATGACAAGCAACGGCGATTACAAAACGTTACGCCTGGTGGGCAGTGACGTAATCGATGGCAGCTTGAACGGTGGTGATTTTCTCGGCTTCTTCGTCAGGAATCTCGGTTTCGAATTCCTCTTCCAGAGCCATCACCAGCTCAACGGTGTCCAGGGAATCGGCACCCAGATCTTCAACGAAGGAAGAAGAGTTGGTGACCTCCTCCGCTTTGACGCCCAGTTGCTCGGCGACGATCTTCTTGACGCGTTCTTCGATGGTGCTCATACCTTGTTTTCACTCCTAATGGACATATGTCAGGCGGCTGGCCGGTACGTAAGTTTATAGAAGAAGCTCGGCTTTTCAAACTGAAAGCGTCACTGCCACCCTACGCGAGCCCGCCACCTAGAATTCGGATGCAGCTTTATAACGGATTTTGGATGCCGGGTAAGACATTTTTTTGAAGCCATCCGTCACAATTTTCGTTACATGTACATGCCGCCGTTCACCGGAATTGTAGCGCCGGTCACGTAGGCAGCACCGTCGGAAGCCAGAAAACCGACCACTTTGGCGATTTCGTCGGCCTGCCCCAAACGACCCAGCGGAATCTGCACCTGCAGGGATTCACGCTGCGCTTCAGGCAGTTCGCGGGTCATGTCGGTGTCGATGAAACCAGGCGCCACCGAGTTCACGGTGATCGCGCGCGAACCCACTTCACGGGCCAGGGCACGGCTGAAGCCTTCGAGACCGGCCTTGGCTGCGGCGTAGTTTACTTGGCCGACGTTGCCCATTGCACCCACAACCGAGCCGATGCTGATGATCCGGCCCCAACGTGCCTTGGTCATGCCACGCAGTACGGCCTTGGACAGGCGGAACAAGCTGTTGAGGTTGGTATCGACCACATCATGCCATTCGTCGTCTTTCATGCGCAGCATCAGGTTGTCGCGGGTGATACCGGCGTTGTTGACCAGAATCGCCGGCGCGCCGAACTGCTCCTGAATCTTGGCCAGGGTGGCGGCCACCGATTCGTCGCTGCACACGTTGAGTTCCAGGCCGGTACCTTCGATACCATGCTCCTTGAGCGTGGCGGCAATGCGCGCGGCGCCGCTCTCGGAGGTGGCGGTACCGATGACGGTGGCGCCCATGCGACCCAGTTCCAGGGCAATCGCCTGGCCAATGCCACGGCTTGCGCCAGTGACCAGTGCAACTTTACCTTGCAGGCTCATGCAAGTTCTCCTTGATCAGGCTTGCGCCGCGCGAGCGGCAGCGAAAGCTTCGGGGGTGTTCAGGTTTTCGGTGCTTACGCCATCGGCGCAGCGCTTGTTCAGGCCAGCCAGGACCTTGCCCGGACCGCACTCGACCAGACGTGGTGCGCCCTGGGCTGCCAGGTACTGCACGGTTTCGACCCAGCGCACCGGTTTGTACAGCTGCTCGAGCAGGTCGCGCTTGAGGGTTTCGAGATCGGCCGGTACGCCGGCACTGACGTTCTGTACGACCGGGATCTGCGGCGTCTGCCAGTCGATGGCGTTGATCGATTCGGCGAAGCGTTCGGCAGCCGGCTTCATCAACGCACAGTGCGACGGCACGCTGACTGGCAATGGCATGGCGCGCTTGGCGCCCTTGGCCTTGCACAATTCGATGGCACGGGCAACGGCCTGTGCGGCACCGGCAATCACTACCTGGCCCGGGGAATTGAAGTTGACTGCACTGACGACTTCACCCTGCGCAGCTTCGGCGCAGGCAGCCAGCACATCGGCGTCTTCCAGGCCGAGAATGGCCGCCATGGCGCCCTGCCCGGCCGGCACGGCTTCCTGCATCAGTTGGCCACGACGCTCCACCAGCTTGACCGCATCGGCCAGCGACAGGCAGCCAGCGGCAACCAGCGCGCTGTATTCGCCCAGGCTGTGGCCAGCGACATAGGCCGGACGCTCGCCACCCTCGGCCAGCCACAGGCGCCACAGCGCGATGGAGGCAGCGAGGATGGCAGGTTGCGTCTTGTCGGTCTGGTTGAGGCTTTCGACCGGGCCTTGCTGGACCAGCGCCCAGAGGTCATAACCCAGGGCGTCGGACGCCTCCTTGAAGGTGTCCATGACCAGAGGGTACTGTGCGCCCAGTTCGGCCAGCATGCCGAGCGACTGGGAACCTTGCCCCGGGAAAACGAATGCGAGGGATGCAGACATTGAACAAGCCCTTGTGTGATCTTGTTGCCGAAAATTTCGACGCCGGAAGCGTACCCGGCGCGCTGAACTCAGAGTTGGATAACCTATGCCCGCTCGTGGTCACATTCAAGCACTGGGGGCCAGGCATGCCTAAAGCAGCATCTGCGCCAACCGCCCGTGCAGGCGCTGGGGCAGGTTTTCACGAATCTCGTCGCGTGCACGGTCTATCGCGCACTGCAAGCCCTCCACGCCCGCGGCGCCGTGGCTCTTGACCACGATACCCTGCAGGCCGAGGAAACTGGCACCGTTGTAGCGCGCCGGCGCCAGATCGGCCTGCAAGCGCTTGAGCAGCGGCATGGCCAGGGCGCCCACGGCCCGCGCCATCAGGCTGCTTTGAAACAACGCCTGAACGCGTTCGGCAAACATCCCGGCCAGCCCCTCGTTGGACTTGAGCAGGATGTTGCCAACGAAACCGTCGCACACCACCACATCGGCCTCGCCTCGGAACACACCGTCGCCTTCGATGAAGCCGGTGTAGTTCAAGCCCTGCGCCTTGCGCAGCAGACTTGCCGCCAGCTTGACCTGCTGGTTGCCCTTGATGTCCTCGGTACCGACGTTGAGCAGCGCCACCCGTGGCCGTTCGACACCCAGCGCTTGAGCGGCCACCGACCCCATCACAGCGAACTGATACAGATGCTCGGCGCTGCAATCGACATTGGCGCCCAGATCGAGCAGCTGGCAGTAGCCTCCCCGCGTGGGGATGGCGGCCATCATCGCGGGGCGGTCGATACCGGGCAAGGTCTTGAGCAGGTGCCTGGACAGCGCCATCAAGGCCCCGGTATTGCCCGCGCTGACCACGGCCTGAACCTGCTCGTCGCGCAGCAACTGCAGCGCCACCCGCATCGAGGAATCGGGCTTGCCGCGCAACGCCTGTGACGGGCGCTCGTCCATGCCGACCACTTCGCTGGCGGCAGCGACGTGCAGGCGTGAGCGATCCACCGCCGGCTGGCTGGCAATCAGTTCTTCAAGGAGTTGAGGGTGACCGACGAGGGTCAGGTGCAGCGAGGGCGTAGCGGACAGGCAGGCAAGGCTGGCCTGAACAATGCTGCGGGGACCGAAGTCCCCGCCCATTGCATCAATCGCGACGGACTGAGCGGACAAGATTTACTCGTCAGCGCCCTTGTCGATCACTTTACGGCCACGGTATACGCCTTCTGGCGATACGTGGTGACGCAGGTGCACTTCACCGGTGGTCTTTTCGACCGACAGGGTGCTTGCCTCGAGTGCGTCGTGCGAACGGCGCATGTCACGGGCAGAGCGGGATTTTTTGTTCTGCTGAACAGCCATAATTGATTAACTCCTAAACGTTTGGGTCACGCTTTAACTGCGCCAATACACTGAACGGGTTGGACCGCGTTACCTCGTCCTCGCTCGGATCGGGATCATCTGCTCCCGCCGGCTGCTGGCATTCTTCCGGATGATGAGCAGGCACGATGGGCAAGGCGAGCAACAGCTCCTCCTCGACCAGCGCCTGCAGATCCAATGGATCTTCGCCCAGTTCCAGCACGTCATAACCTTTCGGTAACGACTGGGTGTTCGCACCCTCCTTCACCACGGCGTAACTGCATTCGCTGTGGATCGGCAGGGTTACCAGCTCAAGACAACGCTGGCAAACCATCTTGACTTCGACGTCCAGGCAGCTGTGGATGACCACGGCCTTGCGTTCGTCTCGTTCGAAGATGAATTTGGCCTGCACCGTACCGACGTTGTCGGAAAGCGGGTCGCAGAGTCTCTCCAAATCGGCCAACTGCAGCGAACCTTCAAGGGTTACGCCACGATCTGCCAATTTGCGCGGGTCAACGTGAGGTGGAATCGGTTCATTCAACATAGGCGCAGCATTCTAGGGACGCCCCCCTCGCCTGTCAAAGGAAATTCGGGCCTGGGTGCGTGATAGAGTGGCCGTTCATCCACAGGAGCCTGCCATGCCCGCCCTGCTACTTGCTTCCAGCTCGCCCTACCGCCGCGAACTGCTGTCGCGGCTGCGTCTGCCGTTCACCTGCGCCTCGCCTGATATCGATGAAAGCCACCTGCCAGACGAGCCGGCGTGCGCCCTGGTCAAGCGCCTGGCTGAACAGAAGGCCAGGGCACTGTCGGCCGCCCACCCCGGGCATCTGATCATTGGTTCGGATCAGGTCGCAGTGTTGGGCGAGAGAATTCTGGGCAAGCCGCTGGATTTCGAGCGTGCGCGCGAACAGTTGATCGCGGCCAGCGGTGCATCCGTCACGTTTCTCACCGGTCTGGCGCTATTGAATGTGGACAGCGGCGAGTGTCAGGTCGATGTGGTGCCGTTCACAGTGAACATGCGCCGGCTCTCGACCGTAGCCATCGAGCGCTACCTGCTGGCGGAAAAGCCCTATGACTGCGCCGGCAGCTTCAAGGCCGAAGGGCTGGGCGTGAGCCTGTTCCAGAGCACCGAAGGCCCGGACGCCACCAGCCTGGTCGGCCTGCCGCTGATCCGCCTGGTGGACATGCTGCTCAAAGAAGGTGTGCAAATCACTTGAGTCCTGCAGGGCGATCACGATCGCCTTAGCGGGCAGAGGGCCCGCGAAAGGGCCCTTGACCGCACCGCACAACCTCAGCGCAGACTCGGCCCCTGGAACCCCATCCACATGGCGATCTGATCGGCAACGCTGGCACCCAGCTTTTTCGAGAAACGGTCCAGCGGCGACTCCTTCACGGTGAAGTCGACCATATCCTTGGCGCCGATCACGTCACGGGCAACCATACTGCTACTGCCCAAGGCATCGACCAGGCCCAGCTGCAGCGCCTGCTCGCCCGACCAGATCAGCCCGGAAAACAGCTCCGGATGCTCCTTGTCCTTGAGTCGATCGCCACGCCCGGCCTTCACGCTGTCGATGAACTGCCGATGGGTCGTGGCCAGAACGCCCTTCCAGAACTCGGTCTCATCGGCGCGCTGTGGCTGGAACGGATCCAGAAAGGCCTTGTGCTCACCCGAGGTATAGGCGCGTCGCTCCACGCCCAGTTTTTCCATGGTGCCGACGAAGCCGTAGCCCGCCGCAGTCACGCCGATGGAGCCGACCAGGCTGGATTTGTCCGCATAGATCTGATCAGCCGCGCTGGCAATGTAATAGGCCCCGGAGGCGCCCAGGTCGGCGATCACTGCATAGACCTTGATGTCCGGGTGCTCACCGCGCAGGCGACGGATCTCGTCATATACGTAGCCGGATTGCACCGGGCTGCCGCCAGGGCTGTTAATGCGCAGGATCACGCCTTTCACCTTGGTGTCTTCGAAGGCGCTGCGCAGGCTGCCGACGATGTTGTCCGCGCTCGCCGCTTCCTTGTCGGCAATCACGCCGCGTACGTCGATCACGGCGGTGTACCCGGATGCACCACTGGTGGCGGCCTTTTCCATGTCCAGCAACGGCGAAAACAGCAAGATCGCGCCGAACAGGTAAATAAAGGTCAAGAACTTGAAGAATATGCCCCATCGACGTGCGCGGCGCTGCTCCTGAACACTGGCCAGCAGAGTCTTTTCCAGCAATCGCCAGCTTTTCTCGTCGCCGATCGGGGCGCTGTCTTCTTCGCTGCGCGGCGCTTTCCATTGGTCAGACATTTTCTACTCCTTATGCAAGGCCACGCGCACCGGCGCGGCGACTGTCCAGCCACTGCGGCAGTTGATCGAACGACTCGATACACAGCTGCGGCTCGTATTGCCGCAGCACGTCCAGCGGCAAGGCGCCATAACCCACTGCGACGCTGTGCATGCCGGCATTGCGGGCCATCAATAGATCGAACGAGGCATCGCCGACCATCAGCGAACGCTCAGGCCCCACCTCACAATGGCTCATGATCTGCTCAAGCATCAGAGGATGGGGTTTGCCGCGGGTTTCATCGGCCGCCCGGGTGATGTCGAAAAAGTCCTCCCAGCCGTGGGCCTTGAGCACACGGTCCAGCCCTCGGCGCGCCTTGCCGGTGGCCACCGCAAGGCGGTAACCCTGCTCGCGAAACCCGAGCAAGGCCTCGCGGACCCCGGGATACAACAAGGAAGGACTAGCGTCCAGGGCCATGTAGGCATCGGCATAGTGATCGCGCATAGCCATCACCTGTACGTCGTCGAGCTGGGGATACAACACGCTGATGGCTTCCGGCAAGGCCAGGCCGATGATGCCCTTGACCGCCTCGTCACTGCAGGGCGGATACCCCGATGCCGCCGCTGCGGCGTGCATGGCCTCGACGATCCGGCCGATGGAGTCGCACAGGGTGCCATCCCAGTCGAAAATCAGCAGTTTGTAATCAGCTTGCACTCAGTCGCTCCACGGTCTTGGCCCAGACCTCGTCGACCGGTGCCTCGACCTTCAGCTCGCCGCCATCGGGCAGCGGCACGGTCAGCGCGTAGGCATGCAGGAACAGCCGCTTGCCGCCCAGGTCGCGAATCTCCTTGGAAAAGTTCTCGTCGCCGTACTTGGTATCGCCCGCGATCTCGTGACCGGCGTGCAGGGCATGCACACGGATCTGATGGGTGCGCCCGGTGATGGGGCGTGCTTCGACGATGGTCGCGAAGTCGCCGAAGCGACGCAGCACCTTGAACAGGGTCAGCGCTTCCTTGCCTTCTTCGTTGATCTCGACCATGCGCTCGCCGGAGCGCAGGTTGCTCTTGAGCAAAGGCGCATTGACCTGTTTCTTGGCAGTCGCCCAATGCCCTCGTACCAGGGCCATGTAGCGTTTGTCGACACCGTCGCCACGCAGCGCAGCGTGCAGGTGGCGCAGCATGCTGCGCTTCTTGGCGATCATCAACAGGCCGGAGGTGTCCCGGTCCAGGCGATGCACCAGCTCGAGCTCCTTGGCATCGGGACGCAACTGGCGAAAGGCTTCGATCACACCGAAGCTCAGGCCACTGCCGCCGTGCACGGCAATGCCTGCCGGCTTGTTCAGCACGATCAGCGCCTTGTCTTCGTAGACGATGGCGTCCTCGAGACGCTGCAGCAGCCCTTGCGCCACCGGCACCGGCGCGTCGCGCTCGGGCAGGCGCACCGGCGGCACGCGCACGATGTCGCCAGCCTGCAGCTTGTATTCCGGCTTGATGCGCCCTTTGTTCACTCGCACTTCGCCCTTGCGCAGGATGCGATAGATCAAGGTTTTGGGCACGCCCTTGAGCGCCGTGATGAGGAAGTTGTCTATGCGTTGGCCGGCAAGTTCCGGCGCAACCTCGATCAGCTGAACGCCGGAGGTTGGGGGAGTAGTAGTCGTCATGGCCGCGATCATAACAATTTTTTATGGATTTGAAGCACTTAATGATTGCTGCTATAGTCGCGAACGCCGCCATAAGCGGCTGGGCAGCGGACAAGCGGTTATGAACCAGCCCTGACCAACGCAATTCTCGAGGACGCGAGGCCGTCCTACGGGGCTTTTGCCAGTTACGGAGTATTTGAGGGCAACGCCCGCGCAGGTGCGAGAAGGCCGATGAAAGCCCAGGAACCCCGGCATACCGGACACCTTCCTGCCTTTGTTCGACGCCACTCCCGCTTCGCAGTCGCTCTCACCCAGTTCAGGCACAAGCTTCGGAAACCCAACGCCTTAGTCATACAGGGCGAACTTTACGAATTGAAGTTCGCGATATTGCCAACCCGTTGCGGATTCAGCGCACGGCAGCACCCGAATTATCAGGGATACGTGTAGGGTGGAGATGCACAACCGTCGGACCGTGTAGTACCGCGTCACGGCAGGAAGCAGCCTCAGGCACTTCTGCCATGCCGGTCTTGAACAAGACGCTCAAGGGCGTCCACGCCAGACGATTGATTCCTCCTCCTGACTGAGTGCTTTTGACACCACAGCAAGCAGGACGCGTCGTCGCGGTTCCGCCCCTGTTGGGCAGATATCGCTGGACACTGCAGTGGCCTAGGCCCTGTTGACGCACCTGACACCGACCGTGAGAAGTCGTGTGTGCCGAACGCCGTTTCCGGCAGCCCGGAAACCGACGGTACTACATGAAAAGAATGCTGATTAACGCAACTCAACCCGAAGAGTTGCGTGTTGCCCTGGTAGACGGCCAGCGCCTCTACGACCTGGACATCGAGTCCGGCGCCCGCGAGCAGAAGAAGGCCAACATCTATAAAGGCCGCATCACTCGCATCGAACCCAGCCTTGAGGCCGCCTTCGTCGACTTCGGCTCGGAACGCCACGGCTTCCTGCCCCTCAAGGAAATCTCCCGCGAATACTTCAAGAAAAACCCTGAAGGCCGCGTCAACATCAAGGAAGTCCTGAGCGAAGGCCAGGAAGTCATCGTCCAGGTCGAGAAGGAAGAGCGCGGCAACAAGGGCGCAGCCCTGACCACGTTCATCAGCCTGGCCGGTCGTTACCTGGTGCTGATGCCCAACAACCCACGGGCCGGCGGCATCTCCCGTCGCATCGAAGGCGAAGAGCGCAACGAGCTGCGCGAAGCACTCAATGGCCTGGTGGCTCCGGCCGACATGGGCCTGATCGTCCGCACTGCCGGCCTGGGCCGCAGCAGCGAAGAGATGCAATGGGACCTGGACTACCTGCTGCAACTGTGGACCGCGATCAAGGAAGCCTCCCTGGACCGCTCCGCGCCATTCCTGATCTATCAGGAAAGCAACGTCATCATCCGCGCCATCCGCGACTACCTGCGCCAGGACATCGGCGAAGTGCTGATCGACAGCGTCGAAGCCCAGGACGAAGCCCTGACCTTCATCCGCCAGGTGATGCCGCAGTACGCCAGCAAGATCAAGCTGTACGAAGACAGCGTCCCCCTGTTCAACCGCTTCCAGATCGAAAGCCAGATCGAAACCGCCTTCCAGCGCGTGGTCGAACTGCCTTCCGGTGGCTCGATCGTCATCGACCCGACCGAAGCACTGGTGTCCATCGACATCAACTCGGCGCGCGCCACCAAGGGCAGCGACATCGAAGAAACCGCCCTGCAGACCAACCTCGAAGCCGCCGAAGAGATCGCTCGTCAGCTGCGCTTGCGCGACATCGGCGGCCTGATCGTCATCGACTTCATCGACATGACCCCGGCCAAGAACCAGCGCGCCGTGGAAGACAAGGTCCGCGAATCACTGGAAGCCGACCGCGCCCGTGTCCAGGTGGGTCGTATCTCCCGCTTCGGCCTGCTGGAAATGTCCCGTCAACGCCTGCGCCCTTCGCTGGGCGAAAGCAGCGGCATCGTCTGCCCACGCTGCAGCGGCACCGGGATCATCCGTGACGTCGAATCGCTGTCGCTGGCCATCCTGCGCCTGATCGAAGAAGAAGCCCTGAAGGACCGCACTGCCGAAGTCCGCGCCCAGGTGCCGATTCCAGTCGCTGCCTTCCTGCTCAACGAAAAACGCAATTCGATCACCAAGATCGAACTGCGCACCCGCGCCCGCATCGTGATCCTTCCGAACGATCACCTGGAAACGCCGCACTTCGAAGTGCAGCGCCTGCGTGATGACAGTCCGGAAGCCCACAGCGGCCAGTCCAGCTACGAAATCGCCGCTGCTGCCGCTGAAGTCGAAGAGGTCCAGCCAGCCGCTGCCACTCGCACCCTGGTTCGTCAGGAAGCGGCGGTGAAAACCGCGCCGACCCGCACCGCTGCCCCCGTTTCCGCGGAAGAAGCTGCCCCGGTGGCTGCTGCAGCACCGACGCCGGCGCCTGCTCCCCAGATCGCCGAACCAAGCCTGTTCAAGGGTCTGGTCAAGTCCCTGGTCAGCCTGTTCGCCACCAAGGAAACGCCTGCCGCTCCGGTGGTCGTCGAGAAGCCTGCCGCCACCGCCCCCGAGCGCCCGGCGCGCGAAGAGCGTCGCAACGGTCGTCAGCAGAGCCGCAACCGCAGCAGCAATCGCCGCGACGAAGAACGCAAGCCGCGTGAAGATCGCGCACCGCGTGAAGACCGCGCCGCCCGCGAAGACGCACCCGCCGCACGTGAAGAACGCCCTGCCCGCGCGCCTCGCGAGGAACGCCAGCCGCGCGCTCCGCGTGAAGACCGCCGCCCACGCAACGGTGGCGACGACGCACCACGGGTACGTGAACTGCGCGAGCCTCTGGACGCACCGACCGCTCGCGAAGAACGCCCAGCCCGCGAAGAGCGTGCTCCACGTGAAGAGCGCGTGACCCGCGAAGAGCGCGCTCCTCGTGAGGAACGTGCACCACGTGAAGAGCGCCCGGCCCGTGAAGAACGCGCACCACGCGAGGAACGTCCGGCCCGTGAAGAACGCCAGCCTCGCGTCGCCCGCGAAGAACGCGCAGCGCATCCGGAACAGGCATCCGAAACCGACGCCGACACTGCCGAAGACGTGCTGAACAACGAAGAGCTGCTGCAGGACGACAACCAGGAAGGCAACGACGGCGATCGTCCGCGTCGCCGCTCCCGTGGTCAGCGTCGCCGCAGCAACCGTCGCGAACGTCAACGCGATGCCAACGGTGACGTGATCGAAGGCTCGGAAGAGTCCAACGAGTCGACTACCCAAGGCGAGTCCAACGGTGCAGCCCTGGCCGCCAGCGTTGCCGTCACAGCCGCAGTCGCGGAAAACGCCATCAGCGCTTCTGCCGAAGCCCAGGCCCACGAACAGGCCGAACAGGCCAATCGCAGCGTGCAACCTGCCGCTGCCCAGGAAGCCGACGCTGAAGGCGAAAGCCTGGCTGCGCCGGAAATCGTCGCCACCGCGCCGACTGCCGAAGCCGCCGTCGAGACGCCGGTTGCTATCCCCGTCCAGGCGGACAGCCCTGCCGAAGTCGAACGCCCTGCAACGGTCTCGGCACCTGACACCTGGGCGGCGCCTGCCAACGAAAGCGCTGCACCTGTGGTCGAGCAACAGCCCGTCGTCGAAGCAGCCCATCCTGCCGAGACCCACGAGCCAGTGCAGCAGGACGTCGCCGAACCGGTGGAAGTAACGCCTCCGTTCGACACCACCCCTGCGCCGATCAGCCAGCCCGGCGCCGACGTCGAAGTTGACGCACCGGTAGTCGTCGATCCTGCACAGGTCAACGAGCCTGCGCTCCAGCCGCGCGCCGTGCCAGCCGCCGAAGAAGTGCCTTCGTTGCCTGCCGAGCCTGCCCTGCACCAGATCAGCGAACCTGCTGCTGTGGAGCCGTCGACTGTCGAACCAGTCGCGGCCGAACCTGCCGCCGTCGAGCCTGTGACGGTAGAACCGGTCATCGCGCCGGTTGCCGAACCTGCTCCTGCGAGCGAGCCTGTGGTGGTTGCACAACCCGAGCCGCTCAAGGAAGCCGAACCGGCACCGGTGCTGCCGAGCAACGGCCGTGCGCCCAACGATCCTCGCGAAGTGCGTCGTCGCAAGCGCGAAGCCGAGGAAGCAGCGAAGCTCGCCGCGCTCAAGCCTGAAACTGAAGTATCGAGCGCTGCTGACAGCGCGCAAGGTACTCAGGACGAGCCCAAGCCACTGGTGTAATCACTGCGTGTGAATCAGCCCCCGCCGCCCACGCGCCGGGGGCTTTTTCTTGCCTGCCGCTCAGATATCCGGGCTGATTTGAAGCTTAATGCATCTAATGCGTTGACAGCCTGCCAGGTATCTGTAGAATGCGCCTCCACAGACGCGGGATGGAGCAGTCTGGTAGCTCGTCGGGCTCATAACCCGAAGGTCGTCGGTTCAAATCCGGCTCCCGCAACCAAACATCGGAAGGGCCACTCTATAAACGGGTGGCCTTTTTCGTATGCGCTCGAAAAAGCCAATAGCCACCTAACGAAGGCTGCGCGCGAGCAATGTGAAAATTGCTTTACAGTTGGCCAGGCGCCGGTCACCCACGGCGCACAGGCGTTAGAATGGCGCGAATTATTTTTTCCACAGGGATTGGTACTTTGACGGGATCCCGGCATCCTGTTGCGCACAATCCAAGAGGTGATTGATGCGCTCTGACTTGCCCGACTCAACTGCTATGGAACTCCCACCTGCCGCTGCCGCCGGCCCGATAAAGCCCGAGCGCGCTCGCTGGCTGGATCTGCTGAGCCGCTACCGGCAGCCGGTGGGGCTGGCCGTTACCCTGTTGCTGTTTGCCATCGCCCTGCTCGCCTGTCGGCATCTGCTCAGCGAACTGGACATCTACGCGCTGCACGACTCGGTACTGGCCACGCCGCCTGCTGCACTGGGCGGAGCCTTGCTGGCCATGGTCTGCGGCTTCATCATTCTGCTGGGCTATGAATGGTCCGCCAGCCGCTATGCCAATGTGGCTCTCCCGGCACGCACCTTGGCCCTGGGCGGCTTTACCTCATTCGCCATCGGCAACGCCATCGGCTTGTCGATGCTGTCCGGCGGTTCGGTTCGTTACCGGCTGTACTCGCGATTGGGCGTAGGTGCAGGCGAAGTCGCGCGCATGACCTTGTTCGCCAGCCTTTCGCTGGGCTGTGCATTGCCGCCGCTTGCCGCCGTGGCCACCCTGAGCAGCCTGCCCGCCGCTTCGCTGGCCCTGGGGCTTTCGCAAGGGCTGCTGGGAACCATCGCCGCGATCGTGCTGCTACTGACTGCCCTGCTGGTGCTGGGCGTCTATCGACGTCGTCTTGCCGAGCAGCCGCTGGCCGATAACCTGCTGGTCCGTGCCGGACGTCGCACCCTGCGCTTGCCGAGTGCGCGCCTGACCCTGCTGCAACTGGTCATCACCGCACTGGACGTGGTGGCAGCCGCCACCGTGCTCTATCTGTTGCTGCCCGAGGCTCCGCCGTTCGGTGCCTTCGTGCTGATCTACCTGCTGGCCCTCGCCGCCGGTGTGCTCAGCCACGTACCAGGGGGTGTCGGGGTCTTCGCGGCGATTCTGCGCGCCGCGTTCGCCGACACCCTGGGCGCCGCGCCCCTGGCTGCGGCGCTGCTGCTGTATCGCCTGATCTATGTCGTGCTGCCGATGCTGGTGGCGTGCGTGCTGCTGCTGGCCAACGAAGCGCGCCGTTTGTTCTTCGCCCAGCAGGCCATTCGCGTGGCCTCCGGGCTCGCCGCCCCGATCCTGGCGGTGCTGGTGTTCCTGTCCGGCGTCGTGCTGCTGTTCTCCGGTGCGACCCCAGAGATCGATACGCGCCTGCAGGACCTGGGCTTTCTGATCCCCCACCGCCTGATCGATGCTTCGCACCTGGGTGCCAGTCTGGTGGGCGTGCTGTGCCTGCTGCTGGCACAGGGGTTGCGCCGTCGCCTGTCGGCCGCGTGGGTATTGACCATGGTGCTGCTGCTGGTGGGTGCCGTGCTGTCGCTGCTCAAGGGCTTCGACTGGGAAGAGGCCTCGCTGCTGTGCATGACCGCACTGCTGCTCGCCGTCTTCAAGCGCTCCTTCTACCGGCCCAGCCGACTGCTGGAGTTGCCGTTCTCCCCGCTGTACCTGATCGCCAGCGTGTGCGTGGTGGGTGCATCGATCTGGTTGCTGTTCTTCGCCTACCAGGACGTACCCTACAGCACCAAGCTGTGGTGGCAGTTTGCGTTGGATGCCGATGCACCTCGCGGCCTGCGTTCGGCCCTGGGCAGCGCAGTGTTGTTGATCGTGGTTGCGCTGACCTGGCTGCTGCGCACCGCGCGCCCGGTGATCCATCTGCCCACACCCGAGGAACTGCAGCGCGCCGCGACCATTCTCAAGGCGTCGCATCAGCCCGATGGTGGCTTGGCCCTGACCGGCGACAAGGCGCTGCTGTTCCACCCCAAGGATGAAGCCTTTCTGATGTATGCCCGCCGCGGGCGCAGCCTGGTGGCGCTGTACGACCCCATCGGCCCGACCCAGCCGCGCGCCGAAATGATCTGGCAGTTCCGCGACCTCTGCGACTTTCACCACGCGCGCCCGGTGTTCTATCAGGTCCGGGCCGAGAACCTGCCGTTCTACATGGACATCGGCCTGACCGCGATCAAGCTGGGCGAAGAAGCCCGGGTCGACTTGTACGCTTTCGATCTGGAAGCCAAGGGCAAGGAAATGAAGGACCTGCGTTACACCTGGAACCGCGGCACCCGAGACGGTCTGTCGCTGGAGATCTACGAGCCCGGACAGGCGCCATTGGAAGAGCTCAAAGTCATTTCCGATGCGTGGCTCACGGGCAAGAACGTACGCGAGAAGGGGTTTTCCCTGGGCCGCTTCAGTCCGGAATACCTGAACCATTTCCGCATCGCGATCGTCCATTTCGAAGGCAAGCCCGTGGCGTTCGCCAACCTGCTGGAAACCGACAGCAAGGAGCTGGCCAGCCTGGACCTGATGCGTGCGCATCCCCAGGCGCCCAAGCTGACCATGGAGTTCATGATGGTAGGCTTGATCCAGCACTACAAGAAACACGGCTACGGGCGCTTCAGTCTGGGCATGGTGCCGCTGTCCGGTCTGCAACCGCGACGCGGTGCTCCCCTGACCCAGCGCCTTGGCTCGATGGTGTTCAATCGTGGCGAGCAGTTGTACAACTTCCAGGGCCTGCGCCGGTTCAAGGACAAGTTCCAGCCTACCTGGGAGCCTCGCTACATGGCCGTGCCGGCCGGCCTTGATCCGCTGGTGGCACTGGCCGATACCGCCGCCCTCATTGCAGGTGGCCTGACAGGATTGGTGAAACGCTGATGATTCGACGTTACTGGCGCAAGTTGTTCGCCTTGATCGTGGTACTGCTGCTGGCAGCTGCCGGCTACTACTGGTGGGCCACCCGCCCTGTCCCGGCTGCACAGCTCAGCGCACAACGCCTGAGCAACGGCAGCGACGCTCGCGATGTCGTCCCCGGCACGCGGACCAAGTCCCGGGTGGCGATCGCACTGCCCGCCGCCGAAGCCCTGACCGACAAGCAGTTGCTGGACTTGAGCCGGGACGCCTCCGCGCACATCGTCCAGGTGATCCTGCCGGAAACCGACTGCAGCGCGCAGCAAGCCGCGTTGAATGCCGCCATCGAGCGACTCGACGCCAAACCGGATCTGGTGGCGGGGATCGGTCCGGGCGCCTCGCTGGCCTGGCGCTGGCTGGCCACGCAGGACAACGACAAGGCCCAGGCCGTGTCGGTGGATCTGAGCGTGGAGAAACCCGACGGCTGTGTACCGGAGTTGCCGAAGAAAGCCGAGCATGGCCAATGGATGGTCGCCTGGAACGACAACCCCGACGACGCCAGCGCCGCGTTCGTGCGCGACCAACCCAATGCGCAGACCGTCATCAGCGATTACGACGTGAAGCTGCCGCAAGTGCTGAAGAATCAGGTCACCGATATTCTGGTCGGCGATGAAGGCACCCACCTGGCCATTCCGGTGGTCGAGGTGCCCGCAACGCAGAGCAACGACACCGTCAGCCTGTTCCTTTCCGGCGACGGCGGCTGGCGCGACCTCGACAAGGCGGTGGCCGGGGACATGGCGACCATGGGTTACCCAACAGTAGGGATCGACACCCTGCGCTATTACTGGGAGCACAAGACACCCGAGCAAAGCGCCGACGACCTGGTCGAGTTGATGCACTACTACCGACAGAAATGGGGCGCGAAGCGCTTCGTGCTGACCGGCTATTCGTTCGGTGCCGACGTGCTGCCAGCCATCTACAACCGCCTGCCCGCCGAGGAACAGAACAGCGTCAGCGCGATCATCCTGCTGGCCTTCGCGCGCAGTGGCAGCTTCGAGATCGAAGTCGAGGGATGGCTGGGCAATGCGGGCAAGGAGGCACCTACCGGCCCGGAAATGGCCAAGCTGCCGGCCGCCAAGGTGGTCTGCGTTTACGGCGAGGAAGAGGCCGATGAAAGCGGCTGTACCGAAGCCACCGCAGTGGGTGAGAAAATGAAGCTGCCAGGCGGGCATCACTTCGACGAGAACTACCCGGCGCTGGCCAAGCGCCTGGTGCAGCAGATCGACAAGCGTACCGGCTCGAACTGATCCTGCTCTAAAAACAAAGCCCCGGACCTGAACAGGTGCCGGGGCTTTTTTGTGGGGGTCAGGTGAGGCCTCTTCGCGGGCACTGCCGGCTCCTGCAGGGGAGTCGAGTCAGCAATGAGCATGCCCTGCCGCTGCCTCTCCCTACATTTCCACCTGCGTACCCAGCTCGATCACCCGATTCACTGGCAGCTTGAAGAAGCGCAGGTTGCCGTTGGCATTCTTCAGCATGAAGGCGAACAACTGCTCGCGCCAACGCGCCATGCCGGCCAGCTTGGAGGGGATCACCGTTTCGCGACTGAGGAAATAGGTGGTACGCATCGGGCTGAAGTCCAGGTCCGGCAGATCACAGAGGGCCAAGGCACCCGGTACGTCCGGTTCATCCATGAAGCCGTAGTGCAGAATCACCCTGAAGAACCCCTCACCATAGCTTTGCACTTCGAATCGACGGCCCACTGGCACCCGCGGCGTGTCCTCGTTGACCACCGTCAACAGCACCACTTGCTCATGCAGCACCTGGTTGTGCAGCAGGTTATGCAACAGCGCATGGGGTACGGCATCGGAGCGCGCGGTCAGGAACACCGCCGTGCCTTGGACGCGATGCGGTGGCTGCACGCTGATACTGCCGATGAAGATCGGCAGCGGCAGTCCGCCCTCGTCGATCCGCTCGACCAGCAGTTGCTTGCCGCGCTTCCAGGTGGTCATGAGGATGAACAGCACGGTCCCCGCCAGCACCGGAAAGGCACCGCCCTGGATGATCTTCGGCACGTTGGCGGCGAAGAACAGGCCATCCACCAGCAGGCAGCCGATCAGCACCGGCACCGCCAGCACCGGCGGCCATTTCCACAACAGCAGCATCACCGCCGAGACCAGAATGGTCGTCATCAGCATGGTGCCCGTGACCGCCACACCGTAGGCCGAAGCCAGGGCGCCAGAGGATTCGAAGCCGATCACCAACAGCACCACGCCGACCATCAACGCCCAGTTCACCGCGCCGATGTAGATCTGCCCCTGCTCGCTGCTCGACGTGTGCTGAATGTGCATGCGCGGAATATAGCCCAGCTGAATGGCCTGCTGGGTCAGGGAAAAGGCGCCGGAAATCACTGCCTGCGAAGCGATCACGGTGGCCAGGGTGGACAATGCCACCAAGGGCACCAGAGCCCAGCCCGGCGCCAGCAGGAAGAACGGATTGCGCGCCGCTTCGGGGTTTTCCAGCAGCAGGCCACCCTGACCGAAGTAGTTCAGCACCAGAGCGGGCAATACCAGGATGAACCAGGCGCGAGCGATGGGCTTGCGGCCGAAATGGCCCATGTCGGCGTACAGCGCTTCGGCGCCGGTCAGCGCCAGGACCACGGCGCCCAAAATCGCCACGCCCATGCCGGGATGAACGATGAAGAAGCGCACCGCCCAGGCCGGATTCAATGCCTTGAGCACTTCGGGATGCTGATACACGCCATAGGCGCCGAGCAGCCCCAGCACCAGAAACCACATCACCATCACCGGCCCGAACAGCTTGCCGATGCGCTGGGTGCCGTGTTTCTGGATCAGGAACAAGGCCACCAGCACCACCAGCGCCATGGGCACAACCCAGCGCTCCAGGCCATCGAAGGCCAACTCCATGCCCTCGATCGCCGAAAGCACCGAGACGGCCGGAGTGATCATGCTGTCGCCGTAGAACAGCGCCGCACCGGCCAATCCGCACACCACCATCAACGCGCGCAGCCTGGGCAGTGCTGAAGTGGCACGGGTCGCCAGTGCTGTCAGGGCCATGATGCCGCCCTCGCCCTGGTTGTCGGCGCGCAGCACGAACAGCATGTATTTGATCGAGACCACCCAGATCAGCGACCAGAAGATCAACGAGAGGATGCCCAGCACGCCATCGTGGGAAATGGGTACGCCGTAGCCCCCGGAAAAGACCTCCTTGAGGGTGTACAGCGGACTGGTGCCGATGTCGCCATATACGACGCCGACCGCTGCCACCAGCATGCCGATCGGGCGGGCTGTCGAATGCCCACCATTGCCGTCACTACTTGCCTGAACCATCGACTACTCCTGCGACCTTGATTTGTAACGCCATGTGGCGCGACGCGGCGAAGCATAGCGCAGCACTCGTCGTAATTCCTCGCATAATGCTGGTCAAGAGACCTCGCCATCGCTAGAATTGCGCACTTTTTGATCAGAGGCGTACCCAGCGCCCGCCTGTGCGGCCCACGAGGCCCTATCGATACCGAGGTTAGCCATGTCCACCACTCCTTCGTCGGCCGCTCCAAAGGTCGGCTTCGTCTCGCTGGGTTGCCCCAAGGCCCTGGTCGATTCCGAGCGCATCCTGACTCAGTTGCGCATGGAAGGTTACCAAGTGGTACCGACCTATGAAGACGCCGACGTCGTGGTGGTCAACACCTGTGGCTTCATCGACACCGCCAAGGCCGAGTCGCTGGAAGTGATTGGCGAGGCGCTCAAGGAAAACGGCAAGGTCATCGTCACCGGCTGCATGGGCGTCGAAGAGAATGCCATTCGCAAGGTGCATCCCAGCGTGCTGTCGGTCACCGGCCCTCAGCAATACGAGCAGGTGGTCAATGCCGTGCACGAAGTGGTGCCACCGCGTCAGGACCACAACCCGCTGATCGACCTGGTACCGCCGCAGGGCATCAAGCTCACGCCGCGTCACTATGCCTACCTGAAGATTTCCGAAGGCTGCAACCACAGCTGTAGCTTCTGCATCATTCCCTCGATGCGCGGCAAGCTGGTCAGCCGCCCGGTGGGCGATGTCCTGAGCGAGGCCGAGCGCCTGGTCAAGGCCGGGGTCAAGGAAGTGCTGGTCATCTCCCAGGACACCAGCGCCTACGGCGTGGACGTCAAGTACAAGACCGATTTCTGGAACGGTCGCCCGGTCAAGACGCGCATGCTCGAACTGTGCGAAGCGCTGAGCAGCCTGGGCGTCTGGGTCCGCCTGCACTACGTGTACCCCTACCCCAACGTCGACGACATCATTCCGCTGATGGCCGCCGGCAAGATCCTGCCGTACCTGGACATCCCGTTCCAGCACGCCAGCCCGAAAGTGCTCAAGGCGATGAAGCGCCCGGCCTTCGAAGACAAGACCCTGGCGCGCATCAAGAAGTGGCGCGAGCAGTGCCCGGATCTGATCATCCGTTCGACCTTCATCGTCGGCTTCCCAGGCGAGACCGAAGAAGACTTCCAGTACCTGCTGGACTGGCTGAGCGAGGCCCAGCTGGACCGCGTCGGCTGCTTCCAGTACTCGCCGGTCGAAGGCGCGCCGGCCAACCTGCTGGACGCCGACATCGTTGCGGACGACGTGAAGCAGGACCGTTGGGACCGCTTCATGGCGCACCAGCAGGCGATCAGTGCGGCACGCCTGCAGATGCGCATCGGCAAGCGTGTGGAAGTGCTGATCGATGAGGTCGAGGAACAGGGCGCCGTGGGTCGCTGCTTCTTCGATGCGCCGGAAATCGACGGTAACGTATTCATCGACGATGCCACTCACCTCAAGCCGGGCGACAAGGTCTGGTGCACCATCGTCGACGCCGACGAATACGATTTGTGGGCCGAACTGGCCTGACTCCAGGCGCTCTGACCCACCGTGCAAGCAGGCGGCGACCGAACCGGTTCGCCGTCGCGCCCACTCCCGTTGCCGGTCGCTGGGTAATCTGCGCGGGCTTAACCGCCGCCAGACAGTTACACTAGCGCCCTTTCCCAGCTACGGCCGCAGTCATGTCTGAACCCATTCGTCTCTCCAAACGCCTCATCGAACTGGTCGGGTGTTCCCGCCGCGAGGCTGAACTCTTCATCGAAGGCGGCTGGGTGTCCGTTGACGGCGTGGTGGTCGACGAACCGCAGTTCAAGGTGGACACGCAGAAGGTCGAGCTCGACCCGCAGGCCAAGGCCGAAGCGCCGGAACCGGTCACCCTGTTGCTGCACCAGGCGCCGGGACAGAGTGCCGAAGAGGCGCTGGCCACCCTTGACGCGCAGACCTTGTCCGGCGAGCACACCTTCGGCAAACGCCCGCTCAAGGGCCACTTCCTGCGCCTGAGCTGCGCGGCCGAGTTGCCGGCTAACGCCAGTGGCCTGCAGATTTTCACCCAGGACTGGAAGACCCTGCGCAAGCTGACCGCCGACGCGGCCAAGATCGAGCAGGAATACGTCGTGGAAGTGACGGGCGAAATGAGCCCCCACGGCCTCAATCGCCTCAATCACGGCGCGCTGTACAAAGGCAAGGCACTGCCGGCGGTCAAGGCCAGCTGGCAGAACGAGACACGCCTGCGCTTCGCCCTGAAGAACCCTGCACCGGGCGTACTGCAGCAACTGTGCGCCAGTGTCGGCCTGACGATTGTCTCGATCCGCCGCATCCGTGTCGGTGGGGTGTCGATGGGCAAGCTGCCGCTGGGCCAGTGGCGCTACCTGACGAGCAAGGAAAAATTCTGAACCCTCTCTTTTTCCGGCGCTGCCTGGGCAGTGTCGTTCAACCAGGACCTACACCATGATTCACAACGATGTACTGCGCAGCGTGCGCTACATGCTCGACATCAGCGATGGCAAGGTGGCTGACATCACTGCCCTGGGCGGACTGGAGATCAGCAAGGCCGACGTCATCGCCTACACCAAAAAGGACGAGGAAGAAGGCTTCGTGCATTGCCCGGACGCGGTCCTGGCGCACTTTCTCGATGGCCTGGTGATCTATCGCCGTGGTCGTGACGAAAACCGCCCGGCCCAGCCGGTCGAGCTGCCAGTGACCAACAACATCGTGTTGAAGAAACTGCGCGTGGCCTTCGAGCTCAAGGAAGACGACATGCACGCCGTGCTCAAGTCGGTGGACTTTCCGGTGTCCAAGCCCGAGCTGAGCGCCCTGTTTCGCAAGTTCGGTCACAACAACTACCGTCCCTGTGGCGACCAGTTGCTGCGCAACTTCCTCAAGGGCCTGACCCTGCGAGTCCGCGGTTAAGCCCCATGGCCTATAGCGTCGAACCCATCGGTTTTGTCCGCTCCTGTTTCAAGGAAAAATTCGCCATCCCGCGCCAGCCCCAACTGGCGCCGGCCGCGCGCGGTGTGCTTGAGCTGCTGCCACCGTTCGATCAGGGCGAGGCCGTGCAGGGACTGGAAGAGGTCAGCCATGTGTGGCTGCTGTTCCTGTTTCATGAGGCCCTGGAAGACAAGCCACGCTTGAAGGTTCGTCCACCACGGCTGGGGGGCAACCAGTCGATCGGCGTCTTCGCCACCCGCGCTACCCATCGGCCCAACGGCATTGGCCAGTCAGTGGTGCGCCTGGACAAGATCGAAGGCTCGCGCTTGCACCTGTCCGGTATCGATTTGCTGGACGGCACGCCCGTGCTGGACATCAAGCCCTACGTACCCTATGCCGATAACGTGCCTGGCGCCGTCAATGCGATCGCCAGCGCCGCGCCAGCGCTCATTGCCGTGCAGTGGCAGGAGGCCGGTCTGGCGCAGGCCCGAACGCACGCCGCTCGCCTGCAGCAGCCCTTGGTCGAACTGATCGAACAGTGCCTGGCCCAAGACCCACGTCCGGCCTACCAGAAACCCGCGCCGGAGCGCGAGTACGGTGCGCGGTTCTGGGATGTGGACGTGCGTTGGCATTATCCGCAACCCGACCTGATTCGTGTGCTGGAAGTGGTGTTGCCCTAGACCTTTTCACAGCCCACAAAAAAACCGCCCGAGGGCGGTTTTTTTCAGGATGCTATTCAGCCGCTTACTTCTCGACGAAGGCGCGCTCGATCAGGTAGTCACCCGGCTCACGCATGCGTGGCGAAACGGTCAGGCCGAAGCTGTTGAGCACTTCGCTGGTCTCGTCGAGCATGCTCGGGCTGCCGCACAGCATGGCGCGGTCGTCCTGCGGGTTGATCGGCGGCAGGCCGATGTCACTGAACAGCTTGCCGCTGCGCATCAGGTCGGTCAGGCGGCCTTCGTTCTCGAACGGCTCGCGCGTCACGGTGGGGTAGTAGATCAGCTTGTCGCGCAGGGCTTCACCGAAGAACTCGTTCTGCGGCAGGTGCTCGGTGATGAACTCGCGGTAGGCGACCTCGTTCACGTAACGCACGCCGTGGCAGAGAATGACCTTCTCGAAGCGCTCATAGGTTTCAGGGTCCTGGATGACGCTCATGAATGGCGCCAGGCCAGTGCCGGTGCTCAGCAGGTAGAGGTGCTTGCCCGGCTTCAGGTCGTCGAGGACCAGGGTGCCGGTGGGCTTCTTGCTGATGATGATCTCGTCGCCTTCCTTGAGGTGCTGCAGCTGCGAGGTCAGCGGGCCGTCAGGCACCTTGATGCTGAAGAACTCCAGATGCTCTTCCCAGTTCGGGCTGGCGATCGAGTAGGCGCGCATAAGCGGGCGGCCGTTTGGCTGCTGCAGGCCGATCATCACGAACTGCCCGTTCTCGAAGCGCAGGCCCGGATCGCGGGTGCACTTGAAGCTAAACAGGGTGTCATTCCAGTGATGAACACTGAGTACACGTTCGTGGTTCATGTTGCTCATGTACGGGGCTCCTAGAAAAAGCGTACGCCTGACAGGGGCGCGAGTGCGCAGTAGTTTACGGGGATGAACAATATCTGTTAAATGGATTATTGAGATATGGGTAATCGGTTATATAGATATGCGATTCACACTCCG
Organism: Pseudomonas sp. RIT-PI-a; assembly: GCF_001187875.1. Taxonomy (NCBI): domain Bacteria; kingdom Pseudomonadati; phylum Pseudomonadota; class Gammaproteobacteria; order Pseudomonadales; family Pseudomonadaceae; genus Pseudomonas; species Pseudomonas sp. RIT-PI-a. Next base: position 196,283 of record NZ_LGIR01000033.1, read on the forward strand.
CCAATTGCAAGTCTTCGTCACCGTGGCCCAGCAGGAAAGCGTGTCGCGCGCTGCCAACCTGCTGTCGCTGTCGCAGTCGGCGACCAGCACCTCCATCACCGAGCTTGAGCGGCAATCGAGCTGTCAGCTGTTCGACCGCGCCGGCAAGCGCCTGAGTCTCAATGCCCTAGGCCATCAATTGCTCCCCCAGGCCGTGGCCCTGCTCGACCAGGCCAAGGAAATCGAAGACCTGCTCAACGGCAAGTCCGGATTCGGCTCGCTGGCAGTGGGCGCGACCTTGACCATCGGCAACTACCTGGCCACTTTGCTGATCGGCCGCTTCATGCAGGTGCACCCGGAAAGTCAGGTGAAGCTGCACGTACAGAACACCGCCAACATCGTCCAGCAAGTCGCCCATTACGAAATCGATCTGGGTTTGATCGAAGGCGACTGCAGTCATCCCGACATCGAGGTGCAGCCCTGGGTCGAAGACGAACTGGTGGTGTTCTGCGCACCGCGTCACCCATTGGCTCGCGTACCCAGCGCCAGCCTGGCGCTGCTGACCCAGGAGGCGTGGATTCTGCGCGAACAAGGCTCGGGCACGCGCCTGACCTTCGACCAAGCCATGCGCCACCATCGCCTGGCACTCAACATCCGGCTCGAACTGGAACACACCGAAGCGATCAAGCGTGCCGTGGAGTCCGGGCTGGGCATCGGCTGCATCTCGCGACTGGCCTTGCGCGACGCTTTTCGGCGCGGCAGCCTGGTGCCGGTGCACACGCCCGAACTGGATCTGGCGCGACAGTTCTACTTCATCTGGCACAAACGCAAATACCAGACGTCAGCGATGCGCGAGTTTCTCGAACTGTGCCGCGCCTTCACCGCCGGCGCCCAGCGCAGCGACGAAATCGTGCTGCCCGACATCGCCTGACCTCAGGCGCCGGTTACAGCAAAATCACTGCCCACACCAGCACGATCATGGTCAGCGCGACGAACTGGGCTGCGCTGCCCATGTCCTTGGCATTCTTCGACAACGGATGACGCTCCAGCGAGATGCGGTCGATGGCCGCCTCGATCGCCGAGTTGAGCAGCTCCACGATCAACGCCAGCAGGCACACGGCAATGAGCACCGCCCGCTCCACACGGCTGACCTGCAGCAAAAAGCTTACGGGCACCAGCACGACGCTGAGCAGCACCAGTTGGCGGAACGCGGCTTCGCCGGTGAACGCGGCGCGCAGGCCGTCAAAGGAGTAGCCGGTGGCGTTGAGAATACGTTTGAGGCCGGTCTGGCCCTTGAAAGGTGACATGCGCGACGATCCGGAAAGGGAAAACGGCCGACACTGAAACGTTCGGCATTGAAAGAGGTGACGGTACAGCTCAGTTCGCGGAGGTGGACTCCAGTTGTTGCAACAGCAAGGCGGCCTGGGTGCGAGTGCGCACGCCCAGCTTGCGGAAGATCGCCGTCACGTGGGCCTTGATGGTGGCTTCCGACACGCCGAGTTCGTAGGCGATCTGCTTGTTCAGCAGCCCTTCGCAGACCATGGTGAGTACCCTGAACTGCTGAGGCGTCAAGCTGGCCAGTCCTTCGCTGGCGGCCTTGGCTTCAGCGGAGACGCTAACCGCCTCGAACGCCTGCGGCGGCCACCACACCTCCCCATCCAGCACATCACGCACGGCGGCCTGGATGGTTTCCAGCGGACTCGACTTGGGGATGAAACCACTGGCGCCAAATTCACGCGAGCGCACCATGACCCAGGCGTCTTCCTGGGCCGAGACCATCACCACCGGGATCTGCGGGTACTGGCCACGCAGCAAGACCAGCCCCGAGAAGCCATAGGCGCCTGGCATGTTGAGATCCAGCAGCACCAGGTCCCAGTCGGCCTTTTCATCGAGACGCCCCTCGAGCTCGGCAATGCTCGCCACCTCGACCAGACGCACGTCCGCGCCCAGTCCCATGGTCAAGGCCTGGTGCAGCGCACTGCGGAACAGAGGATGGTCGTCGGCGATCAGGATTTCGTAAGTGGCCATTGATCACAGGATTCCAGGAAATGAAGCCGCTCGGACAGTACCGCCCGATTCGGCGCCAAGAATGCCGACCCCGCTCATGGTGGTCAAGCGACTCCACGGCCAGAGTCGACTCGGATTCGACGCAGTGCCCGGAATTATAGGTAGTCGACCAGGAATCGATGCCCCGCATCCGTCTCGTCGACGGGCTCCTGAAATTTCGCCGCCAGGTAGTGTGCACTGAACACATCCAGATAGGCATCCAGCACTCGCGCTGCCGCCTCGTCCCCGGCCAACTCCAGACACAGCGCGGCCACCTCGGCCGTGCAGAAGTGATCATCACGCTTGGAACGGCGCAAGGTGTAGCGCGACAGTTGCTCAGGCGCCAGGCTCAGCACTGGCAGCGAGGCCAGATAGGGGCTCTTGCGGAACATCTTTCGCGCTTCGGTCCAGGTCGCGTCCAGCAGGATGAACAGCGGACGCCGGCCGGGCTGGGGAGTCACGCTGTTCGTCACCCGCTGCGGCTCGACGAATTCTCCGGGAAAGACCAGGTAGGGTTGCCACTGTGGATCGGCCAGCAGCGCCAGCAATTGTGGGTCGACACCCACCCGCGACCACATGAAGGCATGGGTGTCGGCGATCACGTCCGCGATCAGCCAACCGGTATTGCTGGGTTTCATGGGTTCGACGTCATGCATCAGCAGACACATGGCCGACTGCGCAGCGACGCTGGGGCGCCAGGCACACAGACAGTACTGGGGAATGACCCGGCAACGCGGGCAGCGCGGCGCACGCGAACCCCTTGCGGTAAATGGCTGGGTACTGCGCGCCAGACGCTCGCTGCGCAGACGGAAAACGGCATGGCTCATTGCAGATCACGCTGGGAACTGGGGCGCGGATTCTAGCAGAGCTGACCCTGGGAGCGATGCCGATGGTGAGCCGACGTGCCGCACCGTATAATCCGCCTACCCTCAGAGGTGGGTGAACGCCTGTACCATCGACAGGTCATACGCCCACTTGTCTTGCCCGGCTTTTTGCCCAGGAGTGTTTCATGCTGCGCTTTATCGCCCCATCCTTCGCCTTGCTGCTTGCCCTGCCGCTGGCCGCCCACGCTGCCTCGTTGAAGGAGATGGAACTGTCGAAAAACCTGCAGAAAGTCGCTCAGCAAAGCAGTGTGGGTACGCCGCGCGCAATCAACGAGGACATCCTCGATCAAGGTTTCACCGTCGAAGGCAACCAGTTGATCAACCATCTGAGCGTTCGCGAAAGCCAGGCCGAAGAGATGCGCCGTGATCCCAAAACCGTGTACCTGCAGCTGGGTGCCAGCGTGTGTCGCAACAAGGGATTCCGCAACCTGATGGCACAGGGTGCCGTGATGCGCTACGACTTCACCGAATACAAGACCAATCGCACCATCGGTACTCAGTCCTACACCGCCAAGGATTGCGGCAAATAATACTCTGAGAAAAGTGACGGTGCTCCTCGACGAGCACCGCTGACTCAACGGCGAAATGGATCAGTCCAGATCCTTGCCGTTGAGTAGACGGGAAATCAGCTCCATCGGGTAGCCCCGATATGCCAGGAAGCGTGTCTGCTGGGCCCGCTCCTTGGCTTCAGTGGGAAGCCTGGCAGCGAACTTGCGCTCCCAGACATCACGCAGCTGTACGCCCCAATCAAATCCGCTTTGACGAAGTGCCTGTTCGACATCAGCCCGCTGCAGACCGCGCTGGGTCAGGTCTTCGCGTATCCGCGCAGGCCCGTAGCCCGAGTTGGCTCGGTAGCGAATGAAGCTTTCCAGATAACGCGCTTCGGACAACAAGCCTTCGTCGGTGAGACGATCAAGCTCGGTGTCGATCATTTCGGGGGAGGCGCCGCGCTGACGCAATTTGCGCGTCAGCTCGACTCGACCGTGCTCGCGACGTGCGAGCAGGTCCATGGCAGACCGTCGCACGGCGACGGGTGTATCTAGTACGACAGGTGGCATGGGCTAATCAGAAATCAGCTTCTGCTTCGGCCGTGTCTGCAGCGGGTGCAGTCGCCGCCGATGCCTTGTCTGCTGCCGCCTTGTCGGTACCACCGGTCAGCAGTTTGTCGCGGATCTGCTTCTCGAGAGTGGCCTTGATTTCCGGGTTGTCTTGCAGGAACTTGGCCGAGTTGGCCTTGCCCTGACCGATCTTGCTGCCCTGGTAGCTGTACCAGGCACCCGACTTCTCCAGCAGCCCGTTGGCCACACCCAGATCGACGATTTCGCCGTTCAGGTAGATGCCCTTGCCGTACAGGATCTGGAACTCGGCCTGACGGAATGGCGGTGCTACCTTGTTCTTGACGACCTTGACGCGGGTTTCGCTGCCCACCACTTCGTCGCCTTCCTTGACTGCGCCGGTGCGGCGGATGTCCAGGCGAACCGAGGCGTAGAACTTGAGCGCGTTACCACCGGTGGTGGTTTCCGGGCTGCCGAACATCACGCCGATCTTCATGCGGATCTGGTTGATGAAGATAACCAGGCAGTTGGCGTTCTTGATGTTACCGGTGATCTTGCGCAGCGCCTGGGACATCAGGCGTGCCTGCAGACCCACGTGCATGTCGCCCATCTCGCCTTCGATCTCGGCCTTGGGCACCAGTGCGGCCACGGAGTCGACGATGATCACGTCGACCGCGTTGGAGCGCACCAGCATGTCGGTGATTTCCAGCGCCTGCTCGCCGGTGTCCGGCTGAGAGACCAGCAGGTCATCAACGTTGACGCCCAGCTTGCCAGCGTATTCGGGATCCAGCGCGTGCTCGGCGTCGACGAAGGCGCAGGTTGCACCGGCCTTCTGAGCCTGGGCGATGACCGAAAGCGTCAGCGTGGTCTTACCCGACGATTCCGGGCCGTAGATCTCGACGATCCGGCCTTTTGGCAGACCGCCGATACCCAGCGCGATATCCAGACCAAGCGAACCGGTAGAGATGGCCGGAATCGCTTGGCGATCGTGGTCACCCATGCGCATGACGGCGCCCTTACCGAATTGACGTTCGATCTGACCCAGGGCCGCAGCCAAGGCACGCTTCTTGTTGTCGTCCATTGAAGTCCTCACGTAATCAATAAGGCCTGACGGCCAGAACACCTGTATAAGTAGCCAGTATTATTCCACATACCACGTCCCTCGCCTACCCCGGAAACGGTTTTTCTCCAGCGGCAAGGTGTAACAAACCCTGAAGGGCAGCGACCACGGTTTGCCGGCGCACGGCGTCGCGGTCGCCGGCAAATTGCTCGCGCCGGCTGAACACCCGCGTGCCGTCGGCCCAGGCCAACCACACCGTGCCCACCGGCTTGTCCGCGGAGCCACCGCCAGGGCCGGCGACGCCACTGACTGCCACGGCAAAGCGTGCTCTGCTGTGCTGCTGAGCACCGCGCACCATGGCTTCGACTACCTCGCGGCTGACGGCACCGACCTGTTCGAACAGCTCGGTCGGAACCTGCAACTGGGCGGTTTTCTGCGCATTGGAATAGGTGATGTAACCCGCTTCGAACCATGCCGAGCTGCCGGCGATTCGTGTGATGGCTTCGGCAATGCCACCGCCTGTGCAGGACTCCGCCGTGGTGACCTGGGCGCCGAGGCCAAGCAGGCGCTCGCCGAGGTCGGCAGAGAGTGAGGTCGAGGCGTCCATAGCAGCTCCTTGATAAGGCGGCCAACGAGGCTACGCCCTCGCGCCATGCAGGTCAAAAGTCGCCATGGCCTGCCTGGATACGACCGATCCGACGGGCATTCGTGCGACTGCGTCTGCGCTGCCAACGTCCTACATCGCAAAAAAAATCCCTGTACTATTGGCGACCTGCCTTACGTCCCCCAAGACACCCGCGAGCTAAGTCCTTGAATGTCCGATTTTTCTAACCACACCCCGATGATGCAACAGTACTGGAAGCTGAAGAACCAGCATCCTGAACAGCTGATGTTCTACCGCATGGGCGATTTCTACGAAATCTTCTACGAAGACGCGAAGAAAGCGGCCAAACTGCTCGACATCACCCTGACTGCCCGCGGGCAGTCGGCGGGGCAGTCGATCCCCATGTGCGGTATTCCCTACCATGCGGCCGAGGGTTACCTGGCCAAGCTGGTCAAGCTGGGCGAATCGGTGGTGATCTGCGAGCAGATCGGCGACCCAGCGACGAGCAAGGGGCCGGTCGAGCGGCAAGTGGTTCGCATCATCACCCCGGGTACGGTCAGCGACGAAGCGCTGCTCGACGAGCGTCGCGACAACCTCATCGCGGCCGTACTGGGCGACGAACGTCTGTTCGGTCTGGCGGTATTGGACATCACCAGCGGCAGCTTCATGGTCATGGAGCTGGCGGGCTGGGAAAACCTGCTGGCGGAGCTTGAGCGGATCAATCCGGTCGAGTTGCTGATTCCCGATGACTGGCCCCAGGGGCTGCCGGCCGAGAAGCGCAAGGGCTCGCGCCGTCGCGCACCCTGGGACTTCGAGCGCGACACCGCGCACAAGAGCCTGTGTCAGCAGTTCGCCACCCAGGACCTCAAGGGCTTCGGTTGCGAGAAGTTGACCCTGGCCATCGGCGCCGCCGGTTGCCTGCTCGGCTATGCCAAGGAAACCCAGCGCACTGCCCTGCCCCATCTGCGCAGCCTGCGTCACGAACGCCTGGATGACACGGTGGTGCTGGACGGTGCCAGCCGTCGCAACCTGGAGTTGGACACCAACCTGGCCGGCGGGCGCGACAATACCCTGCAATCGGTCATCGACCGCTGCCAGACCGCGATGGGCAGCCGCCTGCTGACGCGCTGGCTCAATCGCCCACTGCGTGACCTCAAGGTGCTGCAGGCACGCCAGGGCTCGATCAGCTGCCTGCTGGAAGGCTACCGCTTCGAAAGTCTGCAGCCTCAGCTCAAGGAAATCGGCGACATCGAGCGAATCCTCGCGCGGATCGGGTTGCGCAACGCCCGGCCGCGGGACCTGGCGCGCCTGCGTGACGCCCTGGCCGCCCTGCCCGAGCTGCAGGTGGCGATGGCCGAACTCGAAGCTCCGCATCTGGCGCAGCTGGCGGCCATCGCCGGGACCTATCCGGAGCTGGCCGATCTGTTGGCCAAGGCCATCGTCGACAACCCGCCTGCGGTGATCCGCGACGGTGGTGTGCTGAAAACCGGTTACGACAGCGAGCTGGACGAACTGCTGTCGCTGAGCGAGAACGCCGGGCAGTTCCTGATCGATCTCGAAGCGCGCGAAAAGGCGCGTACCGGCCTGTCCCACTTGAAGGTGGGCTACAACCGTGTGCACGGGTACTTCATCGAACTGCCCAGCAAGCAAGCCGAGCAGGCACCGGCGGACTACATCCGGCGGCAGACGCTCAAGGGCGCCGAGCGCTTCATCACTCCAGAGCTCAAGGCCTTCGAAGACAAGGCGCTGTCGGCCAAGAGTCGCGCCCTGGCGCGCGAGAAGTCGTTGTACGAAGCACTGCTGGAAAACCTCATCGGCCATTTGCCACCCTTGCAGGACACTGCAGCAGCGCTGGCCGAACTCGATGTGCTGAGCAACCTGGCGGAGCGGGCCCTGAACCTGGACCTCAATCGTCCGCGCTTCGTGGAAGAGCCGTGCCTGCGCATCGGCCAGGGTCGCCATCCGGTTGTCGAGCAGGTGCTGACCACGCCGTTCGTGGCCAACGACCTGAGCCTGGACGACAGCACTCGCATGCTGGTGATCACCGGTCCGAACATGGGCGGTAAGTCCACCTACATGCGGCAGACCGCCTTGATCGTGTTGCTGGCGCACATCGGCAGCTTCGTGCCGGCGGCCAGTTGCGAGTTGTCGCTGGTCGACCGCATCTTCACCCGAATCGGTTCGAGTGACGATCTGGCCGGCGGTCGGTCGACCTTCATGGTGGAGATGAGCGAGACCGCCAACATCCTGCACAACGCCACCGAGCGCAGCCTGGTGCTGATGGACGAAGTCGGTCGCGGCACCAGCACCTTCGACGGCCTGTCGCTGGCCTGGGCTGCCGCCGAATGCCTGGCCGGACTGCGCGCCTACACGCTGTTCGCCACTCATTACTTCGAGCTGACGGTGCTGCCGGAGAGCCAGCCACTGGTGGCGAACGTGCACCTGAGCGCTACCGAACACAACGAACGCATCGTTTTTCTGCACCATGTGCTCGCCGGTCCCGCCAGCCAGAGTTATGGTCTGGCGGTAGCGCAGTTGGCCGGCGTGCCAGGCGCGGTGATCCAGCGGGCCAAGGAGCACCTGAGCCGCCTGGAAACCACCAGCCTGCCCCACGAGGCCCCGACGCCCGCACCTGGCAAGACGGCAGCGCCGCATCAGGCCGACCTGTTCGCGAGCCTGCCACACCCGGTACTGGAGCAGCTTGCCAAGACCGATATCGATGGACTGACCCCGCGCCAAGCGCTGGAATTGCTCTATGCACTGAAGAACCGGGTCTAACGCTTATTCCTACAAGCTGCTAGAATCCCGCGCGGTTTGGGAATGCCAACGGCTATTAGCCTGGTCTGCGGCTGCCTGTCCCAAACCAAGCGGCCCTGTGAAGGGCTTCGCTGCCGCCGCCTGAGGAGAGAAATAGAAATGACCTTCGTCGTCACCGACAACTGCATCAAGTGCAAGTACACCGACTGCGTGGAAGTCTGTCCGGTGGACTGCTTCTACGAAGGCCCGAATTTCCTGGTGATTCACCCGGATGAGTGCATCGACTGCGCACTGTGCGAGCCAGAATGCCCGGCCCAAGCCATCTTCTCGGAAGATGAGGTGCCCGAAGACATGCAGGAGTTCATCCAGCTGAACGTGGAGTTGGCCGAAGTCTGGCCCAACATTACCGAGAAGAAGGATGCACTGCCTGAAGCCGAAGAATTCGACGGCGTCAAAGGCAAGATCAAGGATCTGGAGCGCTAAGTCGCCCCTGCTGCCCCGCGCCAGCCCCGTTCGGCCGCGATCACTGAGGTGACGCCCGTTCGAGCGGCTGGTGGTTTGCTTCCCACCTAAAAAAAAGACAAAAAAAAGGGGCGGTAATGAGCCGCCCACCTTTCCCTGTCCCTTTTATCCCTGTCATCGTCCTGATGAATCGCGTCACTGCGATATCCCTTTTGGGCACTCGATCCTGAGCACCTGTGTCGTCCCTGAACACGCCTTGATATTAACGTATCCAAGAGTTAAGACAACTGCGGTTAATTCTCGCGGGAAGCTGACTTTGTTGTCAGATTATTGAATAAGTTGCGATGGAACAGCCAGTTGCAGCGCACAGGATTTCAAATTACGAAACTTTGACTCGCTTTATAGCCAAAGGCTTACATAACGTCGCCGGAAATACTGACAATCACCTGCAACATTACAGCAGCCAATAAAAAACGCCCCTGCGAAAGGGGCGTATTGATTGGCCATGCTAGCGAGCCTATTGAAACAGCGACTCGCTCGACAGCCCGTTCTTCTCGAGTATCTCGCGCAATCGTTTGAGGCCTTCCACCTGGATCTGGCGTACGCGTTCGCGGGTCAGGCCGATCTCCAGACCGACATCCTCCAACGTACTGCTCTCGTGCCCGCGCAGGCCGAAACGGCGCACCACCACTTCGCGCTGCTTGTCGGTCAGCTCGGACAGCCACTGGTCGATGCTCTGGGACAGATCGTCATCCTGCAGCAACTCGCACGGGTCGGTAGGGCGGTCGTCGGTCAGGGTGTCGAGGAGGGTCTTGTCCGAATCCGGCCCCAACGATACGTCCACCGAAGACACACGTTCGTTGAGCCCAAGCATGCGCTTGACCTCGCCCACGGGCTTTTCCAGCAGGTTGGCGATTTCCTCGGGGGACGGTTCGTGGTCGAGCTTCTGCGTGAGCTCGCGCGCGGCGCGCAGGTACACGTTGAGTTCCTTGACCACGTGAATCGGCAGGCGGATGGTACGGGTCTGATTCATGATCGCCCGTTCGATGGTCTGCCGGATCCACCAGGTGGCATAGGTCGAGAAGCGGAAGCCGCGCTCGGGGTCGAATTTCTCGACCGCGCGAATCAGCCCCAGGTTGCCCTCCTCGATAAGGTCGAGCAACGACAGGCCGCGATTGACGTAGCGACGGGCTATCTTCACGACCAGGCGCAGGTTGCTTTCGATCATGCGCTTGCGACCGGCTGGGCAGCCGCTCTGGGAAAGCCGTGCGAAGTGCACCTCTTCTTCGGGTGAAAGCAGAGGTGAAAAACCGATTTCATTCAAATACAACTGGGTCGCGTCGAGCGCCCGTGTGTAATCGATGTACTTGTGCTGTTTGAGCGATGTGGAACTGCGGGCCTTGGTGCGAACCGCGGGTGCAGCAGGTTCTTCGTCCGACATCACATCCAATACGATGCCGGGTTCCATAAGGAGCACCTCATCGTCGATGTCAAACCCCGGCGCTTCTTTGCTGAGAGCCATTGTTATAGTCCTTTGCTGAGTTCGACCTCAAGCTCCAGCGGCGCCAATCTCCATGGCAGCGCTTGAGCCCGTCCCCACTACGTGAAGGAACAGGCTGGCAGTGCAAATCAACGACGTGGCAGGAACTGCAGCGGATCTACGGGCTTGCCCTGGCGGCGAATCTCAAAATGCAGCTTCACCCGGTCCGTCCCCGTTGAACCCATTTCGGCAATTGTCTGACCGACCTTGACCTGCTGACCCTCCCGAACCAACAACCTGCGGTTGTGACCGTAGGCACTGACGTAGGTATCACTGTGTTTGATGATGACCAACTCGCCGTAGCCCCTCAATCCACTCCCGGCGTAAACCACAGCCCCATCAGACGCAGCAAAAACAGGCTGTCCCAAATCACCGGCGATATCAATTCCTTTATTCAAACTACCGTTTGAAGCGAATTTGCCGATCAGAACACCATTGGCTGGCCATGCCCAACCACCCTGTGTGCGCTCGCCAGCGGGTACCGGCGTGGGCGAAGGCACGGGGATGGCAGCGCTGCTGGCGGTCGTGGTCGGCGCCGTGGTCAGCGGTCGGCGGGTGACGGTGGTACGGCTCGAGGACGATGCCGAGGCGCCACTCTGCGTGGTGACCACGGTGGTTGCTGGCGCACCCGAGCTACCATCGAAGCGAATCACCTGACCGGGGCGAATGGTATAGGGCACGGGAATGTTGTTGCGTGCGGCCAGGGCCTTGTAATCCCAACCATAGCGGAAGGCGATGGAAAACAGTGTGTCGCCGCGCTTGACCGCGTATTGGCCGGTGGTCACGGGCTGGCGCTGTGCCGCCTTGGCTGCATTGTTGCGATCGACCACGCTGACCTGGCTGGAGGTGCTGGAACAGCCGGACAGAAAGGCTGCGACCGCAACCCCGAGCATCAGGAGCTTGAAGCTCGAACTACCTGCACGCTGCCCAATGATTGTGAGGCTCACCCGCCGCTCCTTTGTTGTGGTGACAAAAAAATATCCAACTTCACTGCTCGCCTTCGACGCGCCTGGCTGCAGGCTCTGGCCGTACCTGCGCCACGACCCGCTGTCAGACAGGCGCTGGGCAGCAGAATTCACTCCGCACGGCCACACCGATCACGCCAGCGGACCGTTGAGCAACGGCACGAAACGTACCGCCTCCAGGACATGCCGGGAGAAGCCGTGCTCTTCGCGTACGATCAGCATCAATTGCTGGACGTCGCCCGAGCCGACCGGAATCACCAGCCGACCACCGGGCGCGAGTTGATCGAGCAAGGCTTGCGGAACATCGGTCGCCACGGCGGTCACGATGATGCCGTTGTACGGCGCCAGCGCCGGCCAGCCTTCCCAGCCATCGCCCCAGCGGAACACCACGTTGCGTTGATCGAGGGCCTGCAGGCGCTCCTTGGCGCGATCCTGCAGGACCTTGATCCGTTCCACCGAGAACACCCGTTCCACCAGTTGGGCCAATACGGCCGTCTGGTAGCCCGAACCCGTGCCGATCTCCATGACCTTGTCCAAGGGACCCGCCGCGAGCAACAGCTCGCTCATGCGGGCGACCATGTAAGGCTGGGAAATGGTCTGGTTGTGGCCGATGGGCAGCGCCGTGTCTTCATAGGCGCGGTGGGCAAGGGCTTCGTCGACGAACAGGTGGCGAGGCGTGCGGCGCAGCACTTCGAGCACCTGTGTGTTGGCCAGGCCTTCGTCGCACAACCGCTGGATCAGGCGCTCGCGGGTACGCTGCGAGGTCATGCCGATGCCGTGGTGCTGATTGTCTCTATTGCGCATCAACCGAGCCCCTCGAGCCAGCCTTGAACCTGTTCGAAGGCCTGGTTGAAGGTACGGTCCAGCTGCAGCGGAGTGACCGACACGTAGCCCTGCATCACCGCATGGAAATCGGTACCGGGACCGCCGTCCTCGGCGTCGCCGGCCACCGCGATCCAGTAGCCGGGCTTGCCGCGCGGGTCGACCATGCGGATCGGTGCGGCGGCTCGGGCCCGATGGCCCAGACGGGTCAGGACCATGCCGCGGATGCGGTCGATCGGCAGGTTGGGAATGTTCACGTTGAGCACGGTGCGCGGCGGCAGGTTCAACTGGTCACGGGCCTCGATGAGCTTGCGCGCATAGTACGCCGCGGTCGGCAGGTGCTCGGGCTGACGCGACAGCAACGAGAAGGCAAACGAGGTGTGCCCCAGGAATCGCCCTTCAAGGGCGGCGGCCACGGTGCCCGAATACAGCACGTCGTCGCCCAGGTTGGCGCCCAGATTGATGCCTGAAACCACCAGGTCCGGCTCGAAGGGCAACAGGCCGTTGAGACCCAGGTGCACGCAGTCGGTGGGCGTGCCGTTCACGCTGATGAAGCCGTTGGGCAGGGTCTGCGGGTGCAGTGGCCGATCCAGCGTGAGCGAACTGCTGGCGCCGCTGCGGTCCTGGTCGGGGGCGATCACCGTGCACTGGGCGTAGCCATGCAACACGTCGTGAAGCGCGGCGAGGCCGGGGGCGGTGACCCCATCATCGTTGGAAATCAGAATACGCATGGACTTTCCGTCTGCCCTGTCGGCACCAGATCGACGAGTTCGCGCACCACGACAGTGGCGAAGCAACCGGCCGGCAGGACGAAGTGCAACTGCAGGATGTCAGGCTCGGGATAATGCCACGTCAGCTCGCCAATGGGCAGCCGCAGAATGCGTCGCTCCTGTTCCAGACCGGCCCGGGCGAGCCAGGCGCAGAGTGCTGGATGCTGACCGGCCACGGTGTTTTCCAGGTCGGCGCAATGGCCGCCGGCGGCCGAAGCGCCTTCGCCCCACAGCGCTGCGGTGGGGTGCAGGTCGAGGATGTCCAGTCGCGGGTCGCTGCATTCGGCTTCACCGGCCACAAAGAAACTGCGGCTGTCGGTGAAGGCCAGCAGATCACCAACCTGGGCACGGTTCCAGGTACCGTCGGCAACGCGCGCGGCGAGTATCTGGTTGAACAGAAAACTACGCGCTGTGGAGAGCAGGCGCGAACGCACGTTGCGTTGCTCGGGCAGCGCCTGGCGCTCGGCATACTGCCGAGCGTCGTGCAGGTTGCCGCCCTGGAAACCGAAGCGCTGGGTGCCGAAATAATTCGGTACGCCGGCCTGCCGGATTTCTTCAAGGCGCGCGTCAAGCGCGGTCCGATCGGCCTTCAGCGCAGTCAGGCGCACGGTGAAGCCGTTGGCCGAGTGGGCGCCGCGCTGCAATTTGCGCGAGTGCCGGGCGTGCTTGAGGATGACCAGGGTGTCGTTCTGCGCCGCGCTCAGGTCCGGATCGGCCTTGCCAGGCAGGTGCAGACTGAACCACTGGCGGGTCAGCGCCTGGCGATCCTTCAGGCCCGCGTAGCTGACGGTGCGCAGCGGTACGCCAGCGGCCTTGGCCAGGCGGCGTGCCGCTTCTTCGGTATTGAGGTTGCGTTTTTCGACCCACAGCCAGAGGTGCTCGCCCTGACCGGACAAGGGGATGTCCAGCACTTCATCGACCTGGAAGTCTTCGGCGCTGGCCTTGAGTACGGCGCTGCCCAGGCTGTCGCCTGAAGCTCGCGGGCCGAGCAGTTCGAGTTCGGTCATGCGCGCAGCAACAAGGCGACCGCATGCACGGCGATACCTTCCTCGCGCCCGGCGAAGCCCAGCTTCTCGGTGGTGGTCGCCTTGACGTTGACCTGGTCCAGCTCCACGCCCAGATCGGCGGCGATCCGTTCCCGCATGGTTTCGATGTGTGGCGCCATCTTGGGTGCCTGGGCCACGATGGTTGCGTCGACGTTCCCGACTTTCCAGCCTTTCTGGGCCACTACCGACACCACATGACGCAGCAGCACACGGCTGTCCGCGCCCTTGAACTGCGGATCGGTGTCCGGAAAGTGCTTGCCGATGTCGCCCAGCGCAGCGGCGCCGAGCAAGGCATCGCTCAAGGCGTGCAGCACCACATCGCCGTCGGAATGAGCCAGCAGGCCGAACTTGTGAGGGATTCGCACGCCGCCCAGGGTAATGAAGTCACCCTCGGCGAATCGGTGCACGTCGTAGCCGTGGCCAATACGCATAGAAAAAAACGCCCTGATTGAGTCAGGGCGTGATTCTACCTGCTTTGGCACAGGTTGGGCGGATCAAAACATCTGTCGATGAGGGTGATGGCCGTCCAGTCACCCCAAGGCCTTGGCATGATGCCGCAAATGGTCATCGATGAAGCTGGCGATGAAGTAATAGCTGTGGTCATAGCCCGGCTGCATGCGCAGCGTCAGTGCATAGCCTACAGCCTTTGCCGCCTGGCTCAAGGCCTGCGGCTTGAGCTGGTTCTCGAGGAAGTCGTCGCGATCGCCCTGATCCACCAGCAGCGGCAGATGTTCCGCCGCATCGGCGATCAGCACGCTGGCGTCCCATTCGCGCCAGCGCGAGCGCTCTTCGCCCAGATAATGGGAAAACGCTTTCTGCCCCCACGGACAATCCATGGGATTGCTGATCGGCGAGAACGCCGAGATCGACCGGTAGCGCCCTGGGTTGCGCAGCGCGCAGACCAGCGCACCGTGGCCGCCCATCGAGTGGCCACTGATGGAGCGTTTGTCCGAGGCCGGAAAGTGCGCTTCCACAAGGTCAGGCAACTCATGCACCACATAGTCGTGCATGCGGTAATGCTGCGCCCACGGCTGCTCGGTGGCGTTCAGATAGAACCCGGCACCCAGACCGAAATCCCAGGCTTTCTCCGGATCATCCGGTACGTCGGCACCGCGAGGGCTAGTGTCGGGCGCCACGATGATCAGGCCCAGTTCCGCGGCCAGCTTGAGACCACCGGCCTTCTGCATGAAGTTCTCGTCGGTGCAGGTCAGCCCCGACAGCCAGTACAGCACGGGCAACTTGCCGCCCTCCTCGGCCTGCGGCGGCAGGTACACGGCGAAGGTCATGTCGCAATTCAACGTTTTGGAACGATGCTTGTAACGCTTGTGCCAGCCGCCGAAGCTCTTCTGGCACGACAGGTTTTCCAGGCTCATGGCAGACCTCAGAAGTGGATGACCGAGCGGATGCTCTTGCCTTCGTGCATCAGGTCGAACGCCTTGTTGATGTCTTCCAGACCCATGGTGTGGGTGATGAAGGTGTCCAACGGGATTTCGCCGGTCTCGGCCATTTCGACATAGCTGGGCAACTCGGTCCGGCCGCGCACGCCGCCGAACGCCGAACCGCGCCAGACCCGACCGGTGACCAACTGGAATGGCCGCGTGGCGATTTCCTGGCCGGCGCCTGCCACACCGATGATCACCGATTCGCCCCAGCCCTTGTGGCAGCATTCCAGGGCTGCACGCATCAGTTGCACGTTGCCGATGCACTCGAAGGAAAAATCCACGCCGCCGTCGGTGAGGTCGACGATGACTTCCTGGATCGGACGGTCATATTCCTTGGGATTGATGCAGTCGGTGGCACCCAACTGACGGGCAATCTCGAATTTGCTCGGGTTGATGTCGATGGCGATGATCCGACCGGCCTTGGCCTTGACCGCACCGATGATGGCCGACAGGCCGATGCCACCCAGACCAAATACCGCCACGGTGTCGCCTGGCTTGACCTTGGCCGTGTTCAGTACCGCACCGATACCGGTGGTGACACCGCAACCCAGCAGGCAGACCTTTTCCAGCGGCGCTTGCTTGTCGATCTTGGCCACCGAGATCTCCGGCAGCACGGTGTACTCGGAGAACGTCGAAGTCCCCATGTAGTGGAACAGTTCCTTGCCGTTGTACGAGAAGCGCGTGGTGCCATCAGGCATCAGACCCTTGCCCTGGGTGGCGCGGATGGCCTGGCAGAGGTTGGTCTTGCCCGACTTGCAGAACTTGCACTGACGGCACTCGGGTGTGTACAGCGGAATGACGTGATCGCCCACCGCAACCGAGGTGACGCCCTCGCCCACGGCTTCGACGATGGCGCCACCTTCATGGCCCAGTACCGACGGGAAGATACCTTCCGGATCCGCGCCCGACAGGGTGTACGCGTCGGTGTGGCAGACGCCGGACGCGACCACGCGCAGCAGGACTTCACCGGCCTTGGGCATGGCCACGTCGATCTCGACGATTTCCAACGGCTTGTTGGCTTCGAATGCAACGGCGGCGCGGGACTTGATCATCAATGCTGCTCCTGAAATGAACGGGACTGACTACAGTGTAATTCATCGACCAATACGGAATAATCACCCCTTCGGCAAAACATTGATGCTGTACAGGGATAATCGGATGAGTGACAACCGCTGGGAGGGGATCGACGAGTTCGTCGCAGTGGCCGAGTGCGCTCATTTCAGCGCCGCGGCCCAGCGCCTTGGCGTGTCTTCGTCCCATGTCAGCCGCCAGATCGCTCGACTGGAAGAACGCCTGCAGACGCGCCTGCTCTATCGCAGCACGCGACGCGTGGCGCTGACCGAGGCGGGCCAGACGTTCCTGCAACATTGCCAACGCCTGCAGGATGGCCGCGACGAAGCCTGGCGCGCCATGAGCGATCTGACCGGGGAACCCAAGGGGCTGCTGCGCCTGACCTGCGCCGTGGCCTACGGCGAGCGCTTCATCGTGCCGTTGGTCACGCGCTTCATGGGGCTGTACCCGCAACTGCGCGTGGACATCGAGCTGAGCAACCGCACCCTGGACCTGCTGCACGAGGGCCTGGATCTGGCCATCCGGCTGGGGCGCCTGCAAGACTCACGGCTGGTGGCGACACGACTGGCCCCACGACGGATGTTCCTCTGCGCCTCACCCTTGTACCTGGCGCGATACGGACGCCCGCACAGCGTGTCGGAGTTGGCGCGGCACAATTGCCTGGTGGGCAGCTCGGACATCTGGCCCTTGCAGGTCGATGGCAAGGAGCAGGCTCAGCGGGTACAAGGTAATTGGCGCTGCAACAGCGGTCAGGCGGTGCTCGAAGCAGCATTGCAGGGCGTAGGGCTGTGCCAGTTGCCCGACTACTATGTGCTCGAACATCTGCGCAGCGGTGCGCTGGTGTCCCTGCTGGACGCTCACCAGCCGCCCAATACGGCGGTATGGGGGCTTTATCCGCAACAGCGTCACCTGTCGCCGAAGGTCAGAAAGCTGGTGGACTATCTGCGGACAGGGTTGAGTGAGAGGCCGGAATATCTGTAGGAGCGGTCATCGGCCGCGAACAAGGTCAGCGCGCGCCTTCAGCCGCGCATGGCCCAACGCTGACGCAACCACTCGAGATCTTCCGGTCGGGTGACCTTGAGGTTGTCCGCCCGCCCCTCGACCAGTTTCGGCGCAAACCCGGCCCACTCGATGGCCGAGGCTTCGTCGGTAACGGCCACGCCGGCCACCAGGCTGTCGGCCAGTGCTCGATGCAAGGCGCCCAGGCGGAACATCTGCGGCGTGAACGCCTGCCAGATGGTGCTGCGATCCACGGTGTGTTGAACGCGCCCGGTCGCATCGGCACGCTTGAGCGTGTCCCGCGCCGGTACGGCCAGCAGCCCGCCCACGCTGTCGTCGGCAAGCTCGGCGAGCAGCTTGTCCAGATCGGCACGGGACAGATTGGGACGCGCCGCATCGTGCACCAGCACCCAATCGCCTTCGTCTGCGCCCTGGGCATGCAAATGCAGCAAGGCGTTGAGCACCGAATCGGCCCGCTCGCGGCCGCCGGCCACGCGTTGGATCAGTTCGTTGCGGGCGCTGGGCAGTTCGGGCCAGAACGGATCATCGGCAGCGAGGCTGACGATCACGCCCTTGAGCTGCGGATGCCCGAGAAAACAATCGATGCTGTGTTCCAGAATGGTACGACCGCCCAGGCTCAGGTATTGCTTGGGACGGTCCGCCGCCATGCGTGCACCCACGCCTGCAGCGGGAATCACTGCCCAGAAGGCTGGCAGCGAGGTCTTCATTGGGCCAGCTGGTAGAGGGTTTCACCCTCCTTGACCATGCCCAGTTCATGGCGAGCGCGCTCTTCCACGGTCTCCATGCCCTTTTTCAATTCGAGTACTTCAGCGTCCATCACGCGATTGCGTTCCAACAGCCGCTCGTTCTCGGCGTGCTGTTCGGCGATCTGCTGTTTCAGCTCGGCTACCTGCTTGAGACTTCCGTTTCCGACCCACAGGCGATACTGCAAACCACCCAGGAGCAGAAGCAAGACGAGAAACAACCAATAAGGACTGCGCATCACATTACCCAGTGGTAAAAAACTTCAACTCTGCGACCAGATAGCACGAAGCCTGGCATCCGCCAGGCTCCGCATGTCGTCTTTCTACCATCTATTGCTTAGCCGCGAAACTCGTCGCGACCACGGTAGATCGCCTTGGCGCCCAATTGCTCTTCGATACGCAGCAGTTGGTTGTACTTGGAAACGCGGTCGGAGCGGCACAGCGAGCCGGTCTTGATCTGACCGGCAGCGGTACCCACGGCCAGGTCGGCGATGGTTGAATCCTCGGTTTCGCCGGAGCGGTGCGAGATCACCGCGGTGTAACCTGCGGCCTTGGCCATCTGGATGGCTTCCAGGGTTTCGGTCAGGGTGCCGATCTGGTTGAACTTGATCAGAATCGAGTTGGCGATCTTCTTGTCGATGCCTTCCTTGAGAATCTTGGTGTTGGTCACGAACAGGTCGTCACCTACCAGCTGAACTTTCTCGCCGATCTTGTCGGTGAGGATCTTCCAGCCTGCCCAGTCCGACTCGTCCAGGCCGTCTTCGATGGAGATGATCGGGTAGCGCTCGGTCAGGCCCTTGAGGTATTCGGCGAAACCTTCGGCGTCGAACTTGTGGCCTTCACCGGCCAGATCGTAGGTGCCGTTTTCGAAGAATTCGCTGGCAGCGCAGTCCAGTGCCAGGGTCACGTCGGTGCCCAGTTTGTAGCCGGCCTTCTCGACGGCTTCGGCAATGGCGCTCAGGGCGTCTTCGTTGGAGGCCAGGTCAGGGGCGAAGCCACCTTCGTCACCTACCGCAGTGCTCAGGCCGCGAGCCTTCAGTACCGCCTTGAGGTGGTGGAAGATTTCGGTGCCCATGCGCAGGGCGTCGGAAAAAGTCTTGGCGCCAACGGGCTGGACCATGAATTCCTGGATGTCGACATTGTTGTCGGCGTGCTCGCCACCGTTGATGATGTTCATCATCGGCACGGGCATGGAGTAGACGCCCGGGGTGCCATTGAGGTTGGCGATGTGCGCGTAGAGGGGCAGGTCCTGGTCCTGCGCGGCAGCCTTGGCGGCAGCCAGGGACACGGCGAGGATGGCGTTGGCGCCCAGCGATGCCTTGTTCTCGGTTCCGTCCAGGGCAATCATGGCGTGGTCCAGTGCCTTCTGGTCAACCGGGTCCTTGCCCAGCAGCGCATCGCGAATCGGGCCATTGATGTTGGCCACGGCTTTCAGAACACCCTTGCCCAGGTAGCGGCTCTTGTCGCCATCGCGCAGCTCCAGCGCTTCACGCGAGCCGGTGGACGCGCCCGACGGTGCACAGGCAGTGCCGATGATGCCGTTTTCCAGAAGCACGTCGGCTTCCACGGTAGGGTTGCCACGGGAGTCGAGAACTTCACGACCTTTGATGTCGACGATTTTTGCCATTGTTATGAACACTCCAAAGTAGACGAGAACGACGCAGCGGGGGTCTTGGTGGCCCATTCACGGGCAGAGAACCGCTCCCACATGGAGCCCTGTGAGAGCGGGTCTCTGCCCGCGAAGGGTTCACCACAACAAATCGGGCACTACTTTACCGCAATCAGGCCGTTTCGATCGCCGGGAAACCTTTGACCAGTTCGTCGAGCGCCTTGAGCTGGGCGAGGAACGGCTCCAGCTTGTCCAGACGCAGTGCGCACGGACCGTCGCACTTGGCGTTGTCCGGGTCCGGGTGGGCTTCCAGGAACAGACCTGCCAGGCCCTGGCTCAGGCCTGCCTTGGCCAGGTCGGTGACCTGGGCACGGCGACCACCGGCCGAGTCGCTGCGACCGCCCGGCATCTGCAGGGCATGGGTAACGTCGAAGAACACTGGATATTGGAACGACTTCATGATGCCGAAGCCGAGCATGTCCACCACCAGGTTGTTGTAACCGAAGCTCGAACCACGCTCGCAGAGGATCAACTGGTCGTTACCGGCTTCCTCGCACTTGGTCAGGATGTGCTTCATTTCCTGCGGCGCCAGGAACTGGGCCTTCTTGATGTTGATGACCGCACCGGTCTTGGCCATGGCGACCACCAGGTCGGTCTGGCGCGACAGGAAGGCTGGCAGCTGAATGATGTCGCAGACTTCGGCGACCACGGCAGCCTGCGCAGGCTCGTGGACGTCGGTGATCAGCGGCACATTGAAGGTCTGCTTGATCTCCTCGAAGATGCGCATGCCCTCTTCCAGGCCGGGGCCACGGTAGGAGGTCACCGAAGAGCGGTTGGCCTTGTCGAAGCTGGCCTTGAACACGTAGGGGATGCCGAGCTTGTCGGTCACCCGCACGTATTCTTCGCAGACCTTGAGGGCCATGTCGCGCGATTCCAGCACGTTCATGCCGCCGAACAGGACGAATGGCTTGTCGTTGGCGATCTCGATGTCGCCAACGCGGATGATCTTCTGCGCCATGAGGGTCAGGCCTTCTTCTGATGTTGAGCCAATGCAGCCTTGACGAAGCCGCTGAACAGCGGGTGACCGTCACGCGGCGTCGAGGTGAACTCGGGGTGGAACTGGCAGGCCACGAACCACGGATGGTCCTTGGACTCGACCACTTCGACCAGCGCACCATCACCCGAGCGACCGGAAACCACCAGGCCGGCGTCGACCAGTTGCGGCAGCAGGTTGTTGTTCACTTCGTAGCGATGACGATGACGCTCGACGATCACATCGCGGGCGTAGCAATCGTGCACCTTGGAACCGCTGATCAGCTGGCAGTCCTGCGCACCCAGGCGCATGGTGCCGCCCAGATCGGAAGCTTCGGTACGGGTTTCCACGGCGCCGGTGGCGTCTTCCCATTCGGTGATCAGACCGACCACCGGGTGGCCGCTGGCGCGATCGAATTCGGTGGAGTTGGCGTCTTTCCAGCCCATCACGTTACGGGCGAATTCGATGACGGCCACCTGCATGCCCAGGCAGATACCCAGGTACGGCACCTTGTTCTCGCGGGCGTACTGCACGGCGGTGATCTTGCCTTCCACACCGCGCAGACCGAAGCCGCCGGGAACCAGGATGGCGTCCACGCCTTCGAGCAGCGCAGTGCCCTGATTCTCGATGTCTTCGGAGTCGATGTAGCGCAGGTTGACCTTGGTGCGATTGCTGATGCCGGCATGGCTCATCGCTTCGATCAGCGATTTGTAGGCATCGAGCAGTTCCATGTACTTGCCGACCATGGCGATGGTCACTTCGTGTTCCGGGTTCAGCTTGGCATCGACCACCGCGTCCCACTCGGACAGGTCGGCGCTGCCGCACTGCAGTCCGAAACGCTCGACGACGAAATCGTCCAGGCCCTGGGAGTGCAGGATGCCCGGGATCTTGTAGATGGTGTCGGCGTCTTCCAGGGCGATGACCGCGCGCTCTTCGACGTTGGTGAACTGCGCGATCTTGCGACGCGACGAGGTGTCGATCGGGTGATCGGAGCGGCACACCAGCACATCGGGCTGCAGGCCGATGGAGCGCAATTCCTTGACCGAATGCTGGGTCGGCTTGGTCTTGGTCTCGCCGGCGGTGGCGATGTACGGGACCAGCGTCAGGTGCATCAGCATCGCGCGCTTGGCGCCGACTTCGAAGCGCAACTGGCGGATCGCCTCCAGGAACGGTTGCGATTCGATGTCGCCCACGGTGCCGCCGATCTCGACCATGGCCACGTCGGCATCGCCGGCGCCCTTGATGATGCGGCGCTTGATCTCGTCGGTGATGTGCGGGATGACCTGGATGGTCGCGCCCAGGTAGTCACCACGACGTTCCTTGCGCAACACGTGCTCGTAGACGCGGCCGGTGGTGAAGTTGTTGTTCTGGGTCATGGTCGTGCGGATGAACCGCTCGTAGTGCCCCAGGTCCAGGTCGGTCTCGGCGCCGTCATGGGTGACGAACACTTCACCGTGCTGGAACGGGCTCATGGTGCCCGGGTCGACGTTGATGTACGGGTCAAGCTTGAGCATGGTGACTTTGAGCCCCCGCGCCTCCAGGATGGCCGCCAATGAAGCCGAGGCAATGCCTTTCCCCAATGAAGAAACAACACCGCCCGTGACGAAGATGTAGCGCGTCATGAAAAACCCTAGAAGTCTGCGTTAAAGCGGCAGAAGCCGCCGGGGAAAGCGAAGGAAGGCCGAAGCCCCCGACGGCCAAAAACGGTTTGGCAATCGGCAACGTCCGTGAATCCGGTGGGCTCACAGAAGCTGTATCAAGAAGGGAGCGTAGTCTACCGGATTCCCCCTTTCATCTCAAACTCTGCTCGCCGGTCGGCGGCGACCACACCAGTTGGCCATCGACGCTGGACAGCGGCAGGTTGGCCACGGCCACCAGCTGGTCGTCGACGAACAGCAGAGGCAGGCGATCGCGCACGAACCCCGGCAGGCGGCTTTCGTTGAGCAGGCGTTTGAGGTCTCGCTGCCCGCGAGCGGGCAAGCGCAGGCCTTCGCCGCCCTGGCGGTAGCGAATCTGCGCCTGACCGGGCGGCGGACTGCCCTGCCATCGCACCTCACCGTTGCCCGGTAGCTGCAAGGCCTGTTCAAGTCGCGGCCATGTTTGAACCGCGGGCTGAGCCTGCGACCATTGGCCACTGACCCACCAGATCCGTCCGTGCGCCCTGTGCAGCTCGCCGTCGGTCAGTCGCCAGACGGGCGTGGCTGCCGCATCGGCGTCGCGTAAGGATGTCCATCCGACCCAGTGCTGGGTGTCGGGCAGGCGCGTCAGGCCTGCCAGCCAGCACTGCAGGGCATTGCGCTGACGGCTGTCCGACAGCGCTTGCAGCGGCGCCAGCGCCAGGCTCGGTACGGCCAGCCAGGAATGCTCGACCGACGCGCGCGCAGGCTCCAGGTCCGCTTCGGCCAGTTCCTCGAGCAACTGCGCCGCTTCGCCCAGATGGGCGGCCGCCCTGGCAATGCTGCCCGCCGCCTGGGGCCAGCGCGCCGTGATCACGGGCAGCACGTCGCGGCGCAGGTAATTGCGGGAAAAACGGGTATCGGTGTTGGAGGGGTCGTCGATCCAGTCCAGGCCCTCGGCGCGAGCGTACGCGACCAGTTCGCTGCGAGGCTCATCGAGCAGCGGCCTGGCCAAGACACCCTGCCCTTGCGGTCGCTGATGCGGCATCGCTGCAAGCCCCCGTACGCCAGCGCCGCGCAGTAGTCGAAACAGCAGGGTTTCGGCCTGATCATCCTGGTGCTGGGCGGCGAACAGGACATCGCCGATCCCGAGTACCCCATCGAAGGCTCGATAGCGTGCCTGACGCGCGGCTTGTTCCAGGCTGGGGCCGTTCTCGACCTGCACCCGGATGATGCGCAACGGCACACCGAGCTGATCGCACAGGGATTGGCAGTGTGCGGGCCAGGTATCGGCGACCGATTGCAGACCGTGATGGATATGAAGAGCAGTCAGCGGCGGACGCTTGGGCAGACCGGCCATCAGGTGCAGCAGGACGGTGGAGTCGAGGCCACCGGAGAAGGCGACGTACCAGGCAGGGGCTGAGAGGTAGGGTTGCAACCGGGCCTGTAATCGTTGCATCAAGACTGAGGATTCACGCATATGGTGCGGCCCTCACTGGGCAAAGCGAGGTATGAGCGGTGCTCCCTTCGCGGGCAGAGGGCTCAGCCGCCCGCCCCGCTCCCACACGGATCGGGGCTGGGCCTTGAATCGGCGGTGCGCCCTTCGCGGGCAGAGCCCGCTCCCACAGTGGACGGAGTGAACCCATACCTGTGGGAGCGGGGCGGGCGGCTGAGCCCTCTGCCCGCGAAGGGCGCGCCGCGGTCTCGAACCTTACAACCCGTAGCCCATCAACCGGTCATACCGGCGGCTGAGCAGCGTCTCGGTGTCGAAGCCCTTGAGCATGTCCAGTTGGCGGGTCAGCTCGGCGCGGATCAGGGCCGGGGCGGCGACCGGATCGCGATGGGCGCCACCCAGTGGCTCGTCGATTACCTTGTCGACAATGCCCAGGTGGTTCAAGCGCTCGGCCGTGATGCCCATGGCTTCGGCGGCGTCCGGCGCCTTTTCGGCCGTTTTCCACAGAATCGACGCGCAACCTTCCGGCGAAATCACCGCATAGGTCGAATACTGCAACATGTTCAGTTGATCGCAGACACCGATGGCCAATGCGCCACCCGAACCGCCTTCACCGATCACCGTGGCGATGATCGGCGTTTTCAGGCGTGCCATCACGCGCAGGTTCCAGGCGATCGCTTCGCTCTGGTTGCGCTCTTCGGCATCGATGCCCGGGTACGCGCCCGGCGTGTCGATGAAGGTAAGGATCGGCATCTTGAAGCGCTCGGCCATTTCCATCAGGCGGCACGCCTTGCGGTAGCCTTCCGGACGCGGCATGCCGAAGTTGCGACGGACCTTCTCGCGCACTTCGCGGCCTTTCTGGTGGCCGATGATCATCACCGGCTGCTCGTCGAGACGGGCGACACCGCCGACGATGGCAGCGTCGTCGGAGAAATGACGGTCGCCGTGCAGCTCATCGAACTCGGTGAAGATGTGCTGAATGTAGTCCAGGGTGTACGGGCGGCGCGGGTGACGCGCCAGCCGGGCAATCTGCCAGCTGGTCAGGTTGCCGAAGATGCTTTCGGTCAGCGTGCTGCTTTTGTCTTGCAGGCGAGAGATCTCGTCGCCGATGTTCAACGAATTGTCGTTGCCTACCAGGCGCAGCTCTTCGATCTTGGCTTGCAGGTCAGCGATCGGCTGTTCGAAATCAAGAAAATTCGGGTTCATAGGCATCCGTCTTGGGTCGACGGCCAAGCGGCCGGCCGGTTGATCCGTTTGGCGCCATACCTTAAAGGAAACGGCGCGTTCAGGTCGAGTTTATTAATTGTGGTCGAGCCCGGCCCGCGAGGCCAGCTCAACGGTCAGGTTCAACGATATTGCAGAAAGACGTTCTCGCGACCGAACTGGTCACGCAACGCTTGAATCAAGCTGTCGGCCGGGTCGATCCGCCAGCCTTCGCCGAACTGCAGCGTCGCCTTGGCGTCGTTGCTGGTGTATTCCATGGTGATCGGGCAGGCGCCACGGTGCTGACGGCACAACTCGCCCAGCCAGCCGAGCCGATCGCCACCCAGCCCGTCGGCGTGCACCTTCAGACGCAAGCTTTCGGCCAGGTTGGTGCGCGCATCTTCCATGCTCATCACGCGCTTGACGCGCAGGCGCAGGCCACCGGAGAAGTCATCGTTGCTGACCTCCCCTTCCACCACCACCATGGCGTCGGTCTGCAGCAGCGATTGCGCGGACATGAAGGCATCGGCGAACAATGAAGCCTCGATGCGGGCCGAGCGGTCGTCGAGGGTGATGAAGCCCATCTTGTCGCCCTTCTTGTTCTTCATCACCCGCAGCGCGATGACCATGCCGGCCACGGTCTGGGTTTCGCGCGAAGGCTTGAGGTCGATGATGCGCTGCCGAGCGAAGCGGCGGATCTCGCCTTCGTATTCGTCAATCGGGTGCCCGGTGAGGTACAGCCCCAGAGTCTCCTTCTCGCCGCGCAGCCGCTCCTTGAGGGTCAGCTCCTTGGCCTTGCGATGGTCGGCATAGACATCGGCGTCCGCTTCGACGAACACACCGCCGAAGAGGTCGTCGTGGCCGCTGTCGTGGGTGCGTGCGGTCTGCTCCGCCGCCTTGATCGCGCCCTCCATGGCCGACAGCAGTACCGCGCGATTGCGGTCGATGTTGGCTTGATAGGCTTTTGGCTCATCGTGGAAATACGGGCCCAGGCGGTCGATCGCACCGCTGCGGATCAGACCGTCGAGTGTGCGTTTGTTGATGCGCTTGAGATCGACGCGCTCGCAGAAGTCGAACAGGTCCTTGAACGGGCCGGCCTGACGGGCTTCGATGATCGCCTCGACGGGCCCTTCGCCCACACCCTTGATCGCGCCCAGCCCATAGACGATGCGGCCATCGTCGTTGACCGTGAACTTGAACTCGGAGTTGTTCACGTCCGGCGCGTCCAGGCGCAGCTTCATGGTGCGCACTTCTTCGATCAAGGTCACGACCTTGTCGGTGTTGTGCATGTCCGCCGAGAGCACCGCGGCCATGAACGGCGCCGGGTAGTGAGCCTTGAGCCAGGCGGTCTGGTAGGACACCAGGCCATAGGCGGCGGAGTGGGACTTGTTGAAACCGTAACCGGCGAATTTTTCCACCAAGTCGAAGATGTTGCCCGCCAGGTCCGGGTCGATGTTGTTGGTGGCGCATCCTTCGATGAAGCCGCCACGCTGCTTGGCCATCTCTTCGGGTTTCTTCTTGCCCATGGCGCGACGCAACATGTCGGCGCCGCCGAGGGTGTAGCCTGCCATCACCTGAGCGATCTGCATCACCTGTTCCTGATACAGGATGATGCCGTAGGTGGGCGCCAGTACCGGTTTCAGACCCTCGTACTGGTAGTCCGAATGCGGGTAGGCCAGCTCGGCGCGACCGTGCTTGCGGTTGATGAAGTCGTCCACCATGCCCGACTGCAGCGGGCCCGGCCGGAACAACGCCACCAGTGCAATGAGGTCTTCCAGGCAGTCGGGCTTGAGCTTCTTGATCAGCTCCTTCATGCCGCGAGATTCGAGCTGGAAGACGGCAGTGGTCTCGGCCTTCTGTAGCAACTGGTAGGTCGGTTTGTCGTCGAGCGGAATGAAGGCGATGTCCAGCGGCGCCTCGTTGACCTTGGCCCGGTCGCGGTTGATGGTCTTCAGCGCCCAGTCGATGATGGTCAGGGTACGCAGGCCGAGGAAGTCGAACTTGACCAGACCTGCCGCTTCCACGTCATCCTTGTCGAACTGGGTCACCAGGCCGTCACCGGCCTCGTCGCAGTAGATCGGCGCGAAGTCGGTCAGCTTGGTCGGCGCGATCACCACACCACCGGCGTGCTTGCCGACGTTACGCACCACGCCTTCGAGCTTGCGCGCCATTTCCCAGATTTCCGCCGCCTCTTCATCGACCTTGATGAAGTCGCGCAGGATTTCTTCCTGCTCGTAGGCCTTTTCCAGGGTCATGCCGACTTCGAAGGGGATCATCTTGGACAGGCGATCAGCCAGGCCGTAGGACTTGCCCTGCACCCGCGCCACGTCGCGCACCACCGCCTTGGCCGCCATGGAGCCGAAGGTGATGATCTGGCTGACCGCATTGCGGCCGTACTTGTCAGCCACGTAGTCGATGACCCGGTCGCGACCGTCCATGCAGAAGTCGACGTCGAAGTCGGGCATGGACACCCGCTCTGGGTTGAGGAAGCGTTCGAACAGCAGGTCGTATTCCAGCGGATCGAGGTCGGTGATCTTCTGTACGTAAGCCACCAGAGACCCTGCGCCCGACCCCCGGCCCGGACCCACCGGCACGCCGTTGTTCTTGGCCCACTGGATGAAGTCCATCACGATCAGGAAGTAACCGGGGAAGCCCATCTGGATGATGATGTCGAGCTCGAAATTCAGCCGGTCGACATACACCTGTCGGCGCGCTTCGTAGTTCTCGGTAGTGTCCTTGGGCAGCAGCACGGCCAGGCGCTCTTCCAGGCCGTCGAACGAGACCTTGCGGAAATATTCATCGATGGTCATGCCATCGGGAATCGGGTAATCGGGCAGGAAGTGCTTGCCCAGCTTGACGTCGATGTTGCAGCGCTTGGCGATCTCGACGGTGTTTTCCAGCGCCTCGGGCAGGTCGCTGAACAACTCGGCCATCTCCTCGGCGCTCTTGAGGTACTGCTGGTCGCTGTAGTTCTTGTTGCGGCGCGGGTCGTCCAGCGCCCGGCCTTCACCAATGCACACGCGCGTCTCGTGGGCCTCGAAGTCTTCCTGCTTGATGAAGCGCACATCGTTGGTGGCCACCAAGGGCGCGCCCAGGCGGTCGGCCAAGGCTACGGCGGCGTGCAGGTACTCTTCGTCGTTGGTGCGGTTGGTCCGCTGCACCTCGACGTAGAAGCGCTCGGGGAACACCGCCATCCACTCGCGCAGCAGGTTGTCGGCATCGCCCGGGTAGCCGCCCAACAGGGCCATGCCGATCTCGCCCTCCTTGGCCGCCGACAGGCAGATCACCCCTTCGCTGGCTTCGGCCACCCATTGCCGCTCGACGATCACCTGGCCATTGCGCTGGCCATCGATGAAGCCGCGGGAAATCAGCTCGGTGATGTTGCGATAGCCCACCGCGTTCATCGCCAGCAGGCTGATGCGGCTCAGTGGGCCGTCGGGGTCGCGATTGGCCAGCCACAGGTCGGCACCGCAGATCGGCTTGATGCCAGCGCCCATGGCCGCCTTGTAGAACTTCACCAGCGAACACATGTTGTTCTGGTCGGTCACCGCCACCGCTGGCATGTTCATGCCGGCCAGCGCCTTGACCAGCGGCTTGATCCGCACCAGGCCGTCGACCAGCGAGTATTCGGTGTGCAGGCGAAGATGAACGAAGGAAACCGACATGTTGATCCTATGGTGACGGGTAGAACGACAAGGCCCGGATTGTACCGGGCCCTGATCAAAACATCAGCCTGCTAGACCCAGGCAGGGGTTTGATCGATGCTTTCGCGAGCCTGCCACGCCGCGCGGACTGGCGCGAACGATCGCCGATGAATGGGCGTCGGCCCCAGGCGGGCCAAGGCTTCCAGATGCACCGGCGTGGGGTAGCCCTTGTGACCACCCATGCCGTAACCCGGGTAGATCAATTCGAAAGCGGACATCTCCCGGTCGCGACTGACCTTGGCCAGGATCGAGGCGGCGGCGATGGCCGGGACCTTCGCGTCGCCCTGGATCACCGGGGCGCTTGGTACATCCAGCTGCGGGCAGCGATTGCCATCGATCAGCGCCAGTCTTGGCGTGATGCTCAGGCCTTGGACCGCCCGCTGCATGGCGAGCATGGTCGCGTGCAGAATGTTCAGGCGGTCGATCTCTTCGACCTCGGCACGGGCGATACACCAGGCCAGCGCTTTCTCGCAGATTTCGTCGTAGAGCAGTTCGCGACGCGCTTCGTTGAGTTTCTTCGAATCGTTGAGGCCCAGGATCGGCCGACGCGGATCGAGAATCACCGCCGCCGTCACCACCGCGCCACACAACGGGCCGCGGCCGACTTCATCGACACCGGCGACCAGCTCTTCGACCAGATCGAAATCCAGGCCCATTTGCAGTTGCCTGCTTGTCTGTAGAGGCTTAGCCATCGTTCCTGCCTATCAGTTGCAGCACGGCGTCGGCCGCCTGGTTGGAGGCGTCGCGGCGCAGCGTGCGATGAATCGCGTCGAAACCGCTGGTCTGTTCCTCGCCACCGGCCAGCAGCGGCAGCAAGCGCTCGACCAGCGCCTGGGGCGTAGCGTCATCCTGCAGCAGCTCGGGCACCAGCATTCGCTGGGCCAGGAGGTTGGGCAACGACACGTAGGGGCTCTTGACCATGCGCTTGAGAATCCAGTACGTCAGGGGCGCCAGTCGATACGCAACCACCATCGGGCGCTTGTACAGCAGGGCTTCCAAAGTGGCCGTACCGGAAGCGATCAATACCGCGTCACAGGCAGCCAGCGCCGTGTGCGAGTCGCCGTCGAGCAAGGTCACCGGCAGCGTGCGCCCCGCAAGCATCTGCTCCAGTTGCGCCCGCCGCTGGGGGGTGGCACAGGGAATCACGAAGCGTGCATCCGGTTTCGACTGCAGCAGCAACTGGGCACTGTCGAGGAACAGCTCGCCCAGGCGGCCGACTTCCCCACCGCGACTGCCGGGCATCAACGCCACCAGCGGGAACTCGCCGGCCAGGCCCAGCTGGGTGCGGGCCTGGCTACGGTCCGCCTGCAGGGCGATGGTATCGGCCAACGGGTGACCGACGAAACGCACCGGCACGCCCTGCTCCTCGTAGAAGCGAGCCTCGAAGGGCAGCAACGTGAGCATAAGGTCGCAACCCTGGCGAATCTTCAATACACGCTTCTGCCGCCATGCCCAGACCGAGGGGCTCACGTAGTGCACGGTCTTGATCCCGGCCTGGCGCAGCTTGAGTTCGATGTTCAGGGTGAAGTCGGGTGCGTCGATGCCGATGAACACGTCCGGCTTGCAGGCAATCAGCTCGGCAATCAGCTGCTTGCGCCGCGCCAGCAGTTCGCGCAGACGACCCAGCACTTCGACCAGGCCCATCACTGCCAGGCGCTCCATGGGGAAGCGACTGACCAGCCCTTCGGCTTCCATCAGCGGGCCGCCGACGCCGATGAACTCGACATGCGGATGGCGCGCCTTGAGCGCACGCATCAGCCCGGAACCCAGGATATCGCCACTGGCTTCGCCTGCCACCAGTGCCACGGTCAGCGGTGCGGGGTGAGACATCAGCGGGTGATGCCGCGAGTCGAGGACTGGATCGACTTGAGGAACACGTCGACTTCAGGGTGCAGCCGCGCAGGTTCTTCCAGATCGAGCAGGGCCTGCTCGACGGTCAGGCCACGACGATAAACCGTCTTGTAGGCACGGCGCAGCGCGTGGATCGCTTCGTCGCTGAAACCGCGGCGGCGCATGCCTTCGAAATTCATGCTGCGAGCTTCGGCCGGGTTGCCGAACACCGTGACATAGGCCGGCACATCCTTGCCGATGGCGGTACCCATGCCCGAAAAGCTGTGGGCGCCAATGTGGCAGTACTGGTGAACCAAGGTGAAGCCGGAGAGGATCGCCCAGTCGTGAACATGCACATGGCCGGCCAAAGCGGTGTTGTTGACCAGAATGCAGTGGTTGCCGATCACGCTGTCGTGCCCGATATGGGCGTAGGCCATGATCAGGTTATGGTCGCCCAAGGTGGTTTCGGCGCGGTCCTGCACGGTGCCACGGTGGATGGTCACACCTTCGCGGATCACGTTGTGGTCACCGATGACCAGGCGGGTTTCCTCGCCTTTGTACTTGAGGTCCGGCGTGTCTTCCCCGATCGAGGAAAACTGGTAGATGCGATTGTGCCTGCCGATGCGGGTCGGCCCCTTGAGAATGACGTGAGGACCGATCACGGTACCTTCACCAATTTCCACGCCCGCACCAACGATCGACCAAGGGCCGACTTCGACACCATCTGCCAATATGGCGGACGGATCGATGATGGCGCGAGGGTCAATCAAACTCATAGCTTGCGTTCCGCACAGATGATCTCGGCCGAGCAGACCGGCTTGCCATCGACCGAAGCCTTGCAGTCGAACTTCCAGATCTGGCGCTTGCAACTGATGAACTTGGCTTCCAGGATCAACTGATCACCCGGCAGCACAGGCTGGCGGAAACGCAGCTTGTCCGAACCCACGAAGTAGTACAGCGTGCCGTCGGCCGGTTTCACGTCGAGCATCTTGAAACCGAGAATACCGGCGGCCTGGGCCATGGCCTCGATGATCAGCACGCCCGGCATGATCGGGTGCGCGGGAAAGTGACCATTGAAGAACGGCTCGTTGATGCTGACATTCTTGTAGGCGCGAATGCTCTGGCTTTCGACGTCCAGCTCCACGACCCGATCCACCAACAGGAAAGGATAGCGGTGCGGCAGGTATTCGCGAATCTCGTTGATGTCCATCATTTCGGGGGGAAGCCTGTAGTAAAGATAGGGAGCGCGCGGCTGACGCGCGACACTCCTATTGCAAATCAAGGGGCAGTCTAGCGGCTGGGCACACTTGATATGGAAAAGGTATCAGCCATCAGATGACGCTTTACCGCCTTGGGTCACTGCCTCGACATGCTTTTCCACCTGCTTGAGGCGCCGAGCCATGTCATCCAGATGCCGCAATCGCGCAGCGCTCTTGCGCCACTCGGCTGCCGGCTGCATCGCCGTACCCGAGGAATAGGCACCCGGCTCGGTGATCGAATGGGTCACCATGGTCATGCCAGTGATGAATACCCCATCGCAGATCTCGATGTGCCCGACCAGGCCTACACCGCCTGCGAGCATGCAATTCTTGCCGATCTTGCTGCTTCCCGAAATGCCGACGCAGGCTGCCATGGCGGTGTTGTCGCCAATCTGCACGTTGTGGGCAATCTGGATCTGGTTATCGAGCTTCACGCCATTGCCGATCACGGTATCGGCCAGTGCACCACGGTCGATGGCGGTATTTACACCGATCTCGCAGTCGTCGCCGATGCTGACGCCGCCGATCTGGGCGATCTTCTGCCAGACGCCTTTCTCGTTGGCAAAGCCGAAGCCCTCGCCACCCAGCACGGCTCCGGATTGGATGACTACTCGCTTACCGATGCGCACGTCGTGATAGAGCGTGACCCGGGGCGCCAACCAGCCGCCCTCGCCGATCTCGCAGCGTGCACCGATGAAACAGTGCGCACCGACGGTCACACCGGCCGCGATCCTGGCCCCGCTCTCCACGACCGCGAACGGCCCGACACTGGCAGCAGCATCGACCTGGGCATCGGCAGCGATGACCGCAGTAGGATGCACACCCGTGCTGGCGCGGGGCTTGGGATCGAACAAGTGGGAGATGCGTGCATAGGCCAGATATGGGTCAGGAACGATCAGCGCGTCGCCCTTGAACCCTTCTGCATCAGCGGCCTTGAGCAGTACGGCCCCGGCATGGCTGTCGGGCAGATACTTGCGGTACTGCGGATTGGCCAGAAAGCTCAGCTGAGCTGGGCCGGCCTCCTGCAAGGTGGCCAGCCCAGTGATGATCTTCTCCGGGTCGCCACTGACCGTGGCGCCCAGGAACTCAGCCAGCTGACCGAGCTTCATGGTCGCTGTCATATCAGCGCGACTGATTCATGCGCTCGATGACCTGGCGAGTGATGTCGAACTGAGGTTTGACATCAATCACCGCACCGCGCTCCAGCACCAGGTCGAAGGCACCTTTCTTGATGACTTCTTCGACGGCGCCGTCAAGCTTGGGCTTGAGCTGCTTGAGCATTTCGCGGTCGGCAACGGCCTTGGCTTCGTTCAGTTCCTTGGACTGGAACTGGAAGTCGCGGGCTTTCTGCTTGAATTCGAGTTCCAGGCGCTCGCGCTCGGGCTGGGCCATCTTGTCGCCACCGGCGACCAGACGGTCCTGAATGCTCTTGGCGCTGCTTTCCAGGGTCTTGAGCTTGCTCAACTGCGGACCGAATTTCTTCTCGGCATCGACAGCGTATTTCTTGGCCGCGTCAGACTCGAGCAGTGCCATCTGATAGTTCAGAACGGCGATTTTCATGTCGGCGAAAGCCGGAGTGGCACCCAGCGAGGCGGCGAGGGTCGCGGCCAGAACAACCATTTGAGTCAACTTGCGCACAATAAACTCCTACAAAATCCGTTGTTGTTGCCAAGGAGCAGACCTTAGAAGGTCTGACCCAGAGAGAATTGGAAGACTTGGGTTTCGGCGTTGTCAGGTTTCTTGACCGGCATTGCCAGGCTGAAGCTCAACGGGCCCAGGGCGGTGATCCAGGTCACACCCAGACCGGCGGAGACGGCCATGTTGGCGATGTCGATGTCGTTGCAACGGACGGGTTCACCGGTTGCAGTTTTGCTGTCGTTGCAGTTGGTATCAAATACGTTACCAACGTCGACGAACAGGGAAGTACGCAATGAGCGCTGATCCTTCACGAACGGCAGCGGGAACAGAACTTCGGCACCACCGGTGATCTGTACGTTGCCGCCGAATGCCAGTGGATCCTGGTCCGGGTCTGCGAGGGTGCCTCGGGCATCGTTCTTTTGACTCGGAGTACTACGCGGACCCAACGTACTGTCCTTGAAACCACGTACCGAGTTGAAACCACCGGCGTAATAGTTCTCGTAGAACGGCAGGCCGTCGGTTGAACCGTAACCATCGCCATAGCCCAGTTCGGTGTGGAAGCGCATGGTGTAGTTTTCGGTGACCGGCACGAACGCTTGGTTGCGATAGTCGATCTTGAAGAACGACAGGTCGCTGCCCGGAATGGTGATTTCACCGGTCAGGCTTTGCGAGGCACCGCGGGTCGGCAGTACACCCTTGTTCAGCGTTGACGAAGACCAGCCGGCCGAAGCCTTGAAGTTGGTGAAGTTCTCACCTTCCTTCTCGATGAAGTCGAAAATCTCTTCAACGGTGTATTTACCGGTCTTGATCTTGTCGTTCTGCACGCTCAGGCCAAAGGTCAGGCGCGAGGTTTCACTGATCGGGTAGCCGAAGTTCATGCCGGCGCCCAGGCTGTCCACCGCGTAGCTGGCCACGTCGACGTCGAGGTCGTCGTAGTCGGTGGTGCGGTAGAACGCGTTGTAGCCCAGGCTGACGCCGTCCGGCGTGTAGTAGGGGTCGGTGTAGCTGAAGTTGTAGCGGCTCTGGTACTCGCTGCGGGTCAAGCCGATCGACACGCGGTTACCGGTACCCAGGAAGTTGTTCTGGCTGATCGAACCACCCAGGATCAGACCGGCGCTCTGGGCGAAGCCGACGCTGGCGGTGATCGAACCCGACGCCTGCTCTTCCACGGCGTAGTTGACGTCGACCTGGTCATCGGTACCGGGCACGGCCGGCGTTTCGACGTTCACTTCCTTGAAGAAGCCGAGGCGCTCGAGGCGGGTCTTGGATTGGTCGATCAGGTAGGTCGACGCCCAGCCGCCTTCCATCTGGCGCATTTCACGGCGCAGCACTTCGTCTTCCGACTTGGTGTTGCCACGGAAGTTGATGCGGTTGACGTAGGCACGCTTGCCCGGGTCGACCACGAAGGTGATGTCCACGGTGTGGTCTTCGTCGTGCGGCTGAGGCACGCCGTTGACGTTGGCGAAGGTGTAGCCGTCGTTACCCAAGCGGCGGGTGATCAACTCGGAAGTCGAGGTCATGACCTTGCGCGAGAACACCTGGCCCTTCTTCACCAGCATCAGCTGCTGGACCTGATCTTCAGGCACTTTCAGGTCACCGCTGAGCTTGACGTCACGAACAGTGTACTTTTCACCTTCGTTGACGTTGACGGTGATGTAGACGTGCTTCTTGTCCGGCGTGATCGACACCTGGGTGGAGGCGATGTCCATGTTGATGTAGCCGCGGTCCAGGTAGTAGGAGCGCAGACGCTCCAGGTCACCGGACAGCTTTTCGCGTGCGTACTTGTCGTCGTTGCGGAAGAACGACAGCCAGTTGGATGTCTTGAGTTCGAACAGGTCGGTCAGGTCTTCCTCGGGGAATACCGAGTTGCCCACCACGTTGATGTGCTGGATGGCCGCGACCGTGCCTTCGTTGATGTTGATCTTCAAGGCCACACGGTTGCGCGGCTGGGTGACCACTTCGGTGTCGACCGACGCCGAGTAGCGACCCTGGGCGACGTACTGGCGCTGCAACTCGTTGCGCACGCCTTCGAGGGTCGCACGCTGGAAGATCTCGCCTTCGGCCAGGCCGGACTGCTTGAGGCCCTTCATCAGGTCTTCGGTGGAGATGGCCTTGTTGCCTTCGATGTCGATACTGGCCACCGAAGGTCGTTCGACCACGGTGATCACCAGGACATTACCGTCCCGGCCCAGTTGGATATCCTGGAAGAACCCGGTTTTAAAGAGTGCACGGGTCGATTCCACCAGGCGACCGTCGTCGGCCTGGTCACCTACGTTCAACGGCAACGCGCCAAACACGCTGCCGGCGGAAACCCGCTGCAGACCGTTGACACGAATATCGGAGATGGTGAAGGACGCGGCGTGAACTTCAGCGATCATCAGTACGGCAAGAACCGCAGTTAGCAGCAGACGTTTCATGAAGTCCTTTCTTATTCCAACTGGCAATAAACAAACTGCCGCAAAAGCGGCAGGTTCGCGAACGAGCGAAGCGTTACAGTCGACCCAGATCGTTTATCAGGGCAAGTAACATGACCCCAACCACCAGACTGATGCCGATCTGGATTCCCCAACCCTGTACCCGATCGGACACTGGGCGACCACGCACCCATTCGATCAGATAGAACAGCAGATGCCCCCCATCCAGTACTGGAATGGGCAGCAAATTGAGAACTCCGAGGCTTATGCTCAGGTAGGCAAGGAAATTCAGGAAATCCCCAAAACCCGACTGGGCCGAAGCGCCCGCCACTTTAGCAATGGTTATCGGTCCACTCAAGTTTTTTACCGACAGCTCGCCGAACAGCATTTTCTTCAGCGAATCAAGGGTCAGCACGCTCATGGTCCAGGTACGCCTGGCGCCTTCGACCACGGCATCGAGCGGCCCGTAGCTGACTTCGCGCAGCATCTGTGGTGGCCACTCGACCGGTTTTACCCCGGCGCCCAGGTACCCCGTGGCTTTACCCTCGCCCTTTGAGACCAGGTTTACCGGTACGTCCAGTTGGGCATTGTCACGCTCCACGCGCAATACGATTCGACTGTCCGGGCGCTGGCGCACCAGGTCCACGACCTGCTGCCAATCGCCCAGTGGCTGGCCGTCCAGTGCCAACAGACGGTCCCCGTTGCGCAGCCCAGCGGATTGGGCCGGACCGTTCGGATCGAGTTCGGCCAGGATCGGCTCCAGCGCTGGGCGCCACGGACGGATGCCCAGCGAGCGAATCGGATCAGGTTCTTCGGAACCCTGCAGCCACTGGCTCAGGGCCAGCGAACGAGTAGTCTCGGCATCGGAACCCGGCCCGCGTACGGTCAGTTGCAAGGACCCGGTTTCACCCAGTCGACGGACCATCTGCAGGTTCACCGCTGCCCAACCTGCAGTGCTCTCGCCATCTACCGCAACAATTTCTCCGCCCGCCATCAGACCGGCGGTTGCTGCAATGCTGCCCGGCTCGACCGATCCGACCACCGGCTTGAGTTGCTGGGTACCCAGCATCGCCAGCAGCCAGAAGAACACCAAGGCCAGAAGAAAGTTGGCCGCCGGTCCGGCAGCGACGATGGCGATGCGCTGACGCACACTCTTGCGATTGAAGGACTGGTCAGCCTGGTCGACCGGCACCTCGCCCTCACGCTCGTCGAGCATCTTGACGTAGCCGCCCAAGGGAATGGCCGCAACGACGAACTCGGTGCCCTGGCGGTCGTGCCAGCGCAGCAGCGGCGTGCCGAAGCCTACCGAAAAACGCAGCACCTTGACGCCACAGCGCCGTGCGACCCAGAAGTGGCCAAACTCGTGAAAGGTAACCAGCACCCCCAATGCCACCAGGGTGCCGATAATCATGTAGAGCGCACTCATAACTCTCTCCGAACGACGGCCATACGGGTGTCAGTTCCCGTGCTGATTCAACCACTGCTGGGCCAGATCCCGCGCGCGGGCGTCCGCGGCGAACACCGTGTCGAGCGTATCCAGCGCAACGACAGGCTCCTGGTTCAAGACGTCTTCGATCATACGCGGGATCTGCGGATAGCGTATGCGACGCTCGAGGAACGCCGCCACGGCAATCTCGTTCGCCGCGTTGAGCATGGCCGGGGCGCTGTCGCCCGCCTCCGCCGCCTGCCGCGCAAGACGCAGGCAGGGAAACCGCTGCTCGTCCGGCGCCTCGAAATCCAGCCGGGCGATGGCGAACAGGTCCAGAGGTGCCACGCCGGAGTCCACACGTTGAGGCCAGGCCATGGCATGGGCGATTGGCGTGCGCATGTCGGGGTTGCCCAACTGCGCCAGCACCGAGCCGTCGACATAATCGACCAGGGAATGGATCACGCTCTGCGGATGGACCACGACCTCGATCTGGTCCGGACGCGCATCGAACAGCCAGCAGGCCTCGATCAGCTCCAGCCCCTTGTTCATCATGCTCGCCGAATCGACGGAGATCTTGCGCCCCATCGACCAGTTCGGATGGGCGCAGGCCTGCTCTGGGGTGACCTGTTCCAACTGCTCAAGGGGGGTCTGCCGAAACGGACCGCCCGATGCGGTCAGCAGAATCCGGCGCACACCGACATTGCTCAGGCCGCGCTCGAAGTCACCGGGCATGCACTGGAAAATCGCGTTGTGTTCACTGTCGATCGGCAGCAAGACCGCGCCGCTGTCGCGCACGGCCTGCATGAACAAGGCGCCTGACATGACCAGCGCTTCCTTGTTGGCCAGCAGCACTTTCTTGCCCGCACGGACGGCGGCCAGCGTAGGGCGCAGGCCGGCAGCGCCGACGATAGCGGCCATGACCGCATCCACTTCCGGCGCCGCCGCCACCTGGCACAAGCCCTCCTCGCCTACCAGTACTTCGGTGCGAGACCCAGCTTGAAGAAGCGCTTGCTGCAAGTCGCTGGCACGCGCCGCAGTGGGCACCACGGCGAACACCGGACGGTGCACCAGGCACAGCGCCAACAGTTCGTCCATGCGTGAGAAACCGGTCAGGGCGAATGCGGCATAGCGGTCCGGATGCCGGGCGATGACGTCGAGCGTGCTCAGACCAATGGAGCCGGTTGCGCCCAGTACGGTAATACGCTGCACGCCGCTCACATCACGCCCCAGCCAGCGGCCCACAGCAGTACGGCGAACACCGGTACCGCTGCGGTCAGGCTGTCGATGCGATCGAGCACGCCGCCATGGCCGGGCAGCAGGTTGCTGCTGTCCTTGATGCCGGAACGACGCTTGAACATGCTTTCGGTGAGGTCACCCACGACCGAAATGGCCACCACGATCGCGGCGCCGAGCAGGCCCGCGAGCATCTGGCCCACGCCCCAGTCACGCACCAGGCCAATGGCCAAGGTGATCAAGAGGCTGGTCACCAGACCACCGTAGAAACCTTCCCAGCTTTTGCCAGGACTGACCTGAGGTGCCAGCTTGCGCTTGCCCAGAGCCTTGCCGGTGAAGTAGGCGCCGATGTCGGCACCCCAGACCAGCACCATGACAGTCATGATCAGCCAGTTGCCCAGTGGCCAACCCTTGAGCAACACCAGGCCTTGCCAGGCAGGCAGCAGAATCAGCAGGCCGATGAGCAGCTTGCAGGCAAGGCTGGCCCAATGCTCGCTGGTGCGCGGGTACGTCAGCACCAGAAAGGTGGCCAGACACCACCACAGCACTGCGGCACCGAGCACGAACGGCGCCAGACCGGGCGTCAGGTAAAGGAAGAACAACAGGCCCGCGACCACCGCCGCGAAGGCGATGCGCGCGGACTGCTTTTCGAAGCCGGCCAGACGCGCCCACTCCCAGGCGCCCAAGGTGACCACCACGCCGATAAACAGGGCGAAGCCTGCTCCTTCGAGCAGGAAAAAACCGCACAGGGCAATCGGCAGCAGGATCAGCGCAGTGATGATGCGTTGTTTAAGCATTAAGCACGGGCTCCGGCTTCGACCTGCTCGCTCGTTTTACCGAACCGGCGCTGGCGCGAAGCGAAATCGGCCAGCGCCGTGCGCATGGCTTCGTGTTTGAAATCCGGCCAGAACAGGTCGGAAAAATACAGCTCGGCATAAGCCAGCTGCCACAGCAGGAAGTTGCTGATGCGATGCTCGCCGCCGGTGCGGATGCACAGGTCTGGCAAGGGCAGGTCACCCGTGGCCAGGCAGGTCTGCAGCAGATCGGGGGTGATGTCTTCCGGCTTCAGGTGGCCGGCCTGGACTTCCCGCGCCAGACGCTGAGCCGCCTGAGCGATGTCCCACTGACCGCCGTAGTTGGCGGCGATCTGCAGGACAAAGCGGTCGTTGCCGGCAGTGGCCGCTTCGGCTTCACGCATGGCCGCCTGCAGTTCGGGGTGGAACCGCGAGCGGTCACCGATGATCCGCAGGCTGATGCGGTTGTCGTTCAGCCGACGCGCTTCGCGACGCAACGCGCTGAAGAACAACTCCATCAACGCCCCGACCTCGTCGGCCGGGCGCTGCCAGTTCTCGCTGGAAAAGGCGAACAAGGTCAGTACCTCGACCTTGGCCTCGGCACACACCTCGATGACCGCGCGCACGGCATCCACACCGGCCTTGTGCCCAGCGACACCGGGCAACAAACGTTTCTTGGCCCAGCGATTGTTGCCATCCATGATGATCGCAACATGCCGCGGTACCGTGGAAGGTACAGCCAACTTGGTCTTTTCCATGAGACGGACTAATTCCTTAAACGGCCATCAGGTCCGCTTCTTTCTGCTTCACGGCCGTTTCGATGTCCGCGACGAACTTGTCGGTCAGCTTCTGGATATCATCGGCGGCACGACGTTCTTCGTCTTCGCTGATTTCCTTTTCCTTGACCAGATCCTTGTACTGGCTCAAGGCATCACGAC
Source organism: Pseudomonas sp. RIT-PI-a (assembly GCF_001187875.1). NCBI lineage: Bacteria > Pseudomonadati > Pseudomonadota > Gammaproteobacteria > Pseudomonadales > Pseudomonadaceae > Pseudomonas > Pseudomonas sp. RIT-PI-a. The sequence continues at coordinate 236,702 of NZ_LGIR01000033.1, forward strand.
GGATGTTGCGCACGGCCACGCGGGCATCTTCGGCAGCGTCGCGGGCCTGCTTGGTGAAGCCCTTGCGGGTCTCTTCAGTCAGCGCCGGCATGGAGATCAGCAGCAACTCGCCCAGGTTGGTCGGGTTGAGGTTGAGGCCGGCAGCACCGATGGCCTTGTCGACCGCAGCGAGCATGTTGCGCTCGAACGCAACCACCTGCAGGGTGCGCGAGTCCTTCACGGTGATGCTGGCGACCTGGTTGATCGGGGTGTCGGCACCGTAGTAGGGAACCTGGACGCCTTCCAGGATGCTTGGGTGCGCCTTGCCGGTACGGATACGACCGAACGCGTGCTGCAGCGACTCCAGGGATTTCTGCATGCGCGCCTGCGCATCCTTCTTGATTTCGTTGATCATACTTCGCCTTCCTCGATCAGAGTTCCTTCGGCGCCGCCCACTACGATGTTCAGCAGAGCGCCAGGCTTGTTCATGTTGAATACCCGCAACGGCATCTTGTGGTCACGGCACAGGCAGATGGCGGTCAGGTCCATCACGCCCAGTTTGCGATCCAGTACTTCATCGTACGTCAGGCGGTCGAATTTCTCAGCATGCGGATCCTTGAACGGATCGGCCGTGTAGACACCGTCCACCTTGGTCGCCTTGAGGACCACGTCGGCATCGATCTCGATGGCGCGCAGGCACGCTGCGGAGTCGGTGGTGAAGAACGGGTTGCCGGTACCGGCGGCGAAAATTACCACATCGCCGGAATTGAGGTGACGAATACCCTTGCGACGATCGTAATGGTCGGTCACGCCGACCATCGAGATGGCCGACATGACGATGGCGGCAATGTTGGAGCGCTCCAGCGCATCGCGCATCGCCAGGGCGTTCATGACCGTGGCCAGCATGCCCATGTGGTCGCCGGTGACACGGTCCATGCCGGCCGCGCTGAGAGCAGCACCGCGGAACAGGTTACCCCCGCCGATGACCAGGCCTACCTGAACGCCGATGCCAACCAGCTGGCCTACTTCGAGGGCCATGCGGTCCAGCACTTTCGGGTCGATCCCGAAGTCTTCGGAGCCCATCAGGGCCTCGCCGCTAAGTTTGAGCAAAATGCGTTTATAGCGAGGTTGACGACCACTCACCTGCTGAGCCATTGCGTGTCTCTCCTGCGGCGTTTAATAAATTCTGGACGGGCCGGTGTACGGCGCGCCTAACTCTAGCTTGCGGCACTGCGACAGTACCACCGGACCTGCGCCTTGTAAGCGGCTAAATCCGGGTCCCGACTTTGAAAAAGAGGCTGCGCGCGTAAGCGGGCAGCCTCTTTGGGGCAACAGGACGAATCCGTCTTATTGCTTGCTGGCAGCGGCCACTTGTGCGGCAACTTCGTCAGCGAAGTTGTCGACAGGCTTCTCGATGCCTTCGCCTACCTTGAAGTAGGTGAACGAAACGATTTCAGCACCGGCTTTCTTGGCCAGGTCACCGACCTTGACTTCAGGGTTCTTGACGAACGCCTGCTCGACCAGGCTGGCTTCGGCGAGGAACTTGCTGATACGACCAGCAACCATTTTCTCGACGATTTCGGCTGGCTTGCCCTTGATCTTGTCTTCGTTCAGGCTCATGAAGACGCCCTTCTCACGCTCGATCGCTTCGGCCGAAACCTGCGATGGCAGCAGGAATTCCGGGTTGCTGGCAGCCACGTGCATGGCGATGTCGCGAGCCAGTTCGGCGTTGCCGCCGTTCAGGGCGACGATGACGCCGATCTTGTTGCCGTGCAGGTAGGCATCGACCACGTCGCCTTCCACACGCACCAGGCGGCGGATGTTGACGTTTTCGCCAACCTTGGCAACCAGGGCTTCACGAGCCGGCTCTTGAGCGGCGATCAGTGGAGCTGCGTCGGTCAGCTTGTCGGCGAAAGCCTTTTCAACGCTGGCGGCGACGAAGTTCTTGAAGTCGTCCTGCAGAGCCAGGAAGTCGGTCTGCGAGTTGACTTCCAGGATGACTGCGGACTTGTTGTCAGCGGCAACCTTGACGGCGATGGCGCCTTCGGCAGCAATGTTGCCGGCTTTCTTGGCGGCCTTGATGGCACCGGAAGCACGCATGTCGTCGATGGCTTTTTCGATGTCGCCGCCGGCCTTGGTCAAGGCCTTTTTGCAATCCATCATGCCTTCGCCGGTACGCTCGCGCAGTTCTTTGACCAACGCTGCAGTAATCTCTGCCATTTCAAATTCCTCTTGGATAGGTGTCTAACCATTCCACCCGTTAACGGGCGCTCAATTCTTGACCTTGCCAGCGGCTCTTTACAGTTCGAGCGATGACGATGCCGGCAATGGTTCTCGAGGTGGCAAAAAGGGGGCCTAGCCCCCTTTTTGCGTACCGAGTAAACGCTGGGCGTCTAGACTCAGCCTTCTACCGCTGCGGCAGGTGCGTCCTGAACGTATTCTTCAGTACCGCCAGCCACGTGGTTGCGACCACGGATGACCGCGTCGGCCATCGAACCCATGTACAGCTGGATGGCGCGGATGGCGTCATCGTTGCCTGGGATGATGTAGTCAACGCCTTCAGGGCTGCTGTTGGTGTCGACGACGCCGATGACCGGGATACCCAGCTTGTTGGCTTCGGTGATCGCGATGCGCTCGTGGTCGACGTCGATGACGAACAGTGCGTCAGGCAGGCCGCCCATGTCCTTGATACCACCCAGGCTGCGATCCAGTTTTTCCAGATCACGGGTGCGCATCAAAGCTTCTTTCTTGGTCAGCTTGGTGAAGGTGCCATCTTCGGCCTGGGTTTCCAGGTCGCGCAGACGCTTGATCGAAGCACGGATGGTCTTGAAGTTGGTCAGCATGCCGCCCAACCAGCGATGATCGACGTACGGCGAGCCGCAACGTGCTGCTTCCTCGGCCACGATCTTGCCGGCGGAACGCTTGGTACCGACGAACAGGATCTTGTTCTTGCCCTGGGCCAGGCGCTCTACGAAGGTCAGTGCTTCGTTGAACATCGGCAGGGTTTTTTCGAGGTTGATGATGTGGATCTTGTTACGCGCGCCGAAAATGTACTTACCCATTTTCGGATTCCAGTAACGGGTTTGGTGACCGAAGTGCACACCGGCCTTCAGCATATCGCGCATGTTGACTTGGGACATGATAGTTCCTTGATAAGTCGGGTTAAGCCTCCACGTATCCCAATGACCAACCCGTGGCAGAACCACCGGCACCCAGGTCATCGTGTCGACACGTGTGTGGGTTTGGTTGCTCCCGGGGCATCCCCGGAAAGCGGCGCATTTTATACCATAGCCGCCTCGATATAGAAACCTGAAATAGCGTCGATGCACAACGGCTTTTGCGCCGCTGCCGGATTCGCGCGACAATGGCGCCCATCACCTCTTATATAGAGGCGTCGTCAGCGCCGCGCGGCAGTCCGCGGTGGCTCTGGTAGAATCGCCTCGATTTCCAGCCTGCGAATGCGCGCAAGCGCTCAGAGAGCCCCGAATGACCGTGACCATCAAGACCCCCGAAGACATCGAGAAGATGCGAATTGCCGGCCGCCTGGCGGCCGAGGTGCTGGAGATGATCGCGCCTCACGTCAAGCCCGGTGTCACCACCGAAGAGCTCGACCGCCTGTGCCACGATTACATCGTCAACGAGCAGCAGGCCATCCCTGCCCCGCTCAACTATAAAGGCTACCCCAAGTCGATCTGCACCTCGATCAACCATGTGGTCTGCCACGGCATCCCCAACGACAAGCCTTTGAAGAACGGTGACGTGCTGAACATCGACGTCACCGTGATCAAGGATGGCTACCACGGCGACACCAGCCGCATGTTCCACGTCGGCACCGTGCCAGTATGGGCCGAGCGTCTGTCGCAAGTGACCCAGGAATGCCTGTACAAGGCCATCGAACTGGTCAAGCCAGGTTGCCGTCTGGGCGACATCGGTGAAGTCATCCAGAAGCACGCCGAGAAGAACGGTTTTTCCGTGGTCCGCGAATTCTGCGGCCACGGTATCGGCAAGGTGTTCCACGAAGAACCCCAGGTGCTGCACTACGGGCGCGCCGGGACCGGCATGGAGCTCAAGGAAGGCATGACCTTCACCATCGAGCCGATGATCAACCAGGGCAAGGCCGACACCAAGGTGCTTGGCGATGGCTGGACGGCGATCACCAAGGACCGCAAGCTATCGGCGCAGTGGGAGCACACCCTGGTGGTGACCGCTACCGGCTACGAGATCTTCACCTTGCGCAGCGACGACACCATCGCCCGCGTTTCGGCGTGATGCCGCGCAGGCGAGCGAACCGTTCAGGCCACTAATCTCTTCAGGAATACGACATGCCGCAGGTGGATCCGGAGTTGTTCGATCGCGGCCAGTTCCAGGCCGAACTGGCATTGAAGGCAAGCCCCATCGCGGCTTTCAAGAAGGCGATTCGCCAGGCTCACGATGTGCTCGACGAGCGCTTTCGCAACGGCCGCGACATTCGTCGGCTGATCGAAGACCGTGCCTGGTTCGTCGACAACATCCTGGAGCGTGCGTGGAACCAGTTCGACTGGAGCGAGGATGCCGACATCGCCTTGGTCGCCGTGGGCGGCTACGGTCGCGGCGAACTGCACCCCTACTCCGACATCGACCTGATGATCCTGCTCGAAAGCCCCGACTACGAGGTCTTTCGCGATTCGATCGAGCGTTTTCTCACCCTGCTGTGGGACATTGGCCTGGAAGTGGGCCAGAGCGTGCGCTCCATCGATGAGTGCGCCGAGCAGGCGCGTGCCGACATCACGGTCATCACCAACCTGATGGAAAGCCGCACCATCGCCGGGCCCGAGCGGCTGCGCAAGCGCATGCTCGAGGTCACCAGCACCGAGCGCATGTGGCCCAGCCGCGAGTTCTTCCTGGCCAAGCGCGCTGAACAGTCCGCCCGTCACCACAAGTACAACGACACCGAGTACAACCTGGAGCCCAACGTCAAGGGTTCCCCCGGCGGCCTGCGCGATATCCAGACCCTGCTGTGGGTGGCGCGCCGCCAGTTCGGCACGCTGAACCTGCACGCGCTGGCCGGTGAAGGCTTCCTGGTGGAAAGCGAGAACAACCTGCTGGCCTCTTCTCAGGAGTTCCTGTGGAAGGTCCGCTATGCCCTGCACATGCTCGCCGGGCGTGCCGAAGACCGCCTGCTGTTCGATCACCAGCGTTCCATCGCCGGCCTGCTGGGTTACAAGGACAGCGACGCGAAGCTGGCGATCGAGCGGTTCATGCAGAAGTACTACCGCGTGGTCATGAGCATCGCCGAGCTCAGCGACCTGATCATCCAGCATTTCGAGGAAGTGATTCTCGGCGACCCCGATGCCGGTTCCACGGTACCGATCAACTCGCGCTTCCAGCTGCATGATGGCTATATCGAGGCGACTCACACCCAGGTGTTCAAGCGCACTCCGTTCGCGATGCTGGAAATCTTCGTGCTGATGGCGCAGAACCCGGAGATCAAGGGCGTACGCGCGGACACCATCCGCCTGCTGCGTGAGCACCGCCACCTGATCGACGATACGTTCCGCAACGATATCCGCAACACCAGCCTGTTCATCGAGCTGTTCAAGTGCGAAGTGGGCATTCACCGCAACCTGCGTCGCATGAACCGCTACGGCATCCTCGGCCGCTACCTGCCCGAGTTCGGCCATATCGTCGGGCAGATGCAACACGACCTGTTCCACATTTATACGGTGGATGCGCACACGCTCAACCTGATCAAGCACCTGCGCAAGCTGCAGTACACCCAGGTCTCGGAGAAGTTTCCATTGGCCAGCAAGGTCATGGGCCGCCTGCCCAAGCCAGAGCTGATCTACCTGGCCGGGCTGTACCACGACATCGGCAAGGGGCGTAACGGCGACCACTCCGAGCTGGGTGCGGTGGATGCCGAGCACTTCTGCCAGCGTCACCAGTTGCCGGCCTGGGACAGTCGCCTGATCGTCTGGCTGGTGCAGAACCATCTGGTGATGTCGACCACCGCGCAGCGCAAGGATCTTTCCGACCCGCAGGTGATCCACGATTTCGCCCAGCAGGTCGGCGACGAGGTGCACCTGGATTACCTCTACGTGCTGACGGTGGCCGACATCAACGCGACCAACCCCAGCTTGTGGAATTCCTGGCGGGCCAGCCTGTTGCGTCAGCTTTATACCGAGACCAAGCGCGCGCTGCGTCGGGGCCTGGAAAACCCGCTGGACCGGGAGGAGCAGATTCGTCGCACGCAGAGCGCGGCCCTGGAGATACTGGTACGCGGCGGGACCGATCAGGACGACATCGAGCAGCTCTGGTCGCAGTTGGGCGACGACTATTTCCTGCGCCATAACGCCGGCGACGTGGCTTGGCATACAGACGCCATCCTCCAGCAGCCTGCCAATGGCGATCCGTTGGTGCTGATCAAGGAAACCACGCAGCGCGAGTTCGAGGGCGGCACGCAGATCTTCATCTATGCGCCCGACCAGCACGACTTTTTCGCGGTGACGGTCGCGGCCATGGACCAGCTCAACCTGAACATCCACGACGCACGCATCATCACTTCCAGCAGCCAGTTCACCCTCGACACCTACATCGTGCTGGACAACGACGGCGGCTCGATCGGCAACGACCCGCGCCGCGTCGCGCAGATTCGCCAGGGCCTGAGCGATGCGCTGCGCAATCCCGATGACTACCCCAACATCATCCATCGCCGCGTGCCGCGTCAACTCAAGCACTTCGCCTTCGCGCCGCAGGTGACCATCCAGAACGATGCCCAGCGCCCGGTCACCATCCTGGAGCTGAGCGCGCCTGACAGGCCTGGCCTGCTGGCCCGCATCGGCAAGATTTTCCTGGAGTTCGATTTGTCGTTGCAGAACGCCAAGGTGTCCACACTGGGCGAACGCGTGGAAGACGTCTTCTTCATTACCGATGCGCACAATCTGCCCCTGTCCGACCCGCAGCTGTGCAGTCGGCTGCAGGCCACCATCGTCGACCAACTCAGTGTCAGCCAGGCGCAAGGCGTCGAGCTGTCCCGTTTGAGCATTTGATATGAACCATGCGTTGAACCAGTTGCAGCCCTACCCTTTCGAGAAGTTGCGTGCCTTGCTCAGTGGCGTCACCGCTGCTGCGGATAAGCGTGCGATCGCCCTGTCCATCGGCGAACCCAAGCACAGCTCGCCAGCCTTCGTGAAGCAGGCGCTGGCCGACAATCTCGACCAGATGGCCGTGTACCCGACGACCCAGGGTATTCCGGCCCTGCGCGAAGCCATCGCGCAGTGGTGCGAGCGACGCTTCCAGGTCCCGGCGGGTTGGCTCGATCCGGCGCGCCACGTACTGCCGGTCAATGGCACCCGTGAGGCGCTGTTCGCCTTCACCCAGACCGTTGCCCAGCGCGACGTCGACGGGCTGGTGGTCAGCCCCAATCCGTTCTATCAGATCTACGAGGGCGCAGCGCTGCTGGCGGGCACCACGCCGCACTACCTGCCCTGCCTGGACCAGAACGGCTTCAACCCGGATTTCGACGCGGTCTCGGCCGATGTCTGGCAGCGCTGCCAGATCCTGTTCCTGTGCTCGCCCGGCAACCCGACCGGTGCCCTGGTGCCGTTGGCGACCCTGAAGAAACTCATTGCCCTGGCCGACGAATACGACTTCGTGATCGCCGCGGACGAGTGCTACAGCGAGCTGTACTTCGACGAAGACGCACCACCGCCCGGTCTGCTGACGGCCTGTGCCGAGCTGGGTCGCAGTGATTTCAAGCGGTGCGTGGTGTTCCACAGTCTGTCCAAGCGTTCCAACCTGCCGGGCCTGCGCTCGGGGTTCGTGGCGGGCGATGCGGATATCCTTAAGGCATTCCTGCTGTACCGCACCTATCATGGCTGCGCCATGCCCGTACAAACTCAACTGGCCAGCATCGCCGCCTGGCAGGACGAAGCTCACGTACGGGCCAACCGCGATCTGTACCGGGAAAAGTTCGATGCCGTGCTGGACATCCTGACGCCGGTACTGGACGTCAAGCGCCCCGACGGCAGCTTCTACCTGTGGGCCAAGGTGCCGATGGACGATGCCCAATTCTGCCGCGAGCTGTTCGAGCAGGAGCATGTCACGGTGGTGCCCGGATCCTACCTGTCCCGCGAAGTCGATGGACTCAACCCGGGTGCCGGACGCGTACGCATGGCGCTGGTCGCACCGTTGAGCGAGTGTGTCGAAGCCGCTCAGCGCATTCGCCAGTTTCTCGAGCGTCGATAACACATAGCTACGCCTGTGCCGGGCGTTTGATCGCCATCATCGGTGGCTCTTTTTCAGGAGCCATTGATGATGTGCGATCTACTGTTCTGCAAACCCCTTCCTGCCTCCGACATCGAGGCTTCACGCCGCGTGGCCCTGGCCGAGCGCGCGACCAATGCGTTGAGCGCCCCTTCTTCCGGACGTTCAAAACGCGCTCTGGGCCAGTTCTCGAAATTCTGGGCACCCGGCCGCACGTTGACCATCGGCTTTTTCAACGACACCCCACGTGAGCACCAAGCGGCCATCGAGAAAGTGTCACGGCAGTGGCTGTGCTGGGCCAACCTGAAGTTCGACTTCGTCGACAGCCCGTTCGCCGACATCCGCATCTATACCGGTGGCGAAGACAACTACAGCCAAGTCGGCACCGATGCGCTGCTGGCCAGCCCGATGGATGCGACCATGGCCCTGAGCGTCAAGCCAGATGATCCAATGTTCGGGCGAACCGTGCTGCACGAGTTCGGTCACGTGCTGGGGCTGCTGCACGAACATCAACACCCCAACGCGGATATTCCGTGGGACGTCCCCAAGCTGTATGCGTATTTTGCAGCCAAGGGCATCGACCAGCAGACCGTCGACATCAACCTGCTGGACAAGATCGACAAGGCACTGGCCAAGGGCACGGCGTATGACCGTACTTCGATCATGCATTACTCGGTGCTGCAGGAGCAGACCGTGGGAGACTGGGAAGTGGGCATCAATCACACCTTGAGCCGCCGCGACCGCAAGTTCGTGCGGCGCATATACCCGGAGGTGGTCGCCTAGCGGGCCCGGCCGAGGCTGGCTTGATCGAGGTCGAATTCGACCAGCGCTTCGTTCACGGCGGCAGCGTTGGTCAGGTGCTGTCGGCGCACGACGTAGCATGGAAGCTGTTCGTATTCCTGTTCCACCCACACCGGTTGGCGAGAGGTCCGCTCGAAATCGGGCCACTCACCAATGACGAGGAAAATCACCTGGGGTATGAGCGCGATTGCCAGCATCAGGTTGAGGTCGACCAACCCCAATCCACCGAGCGCCGAGCCCACCACCACAGGTATGGCGCTAGCGACGGCCGTCCACAGTTTGGATAATCTGCGCATGGGGTATGACCTCACATGGGTTACTGTATGTTTATACAGTAACCCAGTCTGGGCTTTGTTATCAATCCCTGAGAGGTTCCCGCTCGGCGGATCAGCTGACGCCCAAGGCGTGCGGCCCATCCTGCGTGCTTTACAGGGTTCAGTCGGGTGCGCCGAACATGGCGGTCACTGCCTGTTCCCCCAACGCTGGGCCGACACTCATGCCGACTCCACTGTGCATCAGCGTTGCACTCAACCCCGGCGCGATGTCCAACCGCGAAAAGGGATTGGGTCCCTTGGCGCCATAGACACCTTGCCAGCGTTCCACGACTTGGATCTTGCAACCCAGGGTGTCCTCTGCGAGCGCCAGCATCCACCGGTCCACCTGCTCGGAGTTGAACGGTGAAGCGTCCGTGGCGTAATCATGGGAATCACCGATGATCAGATCCCCATACGGTGTGGGGCTGACCAGCAGGTGAATGCCGTGTTCTTCCAGATGAGGATAATTGCGTTGGATTTCGGCGCGCACGGCGGCGGCCTCAGGCAGATCTGCAAAGGCTGCGTAATGAACACAGCTCAGTCCGGTCAGTACAGAATGCTGAAGTTCCAGATTTGAGTCGGGCCGCCCCCGCAGCATCTGCAAGCGGCACACCCTGGGATTCAGTGCCGCCATGGGCTCGGCCAGCAGCGTCAGATAGTCATGCCCTGAACACACCACCACCTGCCGACCGCGAAAACTACCGGCAGTGCTCTGCAGGTGCCCAGGTTCGACTCCGCTGACCAAGGTCGAAAAATGAAATTCGACGCCCAGTTCGCGCTGAAGATAGCCGACCAGTTGCGGTATGGCCTCGCGGGAATACAGCTGCTGATCATCGAAGCCATGCAAGGCGGCTCGATGATGGTTGAATCGACCGCCATACAAATCGCTCAGTTGTGCGCGGCTCAACAGTTCTACCCGATAATCGTGTTGCTGGGCGCGCCCGGCGCAAAAGGCGGCGAGCAGTGTTTCTTCCGCTTCGGTGCGCGCGAACAGCAACGAGCCATTGCGCTTGAGCTCGAAGCCTGCGGCTACGCTCCAATTGGCCCAGAGCCCGCGGCTGGCTTTGGCCAATTCGAGCATGACGCCGGGCGGTTGCCCGGTGACCAACGCTTGGCCGAAGTTGCGTACCGAGGCGCCCACGGGAGTGGCTGAACGCTCGAACACACGCACCTTCAGTCCTCGCCTGGCAGCCGCATAGGCGTGAGAAAGCCCGAGAATTCCCGCGCCTACCACCAGCAGGTCGCTTGCAAACCGATCCATTTCAACCTCCTCCCTATTGCTTGGCCGATTTACCGTCGTAGCGTTTGCGCCACTCGGCCAGAATGTTGTCGCGCTCTCTCGAGGCCCAGGCGAAGTCATTCTTGATCAGGCGCTGCTCATAGTCGGCCGGTAGCTCGGTGGGCGGCTTGGCCAAGCCTGCCTGGGCCAGCACTGCAAAGTTTTCCTGGTACAGCGCCATGCCCGCGGCACTCGCCGAGAAGTCAGCCAGACGCTTGGCAGCCTCGGGGTGAGCGGTGCCCTTGATCACGGCTGTTGCCTCGATCTCCCAGCCCAGGCCCTCTTTGGGCAGGATGATATCCAGCGGAGCACCTTGGCGTTTGAGCTGTACTGCGGGGTACTCGAACGAAATACCGATAGGGAACTCGCCCGCTGCAGCCATCTTGCAAGGCTTGGAACCGGAGTGGACGTACTGACCGATGTTGCGATGCAAATCGTCCATGTAGGCCCAGCCCTGCGCTTCGCCAAAAGTCTGCAGCCAGGCGCTTACGTCCAGGAACCCGGTACCGGACGAGGCCGGGTTGGGCATCACGATCTTGCCGCGATAGACCGGGTTGGTCAGGTCTTGCCAACTGACAGGGCGCGGCAGGTTCTGCTTCTCGGCTTCGATGGTGTTGAAGCACAGGGTGGCGGCCCAGACATCCATTCCGACCCACGCCGGCGGGTTGGCCGGATCACGGTACTGGGCGCCAATCTTGGGCAGATCCTTGGGCGCGTAGGCGTCGAGTAGGCCTTGTTGATCGAGGATGGCCAGACTCGAGGCTGCCAGCCCCCAAACGGCATCAGCTTGCGGACGGGCCTTTTCCGCGAGCAGCTTGGCCGTGATGATTCCAGTCGAGTCCCTCACCCATTTGATATCGATATCCGGATTGGCTTTCTCGAAAGCTTTTTCGTAGGTCTGCAGTTGCTCGGTTTCCAGGGCGGTATACACCGTAAGTTCCGTGGCGGCCTGGACGTGGAGGCTGAAGCCTGCGAGCACTGCGGCAAGGGCGAGGGGCTTGAACATGAAGTGATCCTGAGAGGTTCGCGAAGAAGTTGTCGGTCAGTCAGACGCTTGATCATGGACTGCAGGGTGTTTCACCCCGGGCCATACGTAGGTTGATCTCATCGATGAGCGCTGGCAGATCAGCGATGGTGTCTGCCAGGTAATGCGGGCGTGCCGGGGTGAACAGCGCATCGATGCGCTGTCGATGCTGCTCGAGCTCGGAGGGGGTGAGCGCCTCGAAGGCCGGGTAATCCAGACCGAGGAAATTACCGGAGAAGCGCAGCCCGACCGTCCACATTCCGGCACTGCGGCCTTCGAGAATACCCGGCAGGGTGTCATCGACTTTCACACAGGCGGCGACGTCGCCGATGCCCAGCGCGATCACATTGGCCAGCGCCTGGGCTGGGCCCGGTCGCCCAGTGAGCAGGTCATCGGCCGCGACCACATGATCGGGCTGATAGCCGGCCACAGCGGCCATGGCCACGACATGATCCATCACCTGCCGGGGATATCCCGAAGTGGTACCGATTTTAAGTCCGGCTTGGCGCAGGTGCTCGATTGCGGCGAGTGCACCGGGAATGAGGGCGCTGTGCTTGCCGACATTGGCGATCTGCAACGGCATGAACCGCTCGTAGATGGCTGTCACGTCGGCATCGCTGGGTCTTCGCGCGAAGCGTTGCTCGAAACGCGCAGCGATCTGTGGCTGATTGCACAGGCTGCGGATGTGGTCCCACTTGCCCATGCCCATGGGGCCACGGGCTTCTTCGAGGCTCAGCTCGATATCGAATGTGGCGAAGGCCTCGACAAAGATTCGAGTAGGCGCGAACGAGCCGAAATCGACGACGGTGCCAGCCCAGTCGAGAATGGCCGCCTGCAGCCGTATGGGGGATCGATAGTGCATCAGGGTCTCCGCAGATCAGTGGGATGGGGTGCTCTGGCGCCAGGCTTGTGAACGTCGCAACAGCCCTCGAGACGTCCAGGCGAGCAACAGTGAAACGGCCGCCGAGGTGAACAGAATCAGCGTCGACATGGCGGCTGCGCCGCCGACATTGCCTGCGTCGTCCATGTTGAGTACCGCTACGGCAGCGAGAATGCTGTCTGGCGAGTACAGGAAAATGGCTGCGGAAACGGTGGTCATCGCCGAGACGAACAAGTAACGGACGATGTCCAGCACTGCAGGTAGGCAAATCGGCAAGGTGACCCGCAGGTAGTGCCGATGCAAAGGGACCTTGAGCGAAAGCGCCGCCGCTTCGAACTCGGTGTCCAACTGGCGCAAGGCAGTGGTCGCGGTCATGTGCGCAGTGGTGAGGTAATGGGCAATGGTGCAGATCACCAGCAACGCCATGCTGCCGTATAGGCTGTGCAACGGGTTGTCGGGCAGATTGAAGAAAAAGGCATAGCCAAGTCCGAGCACCAGCCCCGGCACGGCCATGGGTATGAAGGTGAGTATGCGCAGGGCCAGATCAAGGCCAGCCTGCCCACGGGTTTTCTCCATCAGATAGGCACCGGTGAAGATCAACGCGCTGCCGATCACCGCACTGCAGCTCGCCAGTACCAGGCTGTTGCGATAGGCCAGCCATCCACCGCCTGCGTTTTCATTGAACAGGTAGTGCTTGAGCGACAACGACAGGTTGTAGGGCCAGAACTTGACCAGAGAGGAAAACACCGCCATCCCCAATACGGCCAGCAGCGCTGTGCAGATGAGTACGACGATCACCAGATAACCGCCATCTCGCCATGTCGAAGGCTGTGGCGTGAATACCTGCGCGCGGCCACTCATGAACGAACGTTGGCGCCGGCGCAACCAGGCATCCATGGAAAAGCTGATCAGCGCGGGCACCAGCAAGACCATACCGATGAGAGCTCCACGACCGAATTGCTGCTGCCCCACCACAGCCTTGTAGGCCTCGATGGCCAATACCTGATAGTCGCCACCGACAATCACCGGCACGCCGAAGTCGGTGATGGTCAGCGTGAAGACCAGGCAGAACGCGGCAAACACGGCTTGTCGAGAGGCGGGCCAGGTGATGCTGTGGAAAGACCGCCAGGCGCTTGCACCCATGCTCGATGCCGCGTCGAACAGACGCGCGTCACTCAGCGAGAGGGCCGAAAGCAGAATCATCAGCGCGTGGGGAAACGTGTAGATCACCTCGCCGATCACGATGCCCCAAAAACCATAGATATTGTCTGCAAAAAGGCCGCGCAGCAGTCCCTGGTTACCGAACAGGTAGATCAACGCAATGGCGGGCAGCATCGAAGGCGCCAACAGCGGCAGCAGGGATATTGCGCGCCACAGGCTCTTGGCGGGAATCAACGTGCGTTGCAGCGCGTAGGCGAACACATAGGCCAGAGGCACCACAATGATCGCGACAGTCAAGGAGACACGCAGGCTGTTGCCCAGCAACCAATGGAAATGCTCGCTGGCCAGCAATTGTCGAGCTGCGGCAAGTCCGCCGCCCTGCCCCATGTCGTTGCTGAAGCCGCGCCAGAAGATCGCCAGCAGGGGCAGAAGCAGCGCCATCGCCAGAACGGCGAGAAACAGTACTTTCCCGCCGAATACGAATAGTCGGTCGGCCCAACCGGAGCGTTCGATCCGGCGGACCTGGACCCGTTCGCCAACCGGCATGTTCACGTCAAGCATATTAGGCAAACACCTGCAGGCTACTTGGAGGCAGGGCTACCTGGATATTGCGCGTCCCCGGAGATGGCAGCTGACGCGCACTGATTTCGGCGGTCAGTGATTGACCCGGCAATGCGTCGAATTCGAAACTCACTCGGCATCTGTTGCCAAGGAAGGTCACGTCCCTCATCTGCGCAGCGAAAAGGTTTTCCTCCCCCTGCAGAGGATTCACGCAGATTGCCTCGGGACGACAAAAAAGCCGCCCAGCGGCGCGAGGCGCGACTCCACCGGCCAGTCGCAATTGCAGTGCCCCGACTTGCGCGTGACCGCTGCCATTGCCTTCGAAACTCAACCAGTTGCCCTGGCCAACAAAATTGGCCACGAATGGCGTCTGCGGATGTTCATAGATCGATTGCGGGCTGGCGTACTGCTCGATGCATCCCTGGTTCATCACTGCAATCCGATCAGCCATCAGCATGGCTTCTTCCTGATTGTGCGTGACCATCAACGTGGTGATGCCCAGGCGCTGCTGCAGGCTGCGCAACTCCATACAGAGGTGTTCGCGCACCTGGGCATCAAGCGCCGACATGGGCTCATCCAGCAGCAGCAACGACGGTGCAGGTGCCAGTGCGCGAGCCAGTGCCACACGCTGCTGCTGACCGCCGGACAGCTGGCCGGGATACTTCTTCTCGCTTCCGGTCAGCCCTACCAGCTCAAGCATGTCGCCAACCCGCTGACGAACGATGTCACGGGCGCTGCCGGTGAGCCCATAGCCGATGTTCTGCTCGACGTTGAGATTCGGAAACAAGGCATACGACTGGAACACAATGCCGTAGTCCCGGGCCTGGGGCGGTAGATTGGATACATCCCTGCCCCCCAGATAGATGGTGCCCCGGTTCTGGCGCTCCAATCCGGCGATGCATCGCAGCAAGGTGGTTTTGCCGCACCCCGATGGCCCCAGCAGGCAGACCAGCTCGCCAGGCGAGACGGCCAATGACACATTATCCAATGCCTTGAAGGCGCCGAAGCTCTTCTGCAAGTCAGCGATCCGAACCTGTACGCTCGGGGAGGCTTCAGCGGTGGGAAGGGAACAGAGCATGGATGCACCTCATCAAATGGAGCACGAGCCGCGTGTGCAACGCGGCATTCGTGTCGATGAAGCAATGCTAGGGTGCTATTGCGACGGCGATGTGGCAGATAGCCAAAAGCTGGCGATAGTCATATCGGCAAATTTGTTAAGCATCTACCGCTCAAGACTGTCGCGAGCCACGTCGAGAAAGGCGGCGGGCAAGCGTGATTGCCTGCGATCCTTGAGGCAATACAGATACTCGGCGATCTGCGGCGCGCCTTCTACCGCGATGGTTCGCAGATCCGGATTGACGGGTACCTCCTGGCGGGCAATGAGACTCACACCGATATTGCGCAGAACGGCCTCGCGAATGGATTCGCGGCTGCCGATTTCCAGTTCGATAACAGGGCGAACCTGATGGGTGGTCAAGAAGGTCTCGGTCAACGTTCGGGTGGTGGAACCGTGCTCACGCATCAACAGGCATTGTCCGGCCAGCGCGCTGGGCGGCACGCAATCATGCATGGCCAGCGGGTGCTGCTTGTGGACGGCCAGCACCAAGGGATCGGTGCCCAGCACCAGGTGCATCAAACGCGGATCCTCCAGCCATTGCGAGGACGCCGCCAGGTCTACCCGGTACTCTTCCAGCGCCTCGAGGACGTCCTGAGAGTTGCCTATTTCCACTGACACGTCGATGTGGGGCAAACGTTCGCGAAATGCCTTGACCAGATCGAGTATGTAATAAGGCGCCGTCGCACCTATTCTGAGTGCCCCCCTGCCCTGGCCGCAGTTTCGCAGGTGGAACTCGATATCGGCTTCATGCTGAAGCAGGACTTTCACCTTGGGCAACAGCCGAGCCCCCTCATCGCTGACGGTCAGACGACGCCCGCCTCGATAGAACAACTCGACCGCGTAGCGGCTTTCCAGCTGCCGAATCTGCGTAGTGACCGTCGGCTGGCTCAAGCCAAGCTTCTTGGCCGCCTGGGTGACACTACCCAAAAGGGCGACGGTGTAGAACGCCTTCAGCTCTGCACTCAGCATGATTCAACAGGCTCCTCAAGATCGCTGGCGTGGTTGCGGAACACCCACCGGCGCAATAATGGTTTAATCCGTACACCGGGGTGCCATCAGGGGCTTCATGACAACGGATCCGTCTTCATGCGCCTGTCAGACTTCATCCTCAAGAACATCGAACCCATCCTTCAGACCTGGGAAGATTTCGCGCGAAGCCTGGAAACGCCTGGCACGCCGCTCGATCGTGAAGACCTCAGGGATCATGCGCACGCGATGTTGCTGGCCATTGCCGATGATTTGCGCAATACGCAATCGAGCCAGGAGCAGGCCGAGAAGTCAAAGGGCCATGACCCCCAGAACGATACTACCGCAGCCAATGTCCATGCGCTTTCCAGGCTGCTTTCCGGATTCACCATCGAGCAGGTCGTCGCCGAATTTCGCGCCCTGCGCGCAAGTGTCATCAAGCAGTGGGTCAACGACGCCAGCAAGAAAGCCGACATCGATGTCGAAGACATGATCCGGTTCAACGAGGCGATCGATCAAGCCCTGGCGCGATCGGTGGGCAGCTACACCGAGGCGGTACAAGCCTCGCGGAACGTCTTTCTCGGCATACTGGGGCATGACCTGCGGACCCCTCTGGGCGCGATCATGCTGGGGGCAGACGCACTGCTGCGCACAGATGATCTGAGTGCGCGGGCCACCAAGATCACTTCGCGGATCTATACCAGCGTCAAGCGCGCTTCCCGGATCGTGGGCGATCTGCTGGACTTCACCCGGTCCCAACTGGGCCCCGGCCTGCCAGTTTCGAAGACTAGGAGCGACGCGGCGCCTGCGCTCGAACGCGTCGTCGAGGAGCTGCGCATGGTGAACTCGAACGCGAAAATCCTGCTTGAAAGCCCGGTCAGTGCGATCGGCCTTTACGACGCCGCGCGCCTGGAACAGGTGTTTTCCAACCTCATAGGCAACGCTTTGCAACATGGTGATCCACAGGGGGCCATCTCGGTGGCGCTTACCGCCACAGACGATACGCTCAGGTTCACGGTTCACAACACGGGCGCGGTCATTCCCGAAGACGTCCTTGGATCGATCTTCAATCCATTGGACAGATATTCACCTGAGTCACCCACCGACAAAGGACCGCATGCCAGCCTGGGTTTGGGATTGTTCATCGCGTCCGAGATCGTCAGCGCCCATCAGGGGCATGTGGACGTCACCTCGAGCGCTGAAGCGGGCACCGTGTTTGCCGTCGAGATTCCCACCGGCGCCGCTGATCTACCTTCCTCCACAGACGCGCAGCGCTGATCATCCAGCGCGGCGCCCGTTCTGCGGGAGCTCTATTGGCGGCCCGCCGCAGACCGCTTTCAAGCCCGCGGCCAGGGCTCAGCGCCCGTGGCCGAGGTTGGCTTCGCTCATGTCCAGCTCGGCCAGCACCTCGCGCACGGCATCGTCGCCGATCCGGCGTTCGCGGCGCATTTCATAGAGTGCCAGGCGCTGCGCGCGCAGTGCCTTGATCCGCAGGTGGCGTTCGAGTTGATCCATTTGCCGCGCCAGCGCCTGGGCCTCGGCGGAATCCTCGAACGCGTCCAACTGCTGGCGGTACTCGGACATGATCCGCGCCTTGAGCTCGGTCGCCAAGGCCGCCTGACTGGCGTCCTGCTCGGTGGCTTTCTGCGTCGGATCTTCCTCTTCGAGCGAGCGAATGGCCGACTCGGCGGTGTGGCGCCAGGCATCCCGCACTTCCTGGCGAGCGCCCTGATCATCGCTGGTGGCCACGCCGCGCAGCAATAGCGGCAAGGCGATGCAGGCCACGACCAGCGACAGCAGGATGACACCGGCGGCAATGAAGATGAGCAGGTCCCGCTGGGGGAAGTCCTGACCGGGTGCCATCAACAGCGGCACCGACATGACGCCGGCCAGGGTTACCGCGCCGCGCACACCGCCCAGGGTCAGCAGGGCGCAGGAGCGGGCATCGGGCAGCCGCGTGATGGTGGCCTTGCCGCGCAGGCGGCGTATCCACGTCATCGCGCGCCAAGTGCTTTGCACCCAGACGAAACGCAGCACCAGCAAGACGCCGAAGATCGCCAGCACCTCCAGGCAGCGCCACGACAACGCGGGCCACAACGTCGGCTCGTGGCTCAGCACTGCCTTGACGATGTCCGGCAACTGCAGACCAAGGAGGAGGAAGATCAATCCATTGAAGGCAAACTCCAGCAGCGCCCACACGCTGCGGTTGAGGATGCGCGTGCGGGTCTGCCGGGGCAGCAGGTCCAGCCAGCTCTGCATCATGCCGGCAGCCACCGCGCTGAGGATGCCCGAGGCACCCAGGCGCTCGGCCAGCACATACGCGGCGAAGGGCAACAGCAGCATGAACACCACATGGGTCGCCGGATCGTCCCAGCCCCGCGCAATCATCCAGACACGCAGACGCCCCACCACCCAGCTCAGCAGCACGCCCAAGGCCAGGCCGCCGACCGCCACCAGGACGAACGTGACACTGGCGTCGGCCAGGGAGAACACGCCGGTGATCGCTGCCGCCAGGGCGAACTTGAAGGTCACCAGGCCCGAGGCATCGTTCATCAGCGCTTCGCCCTGAAGGATGCGCATCAGCGGGGTCGGCAAGCGGTCCTGGGCAATCGCCGACACCGCTACGGCGTCGGTCGGCGACAGTACCGCCGCCAGGGCGAAGGCCACCGGCAGCGGAATGTCGGGCAGCAGCCAGTGAATGAAGTACCCCGCCCCCAATACCGTGAACAGCACCAGGCCCACCGCCAGCATCAGCACGGGGCCGCGGTAATGCCAAAGATCGCGCTTGGGAATGCGCCAACCATCGGAAAACAGCAGTGGCGGCAGGAACAGAAACAGGAACAGCTCAGGCTCCAGCGCAACGTGCAGGCCCAGGGTCGGCCAGGCGAGGATGGCCCCGGCGGCGATTTGCAGCAGTGGCAATGGCAAGGGAATGACGCGGGCGAACAACCGCGAAACGCCGACCAGCATCAACAGGATCAGCACGGTGTAGGCGGTTTGCATGGGGCAGGATTTCCTTTGAATCGACAGGCAGCCGCCATGGTAACGGTTTGCAACAGGTTTGGCCGCGACCGGGATGTCGCAGTTCAGCGATCGCTTCAAAGCCCAGCCCAGTCCCGCCCACGCAGGCATGGCGCTGTCACAGTCGATGCCGCATAATTCCCCGATTCGTTTTCGGGAGGCAGTGGGGCGCATTCGTAGCCCCTCCTAGATCAATGACGCATATTCTCTACGGCATCAAAGCCTGCGACACGATGAAGAAGGCCCGCACCTGGCTCGACGAGCACCAGGTGCAATACGCCTTCCATGACTACAAGACAGCTGGCATCGACCGCGAGCACCTGGCCCGCTGGTGCGACGAGCACGGCTGGCAGGTCGTGCTGAACAAGGCCGGTACCACCTTCCGCAAGCTTGCCGACGAACAGAAGGCCGACATCGACCAAGCCCGTGCCATCGAACTGATGCTCGCCCAGCCGTCGATGATCAAGCGCCCGGTGTTGCAGGTTGGCGACAAGACCGTGATCGGCTTCAAGCCCGACATCTACGCAGCGGCCCTTGCCTGACACGGGCCCGCACTCATTCTGCACGAGGTAATTCCATGTCCAATTCTCTGTTCAGCCTGGCCTTCGGCGTCGGCACGCAAAACCGTCAAGGCACCTGGCTGGAAGTGTTCTACGCCCAGCCCCTGACCAACCCGTCTGCCGCGCTGGTCGATGCCATTGCCCCCCTGTTGAACTACACCGGCGGCAACCAGGCCATCACCTTCAGCAACACCCAGGCTTCGCAACTGGCCGAAGCGCTCAAGCACGTCGACCCGTCCCAGGCTGCCCTGCTCACTCGCCTGGCCGAGAGCCACAAGCCACTGGTCGCGACCCTGCTGGCCGAAGACGCCGCGCTGACCTCCACGCCCGAGGCGTACCTCAAGCTGCACCTGCTGTCGCACCGTCTGGCCCAGCCGCACGGTCTGAACCTGGCCGGCATTTTCCCGTTGCTGCCCAATGTCGCCTGGACCAGCCAGGGCGCGGTCGATCTGGCCGAACTGGGCGAGCGTCAGCTGGAAGCGCGCCTGAAGGGCGAGTTGCTGGAAGTGTTCTCGGTGGACAAATTCCCGAAGATGACCGACTACGTCGTGCCGGCCGGTGTGCGCATCGCCGACAGCGCCCGTGTGCGACTGGGCGCCTACATTGGCGAAGGCACCACCGTCATGCACGAGGGCTTCGTCAACTTCAACGCCGGCACCCAAGGCCCGGGCATGATCGAAGGCCGTGTTTCGGCCGGTGTGTTCGTCGGCAAGGGCTCGGACCTGGGCGGCGGCTGCTCGACCATGGGCACCCTGTCCGGTGGTGGCAACATCGTGATCAAGGTCGGTGAAGGCTGCCTGATCGGCGCCAATGCCGGTATCGGCATCCCGTTGGGCGACCGCAACACCGTGGAAGCCGGCCTGTACATCACGGCGGGCACCAAGGTGGCCCTGCTCGACGAGCAGAACCAACTGGTCAAGACCTTGAAGGCGCGCGACCTGGCGGGCCAGCCCGACCTGCTGTTCCGTCGCAATTCGGTCACCGGCGCCGTGGAGTGCAAGAGCCACAAGTCGGCCATCGAACTCAACGAAGCGCTGCACGCTCACAACTAAGTGGCGATATCGGGCCCGGCATCTCTGCCGGGCCTCTTGCCCGGGGTCTTCGACCATGTTCCACGCCTCCCCCTGGCGCTCTGACTTCCCAGCCATCGCCGCCTTGCAACACCAGCAGCAGACCTACCTGGACAGCGCTGCCACCACGCAGAAACCACACGCCCTGATCGACGCCATCGGCCAGTACTACGCGCAGGGTGCGGCCAATGTGCATCGCGCGCAGCATCTGCCTGGCTCCTTGGCCACGCGTGCGTTCGAAGCCAGCCGCGAGAAGGTCGCGCAGTGGCTCAATGCAAGCAGTCCGGAGCAGGTCGTTTTCACTCACGGCGCGACCAGTGCCCTGAACCTGCTGGCCTATGGCCTGGCCGAGCAGTTTCAGACGGGCGATGAATTGGTGATCAGCGCCGCCGAGCACCACGCCAACCTGCTGCCCTGGCAGCAACTGGCCAAGCGTCGTGGCCTGTCGTTGCGGGTTCTGCCACTGGAAGCCAGCGGCGTGGTTGATCTGCAAGCGGCCGCACAGATCATCGGCCCACGTACTCGGGTATTGGCAGTGAGTCAGTTGTCCAATGTGTTCGGTGCGTGGCAACCGCTCTCGCCCCTGCTGGCGCTGGCTCGGGCCCAAGGCGCGATCACGGTGGTGGATGGCGCCCAGGGCGTGGTGCACGGACGCCATGATGTGGAGCACATGCAGTGCGACTTCTATGTGTTTTCCAGCCACAAACTGTACGGCCCGGACGGCGTCGGCGTGTTGTATGGACGCCGCGAGGCGTTGCAGAAGCTCGCGCACTGGCAGTTCGGCGGCGAGATGGTGCACCAGGCCGACTACCAAAGCGCCAGCTTTCATCCCGCGCCCCTGGGCCATGAGGCAGGCACCCCGCCTATCGCCAGCGTCATCGGCCTGGGCGCGACTCTGGATTACCTGAGCGGCCTGGACGCGAAGGCGGTCGCCGAACACGAGGCAGCCCTGCATGCACAACTGCTGGCAGGGTTGCGCGCGCGCAGTGGCGTTCAACTGCTTGGCGCACCGCAGGTGGCGTTGACCAGCTTTGTCGTGGAGGGCGTGCACAACGCCGACCTGGCGCACCTGCTGACCGATCAGGGCATCGCCGTGCGGGCCGGACACCATTGCGCCATGCCGCTGATGAAGCACCTGGGTTTGTCGGGCGCCATTCGTGTGTCCCTTGGCCTGTACAACGACTCAGGGGATTTGCAGCGGTTTTTCGACGCGTTGGACAAGTCGCTGGAGATACTCGTATGACGATGAGTCCACAGGCGCAAGAAGCACTAGAGGTGTTCACCCAGGCCGTCGGGTGGGAGCAACGCGCACGGTTGCTGATGCAATGGGGCGAACGCCTGGAACCGCTGAGCGACGAGCAGAAAGTGGAGGCCAATCGCGTGCACGGCTGTGAGAGCGTGGTGTGGCTGGTGGCCGAGCGGCAGGGCGAGCACTGGCACTTCAACGCGGCCAGCGATGCCCGAATGATCCGCGGCTTGCTGGCGCTGCTGCTGGTGCGGGTTCAGGGGCTCGATTCCCAAGCGTTGCGTGAGTTGAATCTTAACGCCTGGTTCGAGCAACTGGGCCTGGGTCGCCAGCTGTCGCCTTCACGCAGCAATGGGCTGAACGCGGTATTGAAGCGGATGAGCGAACTGGCGTGAATCTCTGGGTCGGGTGGGCAGCCCGGCCCTCAGCCCCCCGCCTTGACCCGATCAGCCGGCCGCCGCACTCCGGCGACGATCTTGTCGACCGCCTTGGTCGCCGCCACCATACCGAAGGTCGCCGTCACCATCATCACTGCGCCAAAGCCCCCCGCGCAGTCCAGTTTCACTCCGTCACCGACGAAACTCTTCTGCAGACAAATGCTGCCATCGGGCTTGGGATAGCGCAGCTGCTCGGTGGAGAACACGCAGGGCACGCTGTAGTGACGGGTGACCGTGCGCGAAAAGCCATAGTCGCGACGCAGGGTCGAGCGCACCTTGGACGCCAGCGGATCGTTGAACGTCCGGTTCAGGTCGCACACTTGAATCAGGGTCGGATCGATCTGCCCGCCGGCGCCGCCCGTGGTGATGATCTGAATCTTGCGCCGCTTGCACCAGGCGATCAGCGCGGCCTTGGCATTCACGCTGTCGATGCAGTCGATCACGCAATCGATGTTCGGCGTGATGTATTCAGCCATGGTGTCGCGAGTGACGAAATCAGCCACCGCGTGCACGGTACAACCAGGGTTGATGCCCCGCAGCCGCTCGGCCATCACCTCGACCTTGGGCTTGCCCACGGTGCTGTCGAGCGCATGCAACTGACGGTTGGCGTTGCTGACGCAGACGTCGTCCAGGTCGAACAGCGAGATCTCGCCCACCCCGGTGCGGGCAATCGCTTCCGCCGCCCAGGAGCCGACGCCGCCCACACCCACGATGGCCACGTGCGCATCACGCAGGCGCTGCATGCCCTCCAGACCATACAGGCGGGCAATACCGGCGAAACGGGGATCTTCTGTACTCATGGGGCGGCACCTCAAAAAACCGGCGCGCAGTATACATCACAGCCCGATGCAGGAGCGGTCATGGGATGCGCCGCCCTTTTCGCGGTCAAGGACCGCTCCTACGGACGAGGGAAACCGTTAATATAGCGCCTGACCGTCATTATCCGAGGTGAACCCCATGAGTTCGTCCACACCCCACACCGCCAAGCTCGATCGCATTCTGGCCGATGCCCAGCGCGAGCGCGAAAGCGGCTACCGCGAAAAGGCCCTGCGCATGTACCCCCATGTATGCGGCCGTTGCGCCCGCGAGTTCGCCGGCAAGCGCCTGAGCGAGCTGACCGTGCACCACCGCGACCATAACCACGACAACAACCCCCAGGACGGCTCCAACTGGGAACTGCTGTGCCTGTACTGCCACGACAACGAGCACTCGCGGTATACCGACCAGCAGTACTATGCCGAAGGCTCGACCAGCAGCCCGACCATCGCCAAGGCGACCCACAACCCCTTCGCGGCCCTGGCCGGATTGATGAAAAAAGACTGAGCGAGCACGTGGCCAACAAACGGTACAGCTGCATCGGGTTGTTCAACCCCAAATCCCCGGAAAACGTCGGCTCGGTGATGCGCGCCGCCGGTTGCTACGGGGTCAATTCGGTGTTCTACACCGGCAAGCGCTACGAGCGTGCGCGGGATTTCGTCACCGACACCAAGCGGGTTCACTACGACATCCCGCTCATCGGCATCGACGACCTGCAGAAGATCATCCCCCTGGGCTGCACGCCCGTGGCCGTGGAACTGGTCGACGGCGCACGCCCGCTGCCCGAGTACACCCACCCGGACCGTGCCATCTACATTTTCGGCCCCGAAGACGGCAGCCTCGACCAGAGCGTGCGCGACTGGTGCGAAGACACCATCTATATTCCCACCACCGGCTGCATGAACCTGGCGGCCACGGTCAACGTCGTGCTCTACGATCGACTGGCCAAGGGCAACAACACGCGCTCCGGGCCCAAATTCAAATAAGCCGATGGAACAGCGTGACGATTTGGCAGTCAGCTTGTTATCACTGCCCTATCAGGAGATTCACCATGAGCGACAGCAAAACCGTGGACGTCATCAAATCCGTTACTCAGCCCGACTACCATAACGTCAAGGGTTGGGAACGTGCCGGCTCGCTGCTGGTAGGCGTCGTCACGATCGGCAAGGGTCTGCGCCGCGGCGGGATCTTCGGCCTGATCCAGGTGGCCATCGGCGGCGCCGCCCTGGCACGCGGTTGGAGCGGTCACTGCGCAGCCAAGTCGCTGGCCGAAAAAGGTCGTAGCGATCTGGAAGAGATCCGCAGCAAGATCGAGCGCGCTGGCGAAGACCTGCTGAATCTGAAGAAGAATGCCGATTCGGCCACCGACACGGCGACCGTGACCGGTGAAGATCCGGCTGTGACCCCCAAAGTTTAAGCGTCCGGTATCAGGCGCATCCCTGCACGCTGCGGGGATGCGGTTCACTCGCGTGAATCGACCCTCGGAAACGAGCCCCGCGCTCGATCAGCCCGCCCGAAAAATCAGATAGTCTTCCCAGTCGTCTTCATCGACATCCTTCTCGCTGACCATTTTTCCAGACTGCGAAATACGCTGTTTGTGCACCTGTTCGCGATCACCACAGACCAGATGATGCCACAGCGGCAAATCCTGCCCCTGGCTGACCAGGCGGTAGCCGCAGGTGGGCGGCAGCCACTTGAACTGGTCGGCCTGGCCCGGCGTCAGCTGGATACAGTCAGGCACTTCGAGCTTGCGCCTTGGGTAATCGCTGCACTGGCAGGTCTTGAGGTCCAGCATCTTGCACGCCACGCGGGTGTAGTAGACGCTCTCGTCGTCTTCGTCCTCGAGCTTCTGCAGACAGCACAGGCCGCACCCGTCGCACAGCGACTCCCACTCGACCGGATCGAGTTGGTCGAGCGTCTTGCGCATCCAGAAGGGTTCGACGATGGCGGCCATGTTACCGAGTGTCCTGTACGAAATTGACGGTTCAGGCATGGGCGGTACCTGAAAGGGCCGCCAGTCTAGTGCGCTGCGGCGCGCGGGCCAAGCCTTGGCGACTATCGGTCAAGCTTCACTTGTCAGGCGCGATCGATTCGCAGTAGGTTTTGCCCCTGTCATCCATCACTCTCTCATTCAGGAATGCCATGAGCGCCAATCCCCGCATCGCCGACTACGCCATCCACGAGCAATTCATCAATCGCTGGTCGCCCCGTGCGTTCGAGCCGGTCGAGATCGAACAGGACACCCTGCTCAGCTTCTTCGAAGCCGCTCGCTGGGCCGCTTCGGCCTACAACTCGCAACCTTGGCGCTTTCTCTACGCACGCCGTGGCACGCCGAACTGGGAGCGTTACCTGGGCCTGCTCAATGAATTCAACCGCTCCTGGGCGCAGCATTCGTCGGCGATCGTGATAATCGCCTCGAAGACCACCTTCACCGCACCCGGCGCGACCGAGGAATCGCCCGCGCTGTGGCACACCTTCGACACCGGTTCGGCTTGGGCTCACCTGGCGCTGCAAGCCAGCATCAGCGGCTGGCACACCCACGGCATGGCCGGTTTCGACCAGGACAAGACCCGTGAAGAGCTGAAAGTCCCCGCCGAATACGCGCTGCACGCCGCCGTGGCCATCGGCAAGCTGGGCGACAAGGCCACCCTGGCCGAATACCTGCAAGGCCGCGAGCTGCCGAGCCCGCGTCTGTCTCTGACCCAACTGGTGGCCGAAGGCGACTTCACGCTGTGATCCGAAGGGTCGGCTCGCCATCCGCCGCCGACCCTGCTTCCCTCAATCCCCGCAACTCAATAGCCGCGAGCGAAATCCACTTCGCCGCGCAGCGGCTTGCCGTCCTGCCACGCCTGCAGGTTCTCGACGAACAGCTCAACCATGGCCGACGGCGAGGTCGGTGCTGCGCTGTGGCCGGTGAGCAGCAAGCCCCACGCGGTCCAGAAGGGATGCTTGACCGGCAACGGCTCCTGCCGACAGACGTCAATGACCGCACCGGCCAGGTGCCCTTCCTTGAGTGCTTCCACCAGATCCGCGTCCACCACCGCCACGCCGCGTCCGGCGTTGATGAACAGCGCTTCGGGCTTGAAACGCTTGAACATCGCCGCATCGAACAGATCGTGGGTCTGCGGGGTGTCGGGTAGCAGGTTGATGACATAGTCGGCTTGCGCCACCAGTCGCCCGAGCTCGGCGAGCGGCGCCACTTCGGCGAAAGGCGCCAGCGTTCTTGTACTGCTCGCCACCCCGTTGAGGGTGACACCGAAGGGTTGCAGGAAACTCGCCACCGCCTGGCCTATCTCGCCGACACCGACGATCAGCACGCTGCGCCCGGCCAGGCTCGAGCCGGGGCGCGGATCCCATTTGCGCTCGACCTGGCTGACCAGTCGCGCCAGCACCTCGCGTTCATGGCCGAGCATATACGTCAGCATGTATTCGGCCATCACCTGACCGAAAATACCCACCGCACGGGTCAGGCGATAGCCGCGCGGCAAGCCTTCCTTCAATAGCGGCGTGATGCCCGCCCAGGTCGACTGCGCCCATTGCGGCGTCGCGCCGGTGCGCAACAGGTTGACGAACAGGTCCGGCTGGCCGAGCCACACCGGGCAATCTGCCGCCAACCGCGCCAGCTCGGCCGGATCGCCGCTGGTCTGTACATTCAAATGAGGAGCAGCTGCGCCGAGCAACCTGGCGTATACGGCGTAATCGTGTTCGGCGATCAGAACGCGGGTCATTGCGAAACCTTGGTCAAGACAGCTGGCCGACCCTGTTTCAGCAGGGCGGCAGCAGATAGGGATGATCAGATGGGGTCGTTGCGGCGCAGCAGTTCTTCGGGAAGATGCTCGATGTACTCGTCTTCGGCGGGCGGCATCTGCAGGTGGTAGCCCTGGGTGTCCAGGTGTTCCAGCACCAGGTTGATATCTTCACGCGCCAGGGCGCGCTCGGGGCTCAATACCAGGTCGAAGGCGTGCACCGGCTTGCCGAACACCCCCAGCAGGCCTTCGGGCACGCGCTCCAACGCGTCGCTCTTGAGCACATAGAGGTACATTTCGTTCTTGCGCGGGCTGCGATAGATCGAGCAGATGCGTTTCATGACGGGTCTCCAGCGTTGGCCAGGCTGTCGAGCAGGGCCTGCCCCATGCGCTCGCGTCGCCATCCACGCAGCGAATCGGGCAATTGATAAGGGCCATCGGGGTAGCCGGTCTTGAGCAGGGCCTCGAGGGTTTTCTTGCGCAGCATCAGCTCGGGTGCCATGTTCAGGCGCTCCGCTTCGCGTTGGCCAATGGCGCGCAGCTGCTTGAGCACGGCCGAGCTTTCGATGGGCAAAGGCTCGGGCAGCGCCGCTGGCCACTGCTCGGGCGGAACGCTGGCACCGGTCTTGATCAACTCCAGAATCTGCTCGCCATCCTGGCGGACGGTCCGCGGATGCATGTCTTCGATCTTGGCCAGGGTCTGCAGGTTGTCCGGTTGCAGTTTGGCCAGCGGCCACAGCGACTGCTCACGCACGATGCGGTTGCGTGGCAGATTGCGCGCACGGGCCTCGCGCTCGCGCCAGGCGCATAACTCGCGCAGCACCGCCAACTGTGCGCGCGACAACTTCCACGCCAGCTTGGCGTCACGGTACAGCTCGTCGGGGTTCACTTCGCGGCGCAGTTGGGCAACCAGTTCGGCGCCGTCTTCAAGGACCCAGGCGTACTTGTCCTCGGACAACTGCGGACGCAGCTTCTCGAACACTTCGGCCAGGTGCACGGCATCCTCGGCGGCATAGCTGACCTGGGTATCGGACAACGGCCGCTGCAGCCAATCCGAACGGGTCTCGCCCTTGGGCAGCTCGATGCCCAGCACTTCCTGAACCAGGCGCGAGTAACCCATGGAGAAACCCAG
Organism: Pseudomonas sp. RIT-PI-a; assembly: GCF_001187875.1. Taxonomy (NCBI): domain Bacteria; kingdom Pseudomonadati; phylum Pseudomonadota; class Gammaproteobacteria; order Pseudomonadales; family Pseudomonadaceae; genus Pseudomonas; species Pseudomonas sp. RIT-PI-a. The sequence goes on from NZ_LGIR01000033.1 coordinate 265,053, forward strand.
GTTGAGGTAGGCCGCCGCCAATTGGGTGTCGAACAGCGGCGCCGGCAGGCTGCCGGTCAGGCGCAACAGCACTTCCAGGTCTTCGCTGCAGGCGTGCAGCACCTTGATCACCGCAGGGTTTTCCAGCAGTTGAGTCAGCGGTTGCCATTGGGTGATCGACAAGGGGTCGATCAGAAAAGCGCTGGCGCCGTCGCCGATCTGCAGCAGTCCGGCGATCGGGTAGAAGGTGTCGACCCGCATGAATTCGGTGTCGAGGGCGACGTACGGCAGGCGCTGCCAGTGGGCGCAATGCTCAGCCAGGCTGGCATCGTCGCGAATCCAGTGAATATCGATGGCCACAAGCCTCTCCCACGAATAATGGCGCGCAGTATATATCGGCCCTGCTTCCACGGGGACATCCATCCGTGCCTGCGGTCGCCAATCCTGAGAGTACCTGTTGCGGGCACACGCATTGAACGATCCGCCCCTCGTTGTGGGTCGAACCTAGGCATGGGGTCGTTTTCGATGGCCCGCCATTCTGTCCACACTGACCAGAGGTGTCGAGATGCCGGTAAAACACAACCTGTTCGCTGACCTGAAACTAAGCAAGGAAGAGGTCGAAACCCGCGCCAAGAGCGACGATCGACTCAGCCAGCTACTCACCGAATACCACGTCAGCGACGCCGACGTGGTCAAGGCCGAAGACCGCGCCGCGCCGGACGACGAGGTCAAGAAGCTCAAGGAAAAACGTCTGCTGATCAAGGACAAGATCGTCCAGCAGCTGGGCTAGTGCGAGCGTGGGAGGCGGCGCAGGCGCGCCGCTTCCACAGTCCTCACAGCGCCGAGGATTCGCGCTTCAGGTCCGCATGGCGAAACGGCTTGGTCGCCCCGGACAAGGATGTGGCCACCTGATCGAGCCAATGCTCGGCGGTAAATTTTGGCGCACTGGCAGCGAGCACGATCAGCATCAACCCAGGCACCAGCGCAGCCAGCCCGAGACGCCGCAGGTTCCAACGTTCCAACACCAGAAGAAACGCGAACGCGGCACTCCCGCCGATCACCGCACCCATGATGGCCTCCGCCATCGGGTGGATCACATTGCCCACCAGCGTTGCCGCGAACCAGACTCCAAAGCCAAGACCCGCCAGCGCCGCTGGCCATCGCAGCCGTGGGTGGATCTGCCGCGCAAGCACACTCGCCAGCACCGGCATCATCAAACACGCATTCATCGCATGGCCACTGAACACGGCAATGTTCAACGACGGCAGGCCGATGCCCCAGCCCTTGAACAGAATCTTGCTGGCGCCGACCAGGGCGTAGGCGCACAGCACCGTCAGCAACCACACGGCACATGCGGCGCGGGCGCCGCTGAACCACAACCAGCCGGCAATCACCAGCGCAATGGGGAACATCACGGTGATAGCACCGTACTCCAACAACATGCATCACTCCTTCACAATCGAACCAACTGCGCCGGTCGTGTAGATCCGGCGCGACATCAAGGCGTCTTGTTGAGCGTTATACGCGAGATATCATGGACCGCGATGTACTTCTTGGCATTCTTCGACACACGCACGCATCCAAACACCAGCACGTAGGCACCGGCCAGGTCCTCGAGCTCGTGAATGGGAAAGCGCTGGGTGAAATCATCGGCCAGCGAACTGTCGCCCACCACGCTCAAGTCCTGCCGCCCGCCGGTGTTGAGCCACAGGCTCGGCGGCTGATCGCCCGACTGCGCCGCATCGGAGATCAAGCCCCAATAACCGCGCATGCGCTCCAGCTCATCACACTCGGCATGGGCGAACGGCACGAAGAAATCGCGGACCTTGAACAGCCCGCTTTCCACCGAGATCAACTGCTCCGAACGACGAAAGTCCTCACTCAGGATCAGGTTCTTCAGCAATGTGCTCAAGCGCCGATGACGGGTCTGGGTTCTTTGTGCGGCATGCCCGCCACTCTGCCGGCCTGCGCCATAGGTGGCCTCTGCGCCCTCCTCCACGGCGTGATGATGCAACGGTGCGCCAAAGGCAAAGTCCACCTCGATGCGTTCGCCCCGGTTGACCACATCGTCCTGCTCCAGCGTGTCACCGCGGTACGACGCACTCTGCGGCCCGCCCATGTCGCAGAACTCGGCATGGGGCCGGGCACCGAAGCAGGAGGCCTGTCCACTGCGCGCCGCCTTGCGATAGAACCCTGGCCCCATGCAACGCGGACACAACAGATTGCGCCGCATGACACCAATGCACTTGGGGCTCAGCGCCTCGAATCCGGCGATGTCGTAAACGGTATTGTTGATGGTGCACAAGGCGACGTCCATGCAGCTCTCCGGCTTGGGTCTCAATGGGGATGCGGGAGGTTGGCAGTGGATGGAATGGGATGATAGGCGAAGGGGGGATTTTCAGATTTTTCTTACAGGGTTTCTGCTGCGCAGCTTTTTTGGCGAAAGCACGGGCTAGCGAGCCGGAACGCAACGGCTCACTTTGCACAGAGGTACGGGTGGCTGAAACACGGGTCGGAAGTTTGCCGGGTCGTTTTTCAGGCCTTGGCAATTTCTGGCGTCAGCAGCCATTCGGCGCTGTCATTCCAGACGTCCATGCGGACTATCTTGCCATTACGCACCTCGAATCGATCCAGGTAACGGTTGCCCGAGAAACTGCGGCCATCAGCCCATTCGCCATAAAGCGTTCCGTTTGAATACACCACGGTGTGATCACCACGGTCCATCCAGTCGAAATCACCCAGGGCCTTCTTGACCCACGCGTAACGTGAACCGTTGAACGCAGTGATTGCCTGGGGATCAGGCATCACCCGTCCGCCGGTGAACGTGATCTGCACATCCTCACTCATGAACGTCGCGGCGCGGACCGGATCCGGAGCCATCGAGGCTTCGAGGAAACTGCTAACAATCTGTACGTCTTTGTTCATATCGATCATCGTCATAACTCCTGAATCATGGGAAGTCCGCTGATGGCGGATGCATCCGCTTGGTGCAAAACGCTTTATTTTGGCGCGCAGACTGCGGTATTCACGGACATATCGGCCATTTTTGTGGATCCAGCGACTGGCATCCTACTTGCTAGCAATAAACATGCAAATGCTAGCAATCAGGAGAGTAAACCATGGCCACCTGGCTTCCAAACCTGCAACGTCTGCTGTTCCCCGTGGCTGCGGCAGCCACGCTCAACCTGGCGATGATCCATGGCGCGCAAGCGGTCGAACCGCCGATCAAAGTCGGTTTGGTAGCCGCCCTTTCGGGCCAATCGGCCAAGTCCGGGGAAGCCCTGACCCGCGGCCTGACCATGGCCATCAATGAGGTCAATGCCAGCGGCGGCGTGCTTGGCCGTCAGTTGGAGCTGGTGCGTCGAGATGACGAAAGCAACCCGTCCAAGGGGATGCTCGCCGCGCGCGAGCTGGTCCAGCGCGAGAAGGTCACCGTGCTGTTCGGCGGACTGGACACGCCAGTTTCCCTGGCTATCGTGCCGCTGGCCAATCAGCTGAAAGTACCGTTCATGGGCATCTGGGCCGCGGGTACGAAAATCACCGAGAACGGTGCGGCAGACAACTACGTGTTCCGGGTCTCTGCCGTCGATGAGCTGGTGGACGAGGCCCTGGTGCAATACGGGGTCGACAACGGCATGAAAAAGCCGGGCATGATCCTCATCAATAATCCCTGGGGCGAATCCAACGAGGCAGGTTTCAAACGCGCCCTGGAAAAACGCAGCCTGGCCAATGCCGGTGTCGAGCGCATTCAGGACAGCGACCTGGATGTGGTTCCGCAACTGACTCGCCTGAAAAACGCCGGCGCGGACACTCTGCTGATGGTGGGCAATGTGGGTCCTTCGGCGCAGGTGGTCAAATCCCTGGACCGCATGGGCTGGGACGTGCCTGTGGTTTCTCACTGGGGGCCGGCGGGTGGTCGTTTCGGCGAATTGGCAGGGCCGAACGCGTCCAAGGTCCACTTCATTCAGACCTACGTGTTCACGGAACACAACGGTGCCAAGGGCGATGCATTGTTGGCCGCATTGAAAACGGCCTACCCGCAGATCAAGACCGTGGCCGACGTCACCCCGGCAGTCGGCATCGCCAATGCGTACGACGCGCTGCATCTCGCCGCTCAAGCCATCGAAAAGGCCGGCACCACGCAGGGCCCTGCCGTGCGCGACGGTTTCTACGCAGTCACGGACTATGACGGCTTGATCAAGCACTACAAGCAGCCGTTCAGCCCATCCAAGCATGATGCCCTGGGCCCTGACGACTATATCTTCACCCACTTCGTCAACGACCAGATCGTGCCGCTCAAGCCTCAGGAGTAAGCGATGTTCACCGCCGCCGTTATCACCGGGCTCGGCCTGGGCAGCATGTACGCCTTGCTGGCATTGGGTTTTCACCTCACCTACGTCGTATCGCGCACCGTCAACTTTGCCCAGGGCAGCGCCATGATGGTCGGTGCGGTGCTCGGCTACCTGTTTTGCATCAACTGGGGCTGGCCACTATGGCTAGGCGTGCCACTGACATTGATCCTCTGTGCGGTGTATGGCTTGGTGATCGAGCGCTACCTGGTGCGGCCCTTCCACAGCCGTGGTTCGCAGGCCTGGTTGATGGCAACGGTGGCGGGCGGGATTCTGGTGGACAACCTGGCGCTGTTTACCTTCGGCAAGGAACCTCGGCAGTTCGAGAGCCACTTGGTGAACCTGAATGTCGAGCTGTTCGGCAGCCATATCAGCGCCCTGCAGCTGTTGATTCCACTGGCAGGCGCGGCTGTCGCCCTGGCGCTGTATCTGGTACGGCGTTACACCCGGCTGGGCAAGGTATTGGAAGCCTGCGTGCAGAATCCGCGCGCTGCGATGCTGATGGGCATCAGCGTCAATCGTGTGGTCGCCATCGCCTTTGCGCTGTCGACCGTCTTCGCGGCGGTGGCGGGCCTGTTGATTGCACCATTGTTCAGCGTCAACGCGGAAATGGGCATGTTGTTCGGATTGAAAGCCTTTGCGGTGGCGATTCTCGGTGGCATCGGCAGCGCGGGCGGTGTGTTCGCCGCCGGATTGCTGTTCGGCCTGGCCGAGGCGTTGATCACCCTGTACTTCGGCTCGGCATTCACCCAGATATTCACGTTTGCACTGGTCATTCTGGCGCTGGCGATTCGGCCTAACGGCCTGTTCGGCAGCCGGGTATTGGTGAAAGTATGAACAACCTCAAAACCCTGGTCGCTCCAGCGTTCATCGCCTTGCTCGCTGTGGTCTGCGGCGTCATGGCGTTCACGCTCGACAGCTACTCGTTACTGGTTTTCACCCTCTGCGCCCTGGCGGCGGTGGTCGGCGTCGGCCTCAATATCCTGCTTGGCCTGAGCGGACAGATTTCCTTCGGGCATATCGCGTTCTACGCGATAGGCGCCTATGTATCGGCACTCCTGAGCATGGCCGGATGGACGCTGTGGCTGGCCCTGCCAATGGCCGGTGCGGTGGCGGGTCTGATTGGCGCGCTGCTGGCGATCCCCGCGCTTCGGGTCAGCGGCCCTTACCTGGCGATGATCACCATCGCCTTTGCGTTCGTGGTGCATCACGGCTTGATCGAATGGCGGGACGTGACCGGTGGCTCCAACGGCTTGATGGGTATCCCGCTACCGGAGTTCGCCGGCCTGGATCCAGCGATCCTGCTCGCCCTGCTGGCCGCCGCGCTGATGATCGGCGCGCTGCTGTTCTATCGACGCCTGAGCCAGAGTGGCTGGGGCAAGGCCATGCGTGCGGTGAAAACCTCGGAAATCGCGGCACGCTCGCTGGGCTTCAATCCGGTGATCAGCAAGACCCTGGCGTTCGCATTGTCCGCGGCCCTGACCGGGCTGGCAGGCGGTTTGCTCGCGCCATTGCTGATGTTCATCAACCCGGAATCCTTTCCCTTCTCCCAATCCATCCTGTTCGTTCTGGCCGTGATCGTGGGCGGCAGTGGCATGCTGTTCGGGCCGCTGATCGGCGCAGTGTTGATCGTGCTGGTCCCGGAACTGCTCTCGGATTTCGCCGAATACCGGCTGTTGATCTTCTCCCTGCTCCTGCTCATCGTATTGTGGATCGCGCCCAACGGACTGCTGGGCGCCCTTGCCCGACGCCTGATCAAACCGGTGCGCTTGCTGCCGCCGACGTCCATCGATCAAGCACGCATGGCCGCGCATCTACGCAGCCGTGGCCCGTCCTCGGGGTTGCGGGTTTCCGATATCGGCATTCGCTTCGGTGGTGTGCAGGCCGCGCAACACGTCAGCCTGCAGGCACCCGCTGGCAGTATCACCAGCATCATCGGCCCCAACGGCGCGGGCAAAACCACCGTTCTGAATATGATCAGTGGATTCTACGCACCAGACAGCGGCCAGATCGAATTGCAGCAACCGCTGGCCGGCCTACCGGCCTGGAAAACCGCCAGGGCCGGCATCGCCCGTACTTACCAGACCACCTTGCTGTTCGGCGAAATGTCCGTACTCGACAACCTGTTGGTGGCGATGCAGAAGGGACGCCTGGGTCTGCCGTTCAGCCGCGCCCCGGAAACACAACGCAGCCTGGCGCTGGATCTGCTGGCATTGGTGGGCTACCGCGGCGAGGTGAATATTCCCGCCGAAGATTTGCCTCACGTAGACCGTCGCCTGGTGGAAATAGCCCGGGCGCTGGCGACCGCACCGGCGGTATTGCTGCTGGATGAACCTGCGGCGGGCCTCAGTCGTCGCGACACCGACGACCTGGCGATACTGCTGCGCAAGCTGGCGGACTTCGGCCTCACGGTCATTCTGGTCGAGCACGACATGACGCTGGTCATGTCGGTGTCCGAGCATTTACTGGTGCTTGACGCTGGCAAGCCGATCGCCTCGGGACCGCCGTCTGAAATCCGCCAGAATCCGCAAGTGATCGCGGCCTATCTGGGCGGCACCGACTATCAGGCCACCGCGCGTGCCCAACCCTGGGCCGGTAGCCGCGATGCGCGTCTGTACGTCAAGGATCTGGTCATTGACTACGGCGCGTCCGCCGTGGTCAACAAGGTCAATCTGCTGGTCAATCCTGGCGAGCTGGTGGCCATTCTCGGCGCGAACGGCGCTGGCAAATCGAGCATTCTGCAATGCCTGGCCGGCCTGCATCGCGCCAGCAGCGGCAGCATCCTGCTCGACAACGAAAATATCGAACAGACCAGCGCCAGCCTGATTGCCGCGCAGGGCCTGGCACTGGTGCCCGAAGGCCGTCAGGTCTTCCCTTACCTGAGCGTGCGCGACAATTTGCTACTGGGCGGTTACTCGCGCCGCGAAGCCTTCGATACCGACGCTGAAATCGAGGCCATCCTCAAGCGCTTCCCTCGCCTGCGCGACCGCATCGACAACCCGGCTGGTCTGTTGTCCGGAGGTGAACAGCAAATGGTCGCCGTGGGGCGCGGCCTGATGGCGAAGCCGAAAATCCTGTTGCTCGACGAACCCTCCCTGGGCCTGTCGCCCGCCATGATCGGCGAGCTTTACGACGCGCTGGCTGCCCTGCGTGACGAGGGCGTGACCATTCTACTGGTGGACCAGATGGCCAACCTGGCGCTGCAAGTGGCAGATCGTGCGTATGTGCTGGAAACCGGGACCATCGTGAAAACCGGCAGCGCCGCTCAATTGCGCGAAGACAAAGACTTGGCTGCGGCCTACCTGGGCGAAGGTGTCAGTGCATGAAGGCGATGAAGATCATCAATGTGCGGCTCGGCGCCGATAGCCACCTGACCAAACTGCAGGTCGAGAACGGCTATTTCGTCGAAGCCTTGAGCGCAGACGCAGGCCCGTGGGAAACCCTCGATTTGCGTGGGCAGCTCGTGATGCCCGGCCTGATCGAAACCCACATTCACCTGGACAAAGCCTGCATCATGCAGCGATGCCATCTTCAGGAAGGCACGCTGGCGGAAGCGGTGGCCCAAACCCGAGCGGCCAAAGCCGGGTTTACCGAAGACGATGTGTATCGGCGCGGCGCGCAGGTGCTGGACAAGGCCATCGTGCAAGGCACCACGCACATGCGCACCCATGTGGAGCTGGATCCACAGATCGGCTTGATCGGTTTCCATGCCATTCGCCGTTTGCAGGCCGACTATGCATGGGCTATCACCCTGGAACTGTGTGTGTTTCCGCAGGAAGGAATGCTCAACAACCCAGGGACCGAGGCACTGTTGTGCCAGGCACTGGAAAGCGGTGCAACGGTCCTGGGTGGGTGCCCGTATATGGACAGCGACCCGCTGGGGCAGATCCAGCGGCTGTTCGAACTGGCCACACGCTACGACTGCGACCTGGACCTGCATCTGGATTTCGATTTGAACCCCGAAGGCCTGACCGTCATGGAAGTCGCGCGCTGCACTCGGCTGCATGGTTGGGGCGGACGCGTGACCATTGGCCATGTGACCAAGCTGTCCGCCTTGCCCCAGGAATCACTGACGGGGCTCGCATTGGAGCTGGCCGAAGCGGGCGTTCAGGTGACCTGCCTGCCCAGCACCGACCTGTTCCTGATGGGTCGCGACGTGTTCCACAACAAACCTCGGGGGCTGGCACCGCTGGCGCATCTGCACGCCTGCGGCGTGACGTGTTCGGTGTCCACCAACAATGTCGGCAACCCCTTTACGCCCTATGGCGATGCTTCGCTGGTGCGTCAGGCCAACCTTTTCGCCAACGTCAGCCAGATGGGCACAGTGCCGCAATTGCTGCAGTGCCTGGCCTGGGTATCCAGCGAATCGGCACGCCTGCTCAGGCTGAAAGATTACGGCCTGCTACCGGGCTGCCGCGCCGACTTCATCGTCTTCGACGCGCCTTCGCCAGCAGCGGTGATCGCCGAGATAAGCGCCCCGGTGATGGGCTTCAAGGGTGGCAGGCAAACATTCAGTCGACCGGTCGGGACGTTGCTGAGGCCATGATTGAACGGGCAAGCCTGCCCGTCAGCCACTCAGCGCCTGCTTGAGGTTGAACTCCTCCAAGGCTCGCTCTTCCAGGGCCAACTGCCCTTCCAGTTCGTCCAGGTGCTCCAGCATGACCCGTACGGCCCCCGCGTTATCGCCCTGTTCCAGCGCGGTGATGATCTGCTGATGTTCGTCCGACGCGCATGACGGCACATCGTTGCGCTGGTACAGCGCCACGATCAATGAGCTGCGCACCATCAGATTTCCAAGGATATCGCTGAGCACGACGTTTCCACTGATTTCGCCGAGCATGAGGTGAAATTCACTCAGCTCGCGAACGATGGCGCGTCGATCGGTATCGCTGGTGGCTTTGCGCTCGTTGTTCATATGGCTGGCAATGCGCTGGCGGTGCTTGCGCATCACGGCCGGGGTAATGGCCTCGACGATCGCCCGCTCGATGGCGCGACGGGCACTGAAGATATCCCGCGCTTCCTTGGCGGTAGGCTGGGCCACCATGGCGCCCCGATTGGCTTCGATGGTCACTACTTTCTGCATCGCCAGCCGCTGCAGGGCGACTTGCACGTGATTGCGGTTGGCCTGCAAGGTTTCGACGATGTGGGCTTCGACCAAGCGAGTGCCGGGCGGCAGGCGATGGTGGGCAATAGCGTTGAACAGCGCATCGACGATACGCTGCACCTCAAGCTGTTTGGCAGTGACGGTACTCAACCCCATCGTTTCCTCTGTTGTCTAGAAAGCCTCATGCCTATACACGAGATGGCTAGTATCCGGCAAATACCCGTTCAACCTTCAGTCTGCCTGACCAAGTGCCGTACCCTCGCCTCGCGGATCATGCATGGCACTGCGCCGCCCCTGGGCATCGATGGCGATGATACCGGCATGGCCCGTCATCGGGCTCTGCGCCGGTATGATTTCCACCCCATGACCCAGCGCCGCCAGGCCTTCGATGCTCGTGGCGCTCATATCGCCTTCGAGTTTGAGGTTGTCGGTGCTGTCGAAAAAACTGCGGCCCAGCAAAAAGCGGGGGAAGCCCAAGGCCTGATCGATAGGCTGCTGATAGTCGATGAGCTGCGTCGCCAGGACCATCTGCGTCTGCGGTTGACCATCGCCTCCCTGAGTGCCGAAGAACCAGCGGCGACCATCGTCGGCCAGGTAACAGGATGGGTTGAGCGTATGGGCGGGACGCTTGCCGGGGGCCCAGCCATTGACGTGTTCGGGACTGGCGTTGAAACCCGCAGCACGGTTCTGCCACAGCACCCCGGTGTCGCCCAGAATACAGCCCGAGCCGAAGTCATGAAACAGGCTCTGGATGAGGCAGGCCGTCCGACCCTGGGCATCGGTCGCAGCCATCCAGACCGTATCGGCAGGACGCCCCGGCTCGTTCCACGGCGCTGCTCGCTGGTCGTCGATGGCATCGGCATACCCTCGAACGTGCCGTTCATCGAGACTGGCGGCGAAATCCCAAGCCGTACCCAGGGGGTCGCACAATTGCGCGTTGCGGCGCAGCAGACCTTGCTTGATGGCTTCGACCAGGTAGTGGTAGTAAAGCGCGCTGCCATTGCCGACCTGCGCGAGTGGCTTATGCTGCAGCGCGGCCATGGCTTGCAGGGTGTAAAGACCCTGGCACGGCGGTGCGACGTTGTAGAGTCGGCCCTGGCGGTAAGGTACCGAAACAGGGGCCACCAGCGGTGCACGCGTGGCCGCCAGGTCGGCCTGGGTCAAGCCACAACCGAGCCGATCGAACGCCGCCCCGAACGCGTGAGCCAACTCGCCTTGATAAAAATCCTCGACCCCGTACCTGGCCAGATGCCGCAGGGTGTTGGCAAGCGCCGGCTGACGCAGCGTATCGCCTGCGCGCAACCAGCGCCCATCGGTCTTGCAGACACCGTGCAGGTCCGACAGCTGCTCGATGAGTGGCTGCCGCAGTGTCTGCCAAAACAGCTGGGACTGTGAAACAGGCGTGCCCGCCTCCGCCACGCTGGCGGCGTCCTGCAACAGGTCGGCCCAACCCAAATGGGAGCCCCACTCCTGCCGGCTGATAGTCGCCGCCGTCTGCCAACTCGCCAGCGCACCTGCCGTGGTGGCGACCGACGATGGACCTCTCAAACCGATGACTCCGCCGTCGGGCAACCGCTGCCCGGCCTGGCCGATCCCCACGATGGTGCGGACCTGGGTGTCGTGGATCATCCAGAGGGCATCTCCGCCCAGGCCGGTCATGTGCGGGAAGACCACGGCCAGCATCGCACTGGCTGCCAGCATGGCATCAATGGCCGTGCCACCCGCATCGAGGATCTGCATCCCTGCGGCAGTGGCTTGGGCGTGAGGCGTGCAGATCACAGCATGAGAAGAGGTAGCGATCATGATTCGAGGCCCTGACTTTGCTAGCTATTTATGAATTTATTGTTAGCAGAGCAATAAGTGTGCCGCGCTTTTTTCTTGGTGGCTGGTGAGGCTCGGGTTGGGCAAACGGCAGTGGGCTGAATCAATGGCGGCGAAGAGGATCTTCAGGCTTTCAGACGGTGTTTCCTATCAGCGGGGACACGATCTGCGCCCCCGCTACGGTCATTGCGCGGCGTTGAACTGCGGGGTGGCCTCGATAGGCGCCTTGACCAACAGATACGGCGGCTGCCGGGTGTCGAACCCCTTGCCCATCCGGCTCCACTGCCCCAACGTCACGTACACCGAATCGGCGGTCACGAATACGCCGTCCGGCCAAACCAGTCGCGGGTCGCGCACGACCACGTCGAGGCGTCCATCCGGCCAGCGACGCAGCACCTGATGATGCTCGGCATCGGTCATGTACAGACGGCCCTGAGCGTCCATGTCCATCCCGTCGACCATTACCTTCTCGCCTTCATCCTTGATCCGGGCAGCCAGTTGTCGATCATCGAGGCCGAAGTCGGAAAGTGCTGCGGTTGGCAGACTCCACAGGTGTCGACTGGTGAGCGGTGAATAGAACAGACGCGAACTATCGGGCGTCAGCGCCAGACCATCGACGCCACCGTGAGGGAATGCCGTGTTCTTGCCGTCGTAGCGCATGGGCACACCGTCGAGCTGGGTGACGAAATCCATCTGCGCCACGATGGAAGGATGACCGGTAAGCACACGACGCTGCTTCCCCGTGGCCAGATCCACCACCACCAAAGCCGGGTCGTCGCCGAAGGATGAGTCGGCGACATAAGCGGTGCCTTGGCTGCCGTGGGTCAGATCGATGCGCAGGTCATTCATGTGGCTGTCCTGACGCAGAGCATCCTTGAGCTCGATGGACGTCACGATGCTGTTGCTGCTCAAGTCGATACCCACCACCTTCGCCGCCCCCGCCGGAATGCCCTGCTTGCCGGCGCGCTTGCCATCGTCGATCAACCAGAGGCGCCCACGCTTATCCAGGGTCATGCCATGCAGGGAAACGAGACGCTTGGCGTCGGACAGCCCAGACGGCAGGCTGACATCGGCGGAGGGATAGGGAACCAGCTTACCGTTGACCAACTCGCCCAGCGTCATGCCAGCGTGATCATCGGCATGACGCGGAAAGCCGACAAAGGTGCGCCCTTCCGGAGTAACCACGATGCCCGACGGCCCTGGGCCGCTGAACGCCGCCACCTCCTGGATCGAACCAATGGGAACCACGCTGCGATCAATGGTCTCGGCCTGGGCTGCATTCGCTGTCAAAGCCAACATCGCGGCCGCCAGGGCGGTGATCGAGGCTCGCTTCAATGGGTTTTTGGTCATCCTTTCCGGGCTCCTGCGGGATGAGATGGGCTGGTCTGCACCGAGTTGTGAAACCGGTTTCAGAGGTGTGCGAAAAAAAACCTGTCGGGGTGTCGGATGGAACGGACGGCGCGACAGATTCATGGGTATTGAAGGGAGTTGGGGTGGGGAAGTTCCACTGGATGAAGGGTGACGTGTGGCTGGGAATGGACTGAACGATGGTTGACGGCCGGTGCGTCACGATCGAAGTCGGGGAGTCGGAGACGATCAAATCGACGCAGCCGCCAAACCGAGGCTTGATGGTTAATTCCACCGCGTGAAATGGCGTCCAAAACAAAAAGCCCCCGAGAACGTCAACGTTTTCGGGGGCTTAGCGTGTAGCAATAATGGCGGAGAGATAGGGATTCGAACCCTAGGTACCGGTGAAGGTACAACGGATTTCGAATCCGTCCCATTCGGCCACTCTGGCATCTCTCCAACGGCGCGAATCATACCAGCGTCTGCGCCAAACGCGAAGCCCCTGATGCAAAATAATTTGCGAATTCAGGCGCTTGCGCGTCTACAGCGGTGTTACAGCGGCACGCCCAGGCGGTTGGCCACTTCTTCGTAGGCTTCGATGACGTCGCCCAGACCCTGGCGGAAGCGGTCCTTGTCCATTTTCTTGCGGGTGTCCTTGTCCCACAGACGGCAGCCGTCGGGGCTGAATTCGTCGCCCAGGACGATGGAGCCGTCACTGAACACGCCGAATTCGAGCTTGAAGTCGACCAGCAGCAGGCCGGCGTCGTCGAAAAGCTTGATCAGCACGTCGTTGACCTTGAGCGACAGCTCTTTCATCTTCGCCAGCTGCTCGGCGGTGCCCCAGCCGAAGGCCACGACGTGGGATTCGTTGATGAACGGGTCACCCTTGGCGTCGTCCTTGAGGAACAGTTCGAAGGTGTACGGGTTCAGCTTCATGCCCTCTTCGACGCCCAGACGCTTGACCAGGCTGCCGGCGGCGTAGTTGCGCACCACGCATTCGACCGGAATCATGTCGAGCTTCTTGACCAGCACTTCGTTGTCGGCCAGCAGCTTGTCAAATTGAGTCGGGATGCCCGCCGCTTCCAGCTTCTGCATGATGAAGGCGTTGAACTTGTTGTTCACCATGCCCTTGCGGTCGAGCTGTTCGATGCGCTTGCCATCGAACGCCGAGGTGTCGTTGCGGAACAGCAGGATCAAGCGGTCGGCGTCGTCGGTCTTGTACACCGACTTGGCTTTGCCGCGGTAGAGTTCTTCACGTTTTTCCATGATGGGCTCCGCTTGCTAAAAGTATGGGCTAGGCGCCCCTTTGGGACGCTAGGCGATGTGACGCCAGTCGAGCCCTGAATCTTGATCGGCCACTTGCAGCCAGTCCGCGTCGCACCCCAGGGTGTCGACGAAGCATTGCCGAGCCAGCTGCGGCAGGTTGTTCTTGCTGCTCAGGTGGGCCAGCACCAGGTGTTGCAGGTTCTTCCAGCCCAACTGTTCCACCAGGCCAGCAGCCTGGTGATTGTTCAGATGGCCCCAGTCACCGCCGACGCGCTGCTTGAGGAAATAAGGGTAGTGCCCACGGGCGAGCATGTCGCGGCAATGGTTGCTTTCGATCATCAAGGCGTCCAGGCCCTGATAGTGGTCGCGAACCCTGGCGCAATGGGAGCCCAGGTCGGTCAGCAGACCGAAGCGGCGCTTGCCGTCGGTGAATACGTACTGGGTAGGCTCCAGAGCGTCGTGGGCCACGGAGACCACTTCGATGCGCAACGCCCCGACGTCCAGCACGTCGCCACAACGCACATGGCTGCGCACCGGCACCGGCTTGCGCAGACCGCGCTCGGTGCCCTGGCTCATGTAGACGGGCACGCCATGACGCCGCGCCAGCAGCTCCACGCCATGCACGTGGTCGGCATGTTCGTGGGTCACCAGCACGGCGCTCAATTGCGCGGCGCTCAGGCCCAGACGGGCCAGCCGACGTTCGGTTTCCCGCAGGGAGAAACCGCAGTCGACCAGCACGTGCGTGTCTTCGCTGCTGACCAGTGTGCCATTCCCTTGGCTACCGCTTCCGAGAACGGCGAAACGCATCGCTTAGCCCAGGTTGTCTTGAATCACACCCAACACGCGGCGGGCAACGTCTGCCGGGGCCACGGTGTTGATGTTCTTCTCGACAGTGACCTGAACGGTGTCGCCCACCTTGCTCAGGCGCACCTGGTAACGCTCGGCGCGGGCTTCGATCTCTTCCTTGCTCGGCGCATTGCCGAACACGCGGCTGAAGAAGCCGGGCTTGTCGTCGGCGCGCTGGGCGGACTCGGCGAGGTTGATGTAGTACAGGCCCAGGCTGCGGTTGATGTCTTCGATGCGCCACTGGCCCTGTTCAAGGGCACGACCCACGCTGGACCAGGCACGGTCCAGGTCGGCGCCGACGTTGAGCACCGGGTTGCCGCTGCCGTCTTCGCTCATGGCTACACGGCTGGGCGCGTCGAAATCACGCGCGGCAACCAGAGACACCGAGCCGCCGCGTTCCGAGTCGCGGGTCATGCTGGCGAGCATCTGGTCGACCAGAATCGAATCCAGGCCAGTGTTCACCGAACGTGCGGGGAAATCGGGCTCGCTGGTGCTGCCACCCGGACGCTCGACGCTGACCACGTAGATTTCGCTGCTGTTGCGTTGCACGCCTGGCTCGATGCGCACGCGCACGCGGGTTTCGCTTTCACCGGAGGTGGTCGCGCCGCTCAGGCGCTGCGCCATGGAGGCGGAGAGCTCGTCGAAGCGCTGCCAGGTGGTGGTGAATTCGCCGGTCTGCGGGCGGTCTTCGGCGATGCGGAAACCGTTGTCCTCGAAGAACTGGTGCGCGATCGGCCAGACTTCGGCAGGTGCGCGCTGGGCCAGGATCCAGCGGTTGTCACCGCTGCGCTGCAGCGAGAAATCGCTGGCCTGGGCCGCCACCTGCAAGGGCAGTGGACGCGGTACTTCGAATTCGGATGCCTTGGCGTTGTCGTCGGCGACGTTGCGCGGGATCGGCAGCAGCGGATCCAGACGCTTGTCGGTTTGCACGCCGGGCGGCAGTTGCATCGGGGCGGTTTGGGTCGCCTCGAGGTAATCATTGCCACGATCGCGGAAATAACCGTTTTCGCCCCAGAGCCACCCGCAACCGCTGGTGCTCGAAATGACCAAGGCAAGGGCAGAAAGGCCAGCCAATCGCTTCATGCGTCTTACTTCCTCAATTAAACCAGGACGCCGGACTGGCGCAGGGCCTGCCGCAGCGGTTCATGACAGGTGGCGCTCAACCAGGTGAGCGGCAGGCGAATGCCTTCGGGCATCAAGCCCATTTCGTGCAACGCCCATTTGACCGGAATCGGGTTGGCTTCCAGGAACAGGTTCTTGTGCAGCGGCATCAGCTTGTCGTTGATGGCGCGGGCCAGTTCCGCCTCGCCGTTCAACGCCGCGTTGCACAGGTCGGCCATGGCGCGCGGGGCGACGTTGGCAGTGACCGAAATATTGCCCTTGCCGCCCAGCAGAATCAGCTCGACGGCCGTGGGATCGTCACCGGACAGCACGAGGAAATCGCTGTCGACACGGCTGATGATGTCCTTGGCGCGCTCGAGGTTGCCGGTGGCTTCCTTGATGCCGATGATGTTCGGCACCTTGGACAGCCGCACGACGGTGTCGGCCAGCATGTCGCAGGCGGTACGACCGGGAACGTTGTAGAGGATCTGCGGGATGTCGACGGTTTCAGCAACGTGCTTGAAGTGCTGGTACAGGCCTTCCTGGGTCGGCTTGTTGTAGTACGGGGTCACCAGCAGGCAGGCATCGGCGCCGGCGCGCTTGGCATTGCGGGTCAGCTCGACGGCCTCGCGGGTGGAATTGGCACCGGTGCCGGCGATGACCGGGATACGCCCGTTCACCTGCTTGACCACGTGCTCGATGACCTTGATGTGCTCTTCGTAATCAAGGGTCGCCGACTCGCCGGTGGTGCCGACGGCGACGATGGCATGGGTGCCCTCCTGCAGATGGAAGTCCACCAGCTTGCTCAGGCTGTCCCAGTCCAGACGCCCTTGGGCGTCCATGGGTGTGACCAGTGCCACCATACTGCCCGCAATCATGCAACCGCTCCTGCCGGAAAAAGAGAGCGGTAATGGTACTGGCGCCAACCACCTTGCACAAGCGAAGTACCACGCCGCGAGCATTCCCCTTCGCGCCGCTTTTCTATACCCTTTCAGACTTTGATCGGCAGGGGTTGCCTTTCTTGCCTGGTCATCGCCTGCCGTAACGGCGCTTCGAACCCCGTCCCTGAGCCTTGTCACCTGGCGTCACCCCGTATCTGCGGGCGTTGCCGGGCAGTCAGCGCAGGTTCGCACGAGGTACGGCGCAGGCCTTGAACCAGTCATCCGGCCCCTTGAAGCTGCCGACCGCTCATCGCTTTAGGAATGCTGCATGTCCACCCCCACAGTTCGCGAACAATTCCTCGTCATCAGCGCCCTGGGCCGCAACCCCATGGAACTGACCAATGTACTGTGCCGCGCGGCCCACGACGCCCGCTGCTCGGTGTCCACCTCGCGCCTGACTCGTCATGGCGAATACAGCGCCCTGGTTCTGCAGGTATCGGGCAACTGGGACGCCCTGGCGCGCCTGGAAACCGGCCTGAGCTCGCTGGCCAAGAAGCACGACTTCACCGTCAGCCTGGTGCGCAGCGCCACCCTGGACAGTCGCCCGCAGGCGCTGCCTTACGTGGCCTATGTCAGCTCGGCGTATCGTTCCGACATCATCAACGAGCTGTGCCAGTTCTTCATCGACCACAACGTCGAGCTCGAGAACCTGACCTGCGACACCTACCAGGCGCCGCAGACCGGTGGCACCATGCTCAATGCCACGTTCACCGTGACGCTGCCTGCCGGTGTGCAGATCAGCTGGTTGCGCGACCAGTTCCTGGACTTCGCCGATGCGCTGAACCTGGATGCGCTGATCGAACCCTGGCGTCCACAGAACCCCATGTAAGGATTGACCGATGGCTGTCGCCCTCAATGAACCTGTTGCCGATTTCCAAGCCCAGGCCACCGGCGGTCAGACCGTCAGCCTGAGCGAGCTCAAGGGCCGCCAGGTGGTGGTCTATTTCTACCCCAAGGACAGCACGCCGGGCTGCACCACTCAGGGCCAGGACTTCCGCGACCTGCTCGAGCAGTTCAAGGCCGCCGACACCGAGGTGTTCGGTGTGTCGCGCGACGGGCTCAAGTCCCACGAGAACTTCAAAGCCAAGCAGGGCTTCACCTTCGAGCTGATCAGCGACAAGGACGAGGCGCTGTGCCAGCTGTTCGATGTGATCAAGCTGAAGAAGCTGTATGGCAAGGAGTACCTGGGCGTGGACCGCAGCACCTTCCTGATCGATCGGGACGGCGTATTGCGCCAGGAATGGCGTGGCGTGAAGGTGCCAGGGCATGTGCAGAGTGTGCTGGAGGCGGCACAGGCGTTGAGCAAGGGTTGATATCGGCGGTGGCCCCTTCGCGGCCGCTGACCGCTCCTACAGACAGGATCACCTGTGGGAGCGGGCTCTGCCCGCGAAGCCCGCACCGCGGTCTCAGAGCATCGGCGCGACGGTAGGCTCCTGCCTTGGCCAGGCATCCAGCACGGCCTTGAACAGGGTCGCCAGGGGAATGGCGAAGAAGATGCCCCAGAATCCCCACAACCCGCCGAACAACAGCACCGCACAGATGATCGCCACCGGGTGCAGGTTCACCGCCTCGGAGAACAGCAACGGCACCAGCACGTTGCCATCCAGGGTCTGGATGATGCCGTACACCACCATCAGGTAGATGAACTGGTCACCCCAGCCCCACTGGAACAGCGCGATCAGCGTGACCGGGACCGTCACCACCACCGCCCCCACGTAGGGCACCACCACCGACAACCCCACCAGCAGTGCCAGCAGAGCGGCGTAGTTCAGCCCCAATGCGACGAAGGCGATGTAGGTCACCACGCCGCAGATGAAGATCTCGATGACCTTACCGCGGATGTAATTGGCGATCTGCCGGTTCATCTCCTGCGCCACCCGAGTCAGCAGCGCACGCTCGCGCGGCAGGTAGCCGCTGACCCAGCGGCCGATCATCACCCGGTCCTTGAGGAAGAAGAACACCAGGATGGGCACCAGTACGAAATAGATCATGACGTTGACCAGCAGAGGCAGGCTGGACAGGGAAAAAGTCAGTGCCCACTGGCCGAATTTGCCGATCTCGCCGCGGGCCGCTTCGATGGCCTGCAATACCTGCTCGTCGCTGACCAGGTGCGGATAGCGCTCGGGCAGCAGCAACAGCAGCGACTGCCATTTGCCGAGCATGCCGGGCAGCTCGTTGAACAGGGTGATCACCTGATGCCAGAGCAGCGGCACGAGCACCAGCATGAACAGCGCCAGCGCGCCCATGAACAACGCGAACACCGCGCCGACGGCCACGCCAGAGGGCCCCCGCAGGCGCCCCAGAATGTTGACCAGGCCTTGCATGAGGACCGCCAGCACCACCCCCGCCAGCACGGGTGCCAGCATCCCGCCCAAGGTCAGAACGGCGGTGAACGCCAGCACCAGCAGCACCGCCAGAATGACGGCCTCCTCATCGGAAAAGTAACGCTGGATCCAGTCGCGTAGCACTTTGAACATTGAAATTCCCTTGAATGACCCAGCTACCAGGGTGGTGGCTCAGGCCTTGCGCAACCAATACGAGTAGACCCCGTCCAGCGCCTTTTCGTGTAACAGCGCATGACCTGCCAAGGTGGCAAACGAACGGAAGTCGCGCTGCGAGCCGGCGTCGGTGGCGATCACCTTCAGTACCGTACCACTGGCCATGCGGTTGAGTTCCAGCTTGGCCTTGAGCAATGGCAACGGGCAATTAAGACCGCTGGTGTCCAGCTCGACGTCACATTCAGGCACATCGTTCATCGATATCTTCTCCAGCCAAAGGGTGCCGTGGCGCTGCGGTGAATCCCGGCAGACTGCGGCGCGACAGAATAACCCAAGGTTGCCGCCTCTGGTGGTCGCCGAATGGGGCGGCTACAGTAGGGCCTTTCATCTGCCGAGCTCAGTGCATGCCCTTTCTGCGCCCTACCCTGCTGACCCTCGCCTTCCTGCTGGCGCTACCCGGCCACGCCAGCGACCTGCCCTCGCTTGGCGACGCCAGCTCGGCGATCGTCTCGCCCCAGCAGGAGCATCAATTGGGTCGTGCCTGGCTGAGCCTGTTGCGCGGCCAGGTCAAACAGCTCAATGACCCGTTGCTCAAGGACTTCGTCGAGACCAGCGTGTATCGCCTCTCCGAGACCAGCCAACTGAACGATCGGCGCCTGGAATTCATTCTGATCGACAGCAAGGAGCTCAACGCCTTTGCAGCGCCGGGGGGCATCGTCGGGGTCAACGGCGGGTTGTTCTTCAATGCCGAAACCGAGGGCGAGTACATCGGCGTGCTGGCCCACGAACTGGCGCACTTGTCGCAACGCCACTTCGCCCGAGGCGTCGAGGCTCAGCAGCGCATGCAATTGCCGATGATGGCGGCGTTGCTGGCCGGTATCGTGATTGCCGCCTCGGGTGCCGGTGATGCCGGCATCGCGGCGATTGCCGGCAGCCAGGCGGCGGCGATTCAGGAGCAGCGGCGCTTCTCTCGGCAGAACGAGCAGGAGGCCGACCGCATCGGCATCATCAACATGGAAAAGGCCGGGTACGATCCCCGCAACATGCCGACCATGTTCGAACGGCTAATGCGCCAGTACCGTTTCGATGCCCGGCCGCCGGAATTTCTCCTGACCCACCCGGTCAGCGAATCGCGTATCGCCGACACCCGCAACCGCGCCGAGCAGGCCGCCCCAGGGGGTAAGGAAGACAGCCTGTGGTACCAGCTGATGCGCGCCCGAGTGCAGCTGTACTACGAGGAAACGCCGGGGCTGGCAGCCAAGCGTTTTCGCGCGCAACTGGATGACAACCCCAACGCGCTGCCTGCGCGCTACGGTCTGGCATTGGCCCAGATCAAGGCCGGGCAACTAAACGAGGCGCGTGAAAATCTCAAGCTGCTGTTGGCCAAGCAGCCGGACGACATCACCGTCAACCTGGCGCAGGTCGACCTGGACATTACCAACAACCGCATTCCCGACGCCCAACAGCGCATCGACCGGCTGCTGACGCAGTACCCGGGCAACTACCCGATCAACCAGAAGCGGGTCGATGTGCTGCTCAAGCAGAATCGCATGGCCGATGCAGAGAAAGCGCTGGAAAACCTGCTCAAGACCCGTTCGGACGACCCGGACGTGTGGTACCTGGTGGCTGAAACCCGCGGGCAGAATGGCAATATCATCGGCCTGCATCAGGCGCGCGCCGAGTTTTTTGCACTGGTCGGCGAGTTCGACCAGGCCATCCAGCAACTGGACCTGGCCAAGCGCCGAGCTGCGGACAACTTCCAGCTCGCGTCGCGCATCGACGCTCGGCAGCGGGAGCTGATGGAGCAGGACCGGCTGGTCAAGGACATGCTGCGCTGAATACCCCTGCGGGCCCGCCCGGGCCCGCTTGTTGACGCAAAAGCTTTCCGCACGATTCGATACATTGGTTTTCACATTTTTTCACGCGACCGCTCTAGCGTCTAGACTTGCTCCAGGTGCGATGAATTTTCCGTGACCGGTGTGAATATCTATGGGCGTCCTGTGGCAAACCGAACCTGACAAGACTGCAGCCAACGCTACGAGTCCTGATCCGTCGCCATTGCCAGATAGCCCACGTCAACGTCACTTGTGGCGGCGTCTGTTCTGGTTGTTGGTCGTGATCACGATCGCCGCGCTGGCGTACGCGCTGTATGCCGAGATGCGCACTTCGCGGCTGCAGGCGCGCGAGTTCAGTCGCTGGGCGAACTCGCTGACCTATGAGGTGCAGCCGGGACCGAGCAAGGCCATCGTCTACCCGGGCGCCGGCCCGTTCGACAAGCGTCTGGGCTACAGCGCGCTGGGCGACTTCCTGCCGCGCCTGCTCAAGCGCAACTATGTGATCGAACGGCAGACCCAGTTCTCGCCAGCCTTGATGAGCTACGCCGGGCACGACCTGTTCGTGCCCTACCAGGAAAAATCCCAGGCCGGGCTGGTGATCACCGATTGCCGGGGCGATCCGTTGTACCTGTATCGCTACCCGCAGCAGCTCTACACCGAATTCGCCCAGATACCACCGGTGATGGTCGACAGCCTGCTGTTCGTCGAAAACCGCGGCCTGCTCGACAGTCCCGAACCGCTGCTCAACCCGGCTGTGGATTGGCCGCGCTTCGCCAAGGCGGCCTGGTCGCAAGTGGCGCGGATGTTCGCACTGCCTGGGCAGTCGGCCGGTGGCAGTACCCTCGCCACGCAATTGGAAAAGTACCGCCATTCGCCCGACGGCCTGACCGGCTCGGGGCCGGAGAAGATCCGTCAGATGATTTCGGCCAGTGTGCGGGCCTATCAAGGCGGTCCGCAGACGCTGGAAGCGCGTCAGCGCATCGTGCGCGACTACCTCAACAGCGTGCCGCTGTCGGCGGTGCCCGGCCACGGTGAGGTACATGGCATGGCCGAAGGCCTGCGGGTCTGGTACGGCGCCGATTTCGAGCAGGTCAACCGCGCGCTTGCCAGCACCACCACCGACCCTGCCAGCGAGGCCGCGCGCGGCCTGGCCCTGCGTCAGGTGCTGTCGCTGATGATCGCCCAGCGTCGGCCGTCGTACTTTCTCAACAAGGGCCATGACGACCTCGCCGAGCTGACCGACAGTCACATTCGCCTGCTCGCCGCCAATGGCATCGTCGATCCGACCCTGGCAGCCGCCGCGCTGGCCAGCCAGGTCATCTACCGCGACTGGGTGCAGGAGCCGACCTGGCAACCCAACGAGTCGAACAAGGGCATCAGCGTGGTACGCAATCGCCTATCGTCCATGCTCGACCGGCCGCTGTACGACCTCGACCGTCTGGATCTTTCAGCCACCACGACCCTCAATGCCGACCTGCAGAAACAGGCCAGCGACTACCTGCGCCAACTCGCCGACCCGGCCTTCGCCCAGCAGATCGGCCTGATCGGCGAGCGCCTGCTGACCCCGGCGAGCACCCGTGAAGTGAGCTACAGCTTCACCCTCTTCGAGCGCACGGCTGACGGCTCGCGCGTGCGGGTACAGACCGACAACACCGACCAGCCATTCGACATCAACGAAGGCAGCAAGCTGGAGCTGGGCTCGACCGCCAAAATGCGCGTGCTGACCACCTACCTGGAAATCATCCACGAACTGCATGAACGCTATGCCGGGCAGACGCCCGCGCAACTGCGCCAGGTGAAGATCGAGGATGCCGATCGGCTGTCGCGCTGGGTGCTCGATACCCTGATCCAGAACCCGGGCATGGACGCACGGACGCTGCTCGCCGCAGCCCTGGAGCGCAAGTATTCGGCAAGCCCGGCCGAAAGCTTCTTCACCGGCGGCGGGATTCATACCTTCGGCAACTTTCGCCGCGAGGACAACGGCCGTATTCCCACGCTCAAGGAAGCGCTGCAGGAGTCCATCAACCTGCCCTTCATTCGCCTGATGCGCGACCTGGTGCGCTACAGCACCTACTCGGCGCCGGGCAACAGCGGCCAGTTGCTCAAGGACGATGACGATCCGCGTCGGCAGGAATACCTGGCACGCTTCGCCGACCGCGAAGGCACCGAATTCCTCAAGCGGTTCTGGAAGAAGTACCAGCGCAAGAGCACCGAGCAACGCCTGGAAACCTTTCTCGACGGCATGCGCCCGACCCCGCAGCGCCTGGCCGCCGTGCACCGCTACCTCTACCCCAACGCGACGCAGGCATCCTTCGATCGCTTCGTGCGCGAGCACAGCAAGAGCGACAGCGTCACCGACAAGCGCCTGAACGAGATGTACGTCAGCTATGGCCCTGGCCGCTACAACCTGCCGGATCAAGGCTATATCGCCAAAGTCCATCCACTGGACCTGTGGCTGTTGGGCTACCTGCTCAATCACCCGGAGGCGAATTTCGGCGAAGCGAGTGCGGCCAGCCGCTTCGAGCGTCAGGAAGTCTACGGCTGGCTGTTCAACAGCCGCCACAAGCGCGCCCGCGATAACCGCATCCGCACCATGCTGGAGATCGAAGCCTTTACCGATATTCACCAGCGCTGGCAGCGCGTGGGCTATCCGTTCGATCATCTGGTGCCCTCGCTGGCAACCGCCATCGGCAGTTCGGGTGACCGTCCCGCAGCGTTGGCCGAGCTGATCGGCATCATTCAGAACGACGGCATCAAGTTGCCCACCGTGCGCATCGACACCCTGCATTTCGCCGCCGACACCCCCTATGACACACGGGTGATCAGTGACCCGGACCGGGGCAAGCGGGTCCTGCCTGCCGAGGTCGCGGCGGCCATGCGCGAAGCCTTGTCGCAGGTGGTGGACGCCGGCACTGCGCGGCGCGTATCCGGCAGTTTCAAGACCGATAACGGCACTGCGCTGGTGATGGGTGGCAAGACCGGCACCGGTGACAACCGCATCGCAAGCTTCGGCGCCGGAGGCCGGGTGATCAGCTCCAAGGCGATCAACCGTACCGCGACCTTCGTGTTCTTCATCGGCGAAAACCATTTCGGCACCCTGACCGCCTTCGTACCGGGCAAGGCCGCCGAGGGCTTTCGCTTCACCTCGGCGCTGCCGGTGCAGGTGCTCAAGGGCATGGCGCCGATCCTGACGCCCTACCTGCAGCCGGGGGTTCATACACAGTGCAATGCGCCTTTGCAGGCGGCGCGTTGAACGGAACTGCGAATTCATCGACTCGCGTGTGGCCGCGTAATAAGCTATATCGATAGCCCCCTATCGGCCCAGGAGCCCCTCGCAATGAAGGCAGAAAATCCGTTCGGTATTCAGCGCGTCATGCACGAGATCAAACGTCGCCGCCTGCAGGTGCTGCGCGTGGCGCAACTGACCCCGCGCATGCGGCGCATCACCCTCGGCGGTCCGGAGCTGGCCGGTTTCGTCAGCGAAGGCTGCGATGACCACATCAAGCTGATGTTCGCCACCACCCCGGAGCAGCAGGCGGCGCTCGACACCATGGTGCTCGGTGCGCCCACGCCCGAAGGCGCCAAGCCCGAGATGCGCGACTACACCCCGCGGCGCATCGACCTTGCGGCTGGCGAGCTGGACATCGACTTCGTCCTGCATGGCGACGGTCCCGCGGCCACCTGGGCGGCCCAGGCCGAGCCAGGGCAATTCCTGCACATCGGCGGTCCCCGCAGTTCGATGCACGTACCGGATGTGTTCGATGCCTACCTGTTGATCGGCGACGAAACCGCCATCCCGGCCATGGCTCGACGCTTGGAAGAGCTGCCGGGCAACCGCCGCGCCCTCTTGGTCATCGAAGTGGAGAACGCTCAGGAGCAGCAGTCGTTCGACAGCGCGGCGGCCTTCGACGTGATCTGGGTCGACCGGCACCAGGGCGACCTGCTGCAGACCGTCAAGGACATGCGCCTGCCCGACGGCGTGGTCTATGGCTGGATCGCGACCGAGGCTGGGCTGTCACGCAAGTTGCGGCGCGTGCTGCTGGACGACCACAAGTTGAGCGAGGAGCAGATCAAGGCCGCCGGTTACTGGCGTCATGAGGGCGACGACAGCGAGTGAGACTGTCGCCAGGGGTACTTGCGCGGGCGCCTAGCGCGCGCCTGCGCGCCCCCAGCAGCGGTCTATCACCAGCACCAGCGCGGAGCAGCCGATGAAGGCCAGTAGCACCCCCAGTGCGTTCAGCCATACCTGGCCCATGCCCAGTTTCGAGACATCCAGAAACGGATAGGGATACACGCCGATGCTGTGTCCACGCAGCAACAGGTAGGCGAAGTAGACCACAGGGTAGATCGCCCAGACCGCCACGTGCCGCAGGCGCAGCGTGCCTTTTGGCACGCAACACGCCCAATACACCACGAACGCCACCGGCAGCACATCGTGCAGCAACTCGTTGGCCAGCCATTGCCAGCCCTCGGGCTGCCACAGGTTGCGCAGCAACAGGCTATAGGCGACACCCACCACCACGATGCTGACCAGTACCCCGCTGCTCACCGCTGGCCGCAGGCAGAGCCGACGCCATAGCGAATCGCGCTTCGACACGTGGGCAGTCAACACGCCGGCCACTGCGGTATTGGTGAGGATGGTGAAGAAACTGAAAAAATGCACCAGCCCCCCGAGCAGACTCGCTTCGATCTGCCAGCGCGACCAAAGCACCAGGTACAACTGCAACGCCAGGGCGAACCAGGTAGTGGCCGCCGCGAGCACGACCAGAGGGCGTTCGGCGCGGATCAACGCTTGCCGCGCTGCAATTGCACGTACAGCCGCTCGACCTTTTCCCGCGCCCAAGGTGTCTTGCGCAGAAAGGTCAGGCTCGACTTGATGCTCGGATCGCTCTTGAAGCAGCGGATGTCGACACGCTGCGCCAACCCTTCCCATTGGTAATGCGCCACCAGCGCATTGAGGATCTGCTCCAGCGTCACGCCGTGCAGGGGGTTGTGTGTGGGTTCATGCATGCCAGGCTCCAGGAACGGCGGGGCAGAAGGTGCGCACCTTAACCAACGGGCAAGATGTCGGGAAGCGTTAATTGCAGGGGCGCCCCGCCCCTTTGCTGGAAAAAGGCTGGCGGATGCAATTATTAATGTTATGTTATAACGCTAACATTTCGTAACACCTCAAGGACTCGAAGATGTTTGCCGTCACCACCCGCCCCTCTTTCAAAGGGCTGACGCCCCTGGCCGCCGCATTGCTCATCGCCTCACCGGCCTATGCCCTGGATCTGCAACCCCAAGTCATCACCGCCAATCCGTTGGGCAACGCGCAATTGGCTTCGCCCACCACCGTGCTGGAAGGCGATCGCCTGACGCTGGCACAGAAAGGCAGCCTGGGCGAAACACTGAACAACCAACCAGGCGTGTCGTCTTCCTACTTCGGCCCCGGTGCGAGCCGTCCAATCATTCGCGGGCTGGATGGCGACCGCATTCGCATTCTGCGCAACGGGGTCGGCGCGCTCGATGCCTCGTCGCTGTCGTATGACCATGCGGTCCCCCTGGACCCCGTCAATACCGACCGCATCGAGATCGTTCGTGGCCCGGCCGCTCTGCTGTATGGCGGCAATGCCATTGGCGGAGTCGTCAACAGCTTCGATAACCGCATTCCAACCGAGGCGATCGAAGGCATCCAAGGTGCCGGTGAACTGCGCTACGGCGGAGCCGACATAACCCGTAGCAGCGCTGGCAAGCTGGAGGCCGGCAACGGTACCTTCGCTCTGCATCTGGACGCCAGCGCACGTGAATTCAACGACCTGCGCATTCCTGGCTACGCCCATAGCAGCCGTCAACGCGCCAGCGAAGACACCGACGAGAACGGTGGCAAGCACCGGCTCGACAACAGTGATGGACGTCAGGACGGCGGAGCAGTGGGCGGTTCCTACACCTGGGACCACGGTTATGCCGGGCTTTCCTACAGCAATTACGACTCCAATTACGGCTCGCCGGCGGAAGACGACGTGCGCATCCGCATGCAGCAGGATCAGTATGCATTCGCTTCGGAAATCCGCGACCTGGAAGGACCGATCAGCTCGGTGAAACTGAATGCCGGCTATACCGACTACGAACACCGCGAGATCGAAGGCGGTGAAGTCGGTACCACGTTCAAGAACGAGGGTTACGAAGCCAGGATCGAAGCCCGCCACCGGCCAATCGGTCCACTGGAAGGGGTGATCGGCGCTCAGGTCAACCGCAGCCAGTTCCAGGCGCTGGGCGAAGAAGCGTTCGTGCCCAAGACCGACACTGACGCCCTGGCGCTGTTCGTGCTGGAAGACTGGCAGGCCACCGAGCGTTTGAAACTGAGCCTGGGCGGTCGTCTGGAGCATACCCGGGTCGACCCGGACGCTGCCGGGAACGAGCGCTTCCTGACAGCGGACAATGCCAGCAGCTTCACTGCCGGGAGCCTTTCGACAGGCGCGGTGTACACCTTGACGCCCGTCTGGTCGCTGGCCGCGACCTTGGGCTACACCGAACGGGCTCCGACCTTCTATGAGCTGTATGCCAACGGCGCGCATGTGGCCACTGGCACCTACGAGGTAGGTGATGCTGGGCTGAGCAAGGAGAAGGCAGTGTCGAGCGATCTGGCGCTGCGTTT
Organism: Pseudomonas sp. RIT-PI-a; assembly: GCF_001187875.1. NCBI lineage: Bacteria > Pseudomonadati > Pseudomonadota > Gammaproteobacteria > Pseudomonadales > Pseudomonadaceae > Pseudomonas > Pseudomonas sp. RIT-PI-a. The sequence goes on from NZ_LGIR01000033.1 coordinate 292,777, forward strand.
CGACAACGGTACCCACAAAGGCAGCGTGGGCGTGTTTTATAGCCATTTCTCCAACTACATCGGACTGCTGGGCACCGGCCGCACGCTTGACGATGAAGGTGAAGAAGACGTCGACGGCATCCCCGAGTACACCTATTCCGGCGTGCGTGCACGTTTCAGCGGCATCGAGGCACAGGATCGCTGGACCTTGGCACAAAATGCCTACGGCAACTGGGCGTTGGAGCTGTCGGGCGATTACACCCGTGCGAAGAACCTGGACACCGGCGAAGACTTGCCGCGTATCGCCCCGCTTCGCTTGAACAGCGGGCTGCTATGGGAAAAGGATCGCTGGCAGGCGCGGCTGGACGTCGAACACGCCAGCGCGCAGCACAAGGTGCCGGATAACGAAAGTACCACCCGCGGATACACCACCTTGGGTGCCAGCGCTGGTTATCGCTTCGACATCGGGGGCAGCCAGTGGCTGGCGTTCGTCAAGGGCGAGAATCTCACTGACCAGACCGTGCGCTACGCCAGTTCGATCCTGCGCGATATCGCGCCGGCCCAGGGCCGCAGTGTGCAAGTGGGACTGCGTACAACCTTTTGACCGCTTTACACGCCGCTGCCTTCGGGCCCATTTCCGGCCGACTGCAGCGGATCGATTCCAACGCCGCCTGGCCCAGGCCCTGCGGCAGAGCGTCGCACTGTTGCAGTTTCGGCAACTAACCCTCTTCCAAACCCGGCTTTAAAACCGCGTGCTCGATCTATATCCTCCCGCCGCAACAAACTGAAACGTTTAACTTCCGAAAAATAACGAAGCGCTTCTCGAACAGCTTCGGACTTACCAGAAGAACTCTTTTCCAATGCCTTCAACTGCCCTTTCACGCCCTCGGGCGTTTTTGCCGTTCACCGCTTTAATGGCCATGAGTACCCTGAGCGCCGCCCCGGACGCCTTGGCCACGCCCGCGTTCGATGCCCAGTCACCCTTCATGTTCGGCGATTGGAACGGCACCCGCGGCGACCTGTCCGCCAAAGGTTACGACTTCAAGCTCGACTACACCGGCGAAGTCGGCAGCAACCTGCATGGCGGCTATAACCATGACCACGCCACACGCTACAGCGACCAGTTCGCACTGGGCGTGCACATGGACCTGGCGAAGATCCTCGGTTGGCACAACGCCGAGTTTCAGCTCACGTTGACCGATCGCAACGGCGACAACATCAGCAATGACCGGATCAACGATCCGCGTGTCGGCGGTTTCACTTCGGCTCAGGAAGTCTGGGGGCGTGGCAACATCACGCGCATTACCCAACTGTGGTACCAGCAGAAGTTCTTCGACCAGCGCCTGGACATCAAGGCCGGTCGCTTCGGTGAAGGCGAAGAGTTCAACAGCTTCCCGTGCGACTTCCAGAACCTGGCGTTCTGTGGCTCGCAAGTGGGTAACTGGGTCGGCAGTGTCTGGTACAACTGGCCGGTGAGCCAGTGGGCGTTGCGCGTCAAATACAACATCACGCCCGAGCTGTACGCCCAGGTCGGCATCTTCGAGCAAAACCCTTCGAACCTGGAAAACGACAACGGCTTCAAACTCAGCGGCAGCGGTACCGAAGGCGCCATGCTGCCGGTCGAGCTGATCTGGAAGCCGACCCTCGCCGGGCTGCCGGGCGAGTACCGCGCTGGCTACTACTACAGCACGGCGGACGCCGACGACGTCTACAAGGACCGCAGCGGTCAGCCTGCCGCGATCACCGGCCAGGACTACCGCAGCGCATCCAGCCGCCACGGTTTCTGGCTGGGCGCCCAACAACAGCTGACCAGCGTCGCCAGCGACAACTCGCGCGGCCTGAGCGTGTTCGCCAATGCCACCGTGCATGACAAGAAGACCAATGCCATCGACAACTACGTCCAAGGCGGCATCGTCTACAAAGGCCTGTTCGATGCGCGCGCTCGCGATGACATCGGTTTTGCCGTGGCCCGCGTTCATGTCAATCCGGCCTATCGCAAGAACGCCGAGTGGCATAACCGCACGCTTGCAGTCAGCGACTATAACAATGCCGCCTACCTGCCGATCCAGGACACCGAGTACAGCGCCGAGCTCTATTACGGGGTTCACATGACCAACTGGCTGGTGCTGCGACCGAACCTGCAATACATCCGTCATCCGGGCGGTGTCAGTCACATCGACGATGCACTGATCGGCGGACTGAAGATTCAAGCGTCATTCTGAAACTAAACGTGACTCGCAATATCTGTAAACAATCCAAACTTGACATTCGAATATTAAAAAACCGCACGAACACAATGGAGATTCTTCACTATGAGCACTGACGGTGCACCGCGTCGGTCGCGTCTACTGCCCAATATCTTGGGTATCGTAATGCTGCTGATGGGCCTGGCCTTGCTGGCCGGCGGTATCAAACTCGCCACTCTGGGTGGCTCGCTGTACTACCTGATCGCCGGTATCGGCGTGGGCTTCACCGGCGTGTTGCTGCTTCAAGGCCGTCGCTCGGCGATCGGTCTGTATGCAGCGGTACTGTTCGCCAGCACTATCTGGTCGCTGTATGAAGTGGGTCTGGACTGGTGGCAACTGGTGCCACGCCTGGCCTTGTGGTTTGCCCTGGGCGTGGTCCTGCTGCTGCCCTGGTTCCGCAAGCCACTGCTGCGCCAGCCTGCACCCAAGGCTACGGCTGCGTTGAGCATCGCCGTGGTCCTGGCCGGTCTCTGCGCACTGGCCAGCCAGTTCACCAACCCTGGTGAAATCAAGGGCGAGCTGGACCGTGAAACCGCCAACATGCCGAACACCGCGCCGGCCATGCCGGACGGCGACTGGAACTCCTATGGCCGCAGTGCCCATGGTGACCGTTACTCGCCCCTGGCGCAGATCACCCCGGACAACGTCAGCAAGCTGACCCCGGCCTGGACCTACCGCACCGGCGACATCCCCGGCCCGAACGATCCGGGCGAGACCACTGCGGAGAACACTCCGCTCAAGGTCAACGGCATGCTGTACGTGTGCACGCCGCACAGCCAGGTCATCGCCCTGGACCCGGACACCGGCAAGGAAATCTGGCGTTTCGACCCGAAGATCAGCACGCAAAACGCGCCGAACTTCAAGGGCTGGGCGCACATGACCTGCCGTGGCGTGTCGTATCACGATGACGCAGCCTACGCTGCCGCCAGCCCGGTCACCGACGCCAGCGCACCTGCCGCTGCGCCGACTGCCTGCCCGAAACGCATTTTCGTGCCGACCGCCGACACCCGTCTGATCGCCCTGAACGCCGATACCGGCAAGATGTGCGAAGACTTCGGTGACAAAGGCCAGATCGATCTGCGCGCCAACATCGGCGAATTCGCTGCTGGTGGCTACTACTCCACCTCGCCACCGGCCGTGACCAAGAATCTGGTCGTGATCGGCGGCCACGTGACCGACAACGTGTCGGTGGACGAGCCTTCGGGCGTGATCCGCGCCTACGACGTGCACGATGGTCACCTGGTATGGAACTGGGACAGCGGCAACCCTGACGACACCACGCCGATTGCCCCTGGCCAGACCTATACCCGCAACTCGCCGAACATGTGGTCCATGTTCGGCGTCGACGAAAAGAACGGCATGCTGTACCTGCCCATGGGCAACCAGATGCCTGACCAGTGGGGCGGCAACCGTACCCCCGAGTCGGAAAAATACAGCGCCGGCCTGACCGCGCTGGACATCGACACCGGCCATGTGAAGTGGACCTACCAGTTCACCCACCACGACCTGTGGGACATGGACGTCGGCGGCCAGCCGACTCTGATGGACCTCAAGACCGCCGATGGCGTGAAGCCTGCCGTGCTGGCCTCGACCAAGCAGGGCAGTATCTACGTGCTGAACCGCCTGACCGGCGAGCCAATCGTGCCGATCCACGAAGTACCGGTGCCACAGGGCGCGGTGGAAGGCGACCGCACCTCGCCGACCCAACCCAAGTCCGACCTCAACTTCATGCCGCCAGTGATGCAAGAGCGCGACATGTGGGGCGTGACGCCGTTCGACCAGATGCTGTGCCGGATCGACTTCAAGTCGCTGCGCTATGAAGGTCCGTTCACGCCGCCTTCGCTGCAGGGCACTCTGGTTTACCCAGGCAACTTCGGTGTGTTCGACTGGGGTGGCCTGTCGGTCGACCCAGTACGCCAGGTGGCCTTCGTCAACCCAAGCTACATGGCTTTCCGCTCCAAGCTGGTGCCTGCTGCAGAAGTGGCCGGCGGCCCAGGTCGCAAGAGCGAAACCGAAGGCGTGCAGCCGAACAAGGGCGCACCTTATGGCGTGATCCTGGAAGCGCTGCTGTCGCCGATGGGCCTGCCGTGCCAGGCTCCGGCCTGGGGCTACGTTGCGGCGGTCGACCTGACCACGCACCAGACCATCTGGAAACACAAGAACGGTACCGTGCGCGATAGCTCGCCTGTGCCGATCCCGTTGACCATGGGCGTGCCAAGCCTGGGTGGTACGTTCACCACCGCCAGTGGCCTGTCGTTCCTGAGCGGTACGCTTGACCAGTACCTGCGTGCCTACGACATCCGTAACGGCAAGCAATTGTGGGAAGGCCGCCTGCCAGCGGGCGCGCAGACCACCCCGATGACCTACACCGGCAAGGACGGTCGTCAGTATGTAGTGGTGGTTGCCGGCGGGCATGGCTCGCTGGGCACCAAGCAGGGTGACTACGTGATGGCGTTTGCATTGCCTGAAAGCAAGTGATGCTGGCGTAACGTAAGACGGCTCCTTCGGGAGCCGTTTTTTTTGAGGGGGGTCAGTGGAGGCCTATTCGCGGGCAGAGCCCGCTCCCACATAGCTGGGTAAGAAGCAAAACCTGTGGGAGCGGGCTTGCGCGTTAGGCGGCGAATAGGGCCCCGAATAGGGCTTCACTGACACCCCTTACTTATCAATCCCCTCCCCCCGCTGCGCCGCCAGCCTGGCCAGCAGCCGATTCTGCGCCGGCACCGGAACTCCCTGCGCTTCCATGGCCTTGATCAGATCCTCCACCAGCGCATTGAACTCACTTCGGCTGATGTTCTGCCCCTTGTGCGCCTCGGCCATGTCATCGCCGGTGTAGGTGCACGGCCCACCCGCCTCGACGCAGAACCTGTCAATCAATTGCCGACGCAACAACTCGATGTTCACGTTGCGAAAGTGCGCGACGATCCGCTCGTCCCGGGCCACGTTCAGCAACATTCCTTCCACGATCCGGCTGATCCCCGGCTTGCCGCCGAGGGCCTGGTACAGGCTGTCGTCACTCGCTGGCTGCTGTTGGCCCGCGCAAGCACCCAGCAACAGGGCCATGCCCAGCACATGAAGGCGCATCTCAGAAACTCCCCTGCACGGACAGGTAGGTACCGTTCTGGTTATCCAGCGTGGCGATTTCACCCAGCCGCGCATAGGCCAGCACGATCGCCAGATGCTTGTTGGGGAAATACCCCAGGAACACATCCGCCCAATCGCTTTCACCGGCGAACGACAGGTTGTCCGGCTTCTCCCGGTACTCCACACCCAGTGCCCAGCGCGGGTTGAACAGCACGGCCACCGACCCCTCTTTCAACAGGCTGCGGCCGTCACGCCGGTCGCCACCAAAACCCAGCAGGCCCAGTTCGTTGGCGCGGCTGTAGCGCACACCGCCGTTGACCAGCAGGTTGTAGCCGAACGCCGCGCCCATGAAGAGGCGACTAGCCGTCAGGTAGCCCTCGACATCTTCGTCACGCTGCGCGCCGACCAGACTGGGGATGAGAAAATCCTTCTGCCGCTTGTACGCCAGACCCAGCGCCACTTGCGGCAGCTGGTCGTAGATCAGATCGCCGAACAAGCGCACCTTCACGCCAAACACATCCTGACTGAGGCTGTCTTCGGGCAGCCCCAGCTTGTGCACCAGCGAGCCCAGGTCGAAGCGTTGCCTGGCGTAGGAAAATTCGATGCGATTCCCATAGCTGGCGGCCATGCCGGCTACGTCCAGCCGGTAGTCAGGCAGGTCCACGCGCGTGGCGAACGCCGTTGCGCCCCACTCGCCTTCTTCGCCGTAACCGGACAGTGCCGCCCAAGGCGTGATGCCGCCGCCCGCAGCCCCGTCGATACTGCTGGCACCGCCGGTCGCCAGCAGGCGGCCTTCACTGGCATGAACAGAAGGCTGCCAACACAGGGCCAGCGAGCACAACAACAGGGCTTTTCGCATCATGACCTCAGTGAACAACGGCAGTCGAGGTGGGCAAAGGAGGCTGCATCCAGGCTTCGAAGGCAGCCGCAGTCAAAGGTCGGCTGATCAGATAGCCTTGGGCGGTATCGCAGTTCCAGCGCTCCAGCAGACGCAGGCTGTGTTCGTATTCCACGCCCTCGGCCACGACTTTGAGGCCCAGGTTATGGCTCATCTCGATGGTGGAACGCACGATCACCGCATCCTCGCTGGTCTCATCCAGGTTACGCACGAACGACTGGTCGATCTTCAGCTCCTGCACCGGCAAACGCTTGAGGTGGGCCAATGACGAATAGCCGGTGCCGAAGTCGTCGACCGACAGGCTGATACCGCTGTCGCGCAGGCTGTTGAGCACCTTCAAGGCTTTTTCCGGCTCACGCATGATTGCGCTTTCAGTGATCTCGAAGATCAACTGCTCGGCTGATATGCCGTACAGATCGAGCAGACGCAGGACACGCTCGTGCAGATCGGCTCCGAGCAGATCGTCCGCGGAAATGTTCAGCGACAGCTGCACGACCAGGCCGCGGGCGTTCCACTCGCTCAACTGCCGAATGCCTTCCTCGATGACCCAACGGGTCAGGGTCTGGATACTGCCGGTGCGCTCGGCCAGTTCGATGAACTCACCGGGCGAGACGTTGCCCAGTTGCGGATGTTGCCAGCGCAGCAAGGCTTCGGCCTGACGGACCTGCTTGTCGCGCAGGTCCAGCTTGGGCTGGTAGTGCAGGGACAACTCGTTGTTCGCCGCCGCGCGGCGCAGGTCGCGGATCAGGCGCACCTGACGCTGGTGCGCCAGGTCCCGGCCGTGCTGATACACCTGCAGGCGCCCCGGCATGTCGGCGGCGTCGCGCATGGCAATGGCCGAGCGCGCGAGCAATTCTTCGGCACTCAAGCCGTCGGCGGGAAAGGCGGCGATGCCGATGCGGCAGTCGATCGCCACGTCGTGCCCCCCGAAACGATGAGGCTGCAGCAACACCTGTTGCAGTTTGTCGGCCACCGCCACGGCGCTGTCGCTGTCGACGTTTTCCAGCAGCAGGAGAAATTCGTCGGTGATCAGGTGTGCCACCGTGTCGCCGGGCCGTACCAGTTCCAGCAGGGTCTGCGCGACTTGCTGGAGCAGCTTGTCGACAAAGGTCGGGCCGCCGCTTTCGCTAAGTTCACGCAAGTTATCGATACCGACGGACAGCAGCGCGATCGGGCGGTCGGCGGCAATCGCGCTGCCGAGCCGTTCCATGGCCAATGCGCGATTGGGCAGTCCGGTCAGAGCGTCGTGCAGGGCGTTGTGCGCCAGTCGCTGCTCGCGCTCGGCAATCCCGGCCTGCATACGGCCGATGGCCTGGGCCAGCACGCCCAGCTCGTCGGTACGATCCAGCGGCACGTCGGTCTGGTAGTCACCATGGCCGATGCGCCCCGCGGCCCGAGCCAGGCTTTGCAGCGGCAGCGAGACACTGCGCGCCAGCAACAGCGCGCCCACCAGCGAGGCCAGCAATGCCGCCAGGGCAATGCCGAAGATATTGCGGTCGAGCGCCATGAACGGGCGCATGGCTTCGTCCAGCGGACTCTGCAGCAGCGCCATCACCCGCTCACCCTCGGCACCGCCGCTGCTGGCCAGCAGCAACGGCTGGCTCAGGTAGGTACGTTCCTCGTGTTCGGACAAGGAAATGCGTTGCGCCGCCGATTCATTGATCTGCATCCACTGGGCGATGCTGGCGGCCAGCTCTGCCGGCTGGGTGCTGACCAGCTCGCCGGCTCTGCCCGCCTCGCTGCTGAGAAAAGACACCTGCAGGTTGGTCAGGGAATTCAGCTCCCGGGCAAGGGCCACGTCCATGCTGAAGCCCATCACCACGCGTGCGATCGGCAACGGCGCCAGCACCGGCGCCTCGACCAGCAGGTGCGGCAACCCCTGCAACGGCACGAACAGTACCGATTGATTGCTGCGGCGCAGTTCGCGCAGCGCCGTGTCGTAGCGAAACACGCTGCCGGTGGGGACCTGATCGACCGTACTGGCCAGGACCCGGCCGTCCATGTCCAGCACGAACATGTCGGTGGCACCGATACGTGCACCCTGGTTCTGCAGAGCCGAACGGATGGTGGCCGAATCGCCGCTGGACACCGCATCGCGGAAACCAAAGTCCGCCGCCAGCAACTGTACGCCGTCGCGCAAACGACGCCCGCGCATGTCCAGCAACCGCTCGAACACCCGCGTGCCCACCTGCAGCTGATCGCGGGCCTGGGCACGCACGGCGTCATTGGTGGCCACTTTGACGGCCACGGTCAACGCCCCGACCACTACCAACAGCAGCAGGATCAGGACGCAGGCGATACGCGCCTGGAAACTAGTGCGCAGCTTCACCGGCAGCCTTTTTGAATGCCTCACTGAATGGGCTGGTCGCCGGTTCCTGCACCGCGTCGTCCGCCGTCGCTTCGACCGTCAGGGTGTAGCGCTGCGTCATGTCCGTCGTCGTCATGTCCAGTTTTCCTGTCTGCTGCACGTGGGCATCTGCACTGCGCGGATGCCACAGACTCACTTGGTAGTGGCCCGCAGGCAATTGATCGAAACGCACGCGCCCTTGTTCATCACTGACGGCGAACCAGGGATCCTCGGTCACGTAGACATAGCCCAGCATCCAGTCGTGAATGTTGCAGCCCAGCACCACGACGCCCGGCTTGTCGAACAACTCCGGCTGGCTCGGCGTGCCTTCGTACAGACGCAATTCGAAGCGCTTGGCCGGTGAAAAGGAATACACCTGATGGCGGATGTTGTCGTTGTTGGGGAACGACACCGACGTGCCCGTGGCCACTGCCAAAACGTGCGGCAGATACTTCTGCGCACGCTGGTCCATGATCGCCGTGGCCTTTCTGGAGCCCACGGCAGCCGGGCCACCGGACAGGCTGAGCACCGCGTCGGCCAGAGGTGCGCCATCGGCCTGAACGATCCGTGCCTCGAACGAGGCAGCGCCGACCCAGGTACTGAAGACCAAACCGCTGAGCAAGGCGCCTAACCTGAGCATGAAATCTACCTGACGAATGGAAATGTTGCCTGCCGTCGCGTTCGGCCTGCGCCGGTTACAAGCCCGGTTACAACCCTTATCGGCCGCCCGCCGCAAAGCTTCAGTGCCGCCATTGAAACCAGTCGTGCCCTGCCCCATCTAAGCAGCATAGTCATTGACGCAGGTGCCCCATGAGCGACCAGCAGGAATCCAACGAGAATCCGTCCGAACATCTGGACAACGAGCACATCGAGCACTCGACCCACTCCAGCACCGAACTGGCCCTGCCTGGGCAGAACCTACCGGACAAGGTCTACGTCATCCCGATCCACAACCGTCCGTTCTTCCCCGCGCAGGTGCTGCCGGTCATCGTCAACGAAGAGCCGTGGGCGGAAACCCTCGACCTGGTCGCCAACACCGAACACCACTCGCTGGCGCTGTTCTTCATGGACACCCCGCCCGACGACCACCGTCATTTCGATACCTCCAGCCTGCCGCTGTACGGCACCCTGGTGAAGATCCACCACGCCAGCCGCGAAAACGGCAAGCTGCAGTTCGTCGCGCAAGGTCTGTCGCGCGTGCGCATCCGCACCTGGCTCAAGCATCACCGTCCGCCCTATCTGGTGGAGGTCGAGTACCCGCAGCAGCCCATCGAGCCCACCGACGAGGTCAAGGCCTATGGCATGGCGCTGATCAACGCCATCAAGGAGCTGCTGCCGCTCAACCCGCTGTACAGCGAAGAGCTGAAGAATTACCTCAACCGCTTCAGCCCCAACGATCCCTCGCCGCTGACCGACTTTGCCGCCGCGCTCACCTCTGCCACGGGCAACGAGCTGCAAGGCGTGCTCGACTGCGTGCCGATGCTGCGACGCATGGAAAAAGTCCTGCCGATGCTGCGCAAGGAAGTCGAAGTCGCGCGTCTGCAGAAAGAAATCTCCGCCGAGGTGAACAAGAAGATCGGCGAGCACCAGCGCGAGTTCTTCCTCAAGGAACAGCTCAAGGTCATCCAGCAGGAGCTGGGCCTGACCAAGGACGATCGAAGTGCCGACGTCGAGCAGTTCCAGCAGCGCCTGCAGGACAAGACCCTACCGCCCGCGGCGCAGAAGCGCATCGACGAGGAAGTGCAGAAACTGTCGATTCTGGAAACCGGTTCGCCCGAGTACGCCGTCACACGCAACTATCTGGACTGGGCCACAGCCCTGCCATGGGGTGTTTACGGCAAGGACAAGCTGGACCTCAAGCATGCGCGCAAGGTGCTCGACCAGCACCACGCCGGCTTGGATGACATCAAGACACGCATCATCGAATTCCTTGCCGTGGGCGCCTACAAAGGTGAAATCAGCGGTTCCATCGTGCTGCTGGTCGGTCCGCCAGGCGTGGGCAAGACCAGCGTCGGCAAGTCCATCGCCGAGTCGCTGGGCCGACCGTTCTATCGCTTCAGCGTTGGCGGCATGCGCGACGAGGCCGAAATCAAGGGCCACCGCCGCACCTACATCGGTGCCCAGCCGGGCAAGCTGGTGCAGGCGCTCAAGGACGTCGAGGTGATGAACCCAGTGATCATGCTCGACGAAATCGACAAGATGGGCCAGAGCTTCCAGGGCGACCCGGCGTCGGCACTGCTGGAAACCCTGGACCCGGAGCAGAACGTCGACTTCCTCGACCACTACCTGGATCTGCGCCTGGACCTGTCCAAGGTGCTCTTCGTGTGCACCGCCAACACCCTGGATTCCATTCCCGGCCCGCTGCTCGACCGCATGGAAGTGATCCGCCTGTCCGGCTACATCACCGAAGAGAAAATGGCGATCGCCAAGCGTCACCTGTGGCCCAAGCAGCTGGCCAAGGCAGGTGTCGACAAAAATCGCCTGACCATCAGCGATAGCGCCCTGCGCACCGTCATCGAGGGCTATGCCCGCGAGGCCGGCGTGCGCCAGCTGGAGAAACAGCTGGGCAAACTGGTGCGCAAGGCAGTCGTGCAATTGATCGACAAACCCGATGTGCCGATCAAACTGGTGCCCAAGGACCTTGAAGCTTCTCTGGGGATGCCGGTATTCCGCAGCGAGCAGGTGCTGTCGGGCAAAGGCGTGATTACCGGGTTGGCCTGGACCAGCATGGGTGGCGCGACCTTGCCGATCGAGGCGACGCGCATCCATACCCTGAACCGCGGTTTCAAGCTCACCGGGCAACTGGGCGAGGTGATGAAGGAGTCGGCGGAAATCGCCTACAGCTACATCAGCTCCAACCTTGCGCAGTTCGGCGCCGATTCCAAGTTCTTCGACGAAGCCTTCGTGCATCTGCACGTGCCTGAGGGCGCCACGCCCAAGGACGGTCCGAGTGCGGGAGTGACCATGGCCAGCGCCCTGCTGTCCCTGGCCCGCGATCAGGCGCCGAAGAAAGGCGTGGCCATGACGGGCGAACTGACCTTGACCGGGCACGTCCTGCCAATCGGCGGCGTGCGCGAAAAAGTCATTGCTGCACGGCGCCAGAAGATCATGGAATTGATTCTGCCAGAGCCCAACCGAGGCAACTTCGAAGAGCTGCCGGATTACCTAAAGCAGGGCATCACCGTGCACTTCGCCAAACGTTTTGCCGACGTCGCCAAGATTCTCTTCTAACCCATCCACCCCCTGTAGCAGCGGCGCAAGCCGCGTCAGGGGGCATCGCGTCCCTTCAAACCTACTTTATCTACCGCCGACGCGGCTCGCGCCGCTGCTACAACGGCCTCATCCGCCACACCCCTCGCGTCCTGACGCGGCGCGCGCGGTGGCTACGCCTCCCCACACCACAATCCCCTGTAGCAGCGGCGCGAGCCGCGTCCGGGGCCACCGCCGCCCCACCGAACGCACCGCAATCTTCTCAAACGCGGCTCGGGTGCCTGACGCCTGCACATTCGATGAACTGGGTTATGCTTGCCCCATCCTCGTCCGTTCGGAGCCACCATGTCCGTCGTCCGCCTGATACTGCCCGCCAGCCTCACCTTGCTTACGGCCTGCGCCCAGCAACCACGGCATAACATCGAACTGGAAGACCAGAGCCAGTGCCCGGTTGCCCTCAGCGTCGGCCAGACCATCACGCTGCAATTGCCCACCAACCCCAGCACCGGCTACCGCTGGCTGGTACAGAACCCCGGTGCCAGCGTCCTGCGCAGCCTGGGCCCGGAGGTCTACAGCAGCGCTCGGGAAACCGGCGTGATCGGTGCCGCCGGGCAATCCACCTGGCGCTTCCAGGCACGCGCGCCAGGTGATGGCCACCTGATGCTCGTGCTGCAACAACCCTGGGCCCCGGAAGTCCCGCCCGCTGAAACCTTCAGCTGCGACATCACCGTCAAGTAACCCGTAGGAGTGGTCATCGGCCGCGAACTGGCTACCTCGGTACCTCTGTCACCCCGCGATATCCCTTCGCGGCCGATGACCGCTCCTACGGATCCCCTCAGGGCGCAAAAAACCACACTGCACCCCACAAAAAATGCACCCCCGCCCCACATCCGCTAAAATGCCGCCCCGTTTTCCCGCAACCCGCCTGGATCGCCCCGTGAGCAAAGAGCCCGACCGCCTATTCGCCCAGCCCCTGAGCCAGGTCCCCGACTTCGCCTTCAACGAAGACGTGGTGCGCGTGTTCCCGGACATGATCAAACGCTCGGTGCCCGGTTACCCCACCATCGTGGAAAACCTCGGCGTGCTCGCGGCGCAATTCGCCCAGCCCAACACCACCCTCTACGACTTGGGCAGCTCGCTGGGCGCCGTCACCCAGGCCCTGCGCCGGCACGTGCGCACCGAAGGCTGCCAGGTGATCGCCATCGACAACTCCCAGGCCATGGTCGAGCGCTGCCGTGAATACCTCAACGCGCAGAACTCCATGTTCCAGGAACTGCTGCCGGTCACCGTCATCGAGGGCGACATCCTGGCCCTGGACTTCAAACCGGCGTCGGTGATCGCACTCAACTTCACCCTGCAGTTCATCCCCCCGGCCCAGCGCCTGGAACTGCTCACCCGCATCCACCAGGCCTTGGTGCCCGGCGGCGCACTGATCCTCTCGGAAAAGCTGCGCTTCGAAGACGACCAACAACACGACCTGCTCACCGACCTGCACATCGCCTTCAAACGCGCCAACGGCTACAGCGACCTGGAAATAGCGCAGAAACGCAGCGCCATCGAAAACGTCATGAAACCCGACAGCCTCGAAGAAAACCGCGATCGCCTGCTTGCCGCAGGCTTCAGCAAGGTCGTGCCCTGGTTCCAATGCCTCAACTTCGCCTCGATGATCGCCCTGCCATGATTGACCTGTCCCCGCTCGTCCGCCGCCTGGCCAACACCCCGCTGGCCAACTGGGCCAATGGCCTGCAAGCCCAGCTCGACACCAAGATGGAAAAAGGTCACGGCGACCTGCAACGCTGGCAGAGCGCCCTCGATGCCCTGCCCCCGGTCACCGCCTGCGACATCGACCTGGTCAACGGCCTGCGCCTGGACTGCGCAGACAACGCCGCCACCCACGACCAGATGCGCGCTGCCCTGATGGGCCTGTCACCCTGGCGCAAAGGCCCGTTCGACCTGTTCGGCGTCCACGTTGACACCGAATGGCGCTCGGACTGGAAATGGGAGCGCGTCGCCCCGCACCTCGACCTGCGCGGCAAACGGGTCCTCGACGTCGGCTGCGGCAACGGCTACTACCAATGGCGCATGCTCGGGGCCGGCGCAGACACCGTCATCGGCGTCGACCCCAACTGGCTGTTCTTCTGCCAGTTCCAGGCGGTGCAGCGTTACCTGCCCGACCTGCCCGCCTGGCACCTGCCCTTCGCCCTCGAAGACCTGCCCGCCGGCCTCGAAGGTTTCGACACGGTGTTTTCCATGGGTGTGTTCTACCACCGCCGCTCTCCCATCGAGCACCTGCTGGCGCTCAAGGACTGCCTGGTCAAAGGCGGCGAACTGGTCCTGGAAACCCTGGTCGTTCCCGGCGACGTGCATCAGGTCCTGGTGCCCGAAGACCGCTACGCGCAGATGCGCAACGTCTGGTTCCTCCCCTCCGTGCCCGCCCTGGAACTGTGGCTGCGCCGCGCCGGCTTCAGCGACGTGAAATGCGTGGACGTGAGCATCACCACGGTCGCCGAGCAGCGCGGCACCGAATGGATGAAGTTCCAGTCACTGAGCGACTTCCTCGATCCGAACGACCACAGCAAAACCGTCGAAGGCCTGCCCGCGCCGATGCGGGCGGTGATCACTGCCCGTAAATAAAGGTCCAGGCTGGAACAGGCGAATGAACGGTGAACAAACCCCGTCGCACTTGCCTCCCTGCCGCTCATCGACTCCTTCACAGAACCACAAAAAAATCCTGAAGGGTTGCATTTCGCGGAAGGCAGGCAGGGCAAGGACTTGAGCCCACCCATGGGAAAATCTGGCTATTTTCTGAACAGCCAGTCGGGTTTCCAAGCCGAACTCAAGCCTATATCCTGTGTCCACTTCTTACGAAAACCACCACATAGGCGATTTTCGTAAGGTTGCGGCTGTTACTGCCTACACACCGGCAGTGAACGCAACAGTCCTGAGAAATACGAGTTTCGACCGATTTTTTTGTGTCCGCACGTGAACACGAGCAAGCAAAAAACCCTATAATCGCCGCCCACTTCAAGGACCTGAGACATGACCCATCGCGACATCGAAGCCGGCACGAGTCCATCGACCGAAGCCCGACCGCGAAGCGAGTCCCTCAGCGCGTTCCGACCGGATCGTTGATAGCCCACGCTGTGGCACCACGCTGAAAAAGCCTGGACCCGGCGCCGCAACACGCACGTAACGCCAGGTTGCACCACGCAACCCCGGCAATCAGATTTCCAAATTCATCAGCCGCCACGAGCGGCCTCGAGCAGGAGCCTCCCCCATGCTGAGCTGGGACGAATTCGACAAAGAAGACGCAGCCGAACCCGCCAAAGGCGCCAACGCCGGCCACGCCAGCGAAGCTGCCATGGACAAACTCGACAGCGCCGGCGGTGCCGCCGCCCAGGAAGCCCGCGCCGCCCACGCCAGCGACTCCGCCGCCGTAGCCCGCGCCAAGGCCGCCCTGAACAAACTCGATATCGCCGAAGGCCTGGCCGAGCTCGAAGGCTCCGCCGCCCGCGTCGCCGTCGACGAGAAGCGCATGATCAACTGCCGCGCCGACCTCAACCAACTTGTCCCCTTCAAGTACGACTGGGCCTGGCAGAAGTACCTGGATGGCTGCGCAAACCACTGGATGCCGCAAGAAGTCAACATGAACGCCGACATCGCCCTCTGGAAAAATCCGGAAGGCCTGACCGACGACGAACGCCGCATCGTCATGCGTAACCTGGGCTTCTTCAGCACCGCCGACTCCCTGGTCGCCAACAATCTGGCCCTGGCCGTGTACCGCCTGATCACCAACCCGGAGTGCCGCCAGTACATCCTGCGCCAGGCCTTCGAAGAAGCGATCCACACCCACGCCTACCAGTACTGCATCGAATCCCTAGGCATGGACGAAGGCGAAATCTTCAACATGTACCACGAGATCCCATCGGTCGCTAAAAAAGCCGCCTGGGGCCTCAAGTACACCCGCGCAATCTCCGACCCGGAATTCAACACCGGCACCGTCGAAACCGACAAAGAGCTGCTGCGCAACCTGATCGGCTACTACTGCGTACTCGAAGGCATCTTCTTCTACTGCGGCTTCACCCAGATACTCTCCATGGGCCGCCGCAACAAGATGACCGGCGTCGCCGAACAGTTCCAATACATCCTGCGCGACGAATCCATGCACCTGAACTTCGGCATCGACGTGATCAACCAGATCAAGATCGAAAACCCACACCTGTGGGACGCCGAACTCAAGGAAGAAGCCTCGCAGATGATCCTGCAAGGCACCCAGCTGGAAATCGAATACGCCCGCGACACCATGCCTCGCGGCGTACTGGGCATGAACGCAGCGATGATGGAGGACTACCTCAAGTTCATCGCCAACCGTCGCTTGTCGCAGATTGGCTTGAAAGAAGAATACCCAGGCACCACGAACCCGTTCCCATGGATGAGCGAGATCATGGACTTGAAGAAGGAGAAGAACTTCTTCGAGACGCGGGTTATTGAGTATCAGACGGGTGGGGCGTTGAGCTGGGATTGAATTTAGGAAAGTCGATAAGGCAGAAACGCCTTATCGACCTTCAAACGATCTAGAGCTGATACAGCTGTTGATTCGTGATCGTAACCCAGCCCAGGAACCGATTCGGGAAATCATGCCCTTCGCAACCCCCAACGGGCATACAAGGCAAACAACACGATCAATGCAGCCACCAAACCACTGGTCACCGCTACCCCTCCACTGAAAGCAGTATTCGCTGCCTCAGCTAACACCGCTCCTGCTTCAGCAGGTAAATCCTGCGCAAGTGAATGAGCACCACCCAACGTCGCTGCAATAGCCCCATCCTCAATCCCCTCGGGCAACGCCAGATCCAACCGATACCCTGCAGCCACGGCGCCTCCCACCAAGCTCGTCCCCAACACCACCCCGACCTCATACGCCGTCTCACTTACAGACGACGCACTGCCTGCCTTGTCAGCCGGCACGGCGCTCAGAACAAGGTCGTTGGAAACGCTGGTAATTGCCGCAACTGCGGCATTCAGCAACACAAAAGCCACACCCACAATCAGTGCGGTCGCAGTGAACAACGCCATGACTGCAAACGCCCCCGCCACTACATACAAACAAGCGGGTATCACCACATTCGGCGCCACCCGTTGCGCGATCGGCACAATGGCGAGTCCTGCGGCCACGGCACAGACTTGACCGGGCACCAATATCAAGCTGGCAGCGATGGGCGATAGACCCAGAACCAGTTGCAACAGTTGGGTAGCGAAAAAGAGAAACCCGATCAGCGCCCCCAGGCTGACGAGATTGACCGTGATCGACACGCTGAAGGTGCTCGATTCAAACAGCTCCAGATCGAGCAAGGGCTCTTCCAGCCGCCTCTGGCGTTGGACAAAGGCGATGCCTGTCCCAAGACCTACCACCATACCTACAATGGCATAGGCATCTACTCCTACCGTGGCTAAATGCTTGAGCGAAAGCATCACGCCTGTCATGGCACCTAGACTCAGCAGGATGCTCACATAATCGATCGACAACCCGGCCTGCCTTGGGGACTCTGGGATCATGGGTGAAAGCAGCAACATCGGCAGCAGAAACGGCACTGCAACCAGAAACACCGACTGCCAACTGAAGAACTGGAGCAGCACGCCACCGAGCAGTGGACCGGCAGCCGCTCCCAATGTCAGGCAGGTTGCCCAAGCCGCCACGGCGATACGCCTCTCCTCCCGGTCATCGAAGACGGTCCGGATCAGGGCAAGCGTGGCAGGCAGGATCATTGCGCCGAACAACCCCAGAACTGCCCGACCTGCGATCAGGTGCCAAGCCTGCCTAGAGAAGACGATAGCAATCGAAATAATCGCGAAACCTGTGCACCCCACACACAGCAGGCGACGGTAGCCTACGCGATCGCCCAGAGTACCCATGGTGATCAAAAGGCCTGCCAGCACCAGCGAGTAGGCGTCGATTACCCATAGCTGTTCGGCAGCCGAAGGGCCAAGGGCAACTGCGATTTTGGGAAGAGCGAAGTTGAGGATGGTGTTGTCCAGGGTGACGAGCAACACAGGTAAAAGGATCATCAACAGTCCAGCGAGTTTGAAGCGATTGGTGATGATGGACCACAGCGGGCCTGGAGCTTGGGACATTGATCGGTTCTCCCTGAACGTCAAAGTATCGGGCGCAGGCTTCGCCATTGAGTTAGGCGTAAATTGGCCGACGCAGTGATGCGGTTTGATTTCACACCATCCTTGGTGTGGGGAGGTCGAACTTACTGACAGATCACGGGGGTCGCAACTGTTTGCCTATCAAGTTTGTGTCAAGATTTACGGCGGCTGCTCAGCACGCAGTTGGCAAACGACCGGCTTGGCGAGATCTTTTACATATCGCCAGACGCCGTAGAGCGCCTTGGCAAAATGCTTGTGACTTGGGAGTGCTTCATCTTCACACGACTCATACGGACTCATTCGTACGGATGACTCCGAGTCCATAACAGCTTGAAGCAGTAAATCCCTCTACTGACGGTGGATTGCAGCGTAGGTGGCTCAGCTTAAACGAGCGCTACAGCTCAGCGTATCGGCGCCGAACTAAACCGCCCCTCCCCCAACGACCGTGCATCATTCCCCCTGTCATCCCGCGCATCCAGGTCCGCCCCCTTCGCCGCCAACGCCTCGAGAATATCCTTGCGCTGAAACAGCGCCGCATACATCGCCGCCGTCTGCCCCGAGTTGTTTCGCTCATCCGTCGCGCAGTCTGCCTTGAGCAATCGATGGGCGATGCTCACTTCACCCTTGAAGATGGCCCCCATCAGCGCAGTGTTGCCACGCTTATCCTGGCTACACGGATTCGCCCCGGCCGCCAGCAACTGCTCCACAGCCGCCGTCTGGCCGTGATAAGCCGCCAGAATCAATGCGGTGTAGCCACTTTCATCGCGGGTGTCCAAGTCATAATGCGCTTCGATGAACGCGCCCAAACGGTCGGTGCTGCCCGAACGTGCGGCGTCGAAGTACAGTTCACGAAGTTGCTGGCGGGTATCGGGGGGCGGTGTGTCATCGGCCAAGGCAGCTGTTGAAAGCATCATCGCCGAGCAGATCCAGGGAATGAAATATCGCATGAGATTTTGCTCCTGTAGATCACCGACCGTTGTTACACGGCCGGTGATCGGATGCATCAGTCCTGAAGCTTGGCGGCCAACTGTTTGACCTTCTCCAAGTCGCCATTGGCAACTTTGGTCACGCCTGTGCCGTAGGCCGGATCGGCTTTGTACAGATACGACAGCATGATGTTTTTGCTTTCGGTATCCGTGTCAGCCAAAGAACCGCCGAAGCTGTTGATCAGGTCCTGCTGCTCCTTGGGCGAATAGGAGCGGTACAAGTCGCCTGCCTGTTTGAAGTTCTGCTCGCGCTGAATCTTCGCCTGCTGGGTAGTACCGCTCAAAGCCGTTTGGCTGTAACGCGCGCTGTCGTCGCTCGGGCGCGGCGCAAGACGGCTCGGTTCGTAGTTCACCCCACCGGTGGTATGTCCGCTGTTCAAGGCGCCATCTTGGTTGCCGTTGTTGACGGTGACGCGCGGACGGTTGATCGGCAAACTCATGCCGTTGGCGCCCAGGCGATACATCTGGGTATCGGCGTACGAGAACACACGGCCTTGCAGGAGACGGTCTTCCGATGGTTCGATCCCCGGTACCACGTTGGATGGTGCCATGGCGACCTGTTCGGTCTCCTGGAAGAAGTTGTCGACGTTCTTGTTCAGTACCATCTGCCCGATCTTCTGCTCCGGTACGTCAGGCCAGATCTTAGTCGCGTCGAGCGGGTCGAATGCGAACTTGGCCAGGTCTTCAGGTTTGAGTACCTGGATATACAAGTCCCACTTTGGGAAATCACCCTTGTTGATTGCGGTGACCAGGTCGTGGGTCATGTGCGCATAATCTTTGCCCTGGGTTTGCACGACTTGTTCCGGGTCCAGATTCTTCAGACCTTGCAGGCTCTTCCAGTGAAACTTCACGTAGTGCACTTCGCCTTTGGCGTTGACGAACTTGTAGGCGTGCACGCCATTGCCGTCCATGAAGCGATAACCCGCAGGCGTGCCTTCGTTGGAATACAGCAGGGTGAGCGTACGCGTTGCTTCCGGAACATGGGAGAAGAAGTCGAAACGACGGGAGTCGTCGTCAAGGTTGGTGCGCGGGTCGGGTTTGAACGCATGCACCATGTCGGGAAATTTGATGGCGTCACGAATGAAGAAGGTCGGGAAGTTATTGCCGACCAGATCCCAGTTGCCGTCCGCCGTATAGAACTTGGTCGCGAAACCACGTGGGTCGCGCAGCGTTTCCGGCGAGTGGTTGCCGTGGACGACCGACGAGAAGCGCACGAACACCTGTGTATGGGTGCCTGGCGTAAACACCTTGGCCTTGGTCAACTCACTGATGTTGCTGGAAGCGACGAACTCGCCATGCACACCCGTACCACGGGCATGCACCACGCGCTCTGGAATGCGCTCGCGGTCGAAGCGCTGCAGCTTCTGCAACAACTGAACGTCCTGAAGCAGCGCCGGCCCGTTGGGTCCGGCGGTCTGTGAATTCTGGTTATCGCCAACGGCGGCGCCATTGTCGCGGGTCAAGGTATCGGCAAACGCGGACGACAAAGACATGCCGACGGCCAATGCAGTGACGGCATACCCTGATAAGGTTCTGATTTTCATAGTGAATCCCTCACGCTTCTTATGTTCTGGAGAAACCGCGAGGGTAACGGCAACCACTGGCGTGGCTAAATTGGAAGAGCCTATCAGGCTGATAGGCAAAGATGCCTACCGGTATTACTGGCTAGAATCCGCGCCTACCGACGCTCGCAACCCATCCTCCGGCACGAATATCCAACCCTCTGCCGGATCTATATCCGCCATCGGCTGAGCCAGCCATTGCGGTCTATGCTCGAAGGCCCAGGCCAGCAACGCGCACGTCAGCGCATCCTGTGCATCGATATGTTCAAGCCCCGCTACAAATATTCGCGGAACGCTCGCGCCGTCAACGTAGAAAGGCGCTCGCAAGGCCTCGATGCAGGCCGACCGCTTGCACGCCGAGGGATAGGCCTCGATCGCCCGAAGCATCCGCCCGTCCGTCCATACGCCACAGGCTTCCCGAATGGGCGCGAATCGCCCCAGCACATGCATGCCCTTGGTTGCCTGGCTGCCGATCATGTCCTTGATCGGCGACAGCGGATAGAGCCCTCGTTCGAACAGAAAATGTTCGGTACGCCGGTGCAGGTAGGGGTTGCTGGAAGACTCGCCAACAGTGGGCACGGCCATGCCACGGGTGATGAGGTCAATGAAAGGTCGGGAGAAGCCCAATGGAGTGTCGATGCCCATGAGCAGGCATGGCGCCTGATGAACTGCAGTGTCTATTGCACACAGTTTCAACAGCCCATGGACAAACTCTTCCGTGGAACTTGCTTCATTGATCGTCCGACGCAGATTGCCCCGCCAAGGCTTACCGACTAACCGGCGCTCAGCATCCAGAACGACCAGAGCATCGCGGCTAGCCGGGTTCCGGTCGCAATTCCAGCCGCCGACGTCCCAGCCCATGAATAGCGTGGAAGCGTTCGGTTCAATCATGGTGGCCACTCATGCAGGTAGAGAATAGATCTGACGCCTGTTCACAAACAACGGGACTGTTCCATTTATCCACGCTATCTGTATCTATCAATCCGATGTCAGCGGTTGTGTAATGCGCGACGGTGTTTTGCCCCTCTCAGAGCCTGCTTGGAAACATAAAGGACCCTATCATGCGAAAGGACTACATCGCATTCTTCGTCTCATTGTTCCTGTCACGCCTCGCGGACCAGATTCTATTGTTCATCGTTCCGCTGGTGGTCTTCCAGGCGACTCAGAGCGCAGCGTGGGCCGGCCTTGCGTTCTTTGTTGAATCGTTGCCCAGGTTTTTGGCGTTCCCTTTCTGTGGCGTATTGTGCGACCGCTTCTCACCCGTCCGAATCCTGCATATCAGCCAGATCTACCGGGTTTTACTCTGTGTGCTGGCCGTTATTCTGTCCCTGTTGTTCGGTGGCATCGCCTGGCTTGTGGTGTTGTCGGCGCTGTGTGGCATCCTGACAACTCAAGGCGTCATGGCTCGCGAAGTACTGATGCCACGCGTATTCCACCACTACAGCTACACCAAGACCCTCTCCTACTCGCAAATCGCCGACCAGACCGGTTTAGTCCTGGGCCCATTGGTCGCTGCATTAATGCTGGAAGTCTGGACCTGGCACTGGGTTGTGCTGTGTGTCGCTGGGGTATTTCTGCTGGCCGATGCAAGCATGCTGATCTGGCAACGGCTCAGTCAGATAGATATCGCGCCATTCGACCAGAATCAAGGCGCGTGGCTACAACCTTTTCGAGTGGCCATTGGGCATATCCGTACCACAGCGCAATTGCGCAAAATCATCACGTTGGCCGTTGGGGTGAACCTGATCGTCGGCGTGACGGCGGCTACGTCGGCGGCCATGGTGATCGGAAGTTTCAGCGAGCGCAAGGATAGCTACGCCTGGCTGCAGGCGGCGGGTGCCGTCGCTACCATCGCGATACTGGTACTGCTCGCGCGCGTCGTCATTCCCTTGAGGGTACTGGGTGGTGTGTCATACGTGCTGATCGCTGCAGGTGGGTTCATCTGCGCAATGACTCCGAACCTAGCAGGCTATGTATCAGGTTTTTTGTTGATCGCGGGCTTCGACAAGATGTTCAACGTCTACATGCGCAGCATTCGTCAGCGCGTCATTCCCCCTCAGGACTTCGGCAAGACGGTGGGGGTGATTACCCTGCTCAATAACCTGTCGCAGCCAGCGGCGGGCTTACTCGTCGCCCTCTTGGCCGCGCCCGTTGGTACGCAGAAGGTGATCCTGATACTGGCTATTCTGTCCACCGTACTGGGCGCAACGGCTCACTGGTGGCTGGCCCATGCCACCCAGTGCGCTTCGGAACAGAGAACTTACCGCTAAGGCACCTCCTACCCCTGCAAACGTGCCAACGCGGTTGTCCGGCAGCTTTCCAGAATCTCGTCAGCCAGCGCAGAGTCATCCGGACACGCTCTGGAGAGCATCAGTGCCCCGACCAGGTGCGCCAAGGCATTGATTCGCTCGGCCCGGGCGGTCTGCCGCGTGGCCTCGTCTACCTCGACCGAAGCAGGCGCCACACCGGCCAGGATCCGCTCCATCCCCTGCGCAAACACCGCCTTGATCTCTTCAGGCTGGCGCGCGGCATCGGCCGACAATGCCGCCAGGGTGCAGCCCTCACCAGGTGCATCGCGATGCTCGCGCGACAGGTAGCCCTCGATCAGCGCTGCACGTTCGGCCTGAGCCGTGCTGGCTTCCATCTGCGCGAAGCCACACGCCGCCGCCTCGCTCATGAGGTCTGCCTTGGAGCGGAAATGCTTGTAGAAACCGCCGTGAGTGAAGCCGGCCGCGGCCATCAGATCAGCCACGCTCACGCCATCGTAACCCCGCTCGCGAAACAGGGTGGAGGCGGTTTCAACGATGTGCGCACGGTTGGCCTGCGCCTGTGCCTTGCTGACTTTCATGTCGATGCCTGTGAGGTGAACAGTGAAGCCGAGTATACATTGATGTCGAATGACATCAAAATGCTTGACGGTTTAGATTTCGGTCATCATCATAAATCCGTCGCAGCGCAGTGCTGCCATCTAGCCGTCAGGAATTTCCTCTGATGAACACGCTCCCCACTGTAATGATCACCGGCGCCTCCACCGGCATCGGCGCCACCTACGCCGAACGTTTCGCCCGCCGCGGGCACGACCTGATCCTGGTCGCCCGCAACCGCGATCGCCTGGAACGACTGACCGCAAGATTGCGCGACGAAAGCGGTGTGAACATCAACCTCATGCAAGCGGACCTGACCCGCGCCGAAGACCTGGCTCAAGTGGAGAAGCGCCTGGCCGAAGATGCCAGCATCGGCGTCCTGATCAACAACGCCGGCGCAGGTCAGGCCGGCGGCTTCACCCAACAAAGCGCCAGCGCCCTCGACAGCCTGCTCGCGCTCAATGTGACCGCAGTGACACGCCTGGCAGCGGCCATCGCTCCACGTCTGGCGCAGGCGGGTCATGGCAGTATCGTCAACATTGGCTCGGTGATGGGTCTGGCTCCCGAGATGCAGATGACCGTGTACGGTGCCACCAAGGCGTTCGTGCTGTTCCTGTCCCAGGGCTTGCAAGCGGAACTGGGCCCCAAGGGCGTCTATGTACAAGCGGTGCTGCCCGCAACCACACGCACCGAGATCTGGCAGCATTCCGGGATCGATATCGCGACCTTGCCTGAAGTCATGGAAGTGGCCGATCTGGTGGACGCCGCCTTGGCAGGTTACGACCGTCGAGAGCTCGTCACCATCCCACCGCTGCATGTGGCCGAGCGCTGGACGGCACTCAATGATAGTCGTCATTTGCTGCTCGCGGATCTGCGCCAGGCAACGCCGGCCGAGCGCTATCTGACCTCTGCCACTGTTGGGCAATGAGTCATGAAAGCGTTCATCATCGATCGTTACGGTAAAAGCGTCGTCGGCCAGATAGCCGAAATGCCCGAGCCCACCCAGGCTGCTGGCGACGTCCTGGTGCAGGTGCATGCGGCCGGCGTCAATGCGCTGGACGTCAAGATTCGCAACGGCGAATTCAAGCTGATCCTGCCGTACACGCTACCCCTCGCATTGGGTAATGACGTCGCGGGCGTGGTGCTCGAAGTCGGAGTCAATGTCACCCGCTTCAAACCCGGCGACGAGGTGTATGCGCGGCCGCACCCGTCGCGTATCGGCACCTTCGCCGAACGCATTGCCATCGATCAATCGTATGTAGCCGCCAAGCCTGTGAACCTGACCATGGTCCAGGCAGCGTCTCTGCCCTTGGTGGCTTTGACCGCCTGGCAAGTCCTGGTCGAAACCGCCAAGGTCAAGCCGGGCCAGAAAGTCTTGATCCACGCAGGCTCAGGTGGCGTGGGTACGGTCGCCATTCAGTTGGCCAAACACTTGGGTGCCTACGTGGCCACTACCACCAGCACGGCCAATGTCGAGTGGTTGAAGGCCTTAGGCGCCGATCAGGTGATCGATTACAAAGCGCAGGATTTCGCCCGAGAGCTGCAAGACTACGACGTCGTACTCAACAGCTTGGGATCGGACGTATTGAGCGAGTCGGTGAAGGTCTTGAAGCCCGGCGGCCAGTTGATCTCCATCTCCGGCCCCCCGACCCTGGCGTTCGCCGCCAGCCAGGGCCTCGGCTGGCCCCTGAAGCAACTTATGCGGTTGTTGAGCTACCGCATCCGCAAACAGGTCAGTCAGCAGGGCTGCAGCTATGATTTCGTATTCATGCGCGCGGACGGCGAGCAACTCGCACACATCAGCCAGCTCGTGGAAAGCGGTGTCATCACCCCGGTGATCGACACGGTCTATCCCTTCGCGAACACTGCAGACGCACTGGCCCACGTCCGAAATGGTCGCGCAAAGGGGAAAGTGGTGATCCAGATGCAACCACCTGCATGAAATGTCGCAGCAGGTAAGGTCAGGCGTATGGAAGAAACAGCCATTACCGCTTAGTCTGAGCGTCGACGGCCTGCGTTATGAAATCACCTTGATCAGCGATGCTCACACTACGCAGTCCAAGCCACATGCCGATGCTGCGCAGATCATTGAC
Source organism: Pseudomonas sp. RIT-PI-a (assembly GCF_001187875.1). Taxonomy (NCBI): domain Bacteria; kingdom Pseudomonadati; phylum Pseudomonadota; class Gammaproteobacteria; order Pseudomonadales; family Pseudomonadaceae; genus Pseudomonas; species Pseudomonas sp. RIT-PI-a. Next base: position 318,193 of record NZ_LGIR01000033.1, read on the forward strand.
CACCATAACGCGACCTTATCCAGCATCAAGAGCTTCGGTGTACGTATCCAGGCGCTGCAAACCGCAGCCGTCGACTTCAATACCTGAATAGAGAACACCCACACTCAAGAGGTCCGTACACTCAAATCGAGGGTACGGATGCACCGCACACCTGTTGCGCAAACCCTTCCCGGACTGGATGCCCGCTAGCGCGTTTATGGGTCAACAGGTAATGGTCCACCCTGGGGAATACCAGTTCGTCGCGCGCCATCACATTCAGAAATGCTCGATGATTGTCGTAGACGCCCCTGGGGACTACCGCCATGCCTATCCCCTGCTCGACACACGCCATGATGCCGCCCCAACTCCCACACACCACTGTTTCCACACCCTGCAACGACGCCTTGCACCAGGCCAGTGCCACCGCCTGGAAAGGGCACCCTTCAGGCCATGCCAGAAGCTTTCGGTTGTTCAGATCCAAGGGGCCCTGCTGCAACCACGCCTGTGGATGAACCAACACCGGCCGCTCACCTGCGATCTTATGACTAGTGAGCTTCGGATTGACCGGAGCAAACGCAACTATGGCAATATCCAGCCTCCCTTCCACAACGCTCTCTACAAGATCCGGACATGTACCCGTAGTGATCTCCAATACCACTTGGGGATACTCACGCGTGAACGCCGCAACTATGGCGGCCAGGCGGGTACTGACAAAAGAATCGATACCCCCCACTTTGAGCGTACCGCTGAGCTTTTGGGTGTCATCGAAACACGCCTGTGCTTCGGAAAATGCCTCCAGCACCTTTTCTGCATGAGTCAGCAGGTGCTTTCCAGCGGCGCTTAATTCGACGCCTTTGTCTCGTCTATTCAATAGACAGCATCCGAGCTCGGCCTCCAGGGCCTTCATGCGCGCTGTCACGTTCGAGGGTACGCAATGCACCGATTTGGCGGCCTTGACGATGCTTCCCGCTTTATAGATAGCGGTGAGCATCCTTAATTGCGAGATATCCATATACACCTCTGGTGAATCGCCGATTCATTTATTTTTAGTTGTGCGAGCCTCCTAGCCCATGGATTCTACTGCTACTGCCTAGTCAGCATCAAAAACCAAACGACAACTTCGAAGCACCAAGTTACAAACAAGGAGCTGCGCATGTCCGGTTATTATGAAGAGATCACCAAGCTCGCTACCTCTGTACATCAGCACGGCGCTTTGAATAACGCCTTTTATGAACGCTGGCTGGCCGCCCCGCTGTCTTTTGATCAACTGGCGCTGTTTGCGAAGAATTATTTGGTAAGAACTTCGCAGACTTCGACAATGCTTGCATTGTCGCTGGTACACACCGACAACCTCTGCGCCCGCGTCGAGATTGCGAAGAATCTGTACTCCGAATACGGCTACGGTCAACCGCAGAAAGCCCACATTCATTTGTTGGAGAATTTCCTGACCGATCTCCTGAGCAGAGTAGCGGTTGCTTACACGCCAGTGACAAAGCTGAGCGATGATCTGATCCTGCCAAGCACTCGCCAGTTCGTGGCTGAGCAGCAAGCCCTGTACACCCGCACGCCTGAGGAAAGTGGCTGTCAGCGCGCACTGGGCGCACTGTTGGCCCAGGAATGGCTCGCATTTTCCACGCTCACCCGCCTGTATGAGGGCGTACGGCACTACCAGCATCTCTACGCTTCCAACGACGAATTCCACGAGCATTGCGAGTACTTCTACGTCCATATCGGCAATGCCGAGAAGGAGCACAAGATACAGGCGATTCACACAGCCACTCTCGAGTGTCACGACGATGATGAGTTCGCAGCGCTGGCAGACGGTTTCTATGATTTCATGACACTAACGGAGCAGTACTGGAACGGCATCGCCCATGCCATGGGGTATCGCCCGAGCCAAGAGCAAGCACCCTCCACACTCAGGATCTGAAAATCAGCCAGAAAGACAAAACCCCTACCTGCTTGCGCAGATAGGGGTTTCGGAATTGAATCTTGACGATGACCTACTCTCACATGGGGAAACCCCACACTACCATCGGCGATGCATCGTTTCACTGCTGAGTTCGGGATGGGATCAGGTGGTTCCAATGCT